>DATMNI010000218.1:0-76189 GCA_035570275.1 Candidatus Acidiferrales bacterium | reverse complement strand
TATTCCAGAAGCCGACGGCGATGACTACCGCGTGGATGCCGCGCGTCGGCTTGGCATATTCGCCGGGAAACAGCGGCAAGACCTCCATTCGCGCCGGTTTTGGCCGCAGCTTTGACGTGCTGGTGGACAACTTCGGCTTGCTCACGCTGCCGCCGCAGGACACCACCACGGTGGACGTGACGGGCGCCAGCGGGAGCGGATTCCTGGCCGGCGGCGGCATTCCGCCCAACGCTTCGGCGGCCGCATTAACCCAGGCACAGGCCCGCGCGGGAACGGGCGGATATGTTCCCAACCAGGTGCGGCCCCAATCGCTCCAGTGGAACATCGGAATCCAACGCGTGTTCCATGAGAACTACACCTTTGAGAGCCGCTACCTGGGTACGCGCGGCATCCACCTGCCGGTACAGGCCCAGTTGAACCGCGTGCCGGTGGTCAATGGCGCGGACGCTCTGCCGTTGCTCACCACCGCCCCCAGCCAGGCGGCTCTGAACGGCATGACCACCTCGCTGGCCGGACTCACCGCTGCCTACAATGCCGGCGGCTACCTCGATCCCGCTTACAAGGCGGCCGGTTTCACGGGCATCATCACCTCCTACCAGCCCTGGGGCAATTCCACCTATCACGGCTGGGCCAACCAGATCACGCGGCGCTTCTCGAACGGCCTCCAGTTCATGGGCGCTTACACCTTCAGCCATAACATCGACGATTCCACCGCGGAAGTCTTCAGCACCTACACCACGCCGCGCCGTCCGCAGAATATTCGCAACCTCAGTGCGGACCGCTCCAGTTCGGCCCTGGATCACCGCCATCGCGTGACCGCCGAGGTGATTTACGATGCCCCCTGGTATAAGAGTTCCAAGAGCTGGCTGCTGAAGAATGTGGTCGGCAACTGGGAAGTCGCGCCTATCTATACCTATCAGACAGGTACGTGGTTCACGGTCCAGAGCGGCATCGATTCCAACCTGAACGGGGATTCGGGCGGCGACCGGGCGGCCGTCAACGGCGGCGGAAACCCGCTCATCGGTTCCGGCACCACGGCCTTGAAGAACAGCAACGGCGACACCGTGGCTTTCCTGATCAACAATCCCGCCGCCGGATATGTCACGGTTCCCAAGGGCGGCCTTTCCACCGCGGGCCGCAATACCGCGCGCATGAACCCGATTGACAACGTGGATGCCACCTTCGCCAAGTCGGTGTCTATCAACGAGAAATATAAATTCCAATTCGCCGGGCGCTTCTTTAACCTCTTGAACCACGCCCAGTATATTGGCGGCAATATCAGCGACGTGGCCCCCATCGGGTTTACCAGCACCTCGGTTCACAACTTCACCATTCCGTCCTCGGGGGTGTTCCATCAACCGTCGCAGGTGTTTTCCAGCAATCCCCGCAGCGTTACAATCTCAGCGAAGCTTATTTTCTAACCTTGGACGAAACCTTCGCCGTTCTTCAAAGGGGGGAGCCTTCGGGCTCCCCCTTTTTGGTGCGGCGGGCCCGGTTCGATGGCTCGATGGGGCCAGGCCGCTTGCCGCACTGGCCCTAGCCTAGAGCAGCCGTTACCAGCCCGAAGGTTTCCCGCGATTCTGTTCGTCAAGCCACGTCTGCAACGGCGCGAAGTAGTCGCGGATGGCGGTGGCATCCATCTGGCGCGTGCCGGCGATTTTCTCCAGCGCCTCTTGCCAGGGCCGGCTCACCCCCATCTCCAGCATCGCGTTCAACCGGTCGCCCGCCGCCTTGTTTCCGTAGACGGAACAACGGTTCAGCGGGCCGGTGCAGCCGGCGGCCTGCGAAAGGGCGCGGTGGAACTGGAACTGAAGGATATCCGCCAGGAAGTAGCGCATGTAGGGCACGTTGGCGGCCACGTGGTATTTGGCTGCCGGATCGAAATCGGCCTCGCTGCGATCCACCGGCGGCGCGATGCCCTGATACTTCTGGCGAAGCTGCCACCAGCTCTCGTTGTACTTGCCGGGTGGGATTTCGCCCGAGAAGACTTTCCAGCGCCACTGGTCGATCACCAGCCCGAACGGCAGAAAGGCAATCTTCTCCAGAGCCTTGTGCAGCAGCAGCCCGATGTCCTGGGAAGTGTCCGGAGCCTTATCCAGCAAGCCCAGCTTGACCAGGTACTCGGGCGTGATGGAAAGCGCGATGGTGTCGCCCACGGCCTCGTGGAAACCGTCGTTGGCGCTGTCGCGGAAAGACGGCGGCAGCTTGTTGTAGGCGCGCTGGTAAAAGTTGTGGCCCAGTTCGTGATGGACCGTGAGGAAGTCCTCGCCGGTGATCTGGATGCACATCTTCAGGCGCAGGTCGTTCACGCTGTCCACGTCCCAGGCGCTGGCGTGGCAAACCACGTCGCGGTCGCGCGGTTTGAGGAACAGCGAACGCTCCCAAAACGTCTCGGGCAACGGGTCGAAACCGAGGGACTTGAAAAAGCCTTCCCCGTACTGCACCATCTGCTTCCAATCGGTATTGCGCTTCTTGAGCAGTTCGGTGAGGTCGTAGCCGGGTTCGGCATGGGGAGGCGCTACCAGTGGGTAGATATTGCTCCAGTCCTGCGCCCACATGTTGCCCAGCAGGTCGGCTGGGATGGCGCCCGTGGCGGGAACGGCGTCACCGTATTTTTCGCGCAGCCGGTTGCGGACATAGGCGTGCAGCGAAACGTAGAGCGGCTTCATCTGTTCCCAGAGCCGGTCCAGTTCCTTGGCAAAGGCGTCGGGCGGCATGTCGTACTTGGAACGCCACATGGCGCCGTTGTCCTTGAACCCGAGTTGGCGCGCACCCTTGTTGGCCAGTTCCACGTAACGCACGAAATCCTTGCGGATGGGGCGTGAGATGGCGTGCCAGCCGGCCCAGGCTTCCTTCAACTCTTTGGCGTCGCGGCTTTCGGCGATAATCTTGCTGAGCTCTTCCAGGTCCTTGCAACTTTCGGGACCGCTGGGGCAATACTTGCCCTTCCCATACGTGCCTTCCATGCCGGAGACAATGCGGGTCAACTCTTCGCTTTCCTTGGGATCCGACGGGGTGGCGATGGTGAGCGAGAGCTTGAGCAGCTTGATTTTTCGCGCGGTGACGGGGTCGAGCGTCAAACCATCGAAACGGGTGGCCTCTTTGGCGTACCTGACCGTGGCCGCGATGGAACGTTCGTCGAGTTTGGCGGCGATGGCTTCGGTGTCGTCGATAATGTAGGTGGATTTGATCCAATCGGCCTGGGCGGAATCGACGTTGAGCAGCAACAGTTTCTGCTCGGCGTCATTGATGAATTTGCGGGCATCCTCGGGGGTCGCCTTGGGGTCGGCGGCGAAGCCCGGACTGGCGAGGGTGAAAAAGACGGTTGCGCTGAGAGCCAGACTGGAAAAAATGAGAAGTAGACGCGCTGCATGAAACTTCATGCCTATACGGTAACAGGTTGGAGGACGATAACAGATCGGAGGAGTGTAACAGGTTCGGAGGCGCAACCTGACGGCGCGCCTCCCTTGTTCCTGATGGGTTCCTGGATTCTACTGGAAATTTATGCGGGGCTGACGTCTTCCGCCTGGAGACCCTTCGGCCCTTTCTTCACGACAAATGACACGCGGGCGCCCTCGTCGAGCGAGCGGTAGCCGCTGGCTGCGATAGCCGAAAAATGGACGAACACGTCTTCGCCATTCTCGCGTTGGATGAAGCCGAACCCTTTGCCGGCGTTAAACCACTTTACTGTACCTGTTTCTTTCATTCCTTACCTCTTTAAATGTTTCGATCTAGTTCCCGACATCGATTGAGGGTACAACAGAGGTGAACACCTTGGCGGAGGTTAAGACCCTTGCGGAGGTTAAGACCTTTGCGGCGGATTCAAACGACGTGAGAGGATTCAAGACCGCTCCTATAGTAGCACAGGCATCCCCGACTGTGTTGCCTTTATGTCGGCCCTTGGCCGAACTGCCTTTCCGAGGCTTTGGGCACAGGCAGGAAATGTGCTCACTCCCCCTCAACATCTGCGCCGGGTCCACTCACATCGCCCTTCTCACGGGTGCCCAGCAGGCTGCGAGCGCGACCCCGAGCATCGCGACCGCCACTCCACCCAACACCCTCGGCTCACTCGGACCCACACCGTTATACCAATTTGCCGAGGGACACCGCGGATGGCCACGCAGCCAGCGAGCCCAACTGCCGAACCGGCGCCTGCCAGCGTCAACGCTCGCCATAAAGGGAGCGGAACACATCGTTCGGCCGCGCACCCAATGCCATGCGCCGCCGGAAGTTGGGGATTGCCGGTCAACTCGAGAATCGGCTGCATCACTTCCCGCGCCGCCAACCAGTCAGCGTGCGCCGCTGACGCCGGCGAGCAGCCCTTTCGCCTCGGATTCAGGAATCTCGCGGACGTAAACGTTGCGGAACCGTACTGCAGAGCCGTGCGTCTGCAACTCAATCGAGCCTGTCGCCAGCACCGGCTGTGCGCGATCGAAGAAGTTGTCAAGAATCTGTCCCACCACGACGTCTTTCCCATTCAGCCTGACCCACGCGCGGGAGCCGGCCATTTTGATGGCGAGGGTGTTCCACTGCCCGATCGGGTTATCCGCTTTGACCAGCGGCCATTTTCCGGGGTTGTCCGGGTTGTTGTTCCACAACCCGCCGGAGCCCTTGTCGGCCCCGTTGCGCTGCTCGTGAGGGCAAGCTGGATCCCAAATCTGCACCTGCGGGTAATCGCGGAGGTACACGCCGGAATCGCCGCACGGCTGCGTCAGCATCCAGTCCACGCGGAACTCGAAATCGCCATACGCCTTCTCGGTCGTGAGGTGAACACCTTTTCCATCGGAGACGATCTCGCCCTTAGCGGGATCCGCGCGCCAGTGCAAGTCGCGATCGGCGTTCCACTCCGCCTGCTTCGCGGCGCGCTCCTCCGCCGTGAACTTCGCCTCGACGTAGGGGCTGAACACGCCTCCTCCGCCGGGGCGGCCTCGCCACCCCGCCAGGTCCTTGCCGTTGAAGAGACTCTTGAAGCCCGCGGGCGGCGCCGAACTCACCGGTTGGGCCTCCGCCGTCAGCGCCATCAGGCCGGCGAGTGCCACGAGACCACTACTGACGAGCAGACAAATGCGCATGGTCCTTCCATTATATGGCGGCATCAGTGTCCAGGCGCCAGGCAGCCGCCGGCCTTTCACAGGTCGACCGGTGCCCACGCACGTGAAACTCCTGCACTCCTCCCGGTTAAACGCACCATCGGGTTAAACGCACCGTCCGGAAACGCCCGCTCGGAATGAGGGAAAACGATACCCCGAAATGATCAGACCCGTGGGTTATTCCGTTCCGTGAGGAAGGCCAGGAAAGATGGCGTGCCGATGGGCGTGTACTGGCCCGTGTGAGTGAGCCCGCCCGTCTTTCGATTCACCCGGAATGACACGATCGCATCCGCGCGTTGGTTGCAGGAGTACACGAAACGCCCGGAAGGATCGAAGGTAAAGAAGCGTGGATAGTCGCCCCGCGTGGGCTCTTCCCCCACGAATCGCAGCGTCCCGTCGGCTGCGATTGAGAACCAGGCAATGGTGTCGTGCAGCCTGTTGGCGGCGTAGACGAAGCGCGCATCCGGAGAGACTGCGATCTCGGAGGTGTAGTTGGTGCCCGCAAAGCCTGGCGGCAGCGAAGAGATCGTCTGCTTCGCCCTCAGACGCCCGGTAGCGCCGTCGTAGTCCCAGGTCACCAGTGTAGAGCCTTCCTCCTGGAGCGAGTAGAGTAGCCGGCCGTTGGGATGAAAGGCGAAGTGCCGCGGGCCATCGCCCGGCGCGACAGCCGCCGATGGCGGATCGTCAGGAATCAGTTTCCCCGCGACGGCATCGAATTTCCAGACCAGGATGCGGTCGAGCCCGAGATCCGCGGCCAACACGAAGCGGCCCGACGGATCGGGCTGGATCATGTGCGAGTGCGTGCGGTCGTGGCCGCTCCAGGCAAAGCTGCCCGCGGGCGCGCTGGCGGCGCGGTCAGGGCCGAGACCACCGTCATGGCGCTTTACATCGCTGGCCGCGCCGAGCTCGCCGTTCGCCCCGATCGGCAACACTGCCGAAGTTCCGCCGTGGTAATTCGCCACGAACACCCACTTGCCAGACTGGTGCAGACTCAAGTGGCACGGGCCGGCGCCTTCCGACGCCACCGTGTTTATCAGCTTGAGCCGCCCGCCGGGGCGCTCGATCTCGTACGCGCTTACCGACCCGCTGGGCACACCCTCGTACGTCAAGGTCTCGTTCGCCGAATAGAGGCGCGTCCCGGAGGCGTTCAGCGCCAGACATGCCGGGTTCGCCGCGTTGGGAAACAGCGCGCGCTCCGTAAGCGCCCCGGTAGCCGGGTTCATCTCGAACAGGTAAACGCCTTTGCCCCGGCCCGGAGCGCCCTCGGCGCCTACCGGAGCGCTGTACGTACCGGCGTAGGCCAGGATCGGCCCGGGCGCGGCGGCAACCGAAGTTGCCGCCGCTGCAGCCATGCCCGCGAGAAACTCACGGCGCGAGTTCCGCACTAACATGCGATATTCTCCTTACCTGATTCTGGCAGGTTGATCGTCCTGGGGATGAGCTGTGCCCGATACTCCCCATAAACGCGCTTGTCTGGGGACACGCCTTCCACTTCTCCGTGTTTAAATGACAGCATTGCGGATTAGATCGGGTTAACCAGCCCCCTGCGTAGCTTTTCACTCGTCCGCGACCCTGAGGGTCGCGGCCACCGCCGCGTCGCCCGTGAGCCTCGAAAACGCCGTCTCGATGAACTCCGACGGCAGGTCGTGCACGGCGCGGCGCATGCGGTCCTGCCACCAGGTCGAGATCGCGCGCACGTCGTCGCGATCGTAGCGATGTTCCACCAACTCGAAACTGCCCTTGGAATACAGAATCACGTCCATCGGGAAATCCACGTCGGCGGCGCACAGGCGCGTGGCGTCGAAGGCCAGCAGGCCCACCTTGAAGGCGTACAGCATGGAATCCAGCCGGGTGAGCGAGCGTTCCAGAATAGGCTTGCCAAAGCCCGAGGCGCCGATGATCTGGTAGGGCGTATCGGGGCCAATCTCCACCCAGTTGCCCTCGGGATACACCAGGTAAAGGCGGTGCGCGGAATCGGCGGCCATTTGCCCGCCAATCAGCGTGTGGGCATTGAACCGCAACCCCGCACGTTGCAGCGCGTCGCCATCTTCATCAGCCACGCGGCGCACCTGTTGGGAGTATAGGTTGACCACTTTGAACAAACGGTCGCGCGTCAGCGTCTCGCGCGCGAAAGCGTCTTCGAAATACAGCAGCATCTTGTCGCGCAGCGAGCGCAAGCCGGAATGCATTACGAAGAATGCGAATCCGGGTCCCTGGTAACTGGCGGTCTTCTTGGCCACCAGGCATTCGTTGCCGGCCACCAGGCGCGTGTCGGCGATCCCGACCAGGCCCTGTTCCACGGAGATTCCAAGACAGAAGGTCATGTGTAAGACCGCTCCCTCACGGTCGCGGCTCCGATCGGCATAGGACCTTCATTTACGCGGCTTCCGCGGCAACCTTTTGCTGGCCGAAGAAGTCGCTGCGAACGCATTCGTCGATGGTATTCATTTTTATCTGCAAGGCGTCGAAAAACTCGTGAAGCCCGTGGGCCAGAATCGAGTCCACCTGCGTAAAATCCAGTTCGGAACGGAGCAGCCCCAGGCGCTGCTCGGTGGCGCACGAGAAAGCGCTCGCCGGCACGCCCGTGATGGCGTGCAAAGATTGATCGGCCAGCCCGATGCAGTAGCGCAGCGCGCGCGGGAACTCGCCATCCAACAGCAGAAACTCCACAATGCGGTCGGGCGAAATACGGCCGTAACGCTTGCGGTACATTTCGAAGCCGCTGACGGATTTCAGCACGGCCGTCCACTGGATATCGTCGTAAGGCGTGCCCACGTCGGCCACCGTCGGCAGCAGGATGAAGTACTTCACGTCCAGCATGCGCGTGGTCTTGTCGGCCCGCTCCAGTTTCCGGCCCAGCCGGATGAAATGCCAGGGCTCATTGTGACTCATGGTGACGTCCGTGATGCCCTGGAACAGGTGGCAGGCCATGCGCACGCTCTGGCAGAAATCGGGCAGCGAACTGGGCACGGACTTGCGGCTCTCGCTGGTGATCAGCAGATACATCGTATTGATCTGCTGCCACATTTCCGAAGAAATGGTTTCGCGCACCGACCGCGCGTTTTCGCGCGCCGACAGCACGCAGGAATAGATAGAGTTGGGATTCTCCGGGTCGAAGGCCAGGAACTGCATCACGCTCTCCTGCGTCGCCTGGCCGTAGCGTTCCAGGAAAACGGCGCGGTCGCCGGTGGTGTCCACAATGGGCTGCCACTGGTCGTGATATCCCTGCGGCAGATCCAGCGTCAGGTTATGGTTCACGTCGATAAACCGCGCCACGTTGTCGGCGCGTTCAATATAGCGGGCCATCCAGTAAACCGAATCGGCCACCCGGCTGAGTAGAGGTTTGGCTTGTATCATGACTGTTGTTGCTGTTGACCTCCCGTTTGCAAATCCGCCGTCTGCAACTCCGCCGCCTCGGCCAGCACCCAGGTGTCCTTGCTGCCGCCGCCCTGGGATGAGTTGACCACCAGCGATCCCTGACGCATCGCCACCCGCGTGAGGCCGCCGGGGAGGACGAAAATTTCCTTGCCGCAAAGCACGTACGGGCGCAGGTCCACGTGCCGGCCTTCAAAATGATCGTCCACGATGGTGGGCACGCGCGAAAGCGCCAGCGTAGGCTGCGCAATGAAGTTGCGCGGATTGTCCCGAATCTTGACCGCGAATTCGTCCTGTTGCGGCCGCGTGGAGTGCGGACCCACCAGCATTCCGTATCCGCCCGACTCGTTGGCGGACTTCACCACCAGTTCGTCCAGGTGTTCCAGCACGTACTGCCGGTCTGAATCGCGCCAGCAAAGGTACGTAGGCACGTTGGGCAGGATGGGGTCGGCGTCTTCGTAGTAGCGGATCATTTCGGGCACGTAGGCGTAGATGACTTTGTCGTCGGCCACGCCGTTGCCGGGGGCATTGGCCAACGCCACGCGGCCGGCGCGGTAGACATCCATCAGGCCGGGGACGCCGAGCAGCGAATCGGGCCGAAAGGCTTGGGGATCCAGAAAATCGTCGTCCACCCGCCGGTAGATCACGTCCACCCGCTCCAGCCCTTTGGTGGTCCGCATGAAGACGTCGCCGGATTGCACCACCAGGTCGTGCCCTTCCACCAACTGGACGCCCATCTGCTGCGCCAGGAAGCTGTGCTCGAAATAGGCCGAGTTGTAGATGCCCGGCGTCAGCAGAACCACGCGCGGGCGGCCCGCCGGATGAGGCGCGATGGATTCCAGCATTTCCAGCAGCCGGCTGGTATAGTCGTTTACCGGGCGAACCGGCAACCCCTCGAAGACGCGCGGGAAGATGCGCTTCAGGACTTCGCGGTTTTCCAGCACGTAAGAGACCCCCGACGGCACGCGCAGGTTGTCTTCCAAAACATAGTAACAGCCATCCCGGTCGCGCACCAGGTCCGTGCCGGTGATGTGGCACCAGACGCGCCACGGCGGATTCAGGCCGTGGCACTGTTGGCGATAGGAAACCGCCGAGGTGACCACGTCGGTGGGGATGGCGCCATCCTTGAGAATCTTCTGGCCGTGATAAATGTCGTCGATGAAGGCGTTGAGCGCGTGCACCCGCTGCTTGAGGCCCCGCTCGATGCGGTCCCACTCGCCGGCCGGGATGACCCGCGGGATCAGGTCGAACGGAAAGATGCGCTCCGCGCCCGCCGTGTCTCCGTAGACGTTGAAGGTGATTCCCAACTGCAGCAGGAGCCGCTCGGCGGAGTGCTTGTAGCGTAGCAGTTGCCCGTCCGATAGCGATTGGATGACCTCCATCACCAACTGGACGTGCGGGCGGCACCGCCCATCGTCTTCGAACATCTCATCGTAGAAACCTTCGGTCTGGTAGGACGAGAATTGCATCCGCTTCCTTCGGGTACAAACGGCCAGTATTCATGTTGGCGCACCCGAGGGCAAAAGGAAAGCGAAAGATTTTATGAGGCGGATTGAGTTTATTGATGTGGGACAGACCATCGCCTGTGGTGGTCTGTCCCACGGTGACGGAAATCTAGTCCTCCCGCAGCGCCTCCACCGGATCCACGCGCGCAGCCTGCCGCGCCGGAACCAGTGCGGCCACCAGCACGGCGGCAAACAGCACCGCTGCCGCCGATGCGAATGCCGTGACGTCGGCGGGCTTCACACCGTAGAGCATGCTCGCCAGCGCCCTGGTGAACAGCAGCGCACCCACCGCGCCGGCGGCGATTCCAAGCAGTGCGAACCCCGCGCCCTGCTTCACCACCATTCGAACCACGTCGTGGTGCCGCGCGCCCAGCGCCATGCGGATGCCGATTTCGTGTTTCCGCCGGCTGACGGACTGCGCCATCACGGCGTAGATTCCAATGGCCGCCAGAAGCAGCGCGATAGCGGACACC
The DNA here is from genome assembly GCA_035570275.1 of Candidatus Acidiferrales bacterium. Taxonomy (GTDB): domain Bacteria; phylum Acidobacteriota; class Terriglobia; order Bryobacterales; family Bryobacteraceae; genus DATMNI01. Next base: position 65,746 of record DATMNI010000218.1, on the reverse strand, counting down.
CCCGCCAGCAGGCGCGTCTGCAATCTGGGCTGGCGGACGGCGTCCGAGATCAATTCCCGAACCGGCAGCACACGGCCCGGCCGCAACGCCGGGTCGATGGCTTTCAGCGCGTCCCGAACCTGACCTTCGGTGACCGGGCCGCCGCGCAGCAATCCGTAGATCTGGCGGGTCACCGGCGAGGTGCGCCCGTTGACAGCTTGCCGCAGCGGGTAGAAAATGCGCGGCGCGGTGAACCAATCCAACCGGTTGTAGAACGAGTAGGAAGTGTCGCCCACCACACCCACCACCGTTCGCCACTGGGATTGATGAGAGGGGCCATCCTCACGATACCTGACGCGCCGCCCGATCGGGCTCTGCCCGCCAAACCATTGCCGCGCCGCCGACTGGTTCACCACCGCCACGCCGTCCGCCGTTCCAGCGTCGTGTTCCGTGTCGTGTTCCGTGTCGTGTTCCGTAAACCAGCGGCCCTCCAGCAGAGGAATCCCCATGGCCGCGAAATAGTCCGCCGAAACGGTTTGCAGGCCCGCTTTCGGCGCCGTTTCTTCGCTTCCCTCCGGCTCCCCTGCAATCCAGAAACGGTCTTCAAATGGTGTAGCCAGCGGCAGTATGTTGCTGAGCGCGGCGGTCCGCACGCCCGGAATTGCCGCCAGCCGCTCCAACAGCCGCTGGTACAGAACCTGTTTTTGCGGCGCGTTCTGGTAACCATCGCGCGGAATCGTAACCTCCGCCAAGGTCAGTCCTTCCGTGCGAAACCCGAGCGGATGCGATTGCAGCCTGTCAAGCGTCTGGATCATCAAGGCGGCGCCTACCAGCAGGAGCATCGAGAGCGCCACCTGGCCCGACACCAGGACTGCCTGCCAGCGGAAGGCCCTGAGCCCGCCCGCCACGCCGCGCCCCGCGGCCTTCATCATGGCGTTCAGGTTTGGGTTCGACGCCTGAACCGCTGGCGCCAGGCCGAACAACAGCGTGCTCGCCACGCCGCTCAGAACTGCGAAGCAGAGCGTGCGCCCTTGCAGGGAAATCGGATTCTGCGGCATCCTCCCAAATGGGTTGATGGCGGCAAAAACCCGCATCGCGCCCGCGGCCAACATCGCCCCGCCGGCTGCGCCTAACACCGCCATCACCGCGCTTTCCGTAAGCAGTTGGCGAATCAGGCGGGCACGGCCTGACCCCAGCGCCGCCCGCACGGCCATCTCGTGCTGGCGCTCCATGCCGCGGCCCAGCAGCAGGCCGCCGATGTTGGCGCACACGATCAAAAGAACCAGGCCAGCCGCGGCGGCCGCCATCCACAGCGAGGCCCTCACGCTGCGGGTATTGTCCTGCTGCAGGCCGGTCAGCAGGACGGTGTAGCCCTTAGGATTGTCGCCATAGCGCTCATCGAGGCCGCGCTGGATGGCCTGGAGTTCGGTCTGCGCCGCGGCCAGGCTCACTCCAGGTTTTAGACGGCCGATGGCCGCCACAGGACCTTGGCCGCCGGAGCGCCACGCCTCCTCATCCTTTTGCATGAGTGCGTAGAATTGGGTCTCGCCAGCCTGGTCGATCATGCGCAACCCGAATCCGGGCGGCATCACGCCGATAATCTGGTAGGTCTTCCCGCTCGACCGGACCAGCCTGCCGAAGGTGTCCTGTGCGCCGCCGAAACGCTCCTGCCAGAGTTGGTGGGAGATCACCGCCACCGGCGGGCCACCCATGTCGGAAGGGCGAAAGGTGCGTCCCCGCGCGGGGGCGACGCCGAGAGTTTCAAAGAGGTTTGCCGTGGCCATCATGCCGAAGACGCCGGGTTCGGAGGGATCGGGGGCATCGAAGCTTCGCCAGAAAACGGCCGCGAGGTTGGTGAAGGACCGGGTGCCGCTCGCCCATGCCTCCCAATCGCGGAAACCGATAAATATCTTCGGCTCGGCGGGGCGTTGGGCCTCGGCCTTAAGGCCAATGGCCAGCCTGCCGGGGTCCGGGAAATGCAACGGCTGCAAGAGCCATGCATCCACGATGCTGAACATCGCGGTGGTGACGCCGACCCCGAGCGCCAGCAGCAGGACTGCCGCGCAGGCGAAGCCGGGAGCACGGCGAAGCAGACGGAAGGTATGCTTGAGATCGGATAACACAGGCGCGTCTCCTGAGAATTAGGATAGACGGCCGGCGCCGGTGTTCGTGAGGTGGCCGTCCGGCAGACCGCCGGCTGAATTCAGTTCCGGATCGGCGGCTGGATTTCCAACTCCGCAGGATCGACCACGGCGATGCCGGCAACCCGTCTAAAATGGTTGTCGCTCGTCAGGAGTGGCAGTTCCCGCTCTCTCGCGGTCGCGGCAATCCAGAGGTCATTCTCTGGAATAATAGCGTTCACGAGTTCCAGCCTTTGACGAACCTCGATGTAAAAGGAGACCGTGGACCGCAGAATCGGCAGGAAAAACATGATCGCGGCAAGGTCCTCAAATCGCTGCATTTGCCTTTGCGGTGTGCCATGAGCGCGCAGCCAACCCACGCGCAACTCCGCCAGGACCATAGCGGGCAGGTAGATCTCACTGACGGACGTGAGCGCACGGAGATTCGGTTTCCCGCGGAGGTAATCGATCAGAACACTGGTATCGATGATCAGTTTATCCGGCAGGTTCAACAAACCTGCTCGAATTCCTGCTCAATCGCGGCCAGCATGGCTTCGGCCTCATGGTCGGTCAGTGAACCGGCAAGGCTTTGGAGCCGTGCCTGACGCTCGGCTTGTGGAAGGCGTGGCTCTTCGGAAACCGCAGCTTGGCGGAGTTTTGACGTTACCTCGGCAAACTCCTGTGAACCCAGGGTTTTCAACTGATCGAGGATAGATTGAACGGTCGCCACGTTTCAATCTTAGCACTGCATGGGTAGCCACATCAATATCAAACTATCAAATCCTCAATATCAATCCCCCCGCCCCTTCACCACCGCCCGCACCGCCCGCATCGGCCACGTCAGCGCCCGTCCCAAACGGAACGAAGGTGACTTCGTAATCCCGTTCAGCACCCTCGCAAACTTAAGCTCCCGCTCGTAGAGAAACTGAATCGTCTTGTCGCGCCGCGCCAACAAGGTCTGAATCTCGGCGGCATCTTCCTCGCTGAGTGTGTGGCCGGCCTGGATGTGGCCGGGCAATGGGCGCTGGTAATAAATGGTCCCATGGTCCGGCGCGGTCAGGTCCGGCGGCCGGTCCCTGGTATAAAAATATACCGCCACACTACGCCGCGAGAGTTGCTTGCCGGCCGGCAACTGAATGCGCCGAAAGCCGTGCCAGGACGCCTCGGTGGTCTCGAAAATTACCGCTCGGTTGGCCAGCGGAATCACTTCTTTGCGGGCTTCGGCGCCGGTGGCCCAGGGGTCGCGCAGCAATTCCAGACAGCCGCCCCACCCGGCATCCCATTCCCGGTTCAGAAAAAGGATCAGGTTCAACCGCCGGTGCAGCCCGCGCTTGGGGTGATAATTGAAATCCACGTGGGCGTCCAGTTCCTGCCCGTCCAGGTTTTCGTGAGTGCCGCCGCCCACATAGTCGGGATCGTACAGCAGGTCCGGTATGTCCGTCAGCCGGCTCAGCCATTCCAGAAACTGGCGGTCGCGCATCAACCGGTCGAAACCTGCGTACGCGGGGCCAATCCGCGCCAGTTCGGGGACCACCGCCTTGCGTCCGGCCTCGCCCAGTTCGTTCCGTGCATGCCGGGCTTCGAAAGCCGGAAACTCAGCTTCCAGACTCTGGCAGCATTCCGGCTCCAGAAACGGCTCGATCACCACGTGCCGGAACGGGCGCGCCCCGGCAAACTGGCGGCGCCGGTCTTCCACATGGTCCCGCACGGTTCGATGGAGCACGATGCGACGGAGCATGCTGCCATCGTAATTCTTTCGGCCCAGGTAAATCCAAAGCCCAAGCTGCCCTCGTAGAAGCGGATGTAGCCACATACCTAAAGGAGGTAAACGATGCGTCAAATCGCCAAGGGACTGCTTGCAGCTTCTCTGACCATGGCGGCGGCTTTTGCTGCCAGTCACCGCAATGGTCCGCTGCTGCTGGAGGACCAAACCGCGAATCTGAACGATTTCTACATATTCCGCAGTTACGAAACCGGCAAATCGGACCGATTGGTCATGAGCATGAGCGCGCAGGGGTTCCAAAACCCGGACAATGGGCCGAGCTATTACAAATTCTCGCCCAGCGTTCTGTATCGCTTCAACATCAACAACTCCCGGGGACTCGATGGGGCTCCGGACCTGCAGATCGACTTCCAGTTCCAGGACACCTACCGGACCAACCCCACGTTCGTTTCCTATTTCGGGAAGATCAGCACCATCGACAGCCCGGGAATTCTGTTGTACGAAACTTACGTCGTGATCCTGCGCGACCTGAAGCTAAACAAGATCATCGCCGTGTATGACAAAGATGTAAAAGGTCATGCGCTTTCGGTGGCGCCCCCGAACCTGGGGCCGAACACGACGCCCGCTTACGAGACCAACCTGGGCGCGCCCTCGGTATTCACGCTAGCCAATGGCATGCGCGTGTTCGCCGGACCCCGTGACGACGCTTTCTTCTTTGACAGCGCCGCCACCTTCGACACTTTGAATTTCCGCGCCCCGGCGCCGGTTCTGAGCGGCAGCGCCGATCAGGGCCAGGGCGCGGCGGCTCCGGCGGCCGTCGACGGCTTTGCCGGCTATAACATCAGCCTGATCGCCGTCGAAGTTCCGATCACCATGGTCACGGCCAGCGGAACGGTTCCGACCAGCGCAACCGACCCCAACGCCAAGATCGGGGCCTGGGCCAGCACGCTGCGCCAGATCGTGACGGTGCGGCCGAGCCCGAGCGACCCTATCAGCTACGGCGATTGGATGCAAGTGGACCGCGTGGGCAACCCGCTGACCGTGGAAGCTCTCATTCCCTTGCCACTGAAGGACCGCTGGAACCGCAGCCTTCCGGTGGACGACAAACAATGGGCGCCGTACATTGGCGACCCGTTCTTCGCCAGCGGCGTTCTGAACGGTGTGTTCAGCCTGAAGGTTCCGCCGGCGCCGCGAACCGACCTGCTGGGCGTGTACGTGCCCGATATCACGCGTGTTGACCTGACGATCGCCCCCACGCCCATAGCCAGCCAGAACCGTCTGGGCCCACTCGGTGGCGACAATGCCGGATGGCCATTCGGCGGGCGCCGTCCCATCGATGACGTGGTGGATATCGGCTTCCGCGCGCTGGCAGGAGTGCTGGTTCCGGGCTTCACCAACGCGCCGCCATTGGGCGATGGAGTGAACTCCAACGACGTTCCGTTGCTGGATCACTTCCCGTTCCACGCCGCGCCGCACGCCGGCTTCACCCATAGCCAGATCAACGGCACCAATGGCCGGGGAACGGCGACCGGCAACTAAGAAATAGCTTTCAGCAGTCAGCCTTCAGCTATCAGCTTGATGGAACGCGCCGCAAGCGCTGTCTGGAGCTGACGGCTGAAAGCTGATAGCTGATAGCTTTCTTCTGGAGACTTACTTATGAAATCGCTACTGCTGCTCACACTATCCGCCGCCTTCCTCTACGCCCAAACCGGCAACGAAAAGGTCTCCGAACTGCTGCAGGACCGGGCTCTGTTCGACGCCGTGTCCCGCATGAAGACCGACGACCGCATCGCCATGTACCAGACCCTGGCGCAGACTAAACCCGACGATCTCCACTATCAGAATCTGATGGCGGCCACGTTCCTGCAAAAGATGCGCGAGACCATGGACCCGGACTACCTGAACCGCGCCGGCAAGATCGTGGACTCGGTGCTCTCGGAGGACCGCCGCAATTACGAGGCGCTGCGGCTGCGCAGCGCGATCGGGCTGGAGCGCCATAATTTCCCCAAAGTCGTGGAGGATTCCCGCGAGGTGATGCATATGGCGCCGGACGACCCCTGGAACTGGGGCACGCTGGGCGACGCCCTGATGGAACTGGGCGAGTACAGCGCCGCCGCCGACGCCTACCAGAAGATGGTGCGGTTGCGTCCGGACCTTTCCAGCTATAACCGCGCGTCCTACTACCGATTCGTGGCCGGCGATGTGGCAGGAGCCATTGACGTGATGAAGAAGGCGATTGAATCGGGCAGCCGGTCGCCCGAGAACGTGGCCTGGTGCCTGGTGGACCTGGGCCACATGTATCTGAAAACCGGGAGCCTGCCGGAGGCGGAGTTGGCCTACAGCGCGGCCCTCAAATTGTTTCCAGGCTATCACCCTGCGTTTGCCGGAATGGGCAAGCTGAACGCACAGCGCGGCAAGATAGACCCGGCGATCGACTACTATCAGAAGGCCGAAGCGGCGGTGCCTCTGCCCGACTACTCGGCGGCGCTGGAGGATCTCTACGAAGCCGCCGGTAAGCCCGAGCAGGCCCGCATGGAGGCGGAGAAACTGGTGGTGATCGAGAAGATGGACCAGGCGGCCGGCTTTCCGGCCAATCGCAATCTGGCGCTGGCGTTCGCCGACCACGGCCGCAACCTGGACCACGCGTTTGCCATGGTGAAGGAAGAGATGAAGACCCGCCACGACATCTACGAATGGGATGCCATGGCGTGGGTGCTTTACCAGAGCAAGCAGTGGAGCGAGGCCCAAAAGGCCAGCCAGAAGGCGCTGGAACTGGGGACGCCCGAGCCCGGCTTCTACTACCATGCCGGCATGATCGCGCGCGCCGTGGGCGACAAGGAAGGCGCCCGCAAACACTTGCAGCATGCGCTTTCTTTGAATGCTAATTTCGATCTGAAGCAGGCGCCCGTGGCCCGCCAGGCCCTGAACGAGATCGAAGCCCTGAAGGAGACCGGAGCCCTAAAGGAGAAAGCCCAATGAAACCGTTCCTGGCTGGACTGGTGTTGACTGTGGCGGCCTGCGGGGCCGATGACCCGGCTGTGCGGATGCTGGACCAGAATCGCTCGGTGGCCCAACGCAACGATGATTGTTTTGCGCTCGGCGGCAACCACTCGCCCGAGGCGATTGCGGCTTTGCGTAAGGGGCTGGCCGATTCCGTAGTGCGCACCTGCGCGGCACGGGATCTGCGCCTCGCCGGCGCCCTGGAAGCGCTGCTGGATGGCGTAATTTCAGACGACCCCGAGGTCCAATTGGTGGCCGCGCGCGAGTTGGGCGAAATGCGCGACCCGCGCGCGTTGCCGGCGCTGGGCCGGGCCGCCCTGGATTCGAACGTGCTGGTGGCATCGGCTGCCATCGACGCCTTAGCCGCCTTAGGCGAATCGCGGGCGCTGCCGTTCCTGTTACAGGCCGCGCAACAGCCGGGCATAGCGGGCCTGACCGCGCTGGAACGCGCCGCGGCTTTCCATAACCGCGCCGTGGTGCCGGTTGCCAGGCAGGTCCTGGCGAGGGGCGATGCCGCCTCGCAAGTGATCGCGCTGGGAGTCATCGGCGACCTTGGCGACGCGTCGGATTTGCCCAAGTTGCGGGAGATGGCCTCCAAGTCCGAACCCATAGCCTCCCGCGGCCGCGGCTTCGGCTTCATGCCGGTCATCGATCTGGCCCGCGTGGCCCAGAACGCCGCCGCGGCGATCGAGAAGCGCGGCAAGGATGTTGAGTAAGACGGCCAGGACCGGCTGGGGAATTTGGGCCATCCTCCGGAATGTCGTCTACCGTCAGTCTCGGCGGCCGTGGCGCCGTATGCGCTCGGCACAAATAGTCGCCAGTGCTCATTGCATCCAGTGCGTTCTACCGCGGTTGCCGGCGGGGACCGAAGCGCTCCGTACGGATTACTCCGGAACCTTCGCGAATCACCACCAGTTGATCGGCCGCCACGTTCGGTACCTTTTCGACTGCCCCATTGGGCCAGCGAATTTCCAGGTTCGCACTGGCCGCCGAACCTAACCCGAAATGCAGCCTGCGATCGTTTACCGAAAGGTACGAGGCCTGCGCCAATACGGCCTGCGCCTGCCTCCGCCCGCCATAAGCCGCCACCACCTGCGCGCCGATGGCGGAGCGGTTTGAGACAACGCCGGTCAGCAGCACCTTGAGCCAGTGATTGGCGCCGCTCATGTCATTGCGAAGCAGCGACGGCGGCTCGTTCATGTTTATGATGAGAATGTCGATGTCGCCGTCGTTATCGAAGTCGCCGAAAGCCACTCCGCGGCTCGAATGCGCCTCGGCGATGCCGGGACCGGCCTCATCGAGTAACTGTTCGAACCTGCCCCCGCCCAGGTTTCGATACACCACGCACGGCGTCTTGTACGGACACTCGGACTGCTTCCGCTCCACCTCTGGATAAACCATTCCGGTCGCGAAGAACAGGTCGGGAAGGCCATCGTTATCCAGGTCCGCCATTCCCGCCCCCCAACCCACGAAGCGTGTCTCTACGGCGAGTCCCGCCCGCAGAGTCACATCGCGGAAACTGCCTTTGCCGGTGTTGCGGTAGAGAACCGGAGTGTCCGCGCGAAAATGCGTCTTGAAGATGTCGAGATATCCGTCCGTATCGAAATCGCCGATGCCCAGCCCCATCCCCGCTTGCGCCATCCCGTCTTCGCTCAAAGCTACGCCGCTCTCCAGGCCCTGCTCGGTGAACGTGCCGTCGCCATTGTTTCGGAAGAGCAGGCTGGGCGACGTGTCGCACGCCACGTAGATGTCGGGCCAGCCGTCGTTATCGAAATCGGCCGCGGCGGCCGTCAGAGGATAACCGGGCTTCACAGCCAGAATGCCCGACTTTTCGCTGACGTCGGTGAAAGTCCCGTCTCCATTGTTGTGGTATAGCCGGCAAGGCTCCTGCGGGATGCCCTCCGGCCGGCAATAGACCGGAACGCCCAGGTACGTGCAGGTGGGGTCCTTTCCCCGCGGCGGCATGGCATCCCGGTCGAAAACCATGTAGTTAGTCACGAAGAGATCCAGCCTGCCGTCGCGATCGTAATCGATCCACGTGCAGCCCGAGCCGAATCGCGTTTCCGGATGCATCAGCCCAGCCTTCTCCGTCACGTCGGCAAAAGTGCCGTCGCCGTTGTTGTGAAACAGGATGTTCTGTCCCCAGCAGGTCACGAAGATATCGTCGAAGCCGTCGTTATCGTAGTCGCCCACCGTGATGCCGCTGGCCCAGACGCTGCGGCCCAGCCCTGATTTCGCGGTGACGTCGGTAAAGGCGCCGTCGCGGCTATTGCGGTAGAGCCGGATAATGGCCTCTGGCGGCGTGGATTTCGAGCGGCGCCCGGTGAGCACTACGATATCCTGCCACCCATCGTTGTCATAGTCGAGAAATGCCGCGCCGCATCCCATGGAGTCGAGAATGTAGTCGTTATACCCAACATCTCCATAGATCACGGGGGCCCGCAGGCCGGCCGCGCGGGCCACGTTTACGAAATGCGCGTGGAACGGGAGCCCGGAGGGTTTGTCGCGGAGCGTTGGCCGGACGTTTCGGGTGCCCATGCCGCGGTTTTGTGCGCCAGCCTGGGGGCCGTCCGCCGCCAGCGCCGCCAGGGGAAGCGCTAGCGCCTGTCTGCGCGTCATGAACTTCAGGATAGCGTGGCTGCGTAACCGTTTTGGGGATAGTGATAAACCACTGTGGGGCAGATTGTTAATCTGTTCGCGATGTGCGCCGGGCGCAGGCAGCTACCCTTCCATTCTGGAACTGGAACTGGATCTGGATATTGAGGCCGCTCTGGCCTACGCTCCTGAACCGGGGACGTGGGTGCTGATGCTGACCGGTCTCGCGCTGGTGGGGAGCACTATCCGCGGGAACGGGACCATCGCTGCTGGAACTTCGGCCTAGTCCGCTGCAAGCTCCGCGCGCAGCCAGGCCTGGGCCAGGCGCATTTGCCGGTTGATGCGATTCAGCGGGATGCCGAGAGCCGCCGCACTTTCTTCCGCAGTCAGGCCGCCGAAGAATCTCACTTCCAGAATGCGGGCCTTTTCAGGATCCTGCATGGCGAGAAGTTCGAGGGCATCGTCGAGCTCGACAACCGCCGCGGCATGTTCACCGGTGAACACCATATCGTTTTCGAGCGGCACACGGGCGCCACCGCTTCGCTTTTCCGTGCGGCGCGCGCGTGCCCGGTCGACGAGGATCTGACGCATGAGACGGGCGGCCACCCCGAGGAAGTGGGCGCGGTCATTAAAATCCGGATTCTTTCCGCCGACCAGGCGCAGATAGGCTTCATTCACGAGGGCGGTGGGATCGAGCGTCCGGGCGCCGTGCTCGCGATGCAGGGAAGAAGCGGCGAGGCGGCGGAGCTCGCTATAGACCAGGGGAACCAGTGTGTCGAGCGCGGCGCCGTCGCCATCCTTCCATTGATGCAACAAGATGGTGATCGAGGGGTCGTTCTGCACTGCCGTAAGTTTACCAACTGGCTCACACCGCGGGAATTTATGCGACTCCTGACAAAAAAGATCAACTCTGCCGGTTCCGCACGCATTCCCCAGCAGAAGGCACTATGGCGGAAGCTACGCGAGGGTGTTTACCCTCCTTGTTGCGCTTGCGGGTGGCGCCCGTCAGCACGCCGCACAACTTGACCTTCAAAGAGGGTTTTTCATGAAAAGAATATCAGTAGGAATATCGGCTCTTTGCATCGTGTTTGCGTCGGGAGCCTATGGCGATGGCACGGGATCGCACCCGGTAGTGACGTGGGTACAACCGGCGAATAACTCGCAAGTCCCGGCGGGAAGCAGCATTACGCTTCAGGTTTCGGCGTCTGAGCCGGGTGGAACCATCGCGCAGGTACTCTTCACGCTGAACAACGCCGTGATCGGCGCGGCAAGCAAAGCGCCTTATCAGATTGTGTGGACTCCCGGCCCGGGAACTTACACCGTCACGGCTCTGGCGCTGGACGCCGCGAATTCCGGAGGATCGGCGGCGATTCAAATCACGGTGGGCAGCGGCGTCACAGTGCTGCCGGGGGGCACGCCGACTTACAACCTGACCGTGGTGAACGGGACCCCCACAGGCGCGTACCCGGCGGGGGCGATCGTGCAGCTTACGGCCAATGCGCCGCCGGCGGGGAATGCGTTCCAGTCGTGGACCGGATTCGGAACAGCCAATTCCATATCCAGCCAGACGACGCTCACCATGCCGGCAAATAACACTACCGTGACGGCAACTTACAGCGTCCCGTTGCCTGTTCCATTCCCGGTGACGACCCATCCGCGGCTGTGGATCACCCAGCTGGATCTGCCGCGTCTGCAGACGTGGGCAAGGCCGGGCAACGTGGCGTATCAGGGGATGCAAACCACGCTCGCCAAGGCGATTGGCAACTACGGCCAGTTCTTTCCCGGCGCGGCGCTGAATGCAATGAATCCCACGCCGGCCAGTCCGTATCCGGATTTTGGGGATTCGCAGGGCTACACGGGCCTGATCAGCGAAGACAATGCGGTGATCCTGGCCTTCAACTCGCTGATCGACACGGCCCACCAGGCGGCATATGCCCAGGCGGCGCGGAACGTGCTGATGTACGCGATGAACCAGGCGGCTCTCGGGCAGGCGATCGGCCAACCGTTCCGCGATCCCACTTTTCCGCTTTACAACCGGGCCAGCTTTTCGGGGCACGAGTGGGCGCTGGTTGTGGACTGGATCTACCCGGTGCTGAGTGCCGCGGACAAGGCCACGATCCAGAAGGTTTTCATGACGTGGGCTGCCGACTGCCTGACCGCCTCCACCACGGGAGGAGACAATCCGGGGCCCGCCGGAGTGGTGAATAGCCTTGCTTTGCTGAGAGGCAACAAGCCGTACCGCATGGCATCGAACAATTATTTTCTAGCGCACGCGCGTCTGCTCACCATGATTTCGCTGGTGCTGGATCCCGCGGACGATCCATCCGTGAATGCCGCCATCCCGTCAGCGGCCATCGGCAATTCCCTGCGGAGCTACATTACGGATGCCACCGGCGCATGGCTGTACGAGGAGTTCGCCATGATGGGCGATCCTCAGGTGGTGGCGCAGGCGTACGGAATTCCGAACAATCCGACGGGGGCCGGATTCGGCCTCGCGAGCGGCGGATTGCCGCCAGAGGGGATGCTTTACGGCGATTCGTTCGGCTACATTCTGGGCCAATTGCTGGCTCTGCAGACGGCGGGCTTCAATAACGTGAATTACTCGGGACCGCAGATCGGGCTGATCGGAGCGCCGGTTTGGGATCGCTGGATTACGGGATATCTTTCGTCGCTCACACCCACGGCAAAGGTTTTCGCGGCGGCCCCGTGGGATGGTGCGGTCTTCCAGATGGCGGGCTACGGCGACATGTTGCGGTTGTGGGCAACGCCGGACTTCATGCAGCCGCCTGCGCTGCTGGCGCTTCTCGAGCAACAGACGGGCAGCTCGACTCACGTCAATGCGGCACGCTGGTTTGCGGAAAGTGTGATGCCCGACGGAATGTCCGGACTGTTGGCGCGAATCTCCAATCCCTGGACATGGGGCGTGACCCAGGATCTGCTGTATTTCATGCTGCTCGACCCGGCCGCTTCGGCAGCCACCGACCCGCGTTCGGGATTCCCGACGCTGTTCTATGACGCGCCGGCCGCACGGATTGTGGCGCACAGTGACTGGACGGCCGGGGGCACGGAGTTTGACTACCGCGCCAGTTGGATCTCGATCAACCATCAGGACGGCGGCGCCGGCGAATTCGGCTTCTTCCGCCAAGGCGAGTGGTTGACCAAAGAGATGAGCAATTACGATAACGGCGGCCTGGGCAATGGCGCAACCGTGACGTTCCACAACACACTGGGCCTGCAAAACTGGTGCGCAGGCTGCGCCACGATCAACTGGCAGGGGCCCGACCATGCAGCCTATATCAATGGCAGCCAGTGGATGGAAGGCGGCAGTGCGGGCGATCCGGCCACCACCATGAGCTCGGGGCCCGGCTATGTCTACGCTGCCAGCGATCTGACCAATCTGTACAACAAACCCAACAACTTTATTGCGGCGAATTCCATCGTCAACATTACGCAGGCGACGCGCTCGATCCTGTGGCTGAACAACGATTACATTGTGGTTTACGATCGGGCGACATCCCTGAATGCAGGCTTGTTCAAACGCTTCAACCTCAGCCTGGTGGCGTCCCCTTTCATCAGCGGCAATGTGGTTGCCGACAGGTTGCCGAGCGGACAGCAACTGTTCGTGCAGGCGTTGCTGCCTCTGAATCCGTCGCTTACCTACTTCAGCGGCGTGGCCGCGCTGAACCCCCTGGCGGAACTGGAGCCGACGCGATTCATTTATCAGGCACAGGACCCGGGTAACCCGGCGGATACGCGTTTTCTTCATGTACTGCAGGGAGCGGACGCGGGAGCCCCGATGGTTGCCGCCAACTATCTGCAAAGCACGGCGGGAACAGCCTTCGACGGCGCGCAGTTCGGGGGATCCGAAGTGTGGTTTCCGGTCAGCGGCACGGGCGTGTTTGGAGGCGCGACGCTGCCCGTTTTAGCGGGAGTTCATTCCGTGCTGATCGCCGGCCTGGCGCCGGGCGGCACTTACACTACCAGCACCCAGCCGAGCGGGAGTGGGCTGGCGGTGAGCGTGTATCCCGCGGTGTCCGGCGGCGCGACGGCGGACGCGGGAGGCGTGCTGCAACTATCCTTCTGAGGGCGGGCGCCGGGGCGGATCGGTGCTACTGTTTGGAGGGGGCCAACGAATATGCCATCACCAATGCCATCCGAAAGGTGGACGCTGCTGGAAACTCTGTTTCTGGAAGCGATGGATATTCCAACGGCCGGGCAGACCGCTTTTGCGACCGCGGCGTGCGGGGCCGACACCGGCCTTCGCAATGAGCTGCTGCGCCTGATCCGCTTCGACACCCCCAGCGAAGGAGACGACGTGCCGGACTTCGAAGGCGCGCTGCGGGCGGGCGCGGCGGACCTTGTGGAGGACGATTCGCTGGAAGGCCGGACGCTGGGGGCTTACCGGATTGAACGGGAAATCGGGCGCGGCGGGATGTCCGTGGTTTATCTTGCGGTCCGCGTGGACGGCGAGTTCAGCAAGCGGGTAGCGGTGAAGCTGATCAAGCGCGGCATGGATACCGCCGCGGTGATGGAGCGTCTGCGCCGCGAAAGGCGCATCCTGGCGTCGCTGGAGCATCCGTATATCGCGAGGCTGCTGGATGGCGGGAGCACGGCAGACGGCCGGCCGTACATCGTCATGGAGTACGTGGTCGGCGCGCCGATCGGTGCTTACTGCCGGGAGCGTTCCCTCGGCGTGGACGAGCGCTGTGCGCTGATGGAGAAGGTGTGCGAGGCGGTGGCGTACGCCCATCGAGGCCTGGTAGTTCATCGCGATCTGAAGCCGGCCAATATTCTGGTGACCCCGGACGGAAATCCACATCTGCTGGACTTCGGCGTGGCGAGGGTGCTGGAAGGCGACCCGTGGGGGGAAGAGCAGCAGCCGGAAACGCGGGGTGCGTCTCGTGCATTCACGCCGGAATACGCCAGCCCGGAGCAGTTGAGCGGGGCTTCTTCCGGGACTCCCGGAGATGTGTATTCGCTGGGCGTGATTCTCTATGAGCTTCTGGCGGAGGTGCGGCCGAAGGGGCCGGAGTCCGAGCCCGTCAGTGTTGCGGCGCGGGCGGCCTTTCCGCGCCGGTGGTCCAAACGGCTGGAGGGAGACCTGGATAACATTGTACGGAAAGCGCTGGAGCCGGAGACGGACCGCCGGTATCACTCCGTGGAACAACTGCAGCAGGATTTTTACCGGCATCGCTGCGGCTTGCCCGTGGGGGCACGCCGGGATTCCGTGCTGTACCGGAGCGGAAAGTTCTTCCGCAGGCATCGCGTCAGCTCGTTGGCCGCCGCCGCGGCTGTGTTGGCGATGGCCGGCGGACTGGGCGCCACACTGTGGCAGGCGCACGTCGCGGAGGGGGCGAGAGAAGTTGCCGAAGTGCGGCGCGTCGACGCCGACCGGCAACGCCTCCGGGCGGAAGAGGAAGCACGCCAATCGGCAATCGCCCGTAAGCGCGCGGAATCCGAGCATGCAGAGGCGGAGTTGCAGAAGACCGCTGCTCAGACGGAACGGGCTCTTGCCGAGCGCCGGTTTGCGCAAGTGCGGGAACTGGCGGGAAAATTCACGGGAGACGTTCAGAACGCCATCGTATCGTTGCCCGGCTCGACGCCTGCCCGCAAAATGATTGTCGAAACCGGACTGCGCTATTACGATTCGCTGGCGGCGGAGGCTCGGGGAGACCGGGGTTTACTGGAAGAGGTCGCACGAGGGTATGTAAGGTTGGGCGATGCGCAGGGAAATCCGTATAACGCCAATTTGGGAGACCGGCAGGGCGCGATGGCGAGCTACCGGAAGGCGGAGGCATTGCGGGCCCGCGTCTCGGACGATTCCCCCGCATTCCTGACAGATCGAATTGTGGGTTCGGTCAAGATCTCACAAATGCTCACGACAACGGGTGATTTTACGGGAGCGCGGAATGTTCTGGGCGACGTGCTGAAGATGGTGGAAGGCTCGAGGGCGGCCGGGGACTATGACGTCCGGAGCGCTCTGGCCAGAGCGTGGACCGCGTATGGAGATCTTGCCAGCCGAATCGGCGATCACGAAAAAGCGATCGGGCCCTACGAGAAAGTTCTGGCGATCTGGACGGGGCTGGCCCGCGATGCGCGCAATCCGGCGTCAGAACGCGCGGGCATCGCGTTGGCCGACACCAAACTGGGTGAAATGTATGCGCGCATGGACCGAAGCAAAGAAGCGCTGGCCCATCTGCGTCCGGCGCTGGAGGCTGACAAGGCCATGGTGGCGCTGCAGCCGAACAGCATGGCGAGGGTCCGCAAACTTTTTTTCGATTACATTTTCATGGACTGGGCCTTTCGGGCTCCGGGAGGGGAACTGCTGGGGAGTGCCGAGGAAACCCGCGGGGCGGTTGAAAACGCGGCACAACTGGCAGACCAGATGGCAGCGGCGGACGCGAACAACACAATGGTGTTTCTCGATGTTTCGGTCGCCCAGAATAACTACGGCATGTGGCAGCGCCGGAACAGGAACTTCGCAGAGGCGCTGGTGCATTTCCAGAAGTCGGAGGAGGCAGTCGGGCGCTTCACCACCGGACGCCCTCACACCGCGGAATTCGATGACGCGGTTGTGAACACTCAACTCCATATGGGAAGTGCATGGACCGACGTGGGAAGACCGGAGGAGGGCCTAAAGTACTTCGCCGCAGCCTCCGAACTGGTCGCCGCGATGGAAAAGCAGACTCCCGGCACTTCTCGTATGGCAATGCACCGGGCTGAGATCGAGGAAGACCGCGGCCTCGCCTACCTGAAGCAGCAGGACTGGTCAAAGGCCATCGCTGCCTTCGTGACAGCAATTTCCGCCACCGAAGGGCTAGTCAAAGCCGACCCGAGCAACAAAACGGTGCGCAATCAACTCCCCCACTACCGGAGAGAACTGGCGGACGCCTACGTGGGGGCGAAGCAAACCTCCGACGCCCGAATTACCATGGAAGCCCTGCTGGCTGACCTTCACCAACTGGCGGGGACCCGGGCGTTATCGACAGAGGAACTGCAGTTCCGGGCGGATGCCGAAGCCGCATTGGCAGCCCCGAAGCGTTGAAACAGACCGGCGCGAAAGCCCGAAAGAAACCGGCATAGACGGCGATTAGTCTGCAAGATTCCTGGGGGAGTTGGCACCGTTCCTCGGTTGGAACCCGCCAGCACCACGTTGATCACGCCTATCCTCTGGATTGTGCGTGGCTCGACCGGAGTGCCGGCCGGAAGCTGATCCATCGGGCGCCGGTTTTCAGAAACTAGTGCAACCGTCGCAAGGCATCCGCGGCAAGCGCTTTGGCCCTGGCCTGTCGCTCCTCGTCGTTCATCTTCCCGCCAATACTGATCCGCAGGAACCGGTTGCCTTTCCGCACATAAAGGTTGCCGACGAAGCTGTGGACCCAAAAGGCCTCATCGCCCATTCCGGCCACCTGCGCGGCCTTCGCAGCCTCCTCCTCCTCCGGCTCCGCCTTGTCGTGGTCCTTATCGTCTTCCCCGCGGTGAAACCAGCGCTCCCACATCTCGCGCGCGCCGTCCCGTTTCAGGCCGGCCGGGCTGGTGAGAGTGACGCTGACGGAATTCGTAAACGTGGGAAGGGCATAGAAACACTGGGACTGCCGCACCTTGCTCGTAACCTGCGATGTGGCTTTCGTGCTGGCTACCTGCTCTCCGGTTGCCTGCCGGATTGCCGCTGGCGACAGGAGCGCGCAAGCGTCTGTCTGCGCTCCTTTCAGAGGGGCCCCGATCATAACGAAGCCCATGGCGAAGCCGGCGACGAGCCGGGCCGTCCTACTTACCAGCGCAGTATGCATTTCCCACCAGAATGTACCGTCCCGAGGACGTGCTATCGATAGTTTCCAGCAGCCCCGTGCCGGCGGCGCCAATAAGGATCTCCGTTTTCCCATTGATGTTGACCAGCGTATCGGCGGCCTTTAGACCGCCCACCAGGTTATCGGCGATGACCAGCGTGATGGTTCCGTCCGCGTTGAATGTGCTGGCGGGGTCGGCGGAGCCATCCGTCATCTGCTGCGAACTGCCGGTGGCAAGCGTCGCGATGTGGCCATACTCAAACACTGGCGCCGTTCCGGTGCCTGCGGTGTTCATATCCACGAAGTACTGCGTCCCATTCGGCGCCGTGAAGAAGATCGTCCACAGGGAGTTGGGCTGCACCGGGGCGGCGAGGTTCGCCACCTTCATCGTGAACGTAAGTTTATCGGGAGTCGATGCGCCGGCGAATTTCTCGCTGATCGAGATCGACTGAATGTCGAGCTGCGAGTTGGCCGGCGAGCCCGTCTGATCCCCGGACGGATCCTGCACTACCGTGACGCCGCTGCCCGTGCAGGGCGACTGGGGCGGAGGAGCGGGCACGCTCGCTACCTCACCGCACAGCGCGCTGCGGCCGTATTTGTTTTCCGCCGCCACGCGGTAGTAAAAGGTGCCAACCTTGGCTGCGCTGTCGAGATACGAAGTGCGGCTGGCCTTGACCGTTGCGACCGCCGTTTCGCTGCCGCTGGCCAAGCCGCGATAGATTACGTAGTCCTTCAGCGCCGCCCCGCCGTTGTCGGCGACCGCCCAGGTCACCAGCGTTCCCGTGGCGCTTTGCAAAGCCGAGCCCACCTGGGGCGCGGCCGGCGCGGCCGGTTCCACCGGATCGAAGGCAGCGAACATGCGCCTTCCTCCCGACTGCCGCAGCACCGTGCCAAGAGCACTGCGCGAAGCCGTGTTCGGCGAAGACGCATCGCACGACCCCGACACACAGCCATCGGCGAATGCCCCCACCATGCGGCCCTGCGAGTCGAGCGTCAGGTCGTTGAAGTCCAGCAGATTCCGGTCCGCGCCGCAGGTGGTTCCGGCGATGCAAATTGAGCCCACTTGTACCGGATCGTTCGGCGTCGCATCTACCAGGAAGTAGTTGGCGCCGCCGTCATAGGTGGTGGCCACATAGGCGTGCCAGATCCCTTTGTAGTTGGCGGTGTCCTGCAAGTTGCCGGTCGTGGGTGAGCCGATGAAAAACATCGCCGCCCGGTCGGGGTCACCCGCCGCCACCGCGGGAAACACCGAGTTGGCGATGGAAAGCGCTGCTCCCACGTTCACCGATGAGCTCCACGTTTTGCCCTGGTTGCGTGAGACTGCCATTTTCGCGGCGCCGCTACCATCCTGGTAGCCGAAGTACGCCGTGCCATCGCTGGCCAGACCGATCGAAGGATCGTTGCCGATGGCCGGTGTGCTATCGGGGATCGGGCGTACCGTCCACGTCAATCCGTTGTCCGTCGACAACGCGACTGCCTGGTTGGCGCCGCATCCCCGATTCGGCACGTACACCGTTCCGTCAGGCGCCACCTTCACGTGCCCGTGAATACCGGCGCACTGGGTAAGATTGTAAATCGGCACGCCGGGGCCGAACGTAAGGCCGCCGTCATCGCTCCGCGCACAGAAAGCCGTGGCGATATCTTGCGAACAGTAGTAGACGGCGTTGTTGTAAGCCGGGTGTGGGAGAGGGGGAGGCGAGGCCGCTGTATTATAAGGGCCGCTCCCGACTGTCTGGTGATCCACCCCGGCAGGCTGACCCGAACCCTGCGATTGTAGCCAGCTATTGCCGTCGTCGTCCGAAAAGGCCATCACACTGGTCGCGCCAGCCAGTTGCGACTGGAAGAGCCGGCCCGGATGGCTTCCGCCGAAGTGATCGCAATGGCCGATCGGGTCCAGCGTGTTGATCGTCTCCACCGGAGTGGATACATCCGTCCAGGTGGCCGTGGCCGGCGAAGAGCAGTCATCGAATCGGAGGCGGAACTCATGCAGGTTGGAAGTAAAGAACGCGACGCCGCCCTGATTGACCGTGCCGAACTTGAGCGATGCGACGTTCGGATTCCAGTCGATGCCGATCGAAGGTTCACCGGAAGACTCCGCGCCGCCGGCGGTCACCGGTGCGGGGTAGACCTGATAGCGCGGAGCAATCCCGGTCGCCGGCGGAGGCTGCGGGGGAAGCGCCTCCAGCGTGATCGCTCCATTGAAGCTTTGGCCCAATGGATTCCAAGGGTCCACTACTACCGTATAGGCGCCGGAGACGGCCGGAATGGTGGCGACCGAGGGTTCCCCGCCGGCGGTGTCGGACCCCACCAGGTTACCGTTGGCGTCGAACACAAACACATCGAACTCGCCGGCGGCGATCGGGAAGCTGATGGTAACTTTGATTTGCCTGGTGGACGCATCGGCCGCTGCCACGTTCACAGTCAGCCGAAATGTGTCGCACTGCTCGGCCGGGATAGTAGCATCGCAAATGGGTGTGCCGTTGACATTATCGGTGACGTTGGGCACGGCGAACGGACCTGCCGTGTAGGTCACCGTCGGATTGCTATCGGTCAGCGTACCGCTCGAGGGTGAAGCAGCGAAGCTGGAGCAGGTGAGGGCAGACAGTACAAGAACGCACCGCAATGCGCCGTGTCGTCGGGTACACAGTTGCAAGAGTTCGTATTCCACGGCACGGTGTCATGCACATTTATTTCCTTTGTTGAGTACCGGACAGTCGGCAATCGTAACTGATTGAAAAACAATCCACCAAAGCCAGCACCACCCAACGGTGTGTCAGAACTTCACGGAGGTCGTTGAATCTTTTTCCCCAAGGGCGCGCTCGGCATTCGGCGCGGATTCCGGGCCGGTAGCGTCTCCCACGCCGGAACTTGGGTGCTGGCGGACGTGTGATCGCCCGAACCGCGCCCCTGCATCAGCGGCGTCCGAAAAGCCGACGCAGCAGTCCAACCCGGGTCTTCTGCGGCAAGACTTGAGCCCACTCTTTGCGAAGTTGCCGCTGATCCGCCGATAGAGTGTCCGGGTCTGCTTCCATGATCCAGCTCAGGTAAGTGTCGAAAATGGTGCGCCACCTGAGGTTGCCGGAGTTGCCATATAGAGTCATGAGAGCTGTCGCAGCCGTGGTTGTATTCGGATGCTGCACACCCAAACCTTCGGCGATAACGGGAACTGATTCTTCCAGCAGCGCTACCCCACGTTGGCGCTGGTTCATCAATTCGTATGCCTGAGCGAGCGTGGTTTGCATGACGGAGATTGTTAGAAGTTCTTGTTTGGTTTTTCGCGGCGCAGCCCGGATTGCATTTTCGAGGAGGCGCGCGGCGTCTTTCGTGTTCCCTTTCCCGGCCAGAACTGATGCCAGACCATTGGCACTGTTCAGCGTGTCCGCATGCGCCTCGCCGAACATCTGTTTTCTTGTCTCATACACCTCCCGAAACCACTGCTCCGCCTCATCCAGGTGGCCGGCCAAATAGAGCGTGTACGCAAGCTGATTTGTCGCGCCCAGCGTGGCGTAGTGGCGAATGCCCGCCAGCCTCCTCAATGCCTCGGTTGCCTTCCGCTGCAATGTGAGCGCTCCATCGAAGTCGCCCAGGGCGCGCTTCGTCACGGCGAGGGAGTTCATGGCCGTAAGAGTGTCCCGGTGCTCACTCCCCAAGACCTTGGCGCACAATTCCACATTTTTGATTTGCATCGGCAGGGCGGATTGATAATCGCCACTCGTGAAGTACGATACCGCGAGTTCCCCGATCGCTGTGAGCGTGTGTGCGTCATCCACTCCGGCTACCTGCATCAGTCCTTCCGCCGCTTCCTCCAGCAACTTGATCGCGCCCCGAACGTCTCCGAGAGCAAAGCGCCCTTTGCCTGCCTGTGTCATTGCCACCAGAGTGTCTTTGTGCCTCCGGCCGAGTTTCCGGCGCAGTTCGTCCAGAGCTTCCTCCTGCAGCTTGACTGCGGCCGCGACGTCGCCTCTCTCGCGAAGCACCTCTGCCAAGGCTAGGCGTGCCTTCGTCTGATTCAGTTTCTGGCGCTCGGATGAGTCACCTAACTCCAGAATGCACTGCCGCAAGAGGCGTTCAGCCGAATCGTATGCGCCCCTCTCGTAATCATAGTTGCCAAGGCAGTTGAGCAGATAAGGCGATTCGCTTCCAGCGGCGGGCAGAAGTTGTCGGGCATGAACGACATCGAATTCGATCTCCGGGTGAACGTTCCAGTCGCCCGTCGAGCCGGGCAGTTTCTCGACGAGCGCGTCGACGGCAGCCCGGCGAAGCTCTTCGGATCGTTCTTTCCCTGGATCCTGGAAGCGGATCACGCGGCTGACCAGACTATGCACGCTGAGATAGTCTTCATTCCGCTCGGAAAGAGATAGCCTGCCCGTCTGATGCACACCCAGCTCCAGCCGGGTCTCCGCGTCGCCGATTCCAGGCGGGCCCGCCTTTGCAAACGAATCGCGGATCAATCGCAGAGGAATGGGCGCTGCCGCGAGCACCGACGCGAGCCGCAGCAAATCGAGTCCTTCGGGTCCAAGCATGCGAATACTGCGCAACAGAGTCGCGGCGATGCTGGTCTCATGGCCCGTGGGGAGGAGGCCGGTAAACCGGGCGGCCAACTCCAACGCGTCCTCGTCCTGCCGCTGCAGCTCCTCGTGAACCGCCGCGAAGGGCTTGTCCGCGGCCGCCGCTGCGAGGCGGCTGCCGATGACAGCCAGGGCAAGCGCTTGCCGGCCGAGATCGCTGCAGATCTGTGCGGCAGCACTGCGTTCCGTCTCGTTGGCGGGCTCGCGAAACGAACACAGCAGGTTGTTGGCGTCGTCGGGCTCCAGTGTGCCTAGATCCAGGAGTCCGCCAAGCTGCTCGTATTCGGTGCTCCGTGTCGTGATCAGATTGCAGGCAGCCGCATCGGGCGCGAACCACTTCTGCAGCTCGCTGTTGGTTAGTCCCGGCGGAACATCGTCGACGATCCAGAGCACGCGGCCGCGACTGTGTAATGCTTCGGCAATGTTTCCCTCTACCTCTTCGATGGATTTCCCCTTCGTACTCAATCCGAGCAGCGCAGCGGTCGCGACAAACTGGCGCCTTCTCTCCGCCTCCTGGCGGTTCGGGTCGGTGGCGTCTCCAGCGTCATCGTGCCCATAAGCGCGCATCCAGAAGATGCCGCCGGGATATGCCGCCGCGAAACGCGCGCCGTATTCTTCAGCCAGCATGGATTTGCCGATTCCGCCCAAGCCGGCGATCTGTGCCAGAGCCAGGCCGCTCTTGTGAGTGATGATCGGCACAAACCGGGCCGCCAGCAACGAGTGGACCCGCCAGAGTTCTGGCAGCCTCCCGATGAATCGCCGAGGGCCCGGCCCAGGATGCCCGAACCATTGTGTTTCGGCTGGTCCAGCGACCGCCCCGAGTGGGTCCGTCAATCTCTTTAGGTGATCGTAGAGGCGGGCGGGCAGGTCCGGATCATCGGGGCCCCGAAAGAGCGCATCCTGCAGTTCGATGGGATGGATGTGATCGGCGGAGATCTCGGGATTAACCACCAAAACACGGTCGCGCGGGTCTCCCGCACTCTGGCCTTTGAGGAACGCGAACGTGAGCTCCCACTGGCAAGGCCGCCGCGTGGGGTAAGTTTTGGAATAGTAGGCCAGCAGTGCCTTCGACTGTCCTAGCCCCTCTTCAATCGAACGTGTGATGCCGGCGAACGCCGGTATGTTGTCCTCATCGACCCAGACCGAAATCCCTGTTTTGCGAAGGCGGCCGGCAAGCGTGGTCACCCCTGCCTTATCTTGGTGGGCGTAGCTAATAAACAGATCAAACACGTGCCGCGCGCCTGAACTCATAGTGTATCGCGGCAGAGTGCCCGGAACCTGTAGGCACCATGGTCGGCGCTCGAAGTCAATCTGCTGATCCTCCGGCCTTTACGTATCGTCCGCCGGATAGATCCTGATATGTAACGGTGACGGGCAACTGTCCCGTGGTCAGCAGCCGCCTGAAAGAGAATCACGGTGGGTGCCCTCCAGTCATTTCAGAGCTTGGTCCGCTTAACGGTGACCACACTTTTAAAACTCCCATCCCTCATTCCCTCAACAACATACACCCCGCGGCCCGCCGAAACCGCCGCGCTCTCATGCTTAGATGGAGTAGGACAGGGCCCGCTAAGCGCATTCCGCACCCCCCGATCCGACACGAGGTTTCCCATGATGTCATCCCAAGCTCAATTCGAAGCCACAGAAAGCCGGAGTAGGGTCAGAGCCGCGACTTGTCGCTCGACTGTTAGGGAGTGGTCGCCGGCCACACCCTACATGCCGGCCCCAACCGGCCTCCTGGCCAGTCAATCCAGCCTCCGAATTGGCATACTCCGATGAAACTAAGCAATTTACCCTCAAATTGGCTTCGTTCCGCCATTTATTACTGCACCGGGGAAAGGCCCCAAATAAGTAATGAAAAACACTAATCTTCTCTCAAGAACAGAAAGCTTCGAACCGGACCGCCGGGCTCTCGCATTGCCGTCAAACGCACCGTTAAGCCACGACGACCAATTCTTCCCCGTATTGCGCCTGTCCGTCGGCCCCGCATCGGGCCTCTGCGGCGAAGCAGCCACCGACTCGGGAATAGCTGTGTCAAAGTGGTGATAGTATGGCAATGCTCTGAGGGGCCGGGCCGTCCTTTTGTTATGCGCCTCACCAAGCTATCTCGCCTCGTGTTGTGGTCTGCCGTGGTCGCGGTTCTCGGCATAGGCTTTCTCCTGATCGCACGGGCGGAACAGGACACATCCCCAAACACAATTCCATTGCGGCTCATCGTCGTGAACTCCGCTACCCAAGCCGGCCAGATTCTGGAAGCACTCAACAGCGGCGCGGATTTCGCCGTGATGGCGCGCGAGAAGTCCGTGGATGCCACGTCCCTCGATGGCGGGTTCCTGGGCAGCGTCGATCCCGCTTCGCTTCGCGCGGAGTTGCGGGACGCGCTCAAAGGCGTGGAACCCGGGCGTCTTTCCCGCGTCTTCAAACTGCCCACCGGATTTGCCGTCCTGAAGGTTCTGCCACGGAGCGAGGTCTTGGATCTGGAGAATACCGAACGGGCCCGCCGGTCCGCTGTCAGCGCCGAAGGCAGCGTGCGGTTCGATTTCGACATCTCCGGCATCAATGAGTCGGAAGCAGCCCTGGCAGGGTTCCCCAAGCCAGACGGCTGGTATCTGGACCTGAGTGGGGCCTGTAAGCTTCGCACCCAGTCGTTTGCGGCCGTCAAGCAGCGCGCTGAAAAGCTTTTCGACCCGGCGAACGCCGCGCAGAACGCTGGCAGACAGGCGATCGATGTCATGTCGATGCGCGTGGCCGAGGGGCAACTGCATGCCTACCGGGGCGAGATGGCCCAGGCCATTGAGCCCTGGGAACTCGCCTACCGGATCGCCTCCACGGATCTCCCGCGCGCCCTGCCTTATCTGGAGGAACTCCTGGGCATCGGATATCTGCACCAATCCGAAATGGAAAACGGCGTCTACCGGAATCCCGGGGAACGGTGCCTGTTTCCGATGCGCCCCGGGACCAGATATGGCAAGACTGCGGCTTCGGAAAAAGCCATTGAGTATTTCTTGAAGTTCCTCAAGCAGAAGCCTGACGATCTGGAAGTCAAATGGTTATTGAACCTGGCGTACATGACCGTGGGAACCTATCCGGCGAACGTACCGAAAGAGTACCTGCTGCCGCCCGCGTCGTTCGCTTCCGCTGAAGATATCGGGCGCTTCACAGACGTGGCCACCGAAGCTGGGTTGAACCTGTTTTCGATGGCCGCGGGCTTGATTGTCGACGATTTCGACAACGACGGCTTGCTGGACGTGGTCACCTCGAGTTTCGATATGTGCACGCCCATGCATTTCTTTCACAACAACGGTGACGGCACGTTCACGGATCGTACGGAGAAGGCTGGGCTGTCCGGCCAGTTGGGTGGCCTGAATATCATCCAGGCTGACTATAACAACGATGGCTGCCTCGACATTCTGGTCTTACGCGGAGGCTGGGAAATCCCCCAGCGGAAATCGCTGCTGCGCAACAATTGCAACGGAACCTTCACGGACGTTACGAAAGAGAGCGGCCTGGCGGATCCGGCAACCAGCTCCCAGACCGCTGTCTGGGCGGACGTCAATAACGACGGCTTCCTCGATCTTTACGTGGGAAATGAAAACGGGCCCAACCAACTTTTCCTCAATAACGGCGACGGCACGTTCAAGAACATCTCACATTCCGCCGGCGTCGACCGGGTGGCATACACGAAAGCAGTGGTAGCGGCGGACTACGACAACGACGGTTACGTGGACCTTTACGCCGCCAATTACCGCGGGGACAATGCGCTTTACCATAACAACCGCGATGGCACGTTTACCGACATCGCCAGGCAGGCTGGCGTCCTGGGGACCGGCCACACCTTCCCCGCCTGGTTCTTCGACTACGATAACGATGGCTGGCCCGATCTGTTCGTCACCAGCTATTACATGTCGGTGGAAGAGACGGCACGTACCTATCTGGGGCTGCCTCACAACGCCGGGACCCTGAAACTCTACAGGAATCTGGGGAACGGCGCCTTCCGCGACGTCACGGTGGAAGCCGGGCTCGACAAGGTCTTCATGCCCATGGGATCGAACTTCGGCGACGTGGATAACGATGGTTACTTAGACATCTATCTCGGCACCGGCGATCCAAGCTACGCCTCCCTGGTCCCCAATGTCTTGCTGCACAACAAGGGCGGGAAGTCATTTGTGGACATCACGGCGTCCTCGGGAACCGGCGAGCTGCACAAAGGACATGGCGTCGCCTTCGCGGACATCGACAACGACGGCGATGAAGACATTCTCACCGTGATCGGCGGCGCTACGCCGGGCGACAGTCACGCGTTCCGTCTTTTCGAAAACCCCGGCCACGGCAACGATTGGATCAGCATCCGTCTCATCGGAGTAAAGGCGAACCGCGCTGCCATCGGAGCGCGGACCAAGGTGATCGTGAAGAACCAGGGCCGCCCCGGTGAGGCTGGCGGACTGGAGACGCGTTCCATCTATCGCACCGTCGGCAGCGGGGGATCGTTCGGGGCTTCGCCGCTTGAGCAGCACATCGGCCTGGGAAAATCGGCGCAGATAATAAGCGTGGAGATACGGTGGCCGGGAGCCGTCGACTCGCCGCAAAAGTTTCTCGATGTTGGCAAGAACCAAGCCGTGGAAATCACCGAGTCTGCCAACGCCTACAAGAAGGTAGTCCGGCGGCCATACCGATTGGGGGGCGCCGGCAGGGGCGTTGTATCCCGATGAAACGCATCGCCATCGAACGCGGAAAATTTCTCGCGCTCGCGGTGTGTTTCTGGGTCAGCCCCATGTGGGCCCAGAAGCGCTACCCGGTGACCGGGATTATTCTGAAAATAGACCCGCCCCATCGGACCTTTGCCGCTTCCTGTGCCGCTATTCCCGGCTATATGGAGGCCATGGTCATGCCTTTCACGGTGCGCGATGAGCGCGCCCTCGATGGCCTGCAACCGGGTGCCCACGTCGAGTTCACGCTGGTCGTCGAAAAGGACCATTCCTATGCCGAGGCCATTCGCGTCCACCACTACGAAAGCCTGGAGCAGGAGCCGCTGCGCGCTCGCCGCTTACAGCTTCTGGCGGACCTGGAAACGCCGGCCGGCCCGATGGACAAGTTGGCGCCAGGGCAGCCGGCGGCGGATTTCACCCTGACCGATCAAGCGGGACAGCGCGTTACGCTTTCTCAATTCGCAGGCAAAGTTGTGGCCATCACCTTCATCTACACCAGTTGCCCCTTGCCTGACTACTGTTTCCGGCTATCCAACAATTTCGGACGCCTCAGCAAGCGCTTCGCGGACAGGATGGGCCGCGATCTGGTTCTACTCAGCATCACCTTCGATCCGGTGCACGACCAGCCGAAAGTTCTCGCAAAATACGCCAACACCTGGAAGGCCGACTCGAAATCGTGGCACTTCCTGACAGGCCCGCTACCCGACGTCAAAGCGGTCTGCCGGCAGTTCGGCCTGAACTTCTGGCAGGACGAGGGCTCGCTCACGCACTCGCTGCACACCGTCGTCATCGACCGGCGTGGAAAGCTGGCTGCAAACTTCGAGGGCAACGAATTCACGGCCGAGCAACTCGGGGATTTCGTGGACGTGATGCTGGCTAGGCAGTGACGCGGCCAAGACCGGTTATGATGCGGCATTTGATATCCAGTCTCGCCCCGCTGTTCGCCGTTTCGCTCCTCGGCATATCGGCGGGCCGGGCTGCGGATAACCAGGTCGCCAACCAGGCCGCCATCCAGGATGCGCTGGCGGCGCTGCAGCGAGGGGATTTCACCGCTGCCGAGCGGACGTTGCGTGCCGAGCTGCTGACGCACCCAAATGAAGCGCCGGTGCTGACCCTTCTAGGCGTGGCGCTGGACAATTTGCGGAAATTCCCGGAGGCGGATGCGGTGCACCGCCGCGCCGTTTCGAACGCGCCACGCTCGCCCGACGTTCTGAACAATTACGCCAACCACCTGGTGGGCGCCGGTGACGAAGCGGGCGCCCGAAAAGTCTACCTCCAGGTGGTCGCTCTCGATCCCGCGAACTCCAACGCCAACGTGCAACTGGCGCAAATGGCCCTCAAGGGAAAGCGCGGGGCGGAGGCTCTGGGCTATCTGCGGCGCCTTCCGGCTAACCAACAGGAAGCCGCCAACATCGCCATTCTCCGGCTGGGAGCTATGTACCTGGCGGGCGATCGTGCCCAGGCCGATGCCTTGGCCGCGCGATTGTCCGCTGTCATCGATGGCGACCTGGGGCTGAGCTTCTCGGCGGGCATGGCGCTCGCCAACGCAGGGGAATTCGATCGGGCCGAGACATTCTTTTCGAGGGCTCTGGCGGCAGCTCCGGCGGATTTCAACGTCCTCTTCAATTTGGGCGTTGTGGCTTCCCAAGCGGGCCATAATGCGCGGGGTCGAGAAGTCCTGGAGACGGCTCTGCGCCAGCAGCCGCGGAACGTCGACGTGCTCTACAACCTGGCTTCGGTGGATGCCGCATTGAAGCAAACCGATGCCGCCGTCCGGTTGCTGGCACAGGCGGCGCGCCTCGCCCCACAGCGCGCAGACATACAAAGGTTGCTGGCCATCACCACGTCCGACCTGGGAGCGTTGGAGGATACGGCCGCGGCCTGGGACCTGTATCTGAAACTTGAGCCGAATGACGATTCCGCCCGCCGCGAGCGTGGATTTACGGCCATGCAGATGGGGAAGGTCGAGCAAGGCATCGCCGATCTCAAATGGTTCGTGGCACGCCATCCTGACGACGCCGTCGGGCACTACGAACTGGGCCTTGCGCAAAGCAAAGACGAGCCGGTCAAGGGGCTGGCCCATCTGGACAGGGCGATCGCGTTGAAGCCGGATTTTGCAGCGGCGCATTCCGCTCGGGGCAGCTTGTACTATCAGGCTGGGAAGTTCCAGGCGGCGGTCGCGGACCTGGAAACCACCGCTTCTCTCCGGCCTGACGATGCCATCGCCCTCGATCGCCTGGGTCAAGCCTATTCGGCTCTGGACCGGCCTGCCGAAGCAGTACCGGTTCTGCGCCGCGCGGCCGGCCTGGCCCCGGATGATTCCAAGACGATGCTTCATCTGGCACGTGCGCTGGCCGATGCCGGACAAACCCGCGAGTCGAAGGAGGCGATGGACCGCTTCCGCCAACTCGGCCCCGTTACCGTCAAGGCCGTACCCGGGGGCCTGGTGGACTATCTGAGTCTCACGCCTGAGCAGCAGCGTGCCGATTACGGGGCCCGTGTAGAGAAGGCCGCCCGCGCCAATCCGAGTGACGCACTAGCGCAGGTTAGTCTTTTGAAATTGTTGCTGGAGGACGGCAATCGGGACCAGGCGGCAGCCACGGCTCACCGCATCGCAGGGCTGAAGCCCGGCCCCGCAATCCTCGCCGACGCCGGGCGCGCGCTCCTGGAGTCGAAACAGTACCCGCCAGCCAGGGAACTGCTGGAGCAGGCTGCGGCGGCCGGTCCATCCGCCGATGTGGATCTGGATCTGGCGATTGCGACCTTCCACGCAACGGGTAACCGCGAGGGGCTCCAGTTGATGGACCGTGTGCCGGAACCGGAGCGCAACGGCGACTATTACCTGGCGCGTGCCCAGATGCTGGATGCGTCCGGCAAGACAGATGAAGCGGCTTCCGCTTTGGACAAGGCTCTCCACGCCTCCGCCAAACGCCCCGATTTATACCGGCAGGCGACTGTTTTCCTGGTGAAGAACGGCCAGCTTACCGAGGCACTCGGGTTGCTCGATCAGGCGGCTCGGATTCTGCCGCAGGATCGCGAAATTCTAATGCTGAGAGCCACCACCCTGGAACGCGCCGGACGAACGGCCGATGCCGAACGTCTGCTGGGCGAGATTCAGAACCGCTGGCCGGAGTGGCACGCCATCTGGGTGGCGAATGGGGTTATTCTTGCGACCCACCAGCATTTTGAGGAGGCTCGCCACGCGCTCGACACCGCGGTTGCGCTGGGCGCGCGAAGTCCCGAAGCTCATTACTACCTGGCCGACAGCATACTCCGCTCCGCGGGCGGCCACCTCGACGGTGCGGAAGTGGCCATTCAGCACGCGCTCCGTCAGGCGCCGGACGATCCCTGGATATTAGAGCTCGCCGGCAGGATTGCATTGGCAAATGGCGACTACCAAACCGCCGTGCAACGGCTTCGCGAGGCCGTCCACCTGGGTCCGGCCATGGTCCAGCCACACATTACTCTCGCGCGGGCATACGGCGCGCTGGCCCGACCGGAGGAGGCGCAGGCCGAACTGGAGCGGGCTAAAGCGATCCAGCGCGACTCTTCGGGCGCGGACGAGGAGCCTCCTTATCCCAGCCGATTGTTCCAGCAGAAACCGGCCCGCGATTGGTAAAGAACCCTTCGCCAGGAGCATTGGTGTAAAATTCCTCCATGAAGACTGTCTGGTTCCGCGCGGCCGCCGTTGGCGTCGCCGCCCTCCTGTTGACCGCCGCATATAAGCGCGCCGAGCCCACTTCCGTTATGGCCGACGCCGCCAATGCGTTTCTGAATTCACTCTGGCCCGACCAGAAGGCAAAGGCGTCCTACGCCTTTGACGACGACGAACGCCTTAACTGGCACTTTGTGCCGACCGGAGCGAAGTATAAGCCGGGCGACCGCGAACTGCGCAAGGGCATGCCCTTGGGCGCGATGCAGCCCTTTCAGCGTGAACTGGCGACCGCTCTGCTTGCCGCCGGCCTGAGCCAGCAGGGCGTGATCAAAGCTCAATCGATTATGAGCCTCGAACAGGTTTTGCTGCTCCTCGAAGGCGCCAAACCAGCTAATCGCCGCGACCCCGATAATTACTTCATCACAATCTTCGGTGCTCCTTCCGCCAAAGGCACGTGGGGCTACCGCATCGAGGGCCATCACCTGGCGCAGAACTACACCATCGTCGATGGAAAGGTTTCCGACTCGCCGTCGTTCTTCGGTTCCAATCCGGCCGAAGTCCGCATCGGACCCCGTAAGGGACTCCGCGTTCTGGCGCTTGAAGACGACTACGGCTACGACATGATTGAATCACTCGACAAGACTCAGCAAGACGTGGCTGTGGTGGACAAGACAGCGCTGAAGGACATCATCACCGGAGCCTCCCGCAAGGCTGCCCTCAATGGCGCCCCGAACGGCCTCCCCGCTGCCAAGATGACCGCCGTGCAGTACGACAAGCTGATGACCATCATCGAGCTATACGCTTCGAACGTGCCGCAAGCGATGGCGGAAAAGCGTCTGGAACTGGCGCGGAAGCAGCCGAAGGACGCCACCTTCTTCGCTTGGACCGGCGCGGTGGAACGCGGCGGCCTGCACTATTACCGCATCCAGACGCCCGGCTTCTTGATTGAGATGGATTGCACGCAGGATGAAGGAAATCATGTCCACTCGGTGTGGCGTAATTACGAGAACGATTTCGGTCTTGACCTGCTCAAAGCCCATTACAGCGCGAGCCACTAATGAACAAGCGTGCCGGTGAGGACGTTGGACACGAGGCCCGCCATGATTGGCCCCGGAAGCCCTTCTGGAGATGAGGTGATGGGATCCCAAGTTGCCCACCAGGTTGTCACAGAATCCGATGCTCAGATGACTACCCGCTTCCACTTCCCCCGACGGAAGAGAATCACCGACACCACCGCCAGCACCGATTCCGCGATACAGATTCCCAGATACACGCCGCGCGGGCCCAGACCGGTGGACCGCGCCAGCCACCAGGCCAGCGGCAGTTGCAGCATCCAGTAGCAAAACAGATTGATCCACGTGGGTGTGGCGCTGTCGCCGGCCCCGTTGAACGCCTGCTCCATCACCATGCCCCAGGCGTAGAATGGGTAGCCCAGGCTGATGTACCGCAGCGCCGTGACGGCGATGGGCGCCATCGCCGGGTCATCGGTGAACAGGCTCACCACCGCCCGCGCGAAGGCGAAGAACACGATGCCCACCGTGGTCAGGAAGACCATGTTGTAGCCGCCGGCAAGCCAGACGACGCGTTCGGCGCGGTCGGGCCGCCGCGCTCCCAGGTTTTGCCCCACCAGCGTGGCGGCGGCGCTGCAGATGCCCCAAGAAGGGAGGATCGCAAACAGAATGATCCGGATAGCCAGCGAATAGCCGGCAATGGCGGCGCTGCCGAAGATGGCGTTGATGCGCGCCAGCGTCATCCAGCTTGCGGTGGCGATGAAATACTGGATCATGGCGGTGCGCGCGACGCCCAGGATTCGGCGCAGCACCGGCCAATCCAGCCGCAGATGGCGGCGCGCCACCGCCACGCGGGCGCGTCCACCGAACAGAATCGAGAGTTGGTAGAGCACGCCGATACTGCGGCCGGTGGTGGTGGCCACGGCCGCGCCCGTCACGCCCAACTTCGGGAAGAATGCCAGGCCATAGATGAAACACGGGTCCAGCGCCAGGTTGATGAGGTTCGCCAGCCACAGCGTGCGCATGGCGACCGCGGCATCGCCGGAGCCTCGGAATACGCCGTTGATGAGGAACAAAAGCATGATGCAGGCGTTGCCGCCGAGGATGATTCTGGCGTAGACGGAGCCGGTCTGAACCACCCCAGGCGTGGCATTCATCAGGCCGAGCAGCCAGGGCGCGGACAAGGCGCCGCCAATTCCCAGCGCCACGGCCACCAGGATGCCGAACCCGATTGCCTGCACTGCCGCGATGGAAGCGCCTTCGTGATCTTTCTCGCCGATGCGCCGCGCCACGGTGGCGGTGGCGGCCATGCTGAGGCCAAGCGCGACGGCGAAGATGAGAACCACCAGCGACTCGGTCAGCCCCACGGCCGCCATCGCGTCGGCCCCCAGATGAGCCACCCAGAAGGCGTCTACCAGGCCGAAGGTGGATTCCATCGCCATCTCCAGAATGGTTGGGATGGCCAGCAGCGCGATGCCGCGGCTCAGACTGCCCTGGGTGAAATCCTGGTTCGTGCCGGCGATGGCGGCGCGTAGGAATTGGAATTTGCCGGTGCGGGTCGTTTCTGTACTGGTTTGCATTTGGGACCTTTCCGGAGACTATTTCAGACATGCTCCGTCCACGTTGATTTGGTTCTTTGGAGAAAGGGACCGATAGTGTGCGCGAAAGCCGTCGAGCTCTAGCAGCGCCGTCGAGCGCTAGGAGCGCCTTCGAGTGCGCGGAGCGCCCGCGGATTTCGCTATCGATCTACAGAAACAGAGGTATTAAACATCGGCTGCCTGCTTTGAAAAAGTGTACCACAGAAGGAGGGTATCCTGCTCTTGCCCATTCCACCGCATTCCAACGGATCCGCGTTACCTATTCCACCGGGCGCGGCGCCAGGTTTTCGGCCTTCCAGCGCATGGCGGCGAAGATGCGGGTGCGGCCGCCGGGGTGGTCGAAGAAGATCCACTCTTCGATGGAACCCGGGTCCAGTTTCCGGTATTCGCCGAGCAGCAGATCGGCCTCGGCTTCGCCATCCGGCTGGCGGGCGGCGTTCAGGCCGTACATGTCGGCTTCGAACTCCTGGGTCCGCGTGAAGGTATTCTCAATGGGCGAGAGCCCCAGCGAGATCGCGGAAATCAGCAGTGCGGCCAGCGGCAGCACAGCCACGTCGGTGACGCCCCTGAGCCTCCAGCGCGTGCCCCAACGAAGCAGGCTCCAGTCCAAAGCCCGGCGAAGCCAGGTGAACGTCAGCGTGAAGACGATGGTCGAAAAGAGAATACCCTTGTAGATGTGATTCATCACGAAGTGGCCCATTTCGTGGCCCATTACGGCTTCAATGGCTTCGGGCGAGCAGCGGTTGAGCAGGTTGTCGTTAAGGCTGATGCGCGTGGTGCCCAGGAAGCCGCTGACGTTGGCGCTGACGCGCTTGCTCTGTTTGGAAGCGTTGAATTCGTACACCTCGGTGACGGGGATGCCGTTGGCGCGCGCCAGCCGCAAGATCGAATCCTTGATTCGCTGATCCTTCAGCACCGTGTAGTCGTTGAAGAGGGGTGCGATGAAGACGGGCGCGATCAGAGCGCCAATCATCACAAAGACGATACTCACCACCGCTCCCCAGATGTGCCAGGCGCCGGGCAGCCGCCTGACGATGCCGACCAGCGCGGCCACGGCAAGCCCGCCCAGCACCAGTCCAAGCAGCAGTTCCTTGGTCTGGTCGCCCATCCAGGAAACGAAATTCTGGTTGGAGAGGCCGTACTGATGCTCGCGGAAGAACCCCTCGTAAACCGTCAGCGGGAAGCCGGCAATGGAGGTGACCAGAATGTATTGCGCCCAATAGACCAGCGTCTGGAGGGGCCCGCGGCGCGTGATGCGTTCGGCCAGGTCGCGCATGCCAGCCGAAAGTCCGGTAGCGAGCAGCACCAGGGACAATACGGCGCCGTAGAGGAAATCCCAAAGCGTCAGCCAGTAGCCGCCCTCGAAGTAGGCGTCGCTGCGCTGGCGTTGTGGTGTGGGGAAACTGGCAAGGTAGGCGTTGGTGGCGGCGGTGGCGTCGAAATGGCTGGAGGCTTGCGCCTCGGGCGGGATGGTGAGGTGGTGCGGCGCGGGTATCTGCGCGGGAGCCTGCGCGGCCAGGGCGGCCGCCAACAGCGCCAGCAAGGTGAAGAGCCGCGGCATGGCCTTTTGAGGCATGGCCTTTTGAGGCATGGCCTTTTAAGGTTGGAACGGCCAAACCGCGGTGGTCGTATAGCCGCCATCCACGGCGATCACTTGCCCCGTGATGTAATCGGCCCCTGCGCCGGCCAGAAAAACCGCGAGTGGCGCCACGGCTTCGGGCGTCGCCGGGTTGGGGTTGGCCTGGCAGCCCTTCAGCCAGTCGAGCATTGCCTCCGACTGCCACATGTCGCGGTTGAGGTCTGTGACAATGAAGCCCGGCGCGATGCAGTTGACCTGTATGTTGTGGCGGCCCCATTCGGCGGCCAGAGCTTTCGTCAACTGCGCCAGCGCGCCTTTGCTGATGGCGTAGATCGAAAGATACGGCAGCCCGAGCAGCGACATCAGGCTGCCGATACTGATGACCTTGCCCCCCTGTCCGCGTGCGACCATCCTGGCGCCGATGATCTGCGTGAGCCTCACGATGCCGTGCAGATTAGTGTCCAGTATCCGCCGGTACTCTTCCGGCGTGTATTCTTCGAAGCGTTTGCGGATATTGGTGCCGGCCACGTTGACCAGGATATCGGGCGTTTCGATGGCGCCGGCGGCGCCTTCCACGGAAGCGGGGTCGGCGATGTCCATGACCAGGGCGCGGCCGTTGATTTCGGCGGCGCGGGCCTCCAGGGTATCTTTGGACCGCGCGGCCAGGATGACTTCGGCGCCCGCGGCGGCCATGGCGCGCGCGATGGCCAGGCCGATGCCGCGGCTGGCCCCGGCGATCAGGGCTGTCTTGCCCGCCAGAGAGAAGGGATTCACCGATCCATTATACAAGGCGTGTGCGCCCGCTTCGATAGTTGACGCAGTCAATGAAATGGTTGACAATGGCATTGAATTGAGGACGGCCCGATGGATTTCGAAGGACGCGTCGACGCGGTAAGGGAATTCAACCGGTTTTACACCCGGCGGATCGGTGTGCTGCACGAGGGTCTGCTGGAAAGCCCGTTTTCGTTGACTGAAAGCCGCGTCTTGTTCGAATTGGCCCACCGGGAGGAGCCGGCGGCAGCCGAACTGGCGAAGGAACTCGGGTTGGACGCCGGTTACCTGAGCCGCATCCTGTCGAAATTCAAGAAGCTGGGCCTGGTGAGCAGCAAGCCCGCCCAGCAGGATGGCCGTCAGACCTTGTTAGGGCTCACCAAGAAAGGCCGCGGGGCGTTCGCCGTGCTGAATGCGCGCTCGCAGAAGGAGATTTCGGCCATGCTGGCAGCCATGCCCGAGGCCAACCAGATGCGGCTTGTCGGGGCCATGGAGACGATCGGCCGCATGGCGGGCGGTTCCGTCGATTCCAAGACTCCCTACCTTCTGCGGCCCCCCACGCCCGGCGATCTGGGCGAGGTGGTTCGCCTGCACGGTTTGCTGTACGCGCGGGAGTATGGATTCGACCAACGGTTCGAGGGCCTGGTCGCGGGCATCGCCGCCAGGTTCGTGGAGCATTACGACTTGCAGCGCGAGCGCTGCTGGATTGCCGATAGAGACGGCCAGGTGGTGGGAAGCGTCTTCCTGGTGAAGCAGGCGGAGACGGTCGCCAGGTTGCGGATGCTTCTGGTGACGCCCGAGGCGCGCGGGTTGGGGCTGGGCGCGCGGTTGGTGAACGAGTGCATCGCGTTCGCGCGGCTGGCGAAGTACCGCAAGATCACGCTATGGACCAACAGCGTCCTGGTGGCCGCAAGACACATCTACGAGACGACGGGGTTCCGCCTCGTGAAGCAGGAGCCGCGGCGGAATTTTGGCATGGATCTGGTTTCGGAGACGTGGGAGCTGAAGTTGTAACCACTTTGTGGGGCAGGTTGTTAACCTGCGGCGGATTGGCAATCCGCCCGCCGGGAGTTGGCGCGCAGCCGAACCTCCACAAGCGGCTTTCGAGAGTGCGGCGGATTGTCAATCCGCCTCGGCCGGCGGTAGACAACTAACCGGCAGTTTTCCGAGCCGCCACGCGATCCGCCAGTCTACCCAAATCCCTGGAACGTGTTAGCACTCATCCATGGGCAAACCCGGAGCGGTTGACAGTGCCGCGGTAAGTTGCGGATACTAGCGACAGCGTGCGACAGGGCGCCACCGGCCCGCGGCCAGGGAACAAATCCCACCTGCTTCGATTCAGACAGCGTGCTTTGAATCTTCTTTCAGCCTGTATCGGCGGGTCACAGGCGCTCATGAAAGGGGATCGCATGACCACATCGAAGCTTCCTGTTCGTCCCTCCCTGGAATCCCTGCGCAAGCAAGCCAAGAAGCTGGCGCGCGACATTGTTGCCGGTAATGCAGGCTCCATCGCCCGGGCGCGTGCGCAGTTGCCAAAAGCGGCGCTGCCGTTGTCACAGCGTGATGCCCAGTTGGTGCTGGCGCGCGAATATGGGTTTCCAGGCTGGAAGGACCTGGTTAAAGAAGTAAAACAACGCCTCGGCAGAGGACTTGAGTGGGCCGTATCCGAAGCCCGCCGCATCAACCATGATAATGACATCGAAGGTCTGCGGCAGCTCTTGGCGGAATACCCGGCGCTGTTGTCGTGGAGGGCGGATGAAGACGACGGCGGGCTGCTCGGGATGGCTACCGGTTCCTTCGGCGACAGCTTCGACCCGTCCCGGGAGCAGCAGTTCACGCGCGCGGCCTGTGCCGAGCTCCTGATCGATGCCGGCGCGGTCGTCGCGCCATCGGTATGCGACGGCCTCACCGAGTCCCGGGCAAGGGGGTTGCTCGATCTCTTCCATCACAAAGGCCTTCTTCCCCGATCGCTCAAGTTCTTTGCCGCGCTCGGCGACGTCAATGCCATTCGCGTATGTATTGATACGAATGGCGACGATCTTGCCGCGGTGAACCAGGCGTTCACGTGTGCCTGCCATCTCGAGCACGCGACCGCGGCGGCGCTGCTGTTGGATCGGTCCATCACGCTCGACGCCGAGCTGGGAAGGCGGATCGATGGCGGGCCAGGACGGTCCACATTTGTCCAGTACATCATGGAGAACTCGCTCGCCTTCACCAACGCCGGCCCGGCCGGGCTCTGGCAGGCTTATGTCATGCGACAAGTCGTGCGCGCAGAGAACGACGGTGACCTGACATCCTTTGTAAGCGGATTGCGACGCGAAGCATGGATGCTGTCAGACGCATACATCAAATTCCAGGTGGGATTGATCGAGAAGGCGGTGCTGCGCGATCGCGAAGCTTTCATTACCGCTCTTCTTGATCTCAGTCCCGCTGTGCTGCGCAGTCGCGTGCCGCCGCCATCAGGGGCGATTGAATTTGCGTTCACGTATGCCAAGACCCACATGCTTCCGACGCTGCTGCGCATCTGGCGCCTGCCCAACGATCTGCCACACGCAGCCGGGAACGGGGACTTCGCACGCGTGAAACGCTGGTTCGACGCGGCGGGCAAGCCTGCACTGGGCGACCTTGCGAATCATTTTCTCCCTAACGTCCAGGCCCGCAGGGACCTGAACTGGGGCGAGCCCAATGTGCAGCAGGTTCTCGACATCGCGCTCGCCTGGGCGGTCATGAACAACCATTTCGAGATCGCCGGCTTTCTTCTCGGGCATGGGGCCGATATCAACACGAACTGGAGCTCCCATGAGCCCGCCAGCATCCTGCATGAGCTGGTGTGGCACAAGAATTACGAAGCCATGCAATTCCTCATCGACCGCGGCATCGACATGACGATCGTCGATTATCGCTGGCGCGCTACCGCCCAGGGTTGGGCATATTACGCTGCGAAAGACGAGAAGATGGCACAGTGGCTGGCCGAGGCGCAGCAACGGCGGGAGCAGGCATCGCGCTGAGAGCGGCCAGGCCGATCAATCAGCAAACCTTCTTTTCGTTTGCAGTCGGCGTGTGGCGAAATCGCCGGGCGTCCCCGCCTGCCCAGCCCCTGCCAGACGAGCGGCGACAAAACTATGACGTTTGGCTCCGCCGGACGGGTGCTACCTTATAAGGTTACAGGGAGTTTAAGTTCTCATTGTCACTTAATGTCAGACATCCCAAAGGCACGGGCGCCCGCGTCCTGTTCAGCTCCGTCTTCGGCCCTTACGCGCAGGACGACGAATTCGGCAGCCGGAAGATCAACCCAATGGAGCTGTACCACAACCAGGTGACGCGCGAGCAGGGGCCGTTTTCGCTGCGCATGTTCCACCGGTCGTGGGGCATCCTCATGATCCAGCAGAATATTTCGGCGCCCACCACGGTGATCGATTTTCCCACCCGCCAGGCGTTTGCGGCGGAACTGCGGGCCCACCATTACGATATCGTGGGCATCTCCTCCATCATCGTGAACGTGGGGAAAGTGCGGGAGATGTGCCGCATGGTGCGGGAACTTTCGCCCCAGTCGGAAATCGTCGTGGGCGGCCATGTGGCGGCCATTCCCGAGATTGCAACCATGATTGACGCCGACCACATCGTGCGCGGTGACGGCATTGCGTGGATGCGGCGCTACCTGGGCGAGGATGACACGGCGCCCATCCGGCATCCCGAGATCGTTTCCGGATTCGATGCCCGCACGCTCGGCTTCAAACTCCCGGTCACCAAGGGGACCACGGCGGCCACCATCATTCCCTCGGTGGGCTGCCCCATGGGGTGCAACTTCTGTACCACGTCGGCCTTCTTCGGCGGCAAGGGGAAGTTTCTCAACTTCTATGACACCGGCGCCGAGCTGTTCGGCGTGATGGCGGACATGGAACGGAAGCTCAACGTGCAATCGTTCTTCATGATGGACGAGAATTTTCTGCTGCACAAACGGCGGGCGCTGGAATTGCTGGACCACATGAAGGCCGGCGGCAAAGCCTGGTCGTTGTACGTCTTCTCTTCGGCCAACGCCATCAGCCAATATACAACGCGGCAACTGGTGGAACTGGGCGTGTCGTGGGTTTGGATGGGCCTGGAATCGCCGCATTCGTCGTATACCAAGCTGAAAGGCGCAGACACCATGGCGCTCACCGCCGAACTGCGCCGCCATGGCATCAAGGTCCTGGGTTCCACCATCGTGGGATTGGAACATCATACTCCCGAAAACATTCAGGCGGAACTTGAGCACGCGGTAGCCCACAACACGGATTTCCATCAGTTCATGCTGTACACTCCCGTGCCCGGCACGCCGCTGTTTTCGGAGATGCAGGAGCAGGGCCGGATGCTGCCCGATGTCAACCTGGCCGATATCCACGGGCAGCACCAGTTCAACTTCCGGCACGCCGCCATCTCGCGCGAAGAATCCAAGACATGGCTGGACTGGGCCTTCCGCTGGGATTTCGAGCGCAACGGCCCGAGTATCTACCGTATCTGCCGGACCACGCTGGAAGGATGGCGGCGCTATAAGCTCGACCCCGATTTGCGCGTGCGTGCGCGTTTTGCGCGCGAGTCGCGGTCTCTGTCCGACGGTTACGCGGCGGCGCTGTGGGCCATGGAAAAGCACCTGCGGCGCAGCAACCCGGCGGCCAGCGAAAATGTGCGCGCCTTGCGGGAGGAGGTGGGGCGCGAGTTCGGGCTGGTCAGCCGGCTGGTCACACGGGTATTAGGCCCAGTGCTGCTGTGGACCGCCCGGCGCGAGGAGCGTCGGCTGGCCGCGGGTCACACTTACGAACCGCGCACCATCATCGAACGGCGCAATTGGACGTGGACCAACTCATTGGCGATCAACCCGCTGACGATCAGACCATTGGCGATCAACCCATTGGCGATCAACCCATTGGCCCAGTCTTGCGGACGCGAAGCCGCGCTGCCGATAGTTCCGGCGCTCACTGCCCGAGCAGAATCTTCCGGTAGTTGATGCCGTTGTGGACTTCCACTTTTTCGGTGACTTGCCTGCCGTCTTTCTCCACCGTGACGGTGTAGGTTCCCAGGCTGAGCGGGATCTGCACGGGCGTAACCTGCGGGATCTGACGGCCGTTCACCAGAACCGTTGCGCCCGCGGGGTCGCTGGTCAGCATCAGGGTTCCACCGGAAGCGCGCAGCACCACCGGCGGCAGTTCCAGGGGGGCGGACCCAACCGCCACATAACGATGCTCGATCTGGTAGCCCACCATAGTGACCGCGATCGTATGGTTGCCGGGCGCGGCGCTCAGGGAGCAGGGAGTGGTGCAGGCCGCGGCCGGGTTACCATCTAGCGTGGCGGTGGCGCCCGCCGGGCTGCTGGTGACCAGAATGTCCTGCGGAGCGGCGGCGTTTCGCAACGGCGGGCGGTGCGGAGCGGGCCCAATGTCTTTTGGGGTGTCTTTCGCGGTCTCTTTCGTGGTTTCTTTCGGATTCCGCGGTGTGGGCCGCGGTTCCGCTGGCGGCGACTGGACCACGGGACCCGGCGGCGCTGCCCCGGCGGTCTGGTCAGGCTGCGTTACCGTCGGAGTTTCGGGGGATTTGCCCGCTCCTGCGCCGGTTCCAGCACTGGTTGCCGTACCGGTCGCGGCACCCAGCGGGCTCGGTTTGTCTTTG
The DNA here is from genome assembly GCA_035570275.1 of Candidatus Acidiferrales bacterium. GTDB lineage: Bacteria > Acidobacteriota > Terriglobia > Bryobacterales > Bryobacteraceae > DATMNI01. The sequence continues at coordinate 25,015 of DATMNI010000218.1, read as the reverse complement.
GCTGAGGCCTCTGGCGTGGCAGCAGACGTGGGCGTAGTGGCGGCAGGCGCAGGCTGGGACTTGGGCTGGTCTTCCTTCGATTCGTTCGCGGGCAATGTCTGCGAAACGGGGGTCTTCTTGGAAATCAGCAGTCCCATAGCCACCAGCAGAGCGGCCACGCACAGCATTCCGACCAGGAAGGGCACGAAACCGGACCGGCGCTTCTTATCCGCCAGTGCCGTGGTAGTGCTTTCACCGGTGCGCGCCGCGCGACGCGGGGGCGGCAGGACTACCGCGGGCCTGCGTGCGTCCACGGGTGCGTCCACCATCGTTGGTTCATTGAGGCTGCCACCGCGCGGCATCGGCTTCCAGGCCTTGCTTGCATTACCGGCACTTTCCAGCGCGGCGATGAATTCCTGACAGTTCCGGTAACGGGCCTCCGGCTTCTTCGACATCGCCTTGCTCAAAGCGGCTTCGATGGCCGCACTCAAACCCGGGTTCAGGCGGCGCGGCGAAACCGGCTCCTCGGCGACAATCTTGTAGACCACGGTGGTGAGATGCTCGCCCGTGTACGGCTTCTCGCCGGTGAGCATTTCGTAGGCGATCACGGCCAGCGAGAACTGGTCGGAGCGGCCGTCCACCTGCTTGCCCTGCACCTGCTCCGGAGACATATAGTGCGGCGTGCCGACAATGGAACCGGTCATGGTGAGATTCTCGGATGCGGTGATCTTGGCGATCCCGAAATCCGTGATCTTGGCGGTGCCATCGGCGGCGATCATAATGTTCGCCGGTTTGATATCGCGGTGAACGATACCCTTGAGGTGGGCGTAGTCCAGCGCCACGGCAGTCTGTCCCAGCACGCTGAACATCTGCTCCTGGCCGAGCGCCTCCGGTTCCGACAGCAACTGATCCAGCGTCGGGCCGTCGACGTACTCCATGGCGATGTACGCCAGGTCGCCTTGTTGCTCCACGTCGTAGATGGTGACAATACCCGGATGCGATAGCATTCCCGCGGACCGGGCCTCCCGGAACAGACGCTCGCGGAGGCGCTCCTGTTCTTCGGGTTTGCGCACTGCACTGAACTGGATCGTCTTAATGGCTACCGGGCGGCCGATGTTCGGGTCGATGGCATGGTAGACCACACCCATGGCGCCACGCCCGAGTTCCCGCACGATCTTGTAGCGCCCGATACGATCCACTAAGCTCTAGTGATAGCACATGGGATAGCGGCCCTGCCCGCGGGGGCGTTTTAGAGCCCGAGCCGTCGATGTGACAATCGCGAGGGTGGAGATTTTGCAAATGAGTGTGGACGCCCCGGGAGGTGTTGAAGTCGCCAGACATCGTGATTTCGCTTCGGTATCCGCGCCCTACGGTCATGCCGCGCATCATCGTTCGGGTGAACTGATAGCCACCAGCGGAACCGGTTGTGCCGGAAGGCCGGCCCGGGGGCAGCCGGTTCAGCCGGTTCATTTTGCCGCTGGAGAGGCGGGCAGCCAACTCGCAGGTCGGCGCCACTGTGGGCCTCTTTGTAAAGTAAATGCGTGTGCATGATCAGCCGTTCGATGCCGGGCGAGGGAACCAGCCACTGGCGCACGGCAAAGAATGCCAGTTCAAAGCTCGCCTCCTGCCGGAAAGCCACCGGGCTGGCGGCTATCCTTGTTGTGCGGCATACCGCGCCGGCCTGCCTCATCGACGCCGCGGCCCTAGGAATTCAGCAGGCCGCCCCCTGTCGCCGCCTAGCGGTGCGATATAACAGGCGGCAAAATTCAATTTAGCCGAGCCGGATCGTGGCCGGGCAACGCGCAGGAGGGCCGCGGGAGCGGCCTCTAGAGCGGAGTCAAATAAGCCGGACAATTTGCGTCTGCGTAAGGGAAATCGGCTTGGAGCGTGGAATTCGAGAAGGCAAGATTTCGGGTAGAGGGCGCGGATCCCTCCCGGGTGACGCGGAGTAAGCCGGTTCGCAGGAAGAAGCAGAATTGGCCGCCGATGAACGCGGATCAACGCCGATGAAGAATACTCTAGCAGTTATCCGCGTCGATCGGCGTTGAATCCCTTCCGACCCAGTGTTTAAGCATGCCTCGTGGAGAGAATACGCATGTTTCTGCGAAAGTCCCGCTAGCTCTGTTTCGCCAGGTTCGTTCCCGGTCACGTTGACTTCGAGTATCCCTCTTCCTTTGCGGCTTCTTTGCGGCTTCGCGGCTTGGCGTGAAATCCTGTCTTTTTTCTTGTGCGTAATTGGAATCGGCTTGGAGCGCTGGATTCAAAAAGGCAAGATTTCACGCAAAGTCGCCAAGTCGCCAAGAAGACTCCTCGGCGGGTCCGTTGGCGACGCTCGTGATGCCGCCCTTGATCAAGGCCACTATGAAGTTCATCAGTAAGCCCAAACGCTTGCTGGCTGGCTGCAGATGGAGGATTGCCCGAAATCCCACTTCATTGTGGACGCCGTGAGATACCAGGGAACCACTGCTGACGCATCGTCGGCAGCCTGCGGTGTCCCAGACTCCAGCAGTCCCGGCCCCAGAGTGGTATGGACTCGATAGGCTGCATCCACAATCTGTTTCGCCAGTGGATTCCCGGTCACGTTAACCTTCGATTATCCCTCTTAATCCCTCTTCCTTTGCGGCTACTTTGCGGCTTTCGCGGCTTTGCGTGAAATCCTGTCTTTTCCTTGAAAGGCTTGCCTCATCACCTGCGTTCGGTGAGCATCGCCACGTCGCCCGAGATCTGCCTGGCGGCGAAATCGAAGTGCAGCAGTATTTCGTCATTCATCTTTACGCCTAACTCCGACGGCTGCTCGATGCCGTAAGCGCTCAATTTCACCACGCCGTCACCGGAAGCCTTGAATCCGGCGCCGTCCTCACGGATCTTCAGCGGCAGGGTGAACGGGCGGGCGATGTTGCGGATGGCCAGCATGCCGGCTACCCTGCAGGTGGCTTCCTTTGCCGATCCGGAGCAGGTGGTATTGGCGCCCTCGAAGTGAAGGTCCGGCATCTGGCCGTCGGCGGTGGTGAAAACATACTTGCGCATGTGAAAGTCGCGCAGGCCCATTCCGGTCAACAGCGTCATCACCGAAAGACGCGCATCGATGTGCTCCAACTGCAAGCCCTCCGCGGCCCGGCGTAAGCTCAACTTGGCTACCAGAGCGCTGGATTTGCCTTTGATGCTGACGGCTGCCACGTTGGTATTGGCGACGAAGGTGGCGGTTCCACCCTGGACCGCGATCGTCGCCTGCTCGGTCTTGGTGTCACTGGCGGCGAGTGCGGCGGCGGCGGCCGCAAAGCACGCGATCATGGACAGCTTTCGTAAGTTGGTCGTAAGCATAGCTTTTCCCCTCACTCTGGTTTGCGGATCGCCCGCCGCTAAGTTCGATGAGGTAGGGATCATGCGGAGCATAATCCCTTATCTGTCTCCTCACCGATAGACTCTTTCGCGTCGTTGGGAATCTTTCTGGAACGCTCGCCACTCCTGCCGATCCGCAGGAACCCCCACGCCGCGATGGCAGCGAACACAAGTTGCGCCGGTTCAAACGAATAGAACGAGGTAAACGCCCACATCAAGAGCGCCAGAAAGCTCGTCAAACGGCGCAGCCCGTAACTCCTTTGAGCCATGCCCATTAACTGCCCGAAGCCAATCGCGAGAAAGCTGGCGATATGAGCATCGACCGCCAACAGGCTTGCGGAGTCGGGAGTGGGATAAGTTAGCCGGAATCCATACAACAAAGTAAGAATGGCGCCCACCAGCTCCACGACTTGAAAACCATTCCCCACGTTCGGCGCGGCGATCCCGGATATTGCCTTGAACTGTTTCGTCATGGTCCCTAGTTCACCGTTTTCATGGCAAGTGTCAACTGTGCCGACGGCGCTATTTTGCCGTTGAGGACGTTTTGCTGAAGGCGCGTGGTCAGCCCGAGGGTGAAGTTGCTGGAGAGGCGGGCAGCCAACTCGAAGCGCGGCGCCACCTGGGTCTCCTTGTAAGGTTTGTGCACGATCAGCCGTTCGACGCCGAGCGAGGGAACCAGCCACTCGCGTATGGCAAAGAATGCCAGCGCATAGCTCGCCTCCTGCCGGAAGGCCACCGGTGTGGCGGTTAGCTTAAGCGTCCGATCGGTGAAATCGTGCTCGGCGAAGATCCCCCACCGGCCGAATCCCAGGCGCGCGTAGGGCCCGATCACCGTCCGGTCGAGTTTGGTCGACATACCGTGCAGGCCGTTCACACCCACCACGGTGCGATGGTTTCCGGGCAGTATGTCCACCTCGGCAAGCATGCCGGCGCCGGATTCGTGGAAGCCGCTGTGTTCGTTGCCTCCGGGGCCGAACACGTACGGGCTGATGGTGTAGTGGTCGCCCCACTTGGACATCTTCACCTGGGTGGGAGCGTCGTAGTAGCCGTACTGATCCCGGGCCTTGATGTACATCCCGAGGTCGGTCAGGTTCAGGCCGGTCGGCAACTGGTCGCGCCCCGCGGAAAACTCCAGGGTCTTGGTGGGCCTGTAGGAGATCAGCGCGGTGGTGACGTATATGTCTGTCTGTTTCACCGGCGGGTCGTACGCCAGGCTGGGCCGAAGCGCGGCTGTGTGCTCACCCACCACTACCGCCGACACGCGAAAGCCTTTGCCGAGGTCGGTGTTGTTGCGGTACATCAGGCGGCTCCGGAACACGCCCAGAATCGGCGCACCGGTGGACGTGTTGAGGGTCTCCTGGGCGACCACGCGGATATCCTGCGTAATGCGCCCGCCCCAGTTCAACGCGTTGGCAATACGATTCTCCGACGGCTTGTACTCGCCCGCCCGGAGACTCTGGGCCTCATCGATGCCGCGGCCATAGGAGTTCAGCAGGCCGCCGCCTTGCGGTGCGATATGGCAGGCGGCGCAGTTCACGTAGCCGAGCCGGATCATGGTCGGGTACGCGAAGGCGGGCCGCGCCAGGGGCCCCAGGCCCAAGGTTGCCACTGCCAGCGTGGCTAGAAGTGTGCCCTTCATTATCTACGCTCCATGAGCATGGCCACGTCGCCCGCGACCGGCTTGGCGGCGAAATCGAAGTGCAGCAGTATTTCGTCATTCATCTTTACGCCTAACTCCGACGGCTGCTCGATGCCGTAAGCGCTAAGTTTTACCACGCCGTCTCCGGAAGCCTTGAATCCGGCGCCGTCCTCACGAATCTTCAGCGGCAGGGTGAACGGGCGGGCGATGTTGCGGATGGTGAGCATGCCGGCCACCGGGCAGGTGGTTTCCTTTGCCGATCCGGAGCAGGTCGTATTGGCGCCCTCGAAGTGAAGGTCCGGCACCTGGCCATCGGCGGTGGTGAAGACATACTTGCGCATGTGGGAGTCGCGCAGGCCCATGCCGGTCAACAGCGTCTGCACGGAAAGGCGCGCATCGATGTGCTCCAACTGCAGGCCCTCCGCGGCCCGGCGCAAGCTCAACTTGGCTACCAGCGCGCTGGATTTGCCTTTCACGCTGACGGCTGCCACGTTGGTATTGGCGACGAAAGTGGCGGTTCCACCCTGGACGGCGATCGTCGCTAGTTCGGTTTTGGTGTCACTGGCGGCGAGTGCGGCGGCGGCCGCAAAGCACGCGATCATAGATAGTTTTCGTAAGTTCGTTGTAAGCATAGTTATCCTCATTCTGCTTTGCCAGATTGTGCCGGGTGAACCGGATTATAAGAGTCGGGCGCTCTATTGGTTTATGATTAGTGCGGCTGGGTCGGGCGCGTTAGCGCCGACAAGACGACTGAATGTTTATACTACAAAAGCTAACTGAAATGCGCGAACCGGATAGTAGTACCACCTTCGGCTAGTCCAACTCGTTGCGGCAGGCTGGCAAACATTGCCACCCTGCATTACAACCTTGCCGGCGGCGCCGAAGGTCGAAAAATCGCATCCAATCTGCCGGACCCGCTCGCGTCGCTGAGCCGCTGTTTGTCGCGATCTCAAGAAACGGCTACCGTTCTCCTGGGTATTGCGATCGAGTTCAGCGAGTGTAAGCTGATTCGATTCAACACGCGGTAGTTGTGTTTGCGGGTCGGCGTTCATTTCTGATGCTTGTATAAGCAGGTTGAGAGCCATTCGGTGTACGATATGGCACGTTATTGATTCGCCATCGGATACCGGCCGGCGACACGCCGGAATCCATAACTATGGATATATTCAACATAACTATGGATATACCCAAGATCTACGCGGTTTGTTGAAAAACTACACACTTGTAAACTCGTAGACAGTAATTTGTACGGCGCGATACATCGGTTCGAGTGTTCGGGCCTCGCCGACTGCGCGGAAACCGCAGTCGACCAAAGTTAGCGTTGGCGGCCCCCAGGTGCCAAGTCATGCGGCTTTCAGAAGTTCGCCAACGTATCGGGAAACCGCTTGCTTACGCGCGCGGCTCCGATCAGAGCCGCGACGGGTCACGGAGCGGTTACCTCGAAATACGAAACCGTATTTGCGAAACGGTGTACTAAGTCATGCTGCGGTCAAATCCGGTGCGGCCAGTGGCGGTGGTGAATCCACATCCAGCGGCACCAGCGGCCCCAGAAACAGCCACAGGATCGATGCGCACACCAGCGGCACAAACCCGAATCCGATGAACACGGGCGTGTATGAGTAGTGCTCTACCACCCAGCCGGTGATCGTCGTAAAAACCATGCCGCCGAAACCGGAACCCATGCTGGCCAGGCCGTAGACCGATCCGACGGCATGCTTCGGAAAGACATCAGCGGGCAGCGTCAGCATGTTGGCGAGGGCGCCGGTGTAGCCGAACATCGCCAGGGAGACGAAACCGATCGAGAGCCACGCCTGCGGCACCAAGACCGCCGGGATGGCGGACATCATCAGCACGGTGAAAAACGTTACCGCCGATTTCCGCGCGATGGTCACGGAGCAGCCGCGCCCCAGCAGCCAACTCGACAACCAGCCGCCCAGGATGTTGCCGAAGCCGGCCACCAGGAATGGAATCCACGCAAACTTGCCGATCGCCGCCAAATCGAAATTGCGGGCGTGCTTGAGGTACTCGGGGAACCAGAAAATGTAGAAATACCACACCGAATCGAAGAAGATTTTGGAGGCGGTGAAGGCTCGGACGAAACGCGTGCGGAGCAGGACACCGACCCGCACGGGCGGCCGGACAGCCTCACCGGTTTCGGCGTCGGGCGAGCGATAAATTCTGCCCCAGAAAACCAGCCAGATCAAGCCGGCGACGCCCGTGAACACGAATGCCGATTGCCATCCGAACCGCAGCAGCAGGAAGGCCACGATGGGCGGCGCCAGAATCGCGCCCACCGCCGAGCCGCTATTAAACACGCCCGCGGCCAGGGCGCGTTCGTTCTCAGGGAACCATTCGGCCACCACTTTGACGGCGGCCGGCCAGTTCCCGGCCTCGCCCATGCCCAGCAGAAAGCGAAAGGCGCCCAGGCTGAGGGCGCCGCGGGAAAAGGCGTGCAGAATCGCGGAAATGGACCACCAGGCGACGCAGAGGCCGTATCCCATGCGCGTTCCCAAGCGGTCGATCAAGGGGCCCGAAACGCCGTTCATGATGGTGTAAGCCAGCAAAAAGGCCGAGACCACGTGCCCGTAGTCCACGTTGCTCATGTGGAACTGCTGGCGCAGCGCGGGAGCGGCGACCGATAGGGTCTGGCGATCGAGATAGTTGATGGCGGTGGCCCAGAAGGCCAGCGAGATCATGCGCCAGCGCAGGGGTGACGGTGCGGGTGAATAAGGTGCGGGCCAAGAAGCGGTCACGCCAGGTGTACCCGCAGGCCCACCGGCAGGTCCACCCGCACGGCTTCGTGGATGAACACGCGCGTCACGTCCCTTCCAACCCAACCACGACACGGTGCTGCGCCCGGCTGGGATGCCGCGCGCAGCAGCGAAACCGAACGAACTCCGCGGCCCTGCGGAATGCCCTCGCAGCGCTGCCACCGGGAGGTGTCGCACCTCTTTATCGCTGGCTTGGGGCCTTCCCTGCCACGGCAATCAGAGCCCGAAGGGCAGACCCTGGCAGGCGCAGCACGCTCATCGTCATGGGTGTAGGGGCGCGCAGTTATCGTTCGTATACCTCGCTTCGGTGACGGATTCGCGTCACCTCCACCAACAGTTTTGTGTCGTCGATCGTGTACACCACGCGGTAGTCGCCGACGCGAATGCGCCACTCGTCATCACCGCCCCGCAGTTTCTTGCAGCCAGACAGACGGGGATTGGAGGCAAGACCATCCAGGCGCGGAACGATGCGCGCGATCAAATTGGCCCGACAGTTTCGTGAGTTCTTTCTCCGCACTTGACGTCAATGCGACGTCGTAGTTAGCCATGAAGCTTTCCGCTTGCCATCAGGTCCGCCTTTACCCTTTCAAGCGGGATTCGTTTTTCATGCCGCCGCGACCGGGAAACCAGCACGTCCTCTATATCCTCCCACAGCGCCCTGTGTTTCTTGAGGTCAATTACCGCCGCCGTCCTGCGGCCTTTCGCGTCCGTGATGAACTGAATTCCCGTCATGGGCCGTGTCTCCCTGGGTCGTTTGGAACCTGTTCTCACTCTAATTGCGATGCCTCGCTCTGTCAACAGAATCGCCCTTCACCGAAATAATCAAGGGAGATTCCTGTCGGCGTAACCACTGGAGGACCTAACCTATCAGCATTCCAAACATCACTATTACTTTCATAGTCCGCTACACTTCAAACGTCCAGTAGCAAGTTGGTTGCTCCGTTTCAAGGTCTATCATTAGCCGTCACTCTCATATGGTCCCCCAAAGACAGGTCTTCGCGCAGCATGATTCAGTTTACGCTGCTCTTCCCTTCGGACATTACCAAGATCGGTAACGCCCCTTTCCTCACCTCGACCTCATTGGTCTTCAACCACTGACGCCCCGCAACCAATCTCGGTAGAATCCTGGTTGAGGGCCGCCGCTTGGGTGGAAACGCCGGGATGGAGACGCCGGGATGGAGACGGAAGATCTCCGGTTCCGCAAAGGCGACCCCCACAATGAACGGACCAAACGTAGCGCCGTTAGATTCCAGGCTGACCGCTGTGGTAATCCCGCCGACTCCGGACCGAACCATGGCGTTCACCTGCCGCGACTGTGCATAGATGACCGGCGCCGCCCAGAGCCAGCGGAGTTTGTCCCGGCGGACCGGGTTGATCGACCGGTTGATACACCACGGGATTTTCCGGTCCGATTCCGAAGCCCGTGAGGCTGACGAATTCCCCGGGAGCCACGCCGTCACTGGACAGGGTCGCGGCGTTGACGACGTCCGGCGACATGCAGACGGGGGCGCTCCAGCCCGGGCCGCCGAAGCGAATCCGCGCCAGCAATACCCCAAAAGCCACACCGGCAAGAATGCCCGTGTTATTGGATCGGCGGGATCGCCACCCGGAAATGGCCGCGGAAGACTTCGCCGAAGAGATCGAGTACCTGGCCGTGCAGGGCGCCGTTATCGGCCAGCAGATGTTCCGACGCCGTGACCGAGTGCGGGGCGCCGCGCATGTCGGAAACCGCGCCGCCGGCTTCGCGCACCAGCAGTGTGCCGGCAGCCATGTCCCACGGCTTCAGGCCGAATTCCCAGAAGGCATCCAGGCGGCCCGAGGCCACCCAGGCCAGATCGATGGCCGCCGAACCGGTGCGGCGCACGCCGTGCGAAGCCAATGCCATCTGGTGATAGAAGTGGATGTTCACGTTCTCGTGGCGCTTGCGGCTCGGAAAGCCGGTGGAAGCCAGGCTGTCCTCCAGACGTTTCACGGCCGAAACGCGGATGCGGCGATGGTTCAGATAAGCGCCCGCGCCGCGTTCGGCGGTGAACATTTCCTGGCGGATGGGGTCGTAAATGACGCCGGCCACCATCTCGCCGGCCTGCTCCAGGCCGAGGGTGACGTTGAAGATCGGGAAGCTGTGCGCGAAGTTGGTGGTTCCGTCCAGGGGGTCCACGAACCAGCGGTAGTCGGAGACGCTTTCATGGCCGCCGCCCTCCTCGGCCACGATGCCGTGTGAAGGGTAATGCGAGCGCAACCGTTCCACCACCAGCTTCTCGGAGGCGCGGTCGGCTTCGGTCACCAGGTCAAACTCGCCCTTGAGCTCAAAGGCTACGCGGCGCTCAAAGTAGGTGGCCAGCAGCGTGCCGGCCTCGCGCGCGATTTCCACGGCCGTTTCCAGGTATGGCATGAATGGCGAAGGGCTCCGCGGTGGGCGCTAACTCTCTTCTTGGAGATACTTGATATCGTGCTTGAAGATGAAAAGGTTCGGTTCGCCCTTGCGGGTGATCCGAATGAACGACTGGTCGTAGTATTCGATGACGCCGACCACTTCCTCGCCATCCTCCAGTTTCACGCGCACCAGCGTGGATTTTTCAATCAGGTGCTTAAGGTACTTGGTCTCCTCAAACGTCTGTTCCGGCGCGCGCCCGGTCTTCGGGGCAAATGGTGGTGGCGTAATCACCTCTCATGCGGCTTGGATTTTCGTTCGGGTGTGACAGAAGTGCGGGCGCCCGCCGCACCCGAACTACCCTCGGAATCACCATAATAGCCGTTCCGCGCCGAGACCCGCAATTCCGGCCGCTTCACCCGGATCTCCAGCTTGTGAAAGCGGGACTTGGTGAGCGGCACGTTTTGGGGATAAAAGCCAAGCAGGTACTGCGTTCGCAATTCGCTGACGATGTCGGTGAATGCCCGGTCCAACTCCGCGCCCAGGGCCGGGTATTGGGAGCGCCCGCCAGTGCCATCGGCGATGTATTTCAGGGCGTTTTCGCCGCCGACGTTGCGGCCGGCGTCATTGGTAATCGGCAAAACCACGATGGGGTAAATCACGGCATTGGCAAGCTGGGCCTGGTCCAGCGCCTCATGAAGACTGGCTTTGCTGAAGGTGTCGCCGCCATCGGTAACCACTACGATGACCTTGCGGCCGTCGCGGGGCTCCAGGTCGCGCGCGGCCAGGTAGATGGCGTCGTAAAGCGCGGTGCCGGCCTCCCCGTGCAGCAGTTTGAGCCGGTCCTCCAGCGACTTGTAGTTATGAGTGAAGTTTTTGACCTGCCTCACCTCATAGTTAAACGTGTAGAGCGAAACCACGTCGTCCGGATTGCCCTCGGTCAACAACGCTCGCAGAAAGCGCGATGCCGATTCGCCTTCGTACTTCAGTTCCTTGGCGGTGGAGCCGCTGATATCCACCAGCAAGGCCACCGAGAGCGGCTGGGCGGTGGTCCGCTCGAAGACGGCGATTTCCTGGTGCGAGCCGTTGTCGTAGACCTCGAAATCCTCCTTCTGGAGCGAGGCTACGAGCTGTCCCGACTGGTTCTTAACCGTGGCGATGGCGTGGACCAGGTCGACGTTGACCCGGATGGTGGTGGTCGGCTGTGCCAGCAGCGCGGCGGCGCAGACTGCAACGGTGCAGACCGCCGCCGCCAACCAGCGCTTACTGCGCGGCTTCATCGGAGCCTTGTGCAAGAACCACGGGAACATTGCGGTCCCACTCCCCTTCCACCCAGACTTCGCCATCCGCGAAATGCTCCTTCTTCCAGATGGGCGCCAGCTTCTTCAAACGGTCGATGCCCTCCAGCGCGGCTTCAAATGCCGGCTGGCGGTGGGGGGCAGTAACGATCACCGCTACGCTGGTCTCGCCGATCAATATGCGTCCCAGTCGATGCACCATGGCCACCCGGCCGATGGCATGGGCGGCGGCCAACTCGCGGCCGATTTGGGCGATCACCTTGAGCGCCATGGATTCGTACCCTTCGTAATCCAGGCAAAGCGTTCGCCTGCCCCGGGTGTTGTTGCGAACCGTGCCCTCAAAGGTGACCACCGCGCCCTCGGCTCCGGTCTGGATGCGGCGGATGATCGCGGCCGGGTCGATGGTATTGCGCGTAAGCGCGAAGTAGTGGCCGTCTTGGAGGATTTCCAGAGGGTTGGCCCGAGGGTTAGGTCTGGCGCCGCCGCTGACGGGCGGCAGAAAAGCCACCTCGTCGCCGTCCGCCAGCGCCGTGGAAAGCTCCGCGAACTCTTGATTCCGCGCCACTACGATACTCCGAGCCAGTTCCCGAAGGGGCGGATAGCGGCGCGCATAAATCTCAAAAACCGAACGCAGGTCCGCGCCTTCGGGGAATTCGGCCTCTTCGGCTGTCCGCCCCACCAATTCCTTGAGCATCCCGAAAAACAGTACACGCGCGCGCATTGTGGGCTGGTAGCTTTCCCTCTGGCCTGGTAGCTTTCAGTCTAGCTGGCAGCTTCCAGTCTATCAGACGGTGCCGCGGGCGCTTGCGTTGCCGCGAGTTACAATGCCAATTCCCATGACCATTGCCACCGAAACGCGCCTGCGAGTGCGCTATGCGGAGACCGACCAGATGGGCGTGGTCTACTACGCGAATTACCTGGTGTGGATGGAAGTGGGCCGGGTGGAATTGTGCAAGGCCCGCGGTTTCAACTACCGCGACATGGAGAGCCAGGACGGCATTTATCTGGCGGTAGCCGAAGCCAACTGCCGGTACCGGTCGCCGGCCCGATTCGACGACGAAGTGGTGGTGAAGACCTGGATTGAGCGGGCTGCGACGCGCATGGTGACGTTCGCCTATGAGATTCGCGCCGCCGAGACCGGCCGGCAGCTGGCCACGGGGTACACGCGGCATGTGTTCGTGACGCGGGAGATGCGGCCCACGCATCTGCCGGAGAAATACCGCGCCATGTTCGGGCTGGCGTGAAAGGGTCTGTGGGGCAGGTTGTTTAACCTGCGGCGGATTGGCAATCCGCCTTTCGCGCCATGCCCGGCGAGGCGGGCTCGCGCTAAGATGAAGTCATGCGCATCCTGCTTTTCAGCGGCAAAGGAGGCGTCGGAAAAACGAGCCTGGCGGCTGCCACAGGGCTGGAGTTGTCGCGTCTGGGCTACCGCACTCTGGTGATGAGCGTGGACCCGGCCCACAGCCTGGCCGACGCGTTCGATCTGGAAACCAATCTTTTCCACAGCAAGACGGGCGACCCGTACACGATCAACGAACATCTGGCCATCCACGAGGTCAATATCCAGAAGGAGATCAAGCGGCACTGGAGGGAAATCTCCTCTTACGTGATCTCGGTGCTGAAGACCACCGGCATAAGCGACGTGGAGGCCGAGGAACTGGCTATTCTGCCGGGCATGGAAGAGCTCAGCGCCATGATGTACGTCAACCAGTTCCGCCGCGAGAACCGGTACGACGTGATTGTGCTCGACTGCGCCCCAACGGCCGAGTCGATGCGTTTTGTGAGCATGCCGAACACGCTGGAGTGGTACATGAAACACATCTTTCCGTTCCAGCGCGGAATCCTCAAGGCGGTGCGGCCCCTGGCCAACCGCGTCTCGCCGGTGGAACTGCCGCCCGACACTTACTTCGGCAACATCCAGAAACTGTTCGACCGGCTGGACGGCATCGGCGAGCTGATGGAAGATCCGAAGACGACCAGCGTCCGGCTGGTCACCAATCCGGAACGCATGGTGCTGCGGGAAACCCAGCGGGCCTTCGTGTATTTTACGCTTCACGGCCTGACGGTGGATGGCGTCATCGTGAACCGCGTGCTGCCGGCCGAGGTGACCGACGCGTTCTTTCGGGAATGGCGGTCGTCGCAGGCCAGGATCCTGGAGGAAATCGAAGCCTATTTCGCGCCGGTGGCGGTGAAGCGCGTTCCCTTGTTCACGCATGAGGTGTTGGGGCGCGAACGGCTGGAGGATCTGGCGCGGGCGCTCTACGGCGGCGGCGAAGATCCGGCGGCTATCAGCCGCACCGAAGCGCCGTTCACGTTCGTGAAATCCGACGGCCACTACGAGGTCAGGCTACAGTTGCCGTTCGCCGTGAAGGGCGAAGTCGGGTTGTTCAAGAAGGGCGACGAACTGGTGGTGGAGATTGGAACGCTGCGGCGGCATATCGGGCTGCCCACGTCCATGGCCGGCTTGTCGCCGGGCCGCGCCAGGCTGGAGAACAGGATTTTGACCGTTGAAATGAAGGAGTCTTCAAATGCCTGAAATGGAAGCCGAGAATACGCAAACGCATACGCACACGCACGCCCCGGGCTGCTTTGTTTGCCAGACGGCGATTCCGCTGCTGGAGAAGTGCTGGTCCCAGGTATCCCGCGATCACTTCCGCAATTCCCGAGTGGAGTTTCTGAAGGGTCTGCGCAGCCTGCTTGACGACCGGATCGCGGACCTGAGCCGGGAGCCGCAGGGCAAAGGCACTCACGTCCCGGTGGAGTAGGGAAATGGATGCCGGATGCTGGTGGCCGGTGGCCGGATGCTCCTCACTGGTGTCTGGGTTGCCGCCTTATCGCTGTCGGTAAACTCGGGTTTGTGGGGCAGGTTGTTAACCTGCGGCGGATTGGCAATCCGCCTGCCGCGATTGCACACGCACGTGGGCATGGTGGCAAAACGCGGACTCGCTCGCTGCCGCATCGCCCGGGTGGATTAACAATCCGCCGCAGATTAACAATCTGCCTCACAAAGGGGTTCTAGCTCTAGCCCACCATCCCGAAAACGCTCAAGCACTCAGCCAACTCCCGCTAGCAGGAGAAAACACATACAACATGTTTCTCGATCAAGCGGTCCCCTTTGGTGCCGGCGTGAAGCGCCGATATGAGGCGAGAGGCCAGATCCGTCGGGCAAACACATTCGGTCTCGTTGGGGACTTGGGCCTTTTCCCGGCGTTGCCATGCGAATTCGATGGTAACCGGCTCACATTCCTCTGAAATCCAGGTCCCATTAGCGATGGTGAAAGTGCGCACGTCATCGTCACCCGGAACAGCGGCGTGTAGAGCATCGTTCCCATGCATCAGCAGCAGGGCCTTCAGGGTCGTTCCGTCGGGATAGTTGATCTTCATTTGTTCTCATTCTGGGGTAACGCCGGCCTGCCGGCAAGTCCTTGAGGTTCCAGTGCGCTGCATAGACCGCCCAGGACCGTAAATCGACCCGTTATGGTACACCAACAAACCTCAAGCGTTCGATAGACTTACAGATGTCTTTGAAGTAACCCCAAAGATAGTGTTGGCACTAACGGAAATGACGATAGACTAGGCGACGACCAATGAAGTACGGGGCCCGGATGCAATCCGGGTTCAGGGGCTCACGGCTGAAAAGATGAAGGCGCGCAGGTGGCTGAAGCCGGAGCTGACAGGGCAGTTTGAGTTCGTCGAGTGGACGCGGACAACCACCTCCGCCATTCGCGGTTTCCGCGGTTGCGGGAGGATTCACAGGCTGATGACGTGCGGCGCGACGGTTGACGTGGTCCCGCTAGCGGGCATGCCATGATTCTTCCAGCCTGTATTCGTGGATTCACCCGCTTCCTGTAACGGCTGTTTTGGAATATCTTCAAAAACGTAAGGAATAAGCATATGAAACAAGCGTTCTCAGCACATGCATCATTCCACCGCTATCGCCTCAAGGTGATAACGGCCTGGCCCGAAAGCGAATGCAAGCGCGCAGCCCTGGCGGCTGCCGAAACTGCCCTTCAGGGAGAACTGGCATTCGAGTGCGCTGCCCCGCAGGGGCAGCACCTCGGAGGACCCGTCTGAGCCGCGTCCATGAGACAACGCCGATAACCTGAAGCGCAGCACACCCAGCCAGACCCCACCCCAATGCAGATGGGAACAAGCCGTCGCCTCTTTGCACCTACCCAACATCCTCATGCCGCCAGGAACAAGCTGTCGTCTGGCGGCAGACCCACTCGTAACCTCAACGCCCCCCTTTGAGGGCATCCGCTTGAATCGCCTTGAAGGCATCCACGATCGCCCTCGCGGGCTTCGACCACCTGGATTCAACCACCGGGCTTTAGTCACCTGATCTTCAACTCACCCCGCAGATCTTCCACCAAATTCAGCAACGGGCCAATAAATCGCGCGCGCCCGCTCATCCTCAATGCCGGTCGGATCGATTCTGCGACTTCACGGGTGAATGGCAGAACAGGAGAAAACGCCGCCTCCGGGAAGCTTCAGACCTGCGGCACTGCGACGCTACGAAACGCCGTGACTGGCGTCCAAGTGAACGGCGATCGGTAAACCCCGCGGTTCACTTGAACGCCTCCGTCGTGCCACGATCATTGCCGGAGCGCACCCACGCCGCGCCAGAGAAACCGCACTCCGCCGCGCTCCGTCCCGATTTTCGGCCAAAGGCTTTGGTGCTCTCCAGGCGCTTAGGGCAGGCAGGTGAGCTCGACGATGACAATCTCGGGGGGACAGTTATAACGTATGGGCAGCATGGAGCAGCCCACCCCAGCGCTGGTATAACCTTGCATTTCTCCATACTGCCAATGACCCTGCACAAACTCACGTGGACAGTTGGCATTCTGGATCAGAGC
Source organism: Candidatus Acidiferrales bacterium (assembly GCA_035570275.1). Classification (GTDB taxonomy): domain Bacteria; phylum Acidobacteriota; class Terriglobia; order Bryobacterales; family Bryobacteraceae; genus DATMNI01. Next base: position 8,762 of record DATMNI010000218.1, on the reverse strand, counting down.
TCCCACGAAAGGCAGCGCTATTTGACCGGCATGAGTATGGCCGCATAAATACAAGTCAACGCCGGAATAGGATGCTTCTTGGAACATCTCCGGCGTGTGGGCCAGGAGAACCTTGAAGCCGTCAGGCGGTACCTCTTGGAGCGCCAGAGGCAGATCCTCGCATTGGTATTCGTGCGGGTCGTCAACGCCAACAATCCACAGCGATTGTCGCTGGCGCCGGAGTTCCATGGCTTCGTTCACAAGCATTCGGATGCCGTACTCTTCAAATTCAAATGCCATCTCCGCCGCATCATGGTTGCCCAGGATCCCAAGAACTCCGAATTCAGCCCTTATTTCCGAGTGAATCTTCCGCATTCGCGGATACACGGCAGCGCAGGAACCGTAGGTCTCGAAGCGGTAATCCCCGGTCATAACACAGAGGTCAACGTCACACTCCGAGACAATCTCCGACACGACCTCCGTAAGGCCATCCATGCCGTCAATATGAAGGTCGGCCAAATGGAGAATTCGGAAACCATCAAAGGCCTTTGGCAAGTTCCGGAAAGCCAGCTTAACGCAGCGAACTTCAGGCTTCAAGGCATTTCGCAACCCTCGCCGGTACAGGCCCACCCCCATAAGGGCCGTCTTAAGGAGCGGACGAACACGGCAGGCATGTCGTAAGAGAAAAGGACTCACATGCTCCGATGGCGGTCCGTCGATCGCCAACTGTTCGACCGCCCGGCGTTTAGCCAGCCTGGCGTCCAGATCCGATTCCCGGGACTTTTGCGGGGTGGCAGCATTACAGTTCGAGGGCAAATTAAATAAACTCCGTCATCATCGGGCCAAGAATCGATCTAAGGATCGATCCGGAATTCGCAGCTTAAGGCCGCCGGCTCAGTCCCGAGGTGTCCGCAACACTGGTTGGTTCCAGCCGCGGCACGGAAGCATGCGTGACCTTGTCCACCGCATGGAGTATCGGCGCTGCATTATGGCGTTTCGCAAAATTTAACCGGATACTGTGAGCTCGTTTCCTATACTACCAAGAAACTGGCGGGATTCTTTGGGTACTAAGGTGAGTTTGTGTCTAAAGCGGAGTTTGTGTCGTCTCAATTCAACAGTTATAAGCGCGGCATTTGCACTTCGGGTGCGGGGTAAACCGACGTGAGGGTAGTTACACCCAGCTCCGAAAGGCGATCGCAGCCGACCTTACTCTGAGGTTACTACAGTATACTTCGGCATCCGTGGGAAAAGCAAGCTGCGAACCCTGGCCACACCCGTTGCCACTACGGCTAACATCCTGGCCCGCATAAAGGAAGTAAGACAGCCAAAGCATCATCCTGGAGCATGTTATCACCGCGGGGCTGACGGCCCGGAAGGGACCGCGAAGGCTCCCGTTGGCGCTGGCGGTGGCACCCGGTTTGCCCGTCGAGACCGGGCGGAGCAGTCATTTCGCCGGCGCGTTGCCCCCGGCTGCGCCTGCAGCCTTTGGGAGTTCCTTTACGACCTCTTCCAGGGTGTCGGCGAGGATGAAATTGTCGAAATAGATGGTGTCGACCGAGGGACGGTGCGGACTGCGATGGATTCCGGGCTGGCAGAAGTACACAGACTCGGGGCCTTTGGTTTTCAGCTTCTTGTCCAGGACCAGAACGCCGTCGAACCAGAGCCGCGTGTTCCCTTTGTCCTGGTCCTCCGACCAATGGATATGCATCGCCAACTGGTGCCATTTGCCAATCGTGAAATCCGCCTCCCAGTGCGTGCCGTTGCGCCCCAGGTTCCCCGTACCGTACTTGATGAGCGCCCCGCCCCCTTCTTTCGGCTGGACCCACCAGGTCATGACATTGTCGTATTTCGGCGGCGGAGTTCCCTCCCAATAGAAGAAGTTGTCGCGGTCCTTCGGCGGCTCGGCCATGTACAGGTAGAAGGACATGTAGGTGTCGGAGCCTTCTTCGACCGTAACCTTCGGTCCGCCGATCTGCACGCGCAACTGCTGGGCGTTGAACACATCGTCTTCGTGGATCGTGAACTTGCCGGCGTACTTTCCCTCCTGGACGATGTCGGTGACGACCTGAATGTTTCTCGCTGTCGCATTCTGGCCGCGGGTGCCGGTCTTGTCCCACTGGCTGAGATCGCCGGTCTCAAAGTCGGCCTTGAAGATGACCTTGGCAGAGGCGGAGCCGATAAGCCAGAACAGGCTGGTCGACAGAACCAAAGGTACCGAATACCTGAGCAGCGCTTTCGACGTCATTTGGATTTCTCTCCCGCGTGAAGTGTCCCGGCTCCCAGTGTGCCACAGAGGCGAAGAACCGGCGCAAAGCGCTACGGCAGGCGCTTCAGGCGGAAGGTTTGCGATCCGGGCCGCGCGAAAGCTGCGCCCGAGTTGCCGGCGGCCCGGATTTCTTCGCGCTCGCGAGTGATTTCGATTTCGCCGTCCTTCAGCGTGCCCGTGAAGCGCAGCACGGCCTGGTTGATCTCATTGCCGGCCTGCTCCCGGGCCACTACCTGGAACGAGATCTGGTCCCCGTCGATGGTGCCTTTCAGTATCGGGGTGCTACCGTAGTCGAGGTATAACTTCCCCGTGAGGGTCGCGCCTTTCTGAATGAACTGGAAGGCGAAATCCTGCACCTGGTTGCGGCGGCCGCCGGTCACACTTCCTAACCAGATGCCGGAGATGTCCGCGGCGTGCAGAATCAAAACCGAAACCACCAGGCCGATCGCCAAAACCGGTAGCCTGCGCATAGATTTAAACAAGTACCCCAGGCAACGGACCGGTGCTGTCGGCGAATCGCTCCACCGGCGCGCCGAATGCATCCAGCATCGACACGTACAGGTTCGCCAGCGGCGTGTCGTCCGTGTATTTCAGATGCTGGCCGGCGTCGATGCGGCCGCCCCCGCGGCCCCCCAGCACCAGCGGGAGTTTGTGCGGGTTGTGGCTGTCGCCGTCGCTGAGCGCCGAGCCAAAGAGGATCATGGAGTTGTCCAGAACCGTGGAGTCACCCTCCTTCATGGACTTCAGCTTGCGCAGGAGATAGGCGTATTGCGCCACGTGCCAGCGGTTGACGAGCTGATACTGGCGCAGCTTGTCTTCCGTCTTTCCATGATGCGAAGTATCGTGGTGGCCCAGGCTCACGCCCTCCAGGAAGCGGAAGCTGACATTGCTGACCGCGTTGCCGAACATGAAAGTACTGATGCGCGTAGTGTCGCTCTGGAAGGCGGTGGCGATCATGTCGAGCATCAGCCGGCAGTGCTCTTCGTGGTTGCCGGGCTGGTCCGTTGGAGCGGCTTCGGGTCGCAACGGCACGCGCGCTTTCCAGTCTCTTTTTTCGCCTTTGGATGCCCGCTGCACTCTCTGTTCGATGGAGCGCATGACTGAGAGGTACTCATCGAGGCGCACCCCATCCGCGGCCCCTACTTCGGCGCGCAATCGCCTGGCATCCCCGAGCACGCGGTCCAGCAACAGCGTATCCAGTTTGGCGGCGTCGCCGGTCTGGGCGGTGCCGGCCCGATAGAGGCGCTCGTAAACGCCCCGGGGATTCAACTCGCGTGCCAGGGGAGTGTTGGCATTGCTCCAGGAGATATGCGAACCGTAAATCCGCGTGTATCCCACAGCCAGGTCCACGCCCACGGCAACCGGGGCAATCCCGAGTTCCAGGGAGGGAAGGGGCGTGTGCTCGCCGAGCCTCTGCGCGGCCAGTTGGTCCATGGAGGTGCCGTTGGCGAGATCGACGCCGGGAGTTTTCTTGATGGTCGCGCAAGTGAGGATGGCGGACTCTTTGCAGTAATGGCCGTCGCCGCCCTTGGCGCCGGCGTTCCACAGGTTGCTTAAGACCAGGATCTGGTCATTGAGACCGGCCAGGGGTTCCAGGGTCGCGGAGAGTTGAAAGTCGCGGCCCACGCCCTCCGGATACCAGTGCGCGGTGTTGACGCCGTTGGGCATGTACAGCACCGCCATGCGCACGGGGTTCTGCGGCGCCGGCGACTGAGCGCGCGCGGAGGAGGGCATCATCGCCTCCGGCAGCATCGCCTCCAACCAGGGCAGCCCCAGGCTGACGCCGGCGCCTCGCAGCAGCGTTCTCCGCGAAATCTTCATCCTGCCAGTGGTCACTGTCTTGCTCCCTTGGGCCGCCCCGCGGCTGGCGGCTGATACTGAAACGGCACGCTCAACACGATCAACTCAATCAACTTCTGGGCCCGATAATCATTGTCCCTCAACTCAGCCACGATGCGATCGACCGTACACGAATCCTGCAGGGTGAGACCCCGGCCCAAGGCGTATCCTAACATCTTCACGGTCAGGTTGCGCACGAAGAGATCCTTGCGGTCGAGCAGCGCCGCTTTCAGGCTCTGCGGCCCGGCGACGATGGTGCCGTCCGGCAATTCGCCGCGATTGTCGATGGGCTTCCCGGCGTCCTGATCCCTCCACCGGCCGATGAAATCGTAGTTCTCCAGGGCGAAGCCCAGCGGGTCAATGCGGCTGTGGCAACCGGCGCAGGCGGCGTTGGCGCGGTGCTGGGTAAGCATCTCGCGGACGGATTTCGGAGCCTCGGCTGAGTCCTGCTTTTCGAGCGCCGGCACTTCGGCGGGAGGAGGCGGCGGCGGTGTGCCGAGAATCGATTCCAGAATCCAGGCGCCGCGCAGCACCGGGCTGGTGCGATACGGGTATGAGGAAACGGCCAGGACCGCGGGCATTCCCAGCAGACCGCCACGGGTGGAACCCTGGGGCAGGTCGGCCCACTGGGGTTGCTGGGCGTCGCCCGTGAACTTGATGGTCTCACCGATATGCCGGGCCAGCTTGCGTGTGACTACAGTCTGGGTAGAATCGATCAGGTTCAGGACCGAAAGATCGCGCTTGAGAATCTCGTGGAAGAAGATGGCGGGCTGAAGCCGGATATCGGAGCGAAGCTCCTCATCGGTGGTCCAGGCGGGGAACAGCTTGGCGTCGGGCGCCTTGTCGGTATCAAGCTGCCGGATACGCAGCCACTGATCGACGAAGCGCTTCGCAAACTCCAGGGCCTGCTCGCGGCGCAGCATGCGCGGGATTAGCTGGTGGACCACCGCTGGCTCGTGGAGCTTGCCGGCGGCGGCGATATCGGACAGCAACTCGTCGGGCATGCTGCCTAGCAGGAAATAGGACATGCGCGAGGCCAGCGAGTAGGGGTCGATGCGGCGCAGGTCGGCGCTGGTGTTCGGCGGTTCGGCCAGAAAGAGGAATCTCGGGGAAACCAGCGCGGCGCGTAAGGTAAACAGAATGGCTGGCTCGAATTCCTGGCCCTGCTTGCGCGCGGCGCGAAAAAGCGTCAGATACTGCGCGACATCATCCTCGGCCGCAGGGCGCCGGAATGCGCGCGGCAGGAAGGCCTGCAGGATTTCGCGCGCGGCCTGTTCGGGCGAGACGCCATTGCCCGGCCGCGCGACCAGAATCCTTTCGCGGGATTTATATTCCTTGGCCGCGGCGTCCATGGCAAACTTCGCGGCCTGCATGTACTTTTCCGAGAGCAGCGGGGAGAGGAACAGCGTCTCCCCGGCATTGTCGAAGCCTTCGCCGCCGGCGCCATCGGCAGGTAGCGAACTGGTGACGTCCACCTGTATATCGAGCAGATCGCGAATGGTGGCGGCATACTCATCGCGGTTGAGACGGCGGATGCCCGCGGGGCTGGGCATGACGCCGGCTGCGCAGCCAGCTTCGCGCACGGACGCGGTGACCCAGTTGGCGAACTGCTCGCGCTGGTCGGCGGGCGGAACAGGGGCGCCCTTGGGCGGCATCTCTCCGTTCCGGACGCGGAGAGCCAGCCTGTTCCAGCGCGCGGCCTCCGACCGGATGGTGGCGGCGGAAGCAATCTGTTGGATATCGAAGCCGGCGGCGGGGGCGGTTCCCAGGTGGCAGATCTGGCAATGGCCTTTCAGAAACGCCTGGGCATCGTCAAATGAGTAGCGGGCGGCCTGCGCCGCGCCCGCGGCAGGGAGTGTAATCAGTATCGCGAGGCAGCGTGTGGAGCGGCCAACGGTCATAGGGTGGGGTATCTAACGAGTTTATCATTCTTGTTGCGACATCTTCCCTCGTGCAGTTTCCGCCCGCCTACGCGCCACTTCAACTTCTCAACGTCACCTTCAGCGTTTCTACCAGGTACTTCTTATGGGAGTCCATGTCCTGTTCGACCGTCCCCTCACCGGCCCGGGGCGCGTCGAAGTCCAGCGTTACCCAGCCGTCGTATTTGCGCTCGCGCAGAACGCGGAAAACCGCGGGAAAGTCGACGCCGCCGGTTCCCAGACGCTTGTAGAGATTCACCCGATTATGTTCCTCTTCGCTCGGGGCGGGGCCCTTCCATCCATTGCCGGCGCTGTACTTAGCTTCGCAGTCTTTGAGGTGCATGGCCGCCAAACGGGAATAGTAATCGCGCAGGCACTTCACCGGATCGATGCCGCCCAGGCTGGCATGGCCGGTATCCAGTACCAGGTAGACATACTTGGGATCGGTGAGATCCATTATTTTCTTCAACTCGGGCTCGCGCTCGACAAGGGTCCAGCAGTGCGGATGGAACGCCAACTTGATGCCGGCGTCCATGGTGCGCTTGCCGGCCTCATTCAGAGTTCTCGCCAGCGTCTTGGCAGTTTCGTCGCTGAGGTTCTCCACGCCGTTTCCCACGCGCCGGCTGAGGTTGATCTTGAGGTGCTTGCAGCCGAAATAAGCGATGTAGCGCGCCCTGGCGGCGTTGTTCTCGACGGTCTCCGGAATCTTGGCGGGGTCCAGATATTGGCCGCCACTCCCAACGGTTGCCAGCGCGAGACCGGACGCATCCAGGACTTTCTTGAGCTCCTCCGGCGGCTTGTCAAGGTACTTGGCGATGTCTTCCTGGAACGGCTCGAGTCCATGATATCCGTATCGAGCCGTCATCTTGATTCCCGCTTCGGGATGCGGCGGGGTGTGCCTGAATTCGTGTCCGCTCATGGCGAAGCGCATCGTATCGCCGGTGGCGCCTCGGGCGGCCACGGCGGCGCCGGCGCCCGTGACTATGAATTCGCGGCGATTCAGCATGGTGAGAACCTCCTGGTGGATATTCAAGGCAAAGATGCGAAGCCCGTCCAGAACAGGCTCCTGCCGCCGCCGGTTTCCATTTCGTACTTGCGAACGAAGTCGAGCTTTCCGTCATTGCCCACGCGGAATACGGACAAGCAGGCCGGCTGAACACTCACTCCTTTCCCGGTTCGTACCGGGACCGCCATCATGTTGGCCACCACCAGAATCCTGCCGCTGGCATCCAAAGAGAACGTGCGCGGATGCATGCCGTGCGTATCGGCGTTTTGGATCCGGGTCGGCTCCCCGGTCTCCTGGTTGATCGAGAAAACTGCGATGGTGTTTTCGCCGCCGGCAAATACGCGTTTGCCCTCGAAATCCGCCATGCCGCTCGCCCGATTTGCCAGGTAGACGAACCGGCCGTTCGGGTGGACGTGGATGGTGCTGAGCGACTGGCCGGCGCCATCGCCCGGTTTCGCCAGCGAGTCCTTCATGAACAGAGGGCGGTCACCCAGGGCGCCATCCGGCGCTCTCCGGAACACATATAGTTTGTTCTGCCGCTCCAGCGTTACGAAGTCCCACCGCCCGGATGGATGGAAATCCAAATGCCGGACCTGAAAACCGAACCCTCCGTCCGGAGCGATCGAACTTCGATTCGACAGCACGCCGTTCTTATAATTGAAGATCTTGATGGCGCCGGGGTCTTCCGGTTTGCCGGCAGCCGGTGCGTTCCCGCGAGTCACCAGAATCACCGCCTGATTTGCAGGATCCATGCGCACTTGATGCGCGTAGATTCCCACATCGATCGGTCCCGCTGGCGGCACTGGAGAACCGAGCGTTCCGTCCGACTTGATGGTGTGTACCGTGATTCCGCTCGGATCGTTGTAAGCCACCACGAGATGCGTACCGTCCATGTCGGTGGTGATAAAAACCGAGCGGGCCGCCAACGATATCGGGTCCCCATGCGCATGCAAAGCTCCCGTGGCGGGATCGATGCGGAAGGCACTCACGCCGTGCGGGCTCTTCTGACCTGGGGGAACCGTCGAGCCGGTGACGCCGTTACTCCAGGTGACGTACAGGAATTTCCCGGACGGATCTGGCCGGGCTTCCTGAACGTTGTCGGGTAGCGTAACCGAACCTCGTTTGACCAGAGACCCGCTTTCCGTGTCCACGTCAAACTGCATGAGCTCGGGTCCGGCCGCGGCGTAAAGTACGGCCCGTCCCGGCTTCGGAGCGGTCCTGACCTGGCCGGCGAGAACCAACGCCGCGAACGCGGTAAGAACCACGAACCCGGCGAGCCGCCCATATGTTTGTGAACTGCGCATTCTTGGCCTCACCCTTGTCGCCTCCCCACCGCGCCGCTCACCGATTTTCCACCGGCCACCGGCCACCGACCACCGGCCACTTCACCAGCAGCTGGTCTGGTTACGCCTTGCTGCGGAGCGTGCGGTCCTTGGCGTCACGAATGATGTGTTCGGCGGCACGGAACGCCAGCGCCTGGATGGTCAGCGTCGGGTGGTTGCGGCCGCCGGTGACCATACTACTGCCGTCGACGATGAACAGGTTGGGCACGTCGTGGGCCTTGTGATATTTGTCGACCACCGACGTCTTTGGATCGTTCCCCATCCTGCAGGTGCCGCGGTTGTGCGCGCCGCCGCGGCTTTCGCCGACAGGAGGCGCCCAGACCTTCTTGGCTCCGGCGGCCTGCAGAACCTCAATGGACTTCTGCCGGAAGAACTCCATGTTCTTTTTGTCATCGGCGTGCAGCGACGAG
>DATMNI010000217.1:0-78204 GCA_035570275.1 Candidatus Acidiferrales bacterium | reverse complement strand
GTCTGCTGGCCAACCAGATAGCTGGGCCGGCCGCTCTGGGGACAGTACAGGCAGCAGCGGCCCTCGCCGGTGTGAGCATGCCGCCCGAAATTGCACTACCGGGAACCGACGCACCAGCCGGGAACGCACCAGCCGGGAACGCACCAGCCGAAGACGCGCCGCCGGACTGGACCAAGCTGTTGGACTCGGCGGGGGCAGCCGCTTCGATAGTTTCCAGCCCCTTAGCCAACCGCCAAGCGGACCAGGTATACGCGGCACCGCAGCGCGCCGGGTTTCATCCGGCCACCACTCGCCAGAAGATGACCACATCGAGTGATGCACAGCACTCCGAGTTGGCCGCGATGGACCCGAACCAGCCAGTTCGCGACAGCGGAGCCAATGTTCCGGTCCATCTTGCTCCAGACCAGGGCGCACCCTTAACCGTGACCGAGATGCACGCGGCAATGGAGGCGCAGACTGCGCCGCTGTCGCGACTTGAGTCCGACAGCCCGGCGCCCAGGCGTCAACCCGTAGCCACCGCGGCGCCGGCGACGCCCCTGCCCGAACCGCTGGCAAACTCCGTCGCAGCTTCGCCAGATTCGATGAATCCGGGAGAGGCGCCCAACCTGGCGTTTGAGGCGCACTTGATCCCCATGTTGATCCCCGTGACTGCGTCCGGCGAGCTCGCGGTGACGGCGGCCCCGGCAGCACGAGCGCAAACCGACGCCCCAGCCAAGGCAGGCGTACCGGACAGGCTGCCGTTTGTGGCTGCCGATTCGTCCGGGAAGCCGGCGGTTCCGTCCGCAGCCCCACCCGCAGGCACGGCCGCCGGTCACCAACAGGACAATTCGCCATCGGACGGGCAGAAACGGAAAGACGCCGCACCGGATCGATTGCGAAAGGCCGACGCGCCCCAGTCAGTCGACGCCGAAGCGCCTTTTGCGGGCGTTAAGACCGTGCCGCACATGACAATGGCTCCAGAGCCGCCAGCGGGTCGCGTTTCCGGGCAACCCGCCAGTCCGTCCAACTCGGACCCGCTGCGCCCCAAGGGAACGGTAGAACTACCCTCGGCGCCGGAGACGCCGCCAGCGCCGGCCGCGGCGCGCGACATCCGGCTGGAAGTTAACGATGGTGACCGGCGCGTGGAGGTGCGGTTGGTGGAGCGGGACGGCGAAGTGCATGTCGCCGTGCGGACACCGGACGCGCATCTGGCCGAAACCCTGCGGGAGGACTTGCCTACCCTCTCGTCGCGCCTGACCGAATCCGGGTTTCGAAACGAAACCTGGCACCCAGGTGCCTCGGGCAGCACAGAATGGCACCGTCAGGCCGAGCCGTCCAGCGGCTCGCCGCAAGATTCGAACGGCCAACCCGGCCAGAACAGCCGGGAACAACAGCCCGGCGACCAACAGTCCACACGGCCGAAAGTTCCCGAAGAACAACTCAATCGCAAAGAGAAAGGAAAGGATTTCGAATGGTTCATGTCAACGCTTCAATAAGGCAATCGCTGCAAACCATGTACACCCAGCGCAACCCGGCGCGCCACAGCACGGTAGCCGCCTCCACCGATTCGCCCGCTCCGGCAACTGCCACTTCCAAACCGGCAGCCAGTACTTCCACGGGAGGCTCGTCCGGAGACGCTGCAGCGGATTTTCGCAAGCTGTTCAGCAGCCAAGTGGATCCGCCGGCGGCCACTCCTCCGGCGCCCCCTCCGCCACCGACGGTGCAGTCCGTCTTCGGCGACAATCCCTGGGTGGCCAACCCGGGAGGCCAGGGGCCCAACGGCGTCACTTACGGCTTCAACCCGACCTACTTCGCCACGCCTGCCACGGCCGCCAAAGTGGCGCAAATGGTGGGCGGGACGGTCGTGGAGAAGAATGCGATAACGCCCTACGGCCCATTCACGCAGAACCAGCCGAACGAAATGGTGCAACTGCCCAACGGGCGGCAGATCAACGCCGGAATCATCGCCTCGTTATACGACCACGGCTACTCGCAACAGGATATCAACAGGCTGATTTCGAACGAAGTCAACTTCGCCTAGGGGAAAACATATGTCACCAGTCAGCTCACTCAACTCCAACAACACTTTCGTGCAGGGCGGCAAGAAACTCAACATTACCACTGCGCCAAGCACGCCATCGAGCGGCACCAGCCAGAGTACGTCACCGGCCGCCGCCACTGGCTCCACCCAAGTCACCAAGAACATGTTCCTGCAGCTTCTGGTGGCGCAACTGAAGAACCAGGATCCGCTACAACCGGCCGACGGCACGCAATTCATGACCCAGCTTGCGCAATTCCAGCAGTTGGAACAGTCGATGAATACCGGTCAGGACATCACCGCCATTCGCCAGGACCTGGACACGGCCACCGCAGCCAGCGCCGCAGCCACCGCAGCCACACCGAAACCCTAACAGGAGAATCTAATGTTTACTTCTTTCTCAACGGCACTCTCAGCACTAAACGCAACATCCACGGCGATTGACGTGACGGGCAACAACCTGGCCAATCTGAATACGCCGGGCTTCAAGGCCAGCCAGGTAGCCTTCCGCGACCTGGTGACCCAGTCTCTGGGCGCGGGGCTTGGCGACACCCAAGTCGGATTCGGCACAGGCACGCCCCTTACCATCCGGGAGTTTACTCAGGGCGCCCTCCAGACCAGCGGCGGCCTGCTGGATGCGGCCATTCAGGGGGACGGATTCTTTGTGCTGCAGAATAGCCAGGGCAACACAACGTACACGCGTGCGGGCAATTTTCAGGCCGATAAGAACGGCAATCTGCTTACCGACACGGGTGACCGTGTACAGGGTTGGACCACGCTTGACCCGGCTACCGGCCTGGTGAACACCAACGGGCCAATTGGCAACATCATTGTGCCGGTCGGCTCCCTGCGGCCGCCGGTACCCACCACCGCATTCACCGCCGATCTTAACCTGAACGCGGGGGCGACGGCTGATGCGACCTCAAACTTCACCACGCCGATGACGGTGGTTGACAGCCTGGGCACAAACCACGTCCTCACGCTGAACTTCCAGAAAACCGGCGCCAACTCCTGGAGCTATGACGTGATGATCCCGGGCGAAGACGTCAGCGGGGGAACGGCGGGGACGCCTGTTTCCACGGGCGCGACCGGCACTCTGACTTTCGGCGCCGATGGACAGTTGATCGATCCCCCGGCCGGGGCCCCGGTATCGATAGCCGTTGCCGGTCTGGCCGACGGGGCCGCGGACATGAGCGTTAGTTGGGGTATGTTCAACGGGACGACCGGCCGGCTCACGCAGTTTGGCCAGCCTTCGTCGCCTTCAGCCAGCTCGCAGAACGGCAAAACCGCGGGCGAACTAGTGCACGTGGGATTGGCGGACGGCGGCGGCATTCTGGCGGCGTACTCCAACGGCGACCAGGTAATCGTGGGCCAGGTAGCGTTGGCATCCATACGCAACGCCGATACGCTGATCGCCGCCGGCAATAACGCCTTCCAGCTCAGCGCGCGCACGGCAACTCCCACGGTCGGGATACCGGGAACCGGCGGCCGCGGCTCCATTGTGGGCGGTTCCGTGGAGGCTTCCACGGTGGATATCGCCAAGGAGTTCACCAACCTGATCGTTTACCAGCGCGGATATGAGGCTAACTCCAAGGTGGTCACTACTTCCGATCAATTAAGCCAGGACACTATCAACTTAATCAGGTAAACAGCCGATGAATCCTCAGGAAGAGATTGGACCGCTGGGTGATGTGCCGGTCGATATCGAAGTCGAGCTCGACCGGTGCATGATGACGACGCGGGAAGTGCTGCGACTTGAAGAAGGTTACGTAATTACCACTTCCCGATCGGCCGGCGAGAACATCGATATCTTCATCGGCGGCGTGCTATGCGGCTCCGGTGAGATTGTGGTGGTCGAAAACACGCTAGGAGTGCGGATCACCGACTTCCGAGACGATTTCTAAGGACCGTTTCGAATGGAAGTATTCCAACAGGCTGTAGCGGTAGCGGCGGTTTTGGGGCTGCTGGCCGCGACGTTATGGTGGCTGCGCCGGCGCGGGTTGGCCGGAGTTGTGCCGGGCAGGAAGCCCGGTGGGCGGCGGATGGAAGCCTTGGAGCGTCTCTCGCTGGGCCCGCAACACACGCTGCACCTGGTGCGGCTGGGCGAGACGGCGCTGTTGCTGGCACTGTCTCCTACCGGCTGCGCGCTGGTGCGGAGCCTTCCGTGCAGCGAAATCGAAGGATTCGCAGCCAGCCTGGCGGCTGCCGGAAAAGAGGCGCGGTCATGAAGACTCTGCGCCTTTTGGCTTGCCTGGTTTCGACCTGCCTCGCAGCGGCCGTTCCGGCGATGGCGGCAAGCAACGATCCTCTCTCCCTTCTAGGCGTATCGGCCGGAAAGAACGGCGCCAGCCTCAGCGTCCCGATGCAGGTGGTCATCATGCTGACATTGATGACCCTGCTGCCGGCGGCGGTGATGTCGCTTACGCCGTTCCTGCGCATTACAATCGTCCTGCACTTCCTGCGGCAGGCGCTCGGCACGCAATCCACTCCGTCCAACCAGGTGCTCCTCGGGCTCGCCTTATTTCTAGCCATCGTGATTATGCAGCCGGTGGCGGCGGATATGTACCACCAGGGCTGGGAACCGATGGAAGCGGGGCAGTTGACGCCGCAGCAAGCCCTGGACGCTGGGTCCAGGCCGCTGCACGCCTTCCTGATCAAGTTCGCGCGGGAAAAGGACATTAAGTTGTTCGTCGAAATCTCGCATGCGCCGCCGCCGCGCACGCCGGCCGATCTGGATATGAAGATCCTGATGCCCGCCTACATCCTCTCGGAACTGAAGACCGGCTTCCAGATCGGCGCCGTGCTGTTCCTGCCGTTTCTGGTAATCGATCTGGTGATCGCGTCGGTGACCCTTTCCATCGGCATGGTACAACTGCCGCCCGTCATGATTTCAGCTCCCTTCAAGATCCTGTTATTTGTGCTGGTGGATGGCTGGAATCTGGTAGTGGGCTCGTTGATGAAGAGCTTCTACTGATGACTCCCGACACCGTAGTTCAAATCATCCGGCAGACGTTCCTGGCGGCGTTCTGGCTGGCCGCGCCGTTGCTCGCGATCGGGTTTATAGCCGGCATCGTGATCAGCCTGGTGCAGATCGCGACCTCGATGCAGGACAACGCCTTCAGCACCATCCCCCGCCTGGTGGTGTTTCTGGCCGGGCTCCTCTTCCTGTTGCCGTGGATGCTGCAACGCATGATGTCTTACACCGTGGGGCTGCTGGGAGACCTGAGCCGGTATGCCCGTTAATCTGACCCTGTCGGTAGGGACGCTCTATGCCTTCCTTTTGGTTTTGGCGCGGGTGGGCGGAGCGCTGGTGTTTGTGCCGCTGCCCGGACTGAAGGCGGCGCCGGAACCGGTGCGCGCCGCGCTGGCGCTGGGATTCACGATGGCGCTCTACGGCCGTTGGCCGGCGGTTGAGCCTTCGTTAGTCACGATGGGTGTGCTGGCCGGTTGGGCCTTGTCGGAGGCGGCTCTCGGGATTGCCATCGGCGTCTCGATTGCGATCGTGCTGGAAGCCTTCAATCTGGCGGCGCAGATATTGGGCCTGCAGGCCGGATATGCCTACGCATCCACGATCGACCCGAATACCGAGGCCGATTCCGGCATCCTTCTGGTGATCGCGCAATTGATGGCGGGAATGCTGTTCTTTGCCCTGGGCCTCGACCGTGAGATGTTGCGGCTGTTCGCGCTCAGCCTGGAGAAAGTGCCGGTGGGGACCTATGTTTTTGGTCCATCCGCGGCTGAAGCTTTGATCCGCCTGGGGGCCGTGCTGTTTTCGACCGGGGTGCGTCTGGCGCTGCCGGTGGTTGCCCTGCTGGTCATGGTGGATGTCGCTCTGGCGCTGATGGGAAGACTCAATTCCCAACTGCAACTGCTTTCCCTGGCCTTTCCGGCCAAGATGCTGACGGCGCTGCTGATGCTGAGCTGGATGGCGGCGCTGTTTCCGCGCATCATGCGGGAACTTAGCGGTCAAGCCTGGACGACGGCTCACCGGATGTTGGGGATATGAGGCGTTATGGCGGACAGCGGCAAGACCGAGCAACCTACCCAGCGCAAGCTGGAGAAAGCGCGCAAGGAAGGACAGTTTCCATCAGCCAAGGAATTTGTCTCGGCTTTGCAGTTCATGATTTTTCTGGGCCTGTTGGGCAGCGGGGGCGCGGCGTGGTTTCAGACACTCCGCGTCAGCACCAGGGCAGTGCTGGCTTCGGCATTCAAACGCGATCTTCGGCCCGAGGATTTGATTCACCTGGCCTGGCAACTCACCACGCTGCACGTTTTTCCCCTGGTGCTGGCCGGATTGACGGTGGCGCTGGCCACCCTGGGAATCCGCTTGATCACCACCCGGTTCGGGCTGAGTTTGAAGAAACTGGCGCCGGACTTCAAACGGCTCAACCCGATTTCCAAACTGAAGGAACTTCCGAAGCAGAACCTGCCATCGCTCGGCCAAGCCGTGGTTATGTTGCCGGTTTTTCTCTGGGCGGTATACAGCATGGCGCGCGACAAACTGGACGCGTTCCTGTCGCTCCCGATGCAGAGCGTGGAGAGCGGTTTCGGCTTCGTCGGCAACACCCTGATGGAATTGTGCTGGAAGGCGGCCGGCGTTTTCCTGGTCTTTGGCGTGGTGGATCTCTTCCGCCAGATGCGGCGCCACAACAAAGATCTAAAAATGAGCAAGCAGGAAATCCGCGACGAAATGAAGGAAGTGGAAGGCAATCCGCAAATGAAAGCCCGCATTCGCCGTCTGCAACGCGACCGGGCGCGGCGCCAGATGATGAAAGACGTCCCCACGGCGACGGCGGTGATTGTCAACCCGACCCATTACGCCGTGGCCATCCGATACCACATGGACAGCATGGCCGCGCCCCTGGTAGTAGCCAAAGGCAAGAACTTCCTGGCGCTACGCATACGCCAGAAAGCGATGGAGCACCAGGTTCCGATCATCGAGAATGTGGCGCTGGCCCAGGCGCTGTACAAGTCGGTGGAAGTGGGCCAGGAGATTCCGGCACATCTCTACCGCGCGGTGGCCGAGATTCTGGCCTACATTTTCAAGCTGATGAACGGCAAGCTGCCGGGGTAGGGGTTTAAACGTATGATGGCAACGAAAGCACTACCGGCACCTGGGCTACCAACGTGGCTGCAGTGGGTTCCGATGAAGCTGTTGGGCGACCTGGCGGTCCCCCTGGCGGTTCTGGCCATCGTGATCGCGCTGATCACGCCCCTGCCCATTTTTATTCTGGACCTGCTGATCGTGACCGATATTCTGGTCTCCGTCACCGTGCTGATGGTGGCGCTGTACCTGGTCCGCCCGGTGGAGTTCACCTCCTTTCCCACCACGCTGCTGCTGTTGACGCTGTTCCGGCTGGCGCTGAATGTTTCCTCGTCCCGGCTGATCCTGTTGAACGGGAATACGGGGACCTCGGCGGCCGGGGATGTCATCGGCGCGTTCGGCAGCTTCGTGGTGGGCGGAAACTATGTCATCGGCGCGGTGATTTTCCTGGTGCTGGTGGCGATTCAATACGTCGTGATCAACCACGGCGCGGTGCGCATTTCGGAAGTCACCGCGCGCTTCACCCTGGACGCTCTGCCGGGAAAGCAGATGTCGATCGATTCCGACCTGAACGGGGGTCTGATCGACGAAACCGAGGCCAAACGGCGGCGCAAGGCGTTGACCACGGAAGCCGAATTCTACGGCGCCATGGACGGCGCTTCGCGATTCACGCAGCGCGACGCCATCGCCAGTATTCTGATCACGAGCATCAACATTATCGCCGGCTTCCTGATCGGCGTGACGCAGCATGGAATGGACTTCCGCCGCGCGCTGGAGACGTACACCGTGCTGACCATCGGCGACGGCCTGGTGACGGTCATCCCGGCCCTGATGATTTCGATTGCCGGCGGCTTGATTGTGACGCGGGCCAGTTCCGATGCGCGGCTGGGCGCCGAGTTCCACAAACAGATTCTGAGCAATTCGCAGCCGCTGCTGCTGGCCGGGGGCGTACTGGTAGCGCTGGCGGTGATACCGGGGATGCCGAAACTGCCGTTTCTGCTTCTGGGGGGCGGCGCTTTGGCGGCGGGTTGGAAGATGCGCAAGAAGGAAGCCGTAAACGAGGCGACCGTTCAGACCGAGAGCAAACCGGCGGCGGCCAAGGAGAACGTGGAATCGTTGTTAAAGGTGGAGCCGCTGGCCATTGAAGTGGGTCTCGGTCTGGTGGGTCTGGTGGAAGGCGGCCAGGATTCGCCGTTGCTGCGCCGCATTTCGGCGATCCGCCGCCAATTGGCCATCGACCTGGGCTACATTCTGCCGCCGGTGCGCGTGACCGACAATTTATCCTTACGCAGCCGTGAATATCTGGTCTCGCTCAAAGGGGTGGAGATCTCACGTTATGAATTGCCGCAGGGTTGCGAACTGGCGATTCCCAGCGGAGTGGGCAGTGTGGCGGTGGAAGGCCAGGCCACCCGTGAGCCGGCATTTGGCATGGCCGCTTTGTGGATACCCGCCGCACGGGCCGAAAAGGCGCGCAATTCGGGATACACGGTGGTGGACAGCGTCAGCGTTCTAGGCACTCATCTTTCCGAACTGATTCGCCGGCACGCCCACGAATTGTTCTCCCGGCAGGACACCAAGCGTCTGATGGACCGCGTGGGCGTGGAAAATCCCAAGGTGGTGGAGGATGTGGTGCCGAAGCTGCTGCCGCTGGCCACGGTGCAGCGCGTGCTCCAGAACCTGCTGCGGGAGCGCGTATCCATTCGCGATGCGGTGTCGATTCTGGAGGCCTTGGGAGAAGCCGGAGCCACCACGCGCAACCCCGTGCTATTGACCGAGTATTTGCGCCAGACCATGCGCCGCGCGGTGGTGAAGCCCTACCTGAACCGATCCGGCGAACTGCCTGCATGGTTCATCGATCCCTCCATCGAGCAGATGGTTGAAGCGGCGGTGCAACACGGCGAGCAGAACAGCCACCTGGCGCTGGCGCCGCAGAGCATCCGCGACATTTTGAACAAGATTTCAAGCCGGATTACTTCACCCGAGACGGCGGTAGTGGCGATCACATCGTCGGGCGCTCGCTACTTCCTGCGGCAGATTGTGGAACCGTCGCTGCCCAACCTGGTGTTCGTGGCGCACAACGAAGTTCCGCCGGGGTTGCGGGTTCAGTCCCTGGGAAACATTCAATAGGCGCGGGCCTAAAGCGCGAAGACCGCTCCCTAACGGTCGCGGCTCTGATCGGCGGGCCTGCAGCGGCTCTGATCGGGCCGCGCGCGTAAGCATGATCGGAGCCGCGCGCGTAAGCGAGCGTTTAGGCCTACAGTCAAACACCCTTGCAGACGATAGATCACTCGTGCCGTCAGTTACCGGCACGGGTATAAGAACCAGGAGCCAACTCCGATGAGAATCAAATCCTATTTTTCCCGCTCGGTTGAAGATGCGATGGCGGCGGCGAGCCAGGAACTTGGCCCCGACGCCATGCTGGTGAACAGCCGCAAGGCGCCGATCGAATCGCGGCATCTGGGCGAGTACGAGGTAGTCTTCGGCACGCTGGACCCGGGTGAACCAGCGGCGGCGCTGTCCGAGGCGCCGAGGATGGCGACGAATTCGTTCGCCGCGCCGGCGTTTGGGGACCGCCTGTCGGCGGAAGTGGCGGATCTGAAAAAGGAACTGGAAGGGATCAGGCGGGCGCTCACGCGCACCGCTTTTGCGCCATCGCAGTGGGTAGGGGTAGCGCCCGATGTGTCCGATGCCTATGCCATGCTCACGGCGAACGAAGTGGCGGCCGACCTGGCTCGGGAAATTGTGCAAGCGGCCGGGTCGCGTGCGGACGGCGCGCGGACCTCACCGGTGCGTTCCGCTCAACCAGCCGACGGCGCCCGGTTCCAACGCGCGTTGCTGGAGGAAATACAATCGCGCTTCCAGGTGGAGCCCACGTTGGGCGCCGGGCCGGCGCAGCCGAAGATTGTGGCGCTGGTGGGCCCTCCAGGCTGCGGCAAGACCACTACCCTGGTCAAACTCGCGGTCAATTACGGGCTGGCCGCACGCAAGCCGGTAGTGCTGATCTCGATGGACACCCACCGGGTGGCCGCAGCCGAGCAATTGCGCTCTTACGCCGCCATTCTCGGGGTCGGGTTCCAGGTGCTGGAAACCACGGCGGCGCTGGCGCAAGCGATCGAGGAAAACCGGGGCAAGGAGTTGATCTTTATCGATACTCCCGGGTTGGCGTTCGGCGACATGGAAGACTCATCCAGCCTGGCTCACTTTCTTTCCACCCGGAAGGACATCGACACCCATCTGGTCCTATCGGCTTCGATGAAATCCGCCGATCTAACGCGCATGATCGATGCCTTTGAGATTCTGCGGCCGCAGCACCTTCTTTTTACCAAGCTCGACGAAACCGGTTCGTTTGGCGCCATCTTCAGCGAAGCGGCGCGCACGCGCAAGCCGCTGTCCTTTTTCACGACGGGCCAGCGAATTCCGGAGGATCTGGAGGCTGCCAGCCAAACCCGGCTGGTGGAACTGATTCTAACCGGCCGGAACCGCGCGGCAGCGGCGGCATGACAAGGGCGACCCAACGGTGAAATTGTATGCACGGCTATGCGGTACTCGAAGTGATTAGCGACGAAGAGCGGGAGCGCCTCATTCTGGAGCACCTGCCACAGGTGCGGTTGATTGCCCGCCGGATCCAGCAGCGGTTGCCGGAGAGCATCGTCCTGGACGATCTGATCTCGACCGGTGTGATCGGCCTGATCTCGGCCATC
Source organism: Candidatus Acidiferrales bacterium (assembly GCA_035570275.1). Classification (GTDB taxonomy): domain Bacteria; phylum Acidobacteriota; class Terriglobia; order Bryobacterales; family Bryobacteraceae; genus DATMNI01. The sequence goes on along the minus strand of DATMNI010000217.1, from coordinate 67,442 downwards.
GACAATTTCGATCCCTCCGAAAACGTCAAATTAAAAACGTACGCGGAGTACAAGATCCGCGGGGCGATTCTGGATAGCCTGCGCGGCCTGGACTGGGCGCCGCGCCAGAAGCGCAAGAAGTCCAAGCAGATTGAAGCCGCTGTGGCGTCGGCGGAACAGCGCCTGCAGCGTGCGCCAACGGAAGCCGAAATCGCCGCGGAACTGGGGGTCGAAACCGACGAGTACCACAAATGGCTGGTGGAGATTCGCGGACTGAACATCGCCAGTCTGGAATACGTTTCGGGCGATCAGGGAACGGACCTGCTGAATTACATCCCGGATGACAGCAACGATCTTCCATCGGCGATCTTTGAACGCTCGGAACTGGAACGTCTGGTGGCCAAGAGCATCGATGGGATTCCGGAGATTGAGCGCACGGTTCTGAGCCTCTACTATCACGAGGAGTTGACCTTGCGGGAGATCGCACAAGTGGTGAACCTGCACGAATCGCGCATTTCGCAATTGAAGTCGCAAGCGATTCTTCGGTTGCGCAGCCAAATGGCCGAACAGTGGCCGGCGGCGAGAGGGATGGTAACGGCATGAGCCAGGCAGAGCAGAACCAGCAATGGACGATCGCAACCGTGCCCAATGCAAACCAGTTGCTGGATCAATGGGCGTCAAGCCTGGGGCAGGTACTGGAGTCGATGACCGACCAGAAACCCGAGGTCCGGTGGCAGGCGGGTTCGACGCCCGATTCGCATCAGGATTCGCTCTGGTGGGAGCAGCCCTTTTCGGCTGGCCCCGGGGTTGCGGTGTGGGTGGCCGCGCCACTGACCACGTGGGAGCAGGCCGGCACGATTACGCTCAAGGCCGCGGGCCTGGAAACCGTCGAGACTGCCGAAGCCAAGAGCACGTGGATTGAGATCCTGGGCCAGTCCTTGTCGGTAATGGCTCGTTCGATCGGTTCGTTTGTCGGCCGCGAGGTCACCTGCGAGTCCGGCGCGGAAAAGCCGCCCGGGCCGGAGCCACACGAGTCGGCCTCGGTGACGATCGCCTTTCCGGGAAGCACGCTGGATCCACTCTCCATCGTGCTCAGTCCGGAACTTCTGGCGATTCTGGCGCCAGGCGCGTCCACGAGCACCGCGGAAAAACGCGATAACCACCCGGTTAACGAGCCGGAAGCCGCCAACGCGGAGCGTCAGCCGGGCATTTCCCCAACGATGGAACTGTTGATGGATGTCGAGCTGCCGGTAAGTATCTCTTTCGGAAAGACCCAGCTTCCGATGAAGGATGTCCTGAAGCTCACGACAGGTTCGATCGTAGAGTTGAATCGCGGCGTGAATGAGACTGTCGAGGTGCTGGTGAATCATTGTCTCATCGCCCGCGGCGAAGTGGTGGTAGTGGATGGGAACTACGGCGTGCGAATTCAGCATATCGTCAGCCGGCAGGACCGTTTGAGGACTGTAAGATGAACTTTCCGATGCTTCCGTTTGCGTTTCTGAGCGGCCTCGTTCTGGCCGCTGTCGCAGTCAGCTTCTTCGCGGTATTCCGCGCCAACGCTTTGAGCCGGACAGCCGGCGAGCGCGATGGGACGGCCCACAGCAAGTTTGAGGCTGCAGTGCAGGCCGAGGTGCAGTCGATGCGGCAGACCATTGAGGGACTCACGGCCCAGGTTCAGGATGCCCAGCAGCAACCCCGGCTGATGGCTGTACCAGGGATTCCCAAGCCCGGATTGAATCTGAGCAAACGTTCGCAAGCCCTGCGAATGCACCGCCGGGGAGACCCTTCAGACCAGATTGCAGCCGCCCTCGATATCCCGCTGCAAGAAGTGGACCTGCTGCTGAAAGTGCACAAAATCGTCATCGGCTGCATTGCGTGACCAGGGGGGCTCAGCACCAGGGGTCGGGGGGCCTTGCCGCAACGGCAATTCAGGTTCTAATCCCTATTTCGCCGGCAGCGCCTTCGCCCGCGCTTCCAGCTTCGCCGCTTCCGTGCCGCGCTTCAGCTTACGGAGCAGGTTGGCGTAATTGCGTAGCGTGTCGGCCAGTGCCGCGGTTTCGCCGACGTTGGCCGGTTCGGGCAGCACGGGAATCCGCTCCGCCAGCGTGACCGCCCGCTGATAGACACGCTCGGCCGCGGTGTTGTCGCCCTTGCCATCCAGCGCCAGAGCCAGGTTATTCATGCTATCCACCGTGGCGCGTTCGCGCAGCGCCAGCGAACGGCGATAGAGCGGTTCGGCCTGCGTGTATTTCTCCTGCGAGGCGTAAACCACCGCCAGATTGTCCAGCGTGGTGGCCAGTTCCGGGTCGACCGGGCCCAGAGTGGCTTCCCAAATCGCCAGCGAACGTTCGTATAGCCGCTGCGCGTCGCCGTAGCGCTTCTCCAGGAAATAGACCTTGGCCAGACGGTCCAGGTACGTCGCCACATTTTCGTGATTGGGACCGTAGATGCCTTCCTCGATCGAAATCTCGTGTCTCAGCGGCGATTCGGCGCTCGAGAACTGCGACTGCTTGAGGTAAATGGAAACCAGCGCGTCAAAGACCGGGATCAGCGCGGGCGACTGGGTGCCTTGCTTTTTTTCGATGATCACGATGGCGCGCCGCAGGTTCGGCTCGGCGACCGCGAAGCGCTTGCGGGCGATGTAGAAGGCGGCGAGATCGGTGCAGTCGCCGGCCAGGTCGAGATCCTCCAGTCCTTTGGCCTGTTCGCGCAGCCGGATCACCCGCAGGTAGGCCAGTTCGGCGTCGGTGTTCTTGCCCATGGCGGCGTAGAGGGCGGCCAGCAATTTGAGGTCGGGCGCCAGGTCGAGGCTGTCGCCGGTGGCCTTCTGGTGGATGGCGAGGGAGCGGGCCTGGAACTGCAGCGCGTCCGGGTTGCGGCCCTGGGCGCGGTAGAGGGCGGCCAGTGCGCCAATCGGCGCCGTCAGGCTCAGGTCATCGGGTCCGGTGGCTTGCTCCTGCAATTCCAGCGCGCGCGTGAGCAGCGGTTCGGCTTCGGCGTACTTGCCCTGCGCCAACAGCACGGCGGCCTGCTGGCTCAGTTGTGCGGGGTCATCAGACTGGGGCGGCTGGGGCGGGCTGGGCGGCTGCGCAAGAGCGGCGCATGCCAGAAGCAGGATTGGTGCGAGGCGGCACATGGTTTGAAGTTACCTTAGCGCTGCCATCGGGTCGATGCGGGTGGCGCGGCGGGCCGGAATGTAGCTGGCCAACAGGGCCACCGCGACCAGCAGGATGGCGATGCCGGCGAAGGTGGCCGGATCGGTCGCGCTTACGTGGAACAGCAGCCCGGTCATCACACGGGTAAGCCAGAAAGCACCCGCGATTCCGGCCGCCACGCCCACCAGCGCCAGCACCAGGCCCTGACCCAGAACCAGCCGCAGAATGTCGCCCTGCTGCGCGCCCAAGGCCCGCCGGATGCCCAACTCCTGGGTCCGCTGCGTCACCGCATAAGCGATTACTCCGTAGATGCCAATCACTGCCAGCAGGAGGGCCACGGCGGCGAATACCGCCAGCAGCATCAGCGTCAATCGCCGCTGCCCCATCGTGGTTTCCAGTACCTCCTCCATGGTGCCGATATCCGAGACGGCTTGATCGCGGTCGATGGCCAGCACCTGGCTGCGAACGGCGTTGACCAGTCGTTTCGGATCGCCTGCGGTGCGCACGGCCAGGTAGCCTTTTTGCATGGGCCTGAGGTTGGAAGGCACATACCATTCCGGCTTGGCGTTGCCGGCAAGGCCGGACTCGTGCACGTCGGCGGCGATTCCCACAATCTCCAAAGGAGCGACGCCCATCAAGACATGCTGCCCCACCGGGTCCTGACCGCGAGGATACGCCGGCCAGAAGCAGCGCGCCAGACTCTCGTTGATCAACGCTACGCCAGGCGCCCCCGGGGCGTTGTCGCGCTCGGCAAGGTCCCTTCCCCGCCGCAACGGAATGCCGAGCGTGCGGAAATAGGCGGGGGTGATGGTCTGAAATTGCGCCAGAGGCCGGTCTCGCAGCGCTACCGGCGCCTGCTCAGCCACCGCGATGGGAGATGCCCAGACCGGCGCCGTGGGAAGCCCCAAGGCTACGGCGGCGCCGGTCACGCCGCCCAGCGTTTCCAGGCGCCGGACAAGTTCCTCGAAAAAGGCCTCACGCTTCGCACCCGTATCGTAGCGCGCGGGCGGAAGGGGGACCTGCATGGTCAGCAGATTCGCGGCCCGGAAGCCGGGGTCCACTGCGTGCAAGCGGGCCAGGCTTTCCATCAGCAGCGCCGCTCCAATCAACAGCACCACCGAGAGTGCCACCTGCACCACCACCAGCAATCCCCCCGCGGTCACGCCGAACAGCCTCCGCCGCACGTGGCTTCGCATCGTTGTGGGGCCCGATCCTGTGCCACGCTCGCGCAAGACATCGGCCAAGTCCGGCCGCGAAATCCGAAGGGCCGGGAACAGGCCAAACAGAAGCCCCGTCAGGATGGAGATCGCGATAGTGAATGCAAGCACCAGGCCGTCCAGACGGATCTCTCCCGCGCGCGGCAGATTGAATGCGCTCACGCGGCTGAGGGCGCTCAAACTCCATTGGCCGAGTAACAGGCCCAATCCACCGCTGGCCACCGACAGCGACAGGCTCTCAGCCAGCAATTGAATAACGAGACGGCTGCGCGGAGCCCCCAGGGCGGATCGGACCGCAAATTCACGGGAGCGTGCCGAGGCTCGGGCCAGCAGCAGACTGGCGACATTGGCGCAAGCGATCAGCAGCACGAAACCGACGGCGCCAAACAGCATCCAAAGCATCGGGCGCACGTTCGCCACCAGTTGGTCGCGCAGCCATAGCACCGCCATGGCGGCTTTCGGGTCGGCGTCGCGCTGGCCCGGATGACCGGATACATATTGATGGTTGAGCACGTTCAGTTCGGCGCGCGACTGCTCCAACGTCACACCCGGTTTGAGCCGGCCAAACCCGATCAGCAGGGGCGTTCGCAGCCAGGCCGGCGGCTGTATCCCGGAGAACTCCGAGGGTCTGGCAACCCACACGTCGACACCGGTGAAGGGAAACGCAAAACCGGCCGGCAGCACGCCGATGATGGTGAACGGCCTGGAGTCCAGAATAGCGGTGCGGCCGCCAATCCGCGGATCAGCGCCGAACCGCCGCTTCCACAACGCGGCGCCGATCATAGCTACCGCAGGCCCGCCGCGCGTGTCCTCTTCCGGCAGGAAACTGCGCCCCAGCACAGGCTGCACACCCAGAATTTCCAGGAAATTGCCCGAGACGCGGGCCTCTTTTAGGGATTCCGGCTCACCGGCGCCGCCCGATAGCGTCACATTTTCCGTGGCAACGAAGTGGGCTCCGAGTGGCGCGAACGATTGCGCCGCGGCCCGCATCTGCTGAAAACGTTCTTGGGAAAAGTTGCCGGCGTTGTTGTTCTGCTGCGAATCGTCCACCGTTACACGCACCAGCCGGCCGGGGTCCCGATACCCCAGCGGCTTCAACAGCACCGTGCGGATCACCGTGAAGATGGCAGTGTTGCCGCCAATGCCCAGAGCCAGAGTCAGGATGGCGCTGGCGGCGAAAGTGGGGTTCTTGCGCATGGTTCGCAATGCATAGAGAACGTCGTGGCAAACGATTTCCAGGAACGCGGCGGCTGGCATACGGCAGGCTCCTTATAGCGCCATGCAGGCTGCTAGATTTTTAGCACCTTGGCGGCGCGTCCGTCAAGTGTGAACGGTTCACACAGTGTGACGGGTTAACACTTCGCCGCCGCTCTGCGTCATCCTCACAGAGGGATACAGAAGATGCAGGCTGTGCAGGGTTTGCTGGGCGACGTGCGTCACGCCCTGCGCCAATTCCGGAAGGCGCCGGTTTGGGCGGGTAGTGTGGCCGGCACTCTGGCGCTGGGAATCGGCGCGGCCACCGCGATGTTCAGCCTTGGCAACGCCGTGCTGTTTCGCGCGCTGCCGTATCCGGAGCCGGACCGGCTGGTGGTTCTTTGGTCCCGCAATCCGCAGAAGGCCATCGAGCAGGAACGTGTTACCTTGGCCGATTTCGCGGATTGGCGCGCGCGGGCTCGTGTCTTCGACGAGATTGGATATTCGTTTCTGTGGCCCGGAAGCCGGTCCACCGTGGTGCGTACCCCGGCCTTCGTGGCGGTGCGCAGCGCTCAGGTCACTTCGTCCTGGCTACGCGCGCTGGGCGTCCGTCCGGTGCGCGGGCGCATCTTCACGCCGGACGAAGATCGGCGCGGCGCCGACCTGGCGGCCCTGATCAGCGACGATTTTTGGCAACAGCAGTTCGGGCGCGACCCCGCCATCCTCGGCCGCACCCTCACGGTCGACAGTTACGACGTCAAGTACTATCGGATCGTGGGCGTGATGCCATCGGAACCGTCGTACCCAGCCGGCACGGAGGTGTGGCTGTCGCTGGGCGCGGCCCAGTTCGAACCGCCCGCACCCGGCGCCGGGCAACGCTGCTGCGCGTGGACCGAAGTCATCGCCCGCCTGCGCCGCGGCGTGCCGGTGGAACAGGCGCAGACCGAGTTGAACGGCATTGAAAGCGCGATTCTTGCCGAGCACGGCCCGGCGGACGTCAATCCCGCGGTTTCGGTGGTGCCGTTGGCGCGCTATCGAACCGCCACGGTGCGCCGCCCAATCCTGATTCTGATGGCGGCGGTTGGCTGCGTCTTGTTGATCGCGTGCGTGAATGCGGCGAATCTGCTGCTGGCGCGCGCCGGGTTGCGCCAGCGCGAGATGGCCGTCCGCGGCGCACTCGGCGCCACGCGTTTCCGCATCGTCCGGCAGTTGCTGACCGAAAGCGCGATGCTTTCCGCGGCGGGCGGCACAGGCGGCCTGATACTTGGGATTGCGGTCCTGGACGCGCTCCGGAACATGGCGCCCGATATCCCCGGCCTGAGCCAGGTTCGGCCGGATGCAGCCTTGCTGTTGATTTGCGCAGCCATTGCCGTGCTGACGGGCATCGGCTTCGGGCTGGCGCCCGCCCTGCAGTCCGCCGGAACCCAATTCGTGCACGGTCAGCCTGGCGTGGGAGGGGTGGTGGGCGGCCAGCGCCGGCGTCTGGGCGACATGCTGGTGATCGTGGAAGTAGCGCTGTCGACGGTTCTGCTGGTTGGCGCGGCGTTGCTGCTGCGGAGTCTGGAACGCCTGGATACCATCGATCCCGGATTTCGGCCCGAAGGCGTAATCACCGCCCGCATCGACATGTCGAGCGCAACTTACTCCACCAGCGCGCTGCCGGGGCCCAACCGGCCGCAAGTCTTCTTCCGCCGGCTACTGGAACAGGTGCGTGCCCTGCCGGGCGTCACCGCGGCCGGCGGCACCAATCGGCTGCCGTTGGCGGGCGTGATCGATGGGCAGGGAGATATCGTGACCGTGGAGGGCATGCCCACCGGCCATTCGCTGCACGGCAGCCAACGGTCGGTGACGCCGGATTATTTCCGGGTGATGGGGATGCGGCTGCTAAGCGGACGGGTCTTCACCGAAGCCGATACCGATGAATCCGAGGCCGTGGTGGTTGTAGACGAGGCTGCGGCGGCTCGGTTTTGGCCTGGCCTGGACCCGATTGGCCGGCGAATGACGACCATCAACCCGCGGTTCGCTTCTCCCACACCGCACTGGATGAAGGTGGTCGGTGTGGTGGCCAATGTGCGCCACGCGGGGCTGGACGCGGCGCCCCGGCCCCAGTTCTATGTGCCGTACTTTCGCGGGGAATGGCGGAACGCGTTCCTGGTGGTCAGCAGGCTTTCCGGCCCGTTGATCGGGGCCCGGGGGTCAGGGGCCGTGGGCCGGGGCCAACTTTCTGGCGGCCGACCGGGCGACCCGCGCTCGGGAGAAGGCGCGCTCGGCCTTGCGCTCCGCCGCCTGGTAGCGGTGGCCGACCGGAATGCCGTGGTGACGGAGGTGCGCCCTATGGAAGCGCTGCTGGCAGCCTCCACTTCACCACATCGCTTCCGCGCGCGGCTGCTCACGGCCTTCTCAATGCTGGCGCTGCTGCTGGCGGCGGCGGGCATTTACGGAGTGATGTCGTGCGTGGTGGAGCGGCGCACGGCGGAGATCGGTATGAGGATGGCGCTGGGCGCCCGCGCGGCCGATATTTTCGGCATGGTGCTAGGCCGCGGGTTGGTATTGGCCGGCGCGGGTCTGGCGATTGGCAGCGGCGCGGCCCTGATGCTGCGAAATCTGATCGCCGGTCTATTGTTCGAGACCAGCGCTTCCGACCCCCTGGCAATCAGCGCCGCGGCCGCGCTTCTGCTGGCGACCGCCCTGGCCGCCTGTTGGGCGCCCTCCCAGCGCGCCGCCCGGGTGGACCCGCTAATCGCTCTGCGTCACGACGGCTGAGCATCCCCGGCACGAAGCCTCGCCATAACAGCTCAGTGGGGCGATTTCATTGACCCGACCGCCTCTCAAACAATTTACGGTTGTTTCCGCAAACAAACGAGTACAATTACCTGACATTATTGACTATTGAGATCAAAATTCGGCGACCGTAGCCGCAGGGCTGCGGACGAATCTGGAAGGAACTTCGGCAGATAGTGGCTCGGGTGAGCCGTGATCCAACCAGACACAATCCGGTGATTCGCCGCGTTTGATTTGTGACTCAGACTCAGTGTGCCGTGTGCGTGACAAGCTGTAAGTATTTCCATATCAGTGACAATAGCCGCCGGTTGGACTGCACTTAGGCGGCCGGCGGCGGAATGCCAGTCCGCATCCACAGACGAGTGGCAGCGAGCCCGGCAAGCCGCTCAGCCCCGCTTATGATGTCACTATACTTATCTCGGCACGATGTTATAGCACCACAATTCTATTTCGTTGGTCGTCACAATTCTATTGACTAAGTTGTGAGCCTGTGTCAGACTGGCGCAAGTCTGCCCAGGCTATACTTACCAGCAGACTCAATACGACAAGATAGCGGGTGGCCGGCATTGGTGCGCCCGGAATTGGGAGGATACAAAGATGTTACAAGTGTCACCAAGGACCTTATTCAGACGAGCGAAGTTTGCCCTCGCAGTATCGGCGGTGTGCTTACTCGCGGCGTATCGTCCGGCTCCCGCGCTGGCGCAAGTGCAGGGCCGGATAGCGATCCCGGCTGACGACTTCGCCTTGGACGCGGATAGCGTGGGTGACGCCAGTGCCAAGCTTACAGCCTTGCGCTCGCAGGGCGGGCAGCTTGCCCATCGACTGCAATTGGCAATCCAGAGCGGCGCCGTTCCGCTTACGGGCAGCCCTACCGACGGCCAACACGGGCAGGACGGCGGCAGTTCCGGTGATGGCGGCGATGCGAAAAACACGCAGATCAACAATCCCGCGCTCGATCACACGGTGACCTTCGCGGGCACCCGGCCGTTTGAGTTCTCCACCCAGAGTGAGACCTCGGCGACCGCCTTCGGCAAGCACATCGTGGTAGGTTACAACTCGTCCGCCGCTTCGGTGGTACAACGTATTGGGACAGGCCTCTTCTTGACGCAAGCGCTGTTCAGCGCCTACTCGGTCTCGCACGACGGCGGTCAAACCTGGACCAGTGGATTCGTTCCCCCAGCAGCGGCCGCAACCAGCCCATTTACCTTCGGCGACCCGGCGCTGGCGCTGGACCGTAACGGCAATGTGTATTATGCCAGCCTGGGCACCGACGCGGCAGGCAACAGCGCGCTGATTGTCAACAAGAGCAGCGACCACGGCGACACGTTCGGCACTGCCAAGGTGGCGGCAGTGGATCCGGGTGCGGACAAGGACTGGCTGGCTGTCGGCCCCGATCCGGCGGTGCCCCAGCGGGACAACATTTACGTGACGTGGACCAGTTTCCAGACCGATGCGAAGGGCAATACCATTGGCAGCCAGCTTATGCTTGCCCGCAGCATCGATGGCGGTGCCACGTGGTCGTCCAAGGTGGTGTTCGCTCCGGTGGACGATGGCATTAACAGCAGCTTTCTCAGTTTCTCCAACCCCGTGGTGGACGCTTCCAACGGCCGGCTCTACATTCCGTTTCTCCACATCTCGGACATCGACGCTGACAACGTCCGGGTGTTGGCGTCCAACGATGGCGGGCAGACGTTCACCTTCCTGGCGTTTCACGTGGCGGGAGCGCCCGACGCCTTCGCATTTCCGGTTGTGACGCCGGGTGCGATCAATGACTGCGGCGGCGGGGGCTTCCGCAACGTGTTGCATCAGGGCACCAGCCTGGGCGCCGGGCGCATCCCCGGCACCTTCCGTTACGTCCAGAGCACGCGCCTGATCACGCAACCCGCGGCGGCGGCGTCCCGGGGGCGGCTCCTGATTGCGCTGCAGAGCTCGACCAGCCCCTTCTTCGGCGACCCGGCCTCAGGCTCGGAGATCAAGCTCCTCTACTCGCAAGATGGCGGCGCCAGTTGGGCAACGCCTCTTAGCATCGCCGCTTCCACCGCGGCCAACCCGCAGCATGTTCATCCAGCCATCGCACTTGACTCGAAGGAAGACCAGGCCTGGATCACCTACTACGTTCAACAAGCTGACGGCCGGCTGCGCACCGACGTCACCAGAGTGGAAATTGACGACAACAACCGATTGAAATTAGATGACACCAGTGGCCTGAGTACCCAGGCGTTCGACCTTACGCCAAATAATATTCCCACCACAATACCGAGCAATCCGGCCCGGACCACCAACTACGACCGCATCATTGCAACCTGCTACGACATAGGCGAATACATGTCGGTGGCGGTGTCGGCCGCCTCGGACGGGGATTCCGGCAGGCCGATCGCTGCCTGGGGCGACAACCGCAACAGTTGGACCGGACCGGCCGCCACGCCACTGTCGCCGGCGTCCGCGGCGCCCTTCACGCATGCGCAGCCGGACGTCTTCTCCGCGCGCGTCGGCAATCAATAGTTCCGGGTTTCGGCACGTAAAAGGGGCGCTGCGTTTCAGCGCCCCTGGCGAACGTCGAGTTCCTGAAGGGCCAGATCGAGGAGATTCCGCTCCCCGACAATTCCGTGGATGTCATCATCTCCAATTGCGTGATCAACCTCTCGGCCAACAAGGACCGCGTGCTCTTGGAAGCCTTCCGGGTATTGAAGCCGGGCGGACGCCTGGCAGTGTCCGACGTGGTGACGCGCGGTGAGATGCTTCCGGAAATCCGCCGGAATGTCCTGCTGTGGGTTGGCTGCGTCGCGGGGGCTCTCCAGGAGGCCGAATACCGCGACAAACTGGCCGCGGCCGGCTTCGAGCAGATCGATGTGGAACCGACGCGGATCTACCGAGCGGAGGCTGCGAGTTCCTTTCCGGCAAAGGCATCGACGTGGATGCGATGGCGCCGGAAGTGGATGGGAAGTTCATGAGCGCCTTTATACGCGCCGTCAAACCTGCCTCGGAGCGGCCTGCTGCGGTCCAACATGCTGCGCATAATCCAGCGGATTGCCAATCCGCCGCAGTTACCAACCTGCCCCACATACCCTGCCCGTGCCCCTCCATTCTGTTAGTGTGATTGAGAATGAAGCGGGCGTACTTCTGGCTGACGATACTCTTCGCCTTCGCCATCGCCAACCAGACAACCTACACCATCGACGTGGTTCGCGAACTGGCCGGCGACTACCCGCTGCGGCCGTTCGTCATCGGGAACGAACAGCCGCTCATCGCCGATTTGACCCGCCCCGGCGTCGACGCAGGATTGCGGCGCGGCGATCGCGTCGTCGCTATCGAAGGACGCCCGCTTCGCCAGGCGCGCGATCTGCTGCAGCCAATTCGCGAGAAGAGACCCGGCCAAACGCTCGCCGTCAGCATCGAACGCGACGGCAAGCCCGTTGAGTTTCGTGTAGTCCTGGAACCCCTGCGCGCCTGGTGGTTGTTCGCCGCCGTGTCGTATCTCTTCATGCCGTGGCTTTGCATCCTATTGGGGTTCTGGGTAGCGGCGCTGCGGCCGCGCGATTTGCGGGCCTGGCTGCTCTTGGGCATCCTGCTCGGCATGAGCCAACTCACCAGCCAGGGGATTCTGGACCCTCGCGGCTGGCCAACGCCGGTCGCGGTGGTGGCGCTGGCATATCGCGACGTCATCGTCGGAGCGTGGGGCGCCTGCATGATGCTGTTCGGGATTTATTTCCCGATCCGGTGGCGGCTTGACCGGCGCGTTCCCTGGGTGAAGTGGGTCCTCCTGCTTCCGCTGGCGGCCACCGCTCTGTGGAGCACGATCATCACTGGGGTCCACGCCATCGACGAAGCAGCCGCAGCCGCCCTGCCCGCCGCTTTCCCTTCGTGGCTGGAACAGGCGTTGATTTTCGCTCTCACCAGCCTCTTCTTCACGGCCCTGGCCGTCAAGTATCGCGACCCGCAACTGGCCGCCGATGACCGCCGCCGGCTCCGCCTCCTCTATTGGGGCTGCACCGTGGCGATGACGCCGTCGTTCCTGCTGGTCCTCTACAACTGGCTCGTGCTGCACCAACAGCCCAGCGATAGCGGCGCCATGGTCTACGCCATGATGGCGATGGTGCTGTTCCCTATCACCATGGCGTACGTGATTGTGGTGCAGCGCGCGCTGGATGTCCGTATGGTCATCCGGCAAGGCGTGCAGTACGCGCTGGCCCGCGGTGGAATCCGCGTGTTCCAGGCCGGCCTCGGAATGGCCGTTTGGTTCGCGGCGGTCACCCTGCTGGACGCGCCGCATGTTGGGCGCCCCGCCAAGCTGTCGCTGATCGCTATCGGGATCGTGGTGGTGATTCGCATTCGCGACGTGGGCGACCGGGTGCGCCGCTGGGTGGACCGCAAGTTCTTCCGCGAGGCCTACGATGCCGAGCGCATTCTGGGGGAACTGAGCGAACAGGTGCGCGGCATTCTGGACAAAGACGAGCTTTTCGAAACCGTGGCCCGCAAGCTGGGAGAATCGCTGCACGTGCAGTGCGTCGCCGTGCTGATGCAGGATGGGGGCGTCTTCCGTCCGGCACTGGCCACCGGGTACGCCGCGCCGCTGGAGGTCACTTTTCCCGAAAGCACGGAGACCGTGAAACGCATGCGGCGGTCGCGCGAACCGGTGGCCGTGGATGGCCATGCGCGCGGCGAAGATGGCGCGGCACTCAACCGGCTGCGCGCGCAGATGCTGCTTCCGTTGTCGTCGAAGAAGGAACTGCTGGGCTTCATTAGTCTTGGTCCGAAAAAATCCGAGGCCCCGTATTCCCCCAGCGATACCAACCTGCTGCGCACCGTGGCCGCGCAGACCGGCCTCGCCCTGGAAAACAGCCGCCTCTCGGAAGCCATCGCCAGCGAGGTGGCGCAGCGCGAACTGCTCAACCGCGAAATCGAAATCGCCCGTGAGGTGCAGCAGCGGTTGTTCCCGCAGAATGCGCCCGTGGTGGCGGCGCTGGAATATGCCGGCTACTGCCGCCCGGCGCGCGGCGTTGGCGGCGACTACTACGATTTTCTGGCGCTCTCTAACGGGCGTCTCGGCCTGGCGGTCGGCGATGTCTCGGGCAAAGGCGTTCCCGCCGCGCTGCTGATGGCCAGTCTGCAGGCCTCCGTGCGCGGCCAGTCGCAAACCGCGGCCGGCGACGTGGCGGGCCTCATGGTCAACGTGAACCGGCTGGTTTACGACACCTCACCCGACAATCGCTACGCCACGTTTTTCTATTGCCAGTTCGACCCGGCCACGCGCCGCCTGGTCTATACCAACGGCGGCCATAACCCACCCATCCTGCTGCGTGGCGCGGAGGTGATTCTGCTCGAGACCGGCGGCCCCGTGGTGGGGTTGTTCCCGGTCTCGGCGTACCAGCAGGACGAGATGCAGCTTCTGCCTGGCGACCTGCTGCTGTTCTACACCGATGGTATCAGCGAGGCTGAGAACGCCCGCGAGGAGGAGTGGGGCGAAGAAGCGCTCATCGGGGCCGCGCGGGGCTGTGCCGGTCTGCCGCCTGAAACATGGCTGCCGCCCGCGGAGATGATCTCGCGCATCATGCAGGCGGCCGACAACTTTGTCGCCGGTGCTGCCCAGCATGACGATATGACGCTGGTAGTGGCGCGCGTGGTGTAGCGCGCGTCGTGGAGTAGCTGCTACATTTGGTGGGGCAGACGGTCAGCCTGCAACAACCATGCAGCTTCCGGCAAAAATCGGAAAATATGAGCTGGAGGAGTTTTTGGGCGGTGGCATGTCGCACGTTTACCGCGCGCGCGACACCGTCATCGGCCGCACGGTGGCGGTGAAGATCCTCACCGATGCCGGCTGCGAGGATGCCGAGGCCAAGGCCCGCTTCCTGGCGGAAGCCCGCATGGCCGGCAACCTTTCACACGACAACATCCTCGGCATTTATGATTTTGGCGAGGATGAGCAGCACCGGCCCTTCATGGTGATGGAATTTCTGCGCGGCGAAGACCTGCGCCACGCCATCACGGACGGACACACGGGCGACTTGCAAGGCAAGCTCAAGATCGCCCTGCAGATCGCGCGCGCCCTGGGCTACATTCACACGCAAAAAATTATCCACCGCGACATCAAGCCGGACAACGTCCATATCAACACCGCCGGTGTGGTCAAGCTGATGGACTTCGGCATCGCCAAGACCGAGGGCCTGCAGATGACCCGAGCCGGCTTCGTTCTGGGCACGCCGTATTACATGGCGCCGGAACAAGTGACCGGGGCCAATATCACCGGGCAGGTAGACGTTTACGCTTTCGGAATTCTGCTATTCGAATTGCTGACGGGCGCCAAGCCAATCTCGGGCGACACCGTGGAGAGAATCTTCTATCAGATCCTAAACGAGCCGCTGAACCTGGACCCGTTGCACCAGGCGCGTGTGCCGCAATCGGTATGCGACCTGGTCGCGAAATGCACCGCCAAGAACCCCGCCGACCGGCCACAAGGCTTCGGCCCGGTCTGTCAGGAACTGGACCGCGTGCTGGTGGAACAGGAATTACCGACCGCCATCATGCCGGAAATGCAGCCGGAAATGCAGGCAGTCGTTCCGGCCTCTCCGGCCAAAGCCCGGCCGGGTTGGCTGCTGCCCGTGGTGGTGGTGCTGGTGGCGCTGCTGGCGGCCGCCGGGGTCTACTTCGCCATGCGGCCGAAATCGAGACCGGCTGGGCCGGCGCTGGCCAAGAGCATCACTACACCTACCGGCGAAATGGTGCTGGTGCCGATGGGGACGTTCCTGTTCGGCAAAGACAAAAACCAGGTAGACCTGCCGGCGTTTTATATAGACAAGACAGAAGTAACCAATGCCGCCTATGCGGCTTTTTGTCAGGCTACGGGCCATCCGCTGCCTGTCCATTTCAAACCGGACAAGCGCACCTACCCGGTGGTGGAAGTCTCGTTTCTGGATGCCCAGGCCTTTGCCAGGTGGGCCGGCAAGCGTCTGCCCACCGCCCGGGAATGGGAGAAGGCCGCGCGGGGGGCCGACGGCCGGGACTATCCGTGGGGAAACGAAGGGGAAAACCAACCGGCAAGCCAACCGGGAAACCCGGCCGATGCGTCTCGCGCCAACCTCAATTCCGAAGGCCCATGGGCCGCCGATGCCATGCCAAATGGCGCCAGCCCGAACGGCGCGCTGAATATGGTCGGCAACGTCTGGGAACTGGTCGATCAGTCGAATCCGCCGGGCGCGAAGACAGAGCAGTTCCAAACCATGGACCCGCCTCCAGGACCGAACGACCTCTGGTACACCATCCGTGGAGGAGGATTTAACGGTCCCCCGTTGGCGCCCGACCTGATCTGGGATGACACCGCGGTCCCGGCCCGCTGGAAAGCCATGAACCTCGGCTTCCGCTGTGTACGCGACGCCCAGGCGGCAAAGTAACCCGGCCATTTCTGGCTGTGTTTTTCCCGCCGGGCACCCGCCAGTCGTGCCACAATCTGAGCATGCCCGTTTCTTTGAAAGACCAGGTCGTCCTCGTACTGGGCGCCTCCAGCGGAATCGGCCGCGAGACCGCTGTCCTCTTCGCGCGGGAAGGGGCCCGCGTGATCGCATCGGCCCGGCGCGGCGACCGCCTGCGCAGCCTGCAGCAGCAAGTGGTCAAGGAAGGCCACGCATTAGATATCGCCGCCGCCGACGCATCGAATGCCGCCGAGATGGAACAACTCGCGGAACGAACGTGCGAACAGTGCGGCAAGATTGACGTGATGGTTTACGTCACCGGAACCAACATACCCGACCGGTCCATGAAGCGCTTGAACCCCCACCTCTGGGACATGATGTTGAGTGTGAACCTGAACGGCGCCTACTATATCACCAACGCCGTGCTGCCCGCGATGCGTCAGGCGGGCGCCGGACACCTCATTTACGTGTCTTCGATTTCGGGTTTGGTGCCGGACGTTTCAGGCGCCGCCTACCAGGCGTCCAAGCGCGGCCTTCTCGGGCTGGCGCACGCCATTCGTGTGGAGGAAAAGGAGAACGGCGTCCGCACTTGTGTGATCTGTCCAGGCCTTGTGGACACCGAAATCCTGGACAAGCGGCCCGTGAAACCCGGTCCGGAAGTGCTGGCCAAAGCCTTGCAGCCGGAAGACGTGGCCGAGGCGATCCTGGCGGTTGCCAAGTTCCCGCCCCGGGTGGCCGTGCCGGAGATGCAGATTCTGCCCACCTATCTGTGACCCCGGCCTGATACTATATTTCGCATGCTCAGACTTGTAACTCTGCTCCTTACGGTGGCCGTAGTGGCCTCGGCCGTGGATCTGCCCGCCAAGAAGTACCTGAATCTGGCCGCCATCAAAATCATGGTCGCCGCCGCCGAACAGGAGGCTCAGAAGCGCAACGTCCAGGTCACGCTCTGCATTGTGGACGAGACCGGCAACTTGCTCTTCCTGCAGAAAGCCGATGGCGCCGGCTACAACACCATCCAGTTCGCGCAGAAAAAGGCCCGGCACGCAGCCATCTACCGCCAGCCCTCGAAAGCCGCCGCCGACCGCCTGAAGGCCGGCAACCTGGAAGTTCTGGCCTTCCCGGAGGCCTTCCCGAATCAAGGCGGTCTTCCGATTAAGATCGATGGCGTCACCATCGGCGGTATGGCTGCCAGCGGCGCCGCATCGGAGGTAGACGAAGCCATCTCTCAAGCCGCCATCGACGCCCTGCTGAAGTGAACTCTCTGACGTCGCCGGCCACGGGCCGATCCTCCCCCAGAAACTCCCCGGTAAAGCCGGCAGCCATCGCGCTCGAATATCCTACTCTCCGGCCGGCAGCCTGGCGGGTACAGCGACGTCGGTATCCAGCGTGGTCAAAGGGTCGGGTCAAAGAGGTAGTCCGGACTTATCGCCAACGCGGGTTATCCGGTTCGAGAACGCGCGCCCTGGCAAGCAGGTTTTCGCCGAAGGCAGCGCTCTTTACCACCTCCGGACTGGCTGCCGGGCCGCGAATTAACAACCGGGACTCGCGGACGAGCGCCTCTCCCGTGGCGCCGACCAGCGCCGCATCCGTTGAGGTCGCAAGTTCGCGTTGCAACGCGTCGCAGGCGGCTAAAGGCAGCGAGAAGGGCGGCAGGGTATCGCGATCCTGTGGGGTCCCAACGAAAGTCCTTATATTGCCGAACCCGCCGGCGAAACTGGAACGTGCGGCCAACTGGTATATTCTTGCCAGCCACCTGGTCCATTCAGGGTTGCCTGGTTCTACGCCTCGCGCCCGTTTCACCAACTCCAAAGAAACCTCCGAGTCGGGTCCGTTCATCGCCATGGCGGCATTGGCAAGAACCTTGGCGTTAGCCGGGAATCGCTCCGTCTGCCGCAGCCAAAGAGCCTTTACACGCTGGTAGCCGGCCGCTTCATTTAGACCCGTCCAATTCTGGGACACGGAAGTAATATCGCTGGCGGCCAGGAACACTTCCGCGTCGGGGCGGTTCTCAATCAACCATACGACGTGACGCAGGCGCGGCTCCTTGATCATGTACTGGTAGTAGTAGCTGAGAAGACGAGTGCGCAGAGACAGGTTCCCGGGATCGCCAGCGAGTTCGGACTCGAACCGGGCGGCTTCCGCCGGCGTAACCTTCCAACCCTCCTCCAGAATGCTTTGGTGAAGGCTGAAGCGCGAAGTGGTTGTCTGTGCGGTAATCGTAGCGACGGCGCCGAGGAGGGCAATGCCGATCGCGCCCCATCTGCTGGCGGTGAAGAGTACCACATAGCCTCCTTATGGCCCGAGTGGAAAGATCTGATACTCCGATTATACGGCGGCGTTACCGCCACTGGCCGCTCCAGTTTCGCCATACGCCCGGTGCGCCACTGGTTCCACGGCGGAAAAAACGGGACTATGATTGAATGAGCGCTCCCGGAAGGAGGCCGGATTGAAATGATCCAGAATAATGGAGTGAGCTCTGCAAAACCCAAGGCTGGCACTGGGATTGCCGGCCTGGACCAGATCCTCTCCGGTGGACTTCCTGTCCATAGGCAATATTTGGTAGAGGGCAAACCCGGAACGGGAAAAACGACGCTGGCATTGCAGTTCCTGCTTCAGGGGCGGGAACAAGGAGAACGGTGTCTGTATGTGACGCTGTCCGAGACCAAAGACGAACTCGGCCACGTGGCTGAATCTCATGGATGGTCCCTGCAGGGTATTGACCTGTATGAGCTCGACGCCACCGAGAGGCGTTTGAAGCCCGAATGGGAGTATACGGTGTTTCGTCCGGAAGACGCCGAGCTCACCGACACCATTCACGACGTCTATCAGCAGGTCGAAAAAATCAAGCCCCGCCGCGTTGTTTTCGACTCTTTGTCGGAGATGCGGCTGCTGGCGCGAGATCCGCTCCGATATCGTCGTCAGATCCTGGCTTTAAAACAATTCTTTGCCGGACGGCAGTGCACGGTCATGCTTTTGGATGACATGACTGGAACCGATCACGACCTGCAGTTGCACAGCATTTCACATGGGGTTCTTTCGTTGGAGCGGCTCGGCCGGGAGTACGGGCCATTCAGGCGGCAGTTGGTTGTTTTGAAACTTCGCGGAGCGCCATTCCAGGAGGGCTGCCACGATTATGTCATCGAGACCGGGGGCCTCCGCGTGTTTCCGCGCCTGGTTGCCGCCGAGCATCGCGGCGATTGCGACCGCTCGGGGTTTCCGTCGGGCATAGCGGAGCTGGATGGACTTCTGGGGGGTGCTTTGCATCGCGGCACCAGCACGCTGATCATTGGTCCGGCGGGGGCGGGCAAATCAACTCTCGCGGCGGTCTACTTGCGTGCTGCCGCCGGGCGCGGCGAGCACGCGGTAGCCTACATGTTTGAGGAGAGTCCGGCCACGTTACTTGACCGCATGGCCGCGATGGACATGGACCTTAGCACGCACGTGTCATCGGGTATGGTGGGTATCCGTCGAATCGATCCGGCGGAACTCTGTCCCGGTCAGTTCGCCCACCAGCTACGGAAGGATGTGGAGGAAGTTGGAGTCCGCGTAGTGGTCATAGACAGCTTGAATGGCTACCTGAATGCCATGCCGAACGAGCGCTTTCTAACGGTGCAGATGCATGAGCTTTTGGGCTATCTTGCCGCCAAGGGTGTAGTGGCGGTTCTCACCATGGCACAACACGGCCTCATCGGCGCGGCGGTGCAGTCGCCGGTCGATGTCAGTTACCTGGCGGACACGCTGATCATGCTTCGTTTTTTTGAATTCGACGGCGCCGTGAGGCGTGCCGTGTCGGTTATCAAGCATCGCAAGGCCGCCCATGAAGACTCCATTCGTGAGTTCCATCTGGGCGCGCAGGGCGTTCGCATCGGAGCTCCCCTGCGTCATTTCCGGGGCGTGTTGACGGGCGTGCCCGAGTATGCCGGCGATGGTTCCTCGCTGTTTGAAAATGGTAAATGACAAGCAGCTTCGAGTGCTGGTGGTGGCGCCCACGGGCCGCGATGCCCGGCTCCTCTGCGACATGCTGGGCAACAATGGCGTGGTTTGTGAGCGCATCGCCGATGTACGCCAGCTTTGCGAGCAACTTCGAGACGGCGCCGGCGCCATCCTGCTGACTGAGGAGGCGCTGGGGCCGGGAGCGCTCGAATGCCTGTCCGGCGCTCTGGGCTCACAACCCAGATGGTCCGATGTGCCCGTCATTCTGCTGACCGGCAACTGGGAAAGAATCGATGCGGCCGCGCATCAGATGTTCCGGCAAAAGGTGGCACGGGGCAATCTGGTGATTATGGAAAAACCCGTTCGCCCATTGAGCCTGCGCAGCGCGGTGGACGCGGCGTTGATCACGCGTACGCGCCAGTATGAGCTGCGCGACTACCAGGAAGAACTCCAGGCGTTGACGGCTAAGCTGATTGAAGCCCAGGAGGCGGAAAGCAAGCGTCTGGCCCGCGAGCTCCATGACGATTTCGGCCAAAAGCTGGCGGTGCTGGGAATGGAGATGGCGGCTCTGGCACGCCGTGCCTCCTCCCAGGAATTCGGCGGCCGGCTGCTGCAGTTCACCGCGCAAATTGGCGACTTCGCGAAGGACATCCATCAGATCTCCCAACGGCTCCACCCGGCAATTCTGGACGATCTCGGTTTGGCAGTGGCGCTCAGGAATGAATGCGCCGCCTTCTCCGAAAAGCATGGCATTCCCACCGAATTCGATCCCGGCGCCATTCCGCGGTCTGTCCCCGGCGATATTTCGCTGTGCCTGTACCGGGTAGCCCAGGAATGTCTGCGGAACGCCGGCAAACATGCCAAAGCTGCCTGCGTTCAGATCGCTTTGAGCGGTAGCCGGGATGAGATCGCGATGGAAATAGCTGACGTTGGCAACGGTTTCGATCCGGAACACATCAAAGGAAAAGGACGACTCGGGTTGATCAGCATGGAGGAACGCGTGCGGTTGGTAAATGGCGCGTTTTCGATCCGGTCGCAACCCGGAAAGGGCACGCAGGTGAAGGTTCGCGTTCCGTTGCGCCGGAGGGAACCATGAAACGCGCAACGGTGTTGTTGGCGGACGACCACGCGATTGTCGTCGAAGGCTTGCGCCGTATCCTGGAGCCGGACTTCGACGTGATTGGCGCCGTGGCGGATGGACTCGCGCTGGTGAAGGCCGCCGAAGAGCTCAAGCCCGACGTTGTCGTCGCGGATATTTCCATGCCGTTCCTCAACGGGATTGAGGCGGTCCGTCAGATTCGGGCGGCTAACCGGCGGATCCGGATCGTTTTCCTCAGCATGCATCCCGATGTGGTCTATGTTTCGGAAGCGTTTCAGGTCGGCGGATCGGCTTACGTGCTGAAGAGCTCCGCCGGCATTGAGATCGTGACGGCGATTCGCGAAGCGCTCCAAGGGGGAACATTCGTATCGCCCGCGATCGACAAAAGGGCATTGGAAGCCCAAATCAGACGCGGCCAACATTCGCCCCAGGCGGCGCAGAATCTATCCACACGGCAGCGGGAAGTGCTGCAGATGATCGCCGAGGGACGGAGCACCAAGCAAATCGCGCATGTGTTGGAGATATCCCCGCGAACCGTGGAATTCCACAGATACTGGGCCATGCAATCGCTCGGTCTTCACACTATTGCCGAGCTGGTCCAGTACGCCATCAAGCACCAGATGGTATCGCCCGAGACAAGCCCGGTTACAAGCCCGGTTACAAGCCTCGCCGCGTCCCGGAAAAGCACGTAGTTTTACGAGTAGCACGCCGGGTTCGGCTTGGCTAGGATAGCTATAGATAGAACCTTGTAAGGGCCGCGACGGGATGGGTGTGTCGAAGGGATAACAGCTCGGGGCGGCGTGAAGCCGGTACCTGAATTGCGCCCCACCATGAACTGCTCACGAAGCCGGACAGCGGTTTGCGTTTGGCTTGAGAGGAAAGTGTATCGGATATGGCGGGCGATTTGGTTCGGACTGGTATTTCAGGTCTCGATCCCATCCTGATGGGTGGGATTCCGAGGACCAATGTGATTCTCGTCGAAGGATCGACGGGAAGCGGCAAAACCCTCTTCGGCGTCGAGTTCATTTACCGCGGGATCACGCAGTTCAACGAGCCCGGCATCATTGTGGTCTTTGAGGTCAGTCCCGATAAGCTGATTCGCGACGCCGCCACGCTGGGCTGGGACCTGGCCGAACTGCAGGCGCAGAAGAAGCTGCAGATCGTCTTTACCAGCCCGCAAGTGCTCGATCAGGAACTGCGTTCGCCCGACAGCCTGCTGCTGGAGACGGCGTCCGAAATGGGCGCCCAGCGCATCTTTATCGATGGCGTCGGCCTGTTGCGCCAGGCTGCCAATGCCGGCGTGCCGCTAACGGCCACCGGGCCTGGCTCCTACCGCGAGACCCTGCAACAACTCATCGAAGGGCTAAACCGCGAGCATCTGACCACCATGCTCTCCCATGAACTGGGAACTTACCCTGAGCAGCAGGTGACTTTGGAAGCCGCGGCTTCTCTGGTTGACACCGTGATCCGCCTGCGCCGGACGCTGAGCAACCGGCGCGTTGTGCGCGGCCTTTCAGTCGTCAAGAGCCGGGGTCAGGATTATGAGCCTGGCGAGCATACTTTGGTGATTCAGGATGGCAAAGGTCTGGAAGTGTTCCGCCGTGTCCAGGCGCCTGCCCGCATCAATCTGCATCAACCCACATCCACGGCCAGGAGTTCCGTGATCGGGGTGGAAGCTTTGGATTCTTTGCTGGGCGGGGGCATCTACGATGGATCCACGACGATGGTGGTTGGGCTTTCCGGAGTAGGAAAGACCGTACTGGGCACGCAGATTTTGCGGGAGGGGGCGCTCCAGCAGGGTAAGCGGGGGCTGCTGATCTCGCTCGATGAGCACCCGGCGCAGATCGTCCGCAATGCCAATACGATTGGCCTCGATCTGCAAGCGCAGATCGACGCGGGCACGATCCATGTCCTGTTCGATAGCCCTCAGGAATTGAATATCGACGCCCATTTCGCCAAGATCGTCCGCACCATCGAGGAGTACGATCTCCAGCGCATGGTCATCGATGGAATGACGAGTTACAGCACCGCGCTGGCAGACCAGGCTGTCTACCGCGATTTCTTTCATGCCCTGGTAGCCTACAGCAAGCATCGGCTCATGACTACGTTTTTTAGCTATGAGAATCCGGAGTTTCTGGGCCTCTCGTCTTTTATGCCGGATTTCCCAGTGAGCTCCATCGTGGACAACATCATTTTGTTGAGCCTGGTGGAAATCAACAGCACGCTGCGCCGCTGCCTGACCGTGGTCAAGGCGCGGGGCAGCCCACACGAATTCGACAGCCGGGAGTATGTAATCGGGCAAGGCGGAATCACGCTTCTGCCCTTCGACGAGGTTGTTGCCAAGGCTCTGCCGCTGGCGAGCTACAGCGGCATCTTGAGCCGGGCTCCGGCCCGCCTGCCTGCCCCTCCCCGGCCGCTGACGGCTTCCGGGTGATCGCGCCCAAATCCTTACTTAGAATTCCAGCCGAAGGATTCCGATCAGGTGCCCGCTCGGGGTGTACCAGGCACTGAAACTGGTGCCCGTAGCGGGAGCGAATTTGCCGAACGTCTGCGGACTGGTGATGTTTACCGTGGTGTTCGGACTCTGCAGCCATCGGGTCCCGGGAAGCAGGTTGTTGACATCCATTCGAACCGTCAGCTTGTACCGTTCCCGGAACGCAACGCTCTTGGAGAGCGAGTATTGCGGCCACCACACCGCGCCGGTCCGCGCGATGCCTACGCCCGCGTTGCCACCCGAAAATGCAGCCGGGTACGAGAAAGCGTTGATGTTGAAGAAGGGATTCTGCAGATTCTGCGGCCACAAATTCGGACCGATGGCGTAATTCGGGACGTTGATAGCCTGGCCCGGCACGATGTTCAGTTGGGTTTCGCCCGGAAGATATTTGAACGGACTCCCCGCCATGCCAAAACTCACCGGCAAACCGCTGCGCAGGCTCTGAATGGTGAAGAACGTCCAGCCGCCCAACAAATAGTCCGGCACGCCGCCCCGATTCATGAAACGCCGGTTCTTTCCGAATGGAAGATCGTAGGTGGCTTGCGACATGAATTGCAGCCGGATGTCGGTGGGCGCAACCCCCTTGGTGAGGTTCCAGTCGTAATACTGCCAGCCGGTCCCGGCGGCGCCGGCTATGTTCCTGCTCCAGGTGAACAGGAATGTGTACCGGAGCCCCGAGTTGAATCGCCGTTCCATCCGCGTGGTCAGAGAATGATACGTACTGTGGCCGTAGTTCCCGGTGGCTGTGATGGCCCCAAACTGCGGATAGGCGAGATAGTTCTGGGTGGCCGAGAAAACCTGATTCAGCAAGGTCGTGTTCGTGGAGCTGTAGATCGACTGGGGCAGCACGTTGACGTTCGTCGTTCCGATCAGAGCGACGCCCGCCGATCCCTGATAGGTCGCTTCCAATAAGTGATTGGGGCGGAACTCATACTCGAATCCGCCCGCCCAAGTCATGCTGTATGGGTTCCGCAGGCGTGGATCGATGTAAGTGGCTGTCCGGCTGCTGTAGTTCGTACCGAAAAAGTTGGCTGTTCCCGTTGCTGAATTGAGAGGATAGTTGACGGGTCCGGGTCCCTGAGACAAGGAAAAAGCCGGAAACGGGTTGCCTGGCGCCTGCTGGACGGCGGCGGTAGCCAGGTATTCCTCCTGCCCCAGTTGGGGCATTACGTCCTGCGTGAACATCCCGAACGAGCCGCGAAAGACCCACTTCGGCCTGAAATTCCAGGACAACCCGGCGCGCGGCGTGAAGTTGTTCCGGTCGGAGGAATACACCGCTCCCTTGGGATGCGTGATGGCCCCCATCAGCCCGGTCAGCGGATCGGCCACGTTGGGATTGAACTCGGACTTGTTACCGTACTTAGTCTGCGCCGGAGTTTCATAACTGTAGCGCACACCCAGGCTCAACGTCAGTTTGTTGGTCACTCTCCAGTCGTCCTGCACGAAAAACTGGTGAGACCACCAATACGGAATGTAATTCTGCAGCAGCGATGTGAAGGTAGCGGAAGTGACCGAGCCCAGCAGGAAGGAGGCGAAAGTATTGCCCGTATTCGGTGTGTTCGGCAGTCCGCTTCCGGCCGTTGTGAAATTGTAGGTGCCCGAAGGCTGCGAAACCTGGATGTCGTTTTCGCGAGTCAGCATCATTTGATAGCCAGTCTTGAAAGTGTGCCGCCCCACGACCTTCGAAATGTTTTCGTTCAGCTCGAAGTCTTCATTCAGAGTGCGCAGGTTTCCGGTGGGATTTGACGTGCCGCTCGGATTCGCGGTCCAGGCTACGGAACTGCCCCCGGACGCGCCCACGAAGCCGGGGAAGGTCTGCGGACCTACTCCCGGAATCCCCAGAATCCCGGCCCAGCCACCGTTGTTGAGCGCCGGGCTGATGGTGTCTGCGCGCCGTTGATACGCCACGCGGAACTCGTTGATCAAGGTTGGCCCGAAGCTGTAAATATCCCCGAAGGTGACGTTGTGAAGGTCGATGGGTTCGCGCTGTCCGAAACTGAACGCGGTGTTGTCGATAAGCCCCCATTTGTATTGGACCGCCTCCCGGCCGATGGGCTGACGGTTCATGTTCCACGCGAAGCGGAAAAACATCTTGTGGTTCGACGTAATCTGCTGATCGATTTTCCCAATATAGCCCTCGCGGTCGGACAGATAGTGATTGTTCTGGCTGTAATTGTTGTTGGGGCCCGTGTTGCTGTAGAATCCCACCGTATTGGGAAGATTATAGGGATTCTGAGCCAGGAATTTCACGGCTACCGGATCGAAGCGGTTCAGCGGAATCTGGTTCCCCGGAAACTGCGTGGCGGTGTAGCCCACACCGCCAGGGCATCCGTTCGCGGTGGCTGGACAAGTGATGCTCTTGGGGTCATAGATGGGTAGTGACGCCACGCCGGGGAAATTAAAGTTACCGGCCAGCATCCCGGCGTCCGGCGTGGAGGTGACCACCGGATTCTGCTCGTGATCGTAGTTCAGCCCATAGGACAGGAAAAAGAATGTCTTGTTGCGGCCATCGTAAACCTTCGGGATGTAGACGGGCCCGCCAAGACTGCCAAAAAACATGTGGTATTCGAACGGGCTGGTTTCGCTGGCCTGCTGAAAGTAAGACCTGTGGAGCCAATTCTTGTTGATGTAGCGCTCCTCGGCGGAAAAGTGGAGTTGGTTGGTTCCGCTCTTCAGGACCATGTTGTAGGACCCGCCCGCCGTGTGCCCCATTTCGGCGGGAACTCCCGTAGACCAGACCTGCGCCTCCGCAATCGAATCCACCGGGGGCGTAATGGCCGTGGTTGTGGTGCCGATAGCCGAACGAACCGACTGTTTGATGGCGGCGCCGTCAATCGAGTAGTTCAGCAGGTTCGGCGGCAGCCCTAGAATGTGGAACGAACCGTCGTTGTTCACCTGGGCGCCCTGCATATAGTACATAAGGTTCTGCGCCTTCGCCTGCATCATCGGGATTTCATGCACCGTCTTGGTGTCGAAGACCTGGCCCACCACCGCCGTGTCGGTTTGGAGCAGCGGCGCCGAGGCGGTCACCCGGATGGATTCGGAGACCGCGCCCACCTCGAGCTTTACGTCAATCCGAGGCGTTTCGCCGGCATTTAGCACCAGACCGGACT
Organism: Candidatus Acidiferrales bacterium; assembly: GCA_035570275.1. Classification (GTDB taxonomy): domain Bacteria; phylum Acidobacteriota; class Terriglobia; order Bryobacterales; family Bryobacteraceae; genus DATMNI01. The sequence goes on along the minus strand of DATMNI010000217.1, from coordinate 41,071 downwards.
GATTGAATCGTTTGAATCCGGGAACCTCCACCGACAGCTCATAGCTTCCGAGGTTGAGAAACGGAACGTAATAGGCGCCGTCTTCGTTTGTCATACCTCGTGTTACCACTTGGGTTTGGACATTCGTAACCGTCACCACGGCTTTCGGAACAACAGCACCGGCGCTGTCGGTTACGGTGCCGACCAGGGTAGCGGTCCGCGAATTCTGTGCGAACGCAAGGGAACCCAAACCGGCGAACATGGTCAAGAAAATCGTCAAGAAACACAATGGCACGGCCTTCTGCATTTTGGTGGCCTCCTGAGGCAGAATGCGCATAATATTATCACAAGCATCCCTCCGCCGCACCGGGGTGGAGTTGGCTATATGGCCGGACTTCCAAGGACTTGAAGATTTGAGTGTGTTAGGGTTCAAGGAGGCGCCCGACCACGGGCGTGCGCGGGCGACGCGTCTCTCACACGCTGCCGGCGAGGCGGGCAGAAAGTGGTCGGCATCTTGCGAGAGGGAATCAACAGATGAAACTTTGGGCCTTACTGGTGTTTACTTCGGCGACAGTGAATGCTGCCGATGTGCTGCAGATCTTTGGCCGGGAATGGAGCGTGCCGGTGGCTGCCGACTGGAAGGTAGAGAAGGAGGACGGAACACCCGTGCTGCACCTGGTGGAGCACCGGGGACCATTGCCGGGTCCGCGGCGGCCGATCCAGTTCGCCTTGACCGGCCTGCCGGGCTATGCGCGATTGACGGTGGAGGTGGATGTCAAACCGCTGGGGGAATCGCTCATGATCGTTTTTGCTTACCGCGATCCAGCCCACTTTGACTACGCACACCTGTCTACGGATACGGCCGCGAAGCAACCGGTGCACAATGGCATCTTTCACGTGTATGGCGGCGAGCGCGTGCGGATCAGCGGCGAACCGGGACCTGCCGCGTTTTCAGCGAGCGGGCGATGGCATCACGCCACGCTGGTACACGTGGCCAAGACAGGTGCTGTGAACGTAACCGTTGACGGTCACGCATTGCCTTCCTTGACGGCCATCGATCTCAGCTTGGGCCCGGGGCAGGTTGGCCTTGGTTCCTTCGACGAGGCCGGCGCATTTCGGAGCGTACGGATCACGCGGGAGTGAGCGGCAGCGGCGCATCGCTTCCGCGCTCGCGGGAATTGTCCAAGGCTGCCCTCAAGTGGAAGGTATGAAGGGGCCGTGGCGTTCCTCGCCGCGTCCCGGACTCTGGACTCGCCCCGGATTGGCGTCAACGTGGACGGCGGTTACTCCGTCTCCCGTCTGGGCGCCGGGAACGAAAGAACGAAATTGCGAGCTGCATACAAAACCAGCGAACGCTTCATACGCTCAGAAACTAATCCGCATCATAAAACGGAACTGCCGCTCATCAATGCCATCGCGGCCAGTGTTGGCCACCGACTGGATCTGGGCGAACCCGGCCAGGTCCTTGACAGTGCCATCCGCGTTCTTGACCACATTGGAAACGTTGCCTCCCGGGTTGGCGAAATGCGGCGTGTTGGTGAAATTGAATGCTTCGGCGCGGAATTGAATACTGTATTTCTCCTTCACCTTGAAAACCCGGGTCAGCCCCAGGTCCATGTTCACTTCGCCCGGTCCCCGCATGGAGTTGGAGCCCGCGTTCCCGAAGCGCGCCCCAGTGATGGGAGCGAAAGCCAGAGGATCGAAATACGCCCCGCCCACGCTGCCCAGAATTTGCACGTTAGGCTTCACCTGGTCGGCTTGTTGCGAGGCTCCCGGCATGTTCAGCGAAGTGCTGGAAGCCGTAACGGAGAAAGGCAGCCCGCTGTAGAAGACGGCCAGGCTATTGAGGGCCCAACCGCCGAGAATCGCCGAACCTACGCGGCTGTTGCCCAGCCAAGGCTTCCCTTTGCCGAAGGGAAGTTCCCATGTGCCGTCTATCGTAAGCACGTGCGTGCGGTCGGTACCTTGGACGGGCCGGGAATCCAGGTATTGATAAAGCAAAGCGTCGGTCGGGTAGTTGGGGCTCTCCGCTTTGGCCCACGTCCAGGAGGCCCCGAACTGCAGCCCCTGTGCGAAGCGGCGCTTCAAACCGGCCTGCAGCGAGTTGTACGAGATGGTGCCCCTGGGCGTGTACAGGCCCACGTTGGAAGTCCGGCCCTCAGACACGAAAAACGGCTGGCCGCTTTGCCCGGCGCCGATGAACTGGCCGGCATTGAGGTTAACCGTTGCGCCCGAGTCCTGCGTCATGGACCGCACCGTGCGACTGGCCACGTAACCTGCCTGAGCGGTAAATCCCGACCGCATTTCCTTTTGCAGGGTGAGGTTCCAGGACTGGATATAGGGCCACGGGAAACTCTTAGGCAATACCGACATGTTCACGTTGTTCGGAGCTACCATGTGGCCGTTGTTCAGCGACGGCAGCGTAATCGCCGGGATGCCTTGCGCCAGCGGGGCATACCAACTGAGCGAGTTCGGAGAGGGATAGGTCGGGCTGATCGTGGTTGGATACAGGCTCAGCACCGAGCGCCCGAGAGAGTACGGTATTTCGTTGATGCCATAGCCGGCACGGACCACAAAAGTGTCGGACAACCGGTACGCCAGCCCCAAGCGCGGCGAGAACAGCCTCTTGGGCATCCCGACGCCGCAGTTGTTAGGCACTTCCCCGGAACCGCAAATGTTGACCTGATTGGATGCGATGTCATAGGTCCCGATGCCTCTGGTTCTCGCGTTCGGGAAACCGTAATAGTCCCAACGCAGTCCCAGAGACGCCGTCAACTTGCGCGAGATGGTCCAGCGGTCCCGGATATACGCGCTGAACCAGTGTTGGTTGATTGGCTCGGCCGGCGGATTGGAGTAGACCACCGTCTGGTTCGCAGTGGTCACGTAGCCCAGCAGAAATGTCGCATAGCTGTTGAACTGGTTACCCGACGGGCCCCCGGAAATCTGCGTCGGTCCGGTGCCGAAAGTGAAGCTGCCTTGAGCGTTGGCGGGCTGCAGGTTGTTAATGTACTGCTGTTGGATCTCAGTTCCGAAGCGCAGGTCGTGCGCTCCATGGATCCAGTTCAGGTTAACCACTTCCTGATGCTGCGCATTATCGCGGTAGTAGGGGAAGCCGCCGGTCTGGCTGCCGGCTGTCCCAAACAGGCCGTAGCTTGTGACACTGAACCACGGCATGCCGGTCTGATACCGGTTGGGCCCGTTCGTCCCCGGAATCCCGAGTTGCTGGCCTACGTTCTTGCCGATATCATTCGGCTCGACCGCAGTGTTGTCGTTCTCCCAGGCGAAGTAGCCGTCCACGATCAGGTTCGACCGCAGCAGATAGGTGGCGCTGGCGGTCAGACTGTAAGTTGCGCCATGCGCCGTACCAGGCTGGCCACCCTGGGGATTGATGTCGATGCCGCCAGCCGCGCCGAACACTGGCGGGTCGTATTCGTCGAACTTGAGCATGCTGAAACGCGCGAAAGAGGTGAGCTTCGCAATGGGGTTCCAGTTGATCTTGCTATCGGCGCGTTCGCGTCCGAAAGTATAGACGCCGCTGCCATCGTAGTTGTTCGTCAACGGGTTTCCCGGGACGTTGGGAAGGGGCAGCAGGTTCGAGACCTTGAGCGCGATCGGGTCGATGCGCGCGGCCGGAATGAGGTTGCCCGGGAATGGCGTGCGGCCGGCGCCGCTGGCGGAGCCTGAAATGGGGTCGTAGATCGGGGTCCCCGACCCGGACATGTCGCCACTTTTGATGGCGGCGGTTGGCGCCGTTTGCAGTACGTGGGCATACTCATGATCGCGGTTACCTTCATAACTCAAGAAGTAGAACAGTTTATCCTTGACGATCCTTCCGCCCAAAGCACCGCCGAACTCGTGGTAGACCAGTTTGCCCTTTTTCTGGTTCGAGGGCAGGAAGAACGGCCGGGCCTTCAGATCGTTGTCTGTGTGACTTTCGAAGGCCGCCCCGTGCAGTTGGTTGGCTCCACTCTTGGTCTGCACGCCGATGTTGGCGCCACCCGTGAAACCGGTCTCGGCATCGAAACTGTTCGTGGACACATTCACCGTCGCGATGGATTCCAGCGTGGGCACCATGGCTACGATATCCGGCAGCCAGACATTCATGGTGGTGGCGCCATCGATTCGGGTATTGTTCTGGTAGTGGTCCCCGCCGTTGACTGCGAAGTACAAAGCACGCGACGGATTGGTCCCCACCGAGTGGTTGTTGGTCGGCGGCGTAAAGCCCGGCATGGTGGAAAGCAGGCTTTGATAATTGCGGCCCACCGGCACCGGGAGTTTGCTCAGATCCGCGGTGTCGAGTTCGTGCCGCACTTCGGCGCTGTCGGTCTGCAGCACGGCGGCGGCGGCCTCCACTCTGACCGTTTCGGTCACGCCGCCGACCTTCAACGTGACATCCACGCGAGCGACGTTGTCGGCGACGACTGCGATTCCCGTCTGGACGTAGGTGGCGAAGCCGCTCTTGGCGACCTTAAGTTCATAGGTCCCGGGCTGTACCGTGGCGAAGTCATAGCTGCCCACCGAACTGGTAGCGGTCTCACGGGACTGCCCGATATCCAGGTTGGTTAGCGTGACAACCGCGCTGCCGATCAAGGCGTCACTGGTATCCTTTACGTTGCCCACCACCGAGCCGTTGAGCGCCTGCGCGTGGCCTGTTTGCTGAATGAATAGCACGAGCAGGATTACCGGGTTCGCAAGAACCCCTTGAAAGATCCGTCTGAACATATCCCCCTCCCTTTGGCTGGACACAAAACGACTTGTTGTAAACAGTGCATCATTTCCATTGGCCGTGCAAGTATCAAAGGCGTGTTACGTGCTGTTACCGTACCGTTCGGGCGTACGCCCTCGGGTCGGTTCCCATGTGATCTTCGGAGGAGCATTCTCCTCACCCGGCAGGTCTCTAGGCGTATCCGCCTTTCGACCCGTAAGCGGGGGAGCCTGCGCTATGCTACGGCGGCGGGAACTAGCAAACTCACGCCGGCCGGGAGGCGGCTCAAACCGCGGCCAATAGGGCCGCCGAAAAAAGGAAACTAGCGCTTTCACCCATTCCAGCCACCCAGTTGCCCAGGCCGTAACCCCTGCGCTTTTCAAACTGCCTTCGAAGCTTGCCAGGATGATTCCGCGATGTTCCTTCTGCCATCGTGGCGCAAGAGATTGAGGTCCGACGTACTGCGCCACGATGCCGGCGCGCGCCAAGCCGCATCGTGTCCGCGCGGTTCGATCCCAGGCAAAGCTTGGAACAACCGGGAAATGCAGACCCGGGAGAGAATGTGAGGCAAGATGGCTTCGCGCTTCATCGCGCACCTCCCGGGGAAGCCACATGCAGCGCGTCCCACTGGATCTGAAGGCGCGCGCCGCAGTGGGGACACTGGGCGATCGCCTCGGTTGGAACCTGGACGGTGCGCCCGCAGCCGCAATCCAGCTTGAAGACCTCCCGCCCCACCGATGCGTCAACATCGGCGGGCCGTTTGTTTTTCTTGCCTACTACTGCAAAGGCGCCTCAACGGCGCCCAGTCGTCCGCTGTTGGGGTGATGGTCCGTAAGTTATTGATAAATGGTAGGCCCGGCTGGACTCGAACCAGCGACCCTCAGCTTAGAAGGCTGATGCTCTATCCACCTGAGCTACGGGCCCATCTACTCACGAGTGTACCGCAGCGTCGCCGCGGCACAGCTACAAAGAAGGCTCTTCCATCGCGCTTCTTAGGTCACTCTGTGCCGGCGCCGGTGGTATGTCGAATTGTTGGAACCGCCGCGCATCCCTTGCCGAAAGCTTGCCCCTGAGCTGAGTGGCTGGAATGGGACCGTTGCAAGGCGGGGAGGTTCCCAGCGTAAACGCCAGCCGGTCTATCTGCTCTGGCAGGCCATCGGGCGGAAGGCAAGTTCCCGCGCAATTCTCTCTCGAACTCACCGGCCTGTTGCCGTGGCCACTCCGGGTCTATGATACTGTGTGCAACATGTGTCTGTGCAACATGGAGCCGGTCGCGCCCTGATGCGGCTTGCCAACTCACAAGCGCTGTGGCTGCTGCTGGTGCTGCCGGTGCTTGTCCTGCTCTACCGGCGCGGTGATGCCGGGCGGCGGAGGGCGGAGGCGGCGTGGGGCAACCGGGCCGCCGGAGCAGCTGGCAAATCGACGCGTTTGATGCTGTTGCTCGCCATACTCTCCCTGACGCTGGCGCTGGCACGGCCGGTCACGGTCGGCCCGGCTGCACGGGCAACTGCGCCGAAGACAGGCGACCTGGTTTTTCTGCTCGACGTTTCTCGCAGCATGCTGGCCAATGACGTGGCGCCCAACCGCCTGGGCCGGGCCAAAGCGATCATCGCCGAGCTGCTGACCCAGCTCAAAGGCGACCGCGTGGCGCTGATCGCGTTCGCCGGCAACACCGCGGTGGCATGCCCTCTCACGGTGGATTACGCATTCTTCCAGGACATGCTGGAAGCTACCGGGCCGGACACGGTGACGCGCGGGGGGTCACAACTTGGCGACGCCATCCGGTTCGCCGCGGAACAGGGGTTTGACGATCTCGACCGCGAGAGCAAGCACCTGGTGCTGCTCTCCGATGGTGAAGACCACGATGGCGAAGACCACGATGGCGAAGACTACGATCACGCGCCGGCTGGTGCGGCGCGCGAGGCTTCCCGGCGGGGCATCCACATACTCGCCATCGGGGTGGGCGATGAGAACACTGGAGGCGTGGTACCGCAGTCGGAAACAGACCGCACGCCGTTCCTGTACCATGGCCGGCCGGTCGAAACCAGGCTCGATGCGCGGACCTTGCGATCGGTAGGGAGCTACCTGGACGGGGCCAGGATCGACGCCGCGGCGGTGTACAGCCAATATCTGGCGCCCAAGGGCCGCCCGGTGGCAGCGCGTCCCGACGACCAGAGCGCCTGGTGGCCTTACCTGTTGGCCGTCGCCCTGGCGCTGCTGGTTCTGGAAACGAGGCTGGCCGAACGCAAAGCGACCGTGGCGGTGGTGGCGATAGCAGCGATGGCGCTGCTGCTGCGGCCACCGGCCCTTTTGGCTCAAACGGTGGAGGAGTGGATGGAGAAGGGCCGCCGGGCCCTTTGGTCACACCAGCACCGGGACGCGGTGCACTACTTTTCACAAGCGGCCCAGTGGGCTCCCGCAGCCTCCGAAGTCCGCTTCAACCTGGCCCTGGCACTGTACGACGACGGGCAGTTCCGGGAAGCGGCCACCGTCTTCGAGCAAGCGGCACATACAACGTCACAGGCGCGGCTCAAGGCCAAAAGCAAGTTTGGCCAAGCCAACGCCACCTACCGTTACGCCCTGCAAATGGGGACACTCGGTCCACCTGGCCTGCTGCGGGCCGCCGTGATGCTCTGGCGCGAAACGCTGGCGCTGGACCCCACATTGACGGACGCGCAGTTCAATATCGATCTGATGGAGGATCTGATGCGCCGGCCGCCGCCACCAGCCCCGTCCGGCGAACCTGTCGACCGTCCAGGCGCCGACCCGCGGCGCGCCCAGGAGACGGATCCCAACCAGATTGTACGCGAATCGAAGGTTCCGGCACCGGCACAAGGGAAGGGGCGAAAGGCAGTTGACAAGGACTGGTAGGACCCGCACACCAGCCACCGGCATCCGGCATCTGTTTCTCAGCCCCCGACCCCCAGCCTCCTGCGCCGCACGCGAGATGTTCATATTCGATCAAAAGGGTTGGCAAATGGCTTGACAGGTCTTGGAATCAGCCATACACTTCCAGATAACGTTAAAGCTTCCATGACAAGCCGCGCGGTCCAGTCCACAGTCTGGCGCTCGGCCCATGTAGACATCAACGGTCACGAGCAACGGCGATCCAAGTTACCGCCATTACTCGTAACTCAGCGAGGGTCCAAAACCCGGAGACTTATATGCCAAGCCGCATATTCTTGAAACCGTTCGCCGCTCTGCTGTTATTCGCCGCGGCTACCTTCGGCCAAAGTCAAAATGCCAACGTGGGCGGCCGCGTCACCGACGCTTCGGGCGCGACTGTGCCAAATGCCACAGTCACTCTTACGCAGTCAGAGCGGTCGTTGAAAACGACAGTCCAAACCGATAGCGACGGCCGCTACGAATTCCCGAGTGTGGCGCCCGGCTCTTACGACTTGAGTGTGGCGTCTCCGGGGTTTACCGAGTACGTTCAGCATGGCATCCAGTTGCTTGCCAATCAGCCCATCCGCCTTGACGTGGGTCTGCAGGTTGGCGATGCCACCACCAAAGTGGAGGTCACGGCGGAAGCCGGACAACTGAACGTCGACAATGGCGCCAGGCAGGAGGGCATCTCGCCCCAGGTGATCAATGAATTGCCGCTGCTGGTGGCTGCCGGGACACCACGCAACGCGGTACAGTTTATTACTTTCCTGCCAGGCGTCAATACCGGGACCAGCCCGCAGGCTTTCAATGCCCGCATCAACGGCGGACTGAAAATGGGCGACGAAGCTGTGATGGATGGAGCCAGCATGCAGGAAGGCACTATGTCGCAAAGCGGCATGGTGTCGTTTTTCGACTTCCCCACCACGCCCGATATGGTGAGCGAAGTGCGGGTGCTCACCTCGAGCTATGAGCCGCAGTACGGCGTCACCACCGGCGGCGTGATCATGGTCACGACGAGGAGCGGCACCGATCAGTTCCACGGCGGCGTGTTCGAGTATTTCCGGAACAAAGACCTCAACGCGGTGCAGTTTACCAACAACCGCGGCCCGGGCGATCAGCGGCCCAAAGATAACGAAAACGAATACGGCGGCTTTATCGGCGGTCCGGTCAAGATTCCCAAAGTGCATTTCGTCTGGGGGCCCAAACACAAGACGTATTTCTTCCACGACGAGGAGTACCTGCGCAGCCTCGGCGGCGCCACCCGTCCGTTGATCTCGATTCCTTCAACCCAGGAGCGCACCGGCAACTTCTCGGACTTGGGCCTGCCGATCTACGATCCCAAGACGGAGACCATAACCAGTGGCGTCATCAATCGCACCCCGTACCCGAACAATCAGATTCCGTCCAGCGAGCAAAGCCCGATCGCTCTCAAGTGGATGAGTTTCTTGCCGCCCACCACGGGCGCCGGCCCATACAACAACTTCCTGGCCCAGCCCGTCTCCGACGGCATTCTCTCCAACGTCAATCACTATCTGTACAAAATCGACCATTATTGGGGCGAGAAGGACCATCTCTTCGTAACCATCTGGCGTCAGGATACCCAGCCGAACCAACAGTGTGCGCTACCCGTGCAACTCTGTACTTCGAGTCCCGCCAATCCGGAGGACGCCTGGGTGAACCGCTTCAACTGGGATCACATCTTCACTCCCACGCTCTTGAGCCACTTCGCTTACGGCTACGGCAACCGCAACGAAGGCTACGGGTCGGTGACGGGCCAGAGTCCGACCGCGATTCAAGTCCCGAACGCCGTCGCCTATAACGCTTCTCCTTCCGCCGGCTTTTCGGGTAATGGCGTCAGCACGTTTGCGGGTTGGGGCAATAACCAGGGCGCGGGAACCCTGAACAAAACCACCCGTCCCTCGCACATCGTCAATGAGTTGATCACCTGGGTCCATGGCGCGCATACGCTACGCGTCGGCGGCGAATACCGCCATCTGGCGCAGGTTTTCCGGTCGGCCAACGGCGAGGCCGGTTCGGTGAACTTCTCGGCGTTATCCACGGCGTTGAACGGCACCCCCAGCGGCGATGCTTTCGCCAGCCTGGTGGTGGGCGCAGTCGACAACGGCAGCCTGCAGGTGCACAATGTCTCCAAATATGGCGCTCAGCAGCTGGCGTTTCGCTGCATGCCGGCGATACCTGGAAGGTGACATCCAAGCTGACCCTGAACTACGGACTCCGGTGGGATAAATTCACGCCCACTTACGAAACCAGCGACCAGTTGGCTTTCTTCAGCTTTGCCCCCAACCCCGGCGCGGGGAATCTGCCCGGGAGCGTCGCCTACGCCGGCAACAAGTTTGGCGCCGCCAGTGCCGGTGTCCGTTACCCGGAGACTCCGTTCAACGGCGGTTTCGGGCCCCGTGTGGGCGCGGCTTACCGCCTGGACAACCAGACCGTCGTGCGCGCGGGCTATGGCGTTTTTTATACGCAGGCATTTTACCCAGGCTGGGGCGGCGGCATGTCTCTCGACGGCTTTAACCCGCAACTCTCGTTTGGCAGCTCGGCCAGCGGCTATGAGCCCTCCTTCTACCTGGACAAGGGCTTCCCGGCTTACAGTACGGCGCCTAACATCAGCCTAAGTTCCGACAACGGGACCAATGGTCCAAACTACCGTCCGACTTATGCCAACCACCTTTCTTATACGCAGCAGTGGAACCTGACAGTGGAGCGCAAAATCGGCAACAGCAGCATCGTGAGCGTGGCCTACATTGGCAACAAGGGTACTCATCTGCCCTCGCAAATGCAGCCACTCAATGTTCTGAACCCCGCGCTCCTTACCAGTCTGGGAAGCACGAAACTGAACACGGTTTTTCAGCCTGGAGAGACCTCACTCTTCGGCGTAAGCGCGCCCTACTCGAATTGGGTCCAGACCCTGAACGATGGCGGCACCTGCAAGCCCACCGTGGCGCAAGCGCTGGTGCCCTACCCGCAGTTTTGCGGAGGGCTGACCGGAGAGAACGAAAACCAGGGCACCTCGATCTACCAATCGTTCCAGGCAAAGCTGGAAAAGGGCTTCCGGAACGGCCTCTATCTGGGTGCCAGCTACACATGGTCCCGGCTCACTACCGATGCTTCTTCGACCACGCAGGCCACCGCCGGCTACGGCGGGATCGGCGGCGTGATCAATCCCTTCCAGGGGAGCCGCAATAAGTCGCTTTCCCCGGACGACATTCCGAATACGGTCTCGATTCTGGCCACCTACGACCTGCCGCTCGGAGCCGGTAAAAAGTGGTTCAACGGCACTGGCTTCACCAATCACCTCTTCGGTGGGTGGACCCTGGCAACCAGCATGAAGTTCACATCGGGAATGCCGTTGTACTTCCGCGATTCCACCGTCTGCGGCGTTCCCGGGCAATTTCAGGCGCAGTGCATTCCGGCCATCACCGGAAACGTACTGACTCAATCCTGGGGCTCGTTCGATGTGAACAAACCGGCGTTCAGCGCCGCTGCTTTCGAACCGAGCGCCAATTTCGCCAACGGGAATAATCTCGGCACCGGTCCGCGCGTCAGCTCGGTGCGAGGGTCGCCGTATCGCGATACCAACATCTCGCTCTCGAAGAAATTCACTTTCAAAGAGCGCGCGCATATCGAGATTCGCGCCGAAGCGTTCAATGTGCTGAACAACCACTACTTCACTTGCGATGGTCAGGCGTTTGGCGATTGTACGCCGTTTAATAACGATCCTTCCAGCCCCAATTTCGGAACCTGGAATGGCACCGTTTCGCAGCCGAGAAATATCCAGTTGGTCGGCCGATTCACGTTCTAGCGCGGGCCGGGGGGCGCGGTAGAGGCCTCCAGCGGGGAGTCGCGCCGGGCGCCGGCACGAGTTACAATCGCAAGCGAGGGCGCCGACGCGCAAATTCCGGTGACTAAGTTCGTCGCTGTTCTGATCGCCTATGGGATGCTGCCGCTGTGCGGCCAGACCCCGCCTTCCGGCGCCTCCGTGGACGCCATTCAGGAATTCATCCAGGCCGGCAACCTTCCGGAGGCGTTCCGTCTGGTCTCGGATGCATTGCAGTTACACCCCAAGGACGCCGGCCTGTTGAATTTGCTTGGCGTCATCCATGCGCGGCGGAACCAGTTGGCCGAGGCACGGAAGGACTTCGAACGTGCCGTTGCCTTGGCCCCGGGTCTCACACCTGCGTGGCAGAATCTGGCCCGTTCCTGCCAGCTCAGCCCGCGCCAGCAGGGTGAAGGTTCGCGTTGTGCCACTGCCGCCTGGCAGCACGTACTGGCGGTGAAGCCGGATGACCCCGAGGCCCGGTTTTCATTGGCTGCGCTTTACCAGCAGCAAGGAAGGTACGCCGACTCTCTCCGGGAGCTGGCACGGCTATCGAAGGATGAAGCCGCACGCCCACCCGCCCTGGCGTTGCGGTGCGGCGATCTGGCGGCTCTGAACCGCCTGCCGGAAGCGTCCGAAGCGGCCCGCCGGCTGGCCAGCGCCGCCGAGTTCTCGGAGGCGGACGTCCAGCCGATTCTCCCCGCGCTGGCAACCGGCGGCCGCGCCGCTACCGTGGTGGTGACGCTGGTGGAGGCCCTGGATCTCCGAGGGGCCGCATCGCCCGAGACGCTCCGGCAGCTCGTCATCGCTTACGAGCAGGTGAACCGTTTGAACGATGCCAGAAGGACGTTGGAACGTCTGGCCGTCGCCGAGCCAGCTAATCCCCGGCACTTGCTTGAGCTGGCGCGGATAGCCTACCGCATGCACGATCTGGAGGGAGCTCTTGGGTACCTGGGGCATGCCCGGGACTTGACTCCGGCCGATCCGCAAGTCCATTTTCTGTTCGGCATGATCCTGGTCGAACTGAAACTGCCGATCGACGCCCGTAAGTCCGTGGAGAAGGCCTTGGCGCTGGACCCACGCAATCCGGACTACAACCACGCCATGGGATCCATCGTCCTCAACGCCCGCGACGCGGCCAGCGCCATCCCGTATTTTCAAACCTACATCGCGGCACGGCCCGAAGACCCCCGGGGACACTTCGCCCTGGGTGTGGCCTACTTCGCAGCCGACGACTATGATAACTGCCGCAACGAAATGGAGATCGTCAGCAAGGTTCCGAAAACCGAGACCGGCGCGGCCTACTTTCTCGGCCGCATCGCCCGCATCAACCAGAACTTCGACGAAGCCGCGCTCTTCCTCGAACGGGCCGTCCGGCAGGCGCCGTCCTTTGCGGAAGCCTACGCAGAACTGGCCAATGTCCGTATGCATCAGGACCGCCTGGATGACGCCAAAGCAGCCATTGCGCGCGCCTTGTCTCTCAGCCCCGACAGTTTTCAAGCCAACAGCACGCTGCTGGCGATGTATCAGCGCGCCCACGATCCGCGGGCCCAAGAGCAGGCCGCACGCCTCCAGACGCTCGACGAAGAGCGCGGCAAAGCGATGGAACTGATGCTCCGCAGTGTGGAGGTGAAACCTTACTGATGCGGGCGAGCAGGATATGCGTAGCGCTGCTGGCGGCGATTCCGCTGCTTGGGCAAACCAGTGGACGTCTACTGGAGAGAATCCAGAATGCGCCGCTGACGCCTGATGAGCGCCAGGCCGTAACCGCGGCATTTTCGCAAAAGGACTTCGACCGTTTGGAAGCCATCCTGCTGGAAAAGACTCCGGCGGGCGCCACTGGTTCCGAGGCGCTGCCGGATCGTGCCGCCGCGCTGGGCGCTCTTCTCGGAGCCCTGGAGTTTTTGAGCGGGCGAATGAAGCAGGCCGTCCAGGCTTTCCGGCGCGCCGACGGCTTGCGTCCACTGGACGATCGCGACCGATTCACCTTTGCCATGGCTCTGGTCGATCTCGGGGACGTCAAGGCCTCGCGGACGGAACTCGCCCTCCTCAACGAGCGTCACGCCAACCAGCCGATCTATCTGTACTGGCTCGCCAGGCTGGACTACGGTCAGCGGTTGTATGACGACGCCGTCGAGAAGCTTAAGAGGGTGACCAGCCTGGACCCAGCTTCGGTGCGCGGCTACGACAACCTCGGACTTTCCTATGACATGATGGGCCTGACCGAGGAAGCGCAGGCGGCTTTTGCCAAAGCGGTCGCCCTCAACCGCCAGCTCCCCGCGCCATCTCCATGGCCGCCGCACAACCTGGGTTACCTCCAGTTGCGTCTGCAGCAATACGGCGGGGCCGAAGAAAACCTGCGGGAAGCGTTGAAATACGATCCGAAGTTCGCCCTGGCCCATTACCATCTGGCTCGTGTTCTTGAGGACGAAGCCCGAGAGAGCGAAGCCCGGCAGAACGAAGCCCGGCAGAACGAGGCCCGGCAGAACGAAGCCCGGAACGATGCGGCCATCGAGGAATATAAGACTGCTGCCGCTCTGGACGTGAAACTGGCCGAGCCCCTGTACTCTCTCGGCTTGCTGTACCGCCGCCGCGGCCGGGACGCCGAGGCAGCGAGTGCTTTGGCCGAATACCGCCGCCGAAAGGCATTGGGCGCCGATTCGCCATAGCGCGAAACTCGCCAACCGGCCCCTGGCCCCCGGCCCCCGGCCCCGGCACTCTGATACATCAGACCTTGACGAGGCACACATCGCCTGTCATACTGCGTAATTACCATGAGCACTCAGGTTGCTGCAGCCATGTCCCTTACGGAGTCAGCTTGGGAGGCGATTCAAGGTGCGTACGACCTCCAGGTGCATGTCGCCCCCGACGTAATCGAGAGACGCATCGACGACGTCGGTTTGGCGGAGGAATTCCTGAGTCGGGGGTTGAAGGGCTTCGTTTTGAAGTCGCACTACTTCCCGACGGCGGAGCGGGCCAAGGTGGTGAACCGCGCCGTTCCGGGTATTGCGGCCTTCGGCGCTCTCACGCTCAATCACAGCATCGGCGGGCTTAACCCGGTGGCTGTGGAGCTTGCCGGCCGCTCCGGGGCGAAGGTCGTGTGGATGCCCACCGTGGACGCGGCCAACGAAACAGCCGGGCGCGTTGACGGGCCAAGCACCAAGCTGCCGTTCTGGGCCAAGATCCAACGCGAACTGGCCGCAACCGGGATCGCCCCGCCGCCGCTCACGGTGATCGATGCCGACGGCAGTATCAATCAGGCCACGCGCAGTTGTCTGGAGCTGATCGCCCGCCACGACATGATCCTCGCCACCGGCCATCTGGGACGACACGAGATCTTCCCGCTGGTGCGGGCGGCGCGCGAGATGAAACTGCGGAAAGTCCTGGTGACGCATGCCGAGTTTCCTTCCCAGAACCTCAGCGGCCAGGAGCAATTGGAGCTGGCGGATATGGGAGCCTTCATCGAGCACTGCTTCACCACCATGCACACTGGCAAGGCGCCCTGGGAGGTTGTGCTGGACAGCATCCGCAAAGTGGGCCCGGAGCGTTGCGTGCTCTCGACCGATTTGGGACAGACCATCAATCCCCCGGTGTCCGATGGTTTCGCCATGTTCGCTCAGAAACTGCTCGATGCCAGGTTTTCGGTGGAGGCGATTCGGCGAATGTCCGTAACCAATACGGGTGAGTTGATCGCCTAGACTGGATTCGATGGATTCCAACAAAAGCATTCTGGTAGTGAGTGCCCACGCGGCCGATTTCGTATGGCGCGCGGGCGGAGCCATCGCGCTCTACGCCCAGCGCGGCTATCGTGTGCGTATTCTGTGCTTGTCCTACGGTGAGCGGGGGGAGTCTGAACGCCTCTGGCGCCAGCCGGGCATGACGCTGGAGTGTGTCAAGACCTCGCGGCGCGCGGAGTCTGAGAAGGCCGCCGGCATCCTTGGCGCCGAGATCCGTTTCTTCGATTCCGGAGACTACCCGATTCGTCCCACCGACGAAACCGTTCACGAAATGGTGGTCGAATTCCGCCAGCACCAACCGGAATTTGTGCTGACCCACTCCCTCGCCGACCCCTACAACTTCGACCATCCGGACGCCACCAACCTGACGCTGCGCACGCGGGTCTACGCCCAGGCTGCCGGCTATCCGGCCGAGGGCAAAAAGCTGGGCGCGCCGCCGGTGTTTATCTTCGAGCCGCACCAGCCCGAACAGTGCGAGTTCAAGCCGCAGGTGCTGCTCGACATCACACCGGTTTACGAGATCAAGCGCCAGGCCATGGAGTCGATGGAGGCGCAGGAACATCTCTGGGAGTATTATTCCGACCTCGCCAGGCGCCGCGGAACGCAGGCGGTGCGGAACGGGGGGCGCAAGGATATCAGATACGCCGAGGCTTTCCAGCGGATCTATCCGCAGGTGTCAAGCGAGTTTTCATGAGTGAGGAGTGGTGCAGGCCTCCCGGCCTGCCGGGGAGATAGAACATGGGACAGATTGTCACAGCTATGGCGACGGTTCATGCGCCGCAACTGTTCACCAGGCCGCCTACCGAGGACGCGGCGCAACTGGATGCGGACATCGCCGCTATGCGCGAACTCGGCAACTCGCTGGAGGAAGCCCGCCCGGACGCCGCCATCGTGATTGGCAGCGATCACCTGGAAACCTTTTTCCTGTCGTCGGTGCCGACCTTCGCGATTGTGGCTGGCGAAACCTCGAAGGCCAGGTTCGCGGGTCACGAATACAATTTGCCGATCCACATGCCGCTCGCGGAGGATCTGCTGGACCGCCTGGTGCGCGCCGAATTCGATATGGCCTATTCGCAGGACGCCGAGCTGGGCCACTCCTTCGCTGCCGTGTACGAATGGGTGATTGCAGGGCGCAAGATCCCGGTGGTCCCGTTGTTCGTGAACACGTACCTGCCGCCCTTGCCCTCGGCACGCCGCTGCGCCGCGCTCGGGCGCGCCATACGGGACATTGTGGCATCCCGGCCCGAGCGCGTCGCCATTATCGCCAGCGGCGGCATGTCGCACTACCCCGGCACATGGAAGTATCCGCAGCCGGCTTTCGACTTCGATTGGTGGGCCATCGCTCACATGGAGCGCGGCCATCATGAGGCGCTGCTCAACCTGACCAATGAGCGCCTGGATGAGGTGGGCAACACGGAGATGCTGCCCTGGATGGTGTTGTTCGGTGCCATTGGGAATCAGCCCGGCGAGTTGCTCACCTACCAGCCCACCTGGCACCACGGCCACGCGGTGATGCGCTTCATCCCCAACAAGAAGGGCGCGCCTTCCACGCCGGAGCCGCAGGCGGAATACGATTTCAAGGATGCGGGCGGATTCCAGTTCTACAAGCATCCGGACCCTTCGTCGTATCGGCTCAACAAGGTGATCTACGATCTTCGGCACGATCAGGGCCTGCGGCTTCGTCTGTTTGAGAACGCGCCGGCGCTGGCCGCGGAATACGGCCTGAATCCACGCGAATCGGAGGCGCTTGAAACCTTGAAGGACGAGAGTATCGACGTGCTTCGCTCGTTGAAATCCCACCCCCTGGTGGAGGTTGGGGCGCATCCCCTGGGCACGCTGATGTGCCTGGTGGTGGTGCAGGCGGAGGTGCGGCGGCGCAAGCAGGAAACGGCGCAAGCAGGAGTGCTGCCAGCAGGAGTCAGTGTACATAACTGACGCACCAAACTGATATGGCAGATGGATTGAAGGGACGTGTGGCGGTGGTGACGGGTGCGGCCGCCGGTCTGGGCAGGGCCGTGGCCCATCGGCTGGCGCGGGAAGGCGCGGCCGTGGAAATCCTGGATTTGCAGGACGCCGCGCAGGTGACCGGGGAGATTCACGGCGCGGGTGGACAGGCACACTCGATGCTTTGCGACTGTACGGACGAGGAGCAAATCGCGCGCGCCGCCAAGGAGATTGAGGGGCGGCATGGCCGGGTGGATATCCTGGTGAATAACGCTGGCATCCTCACCGGGCGCAAGCCCTGGCACTCGCTCACCAAAGAGGAAGTGAACCGCTTTGTTCAGGTCAATTACATCGGTTACTTCCTGGTGACCAAGGCCATGTATCCGCTGATCAGGAAGAGCGCCGCGCCGCGCGTGATCATGGTGGCTTCGCGCACGTATTTCCTGGCCAATCCCGGCCAGATGGCGTATGTGGCCAGCAAGGGCGCGGTGATGGGAATGACTCGCGTGCTGGCGAAGGAGATGGGCGACGAGGGCATCACCGTGAACGCCGTGATGCCGGGGATGGTGGCGACGCCGGGCACGATGGAGCACTCGCAGGAAGAGGCCTTCAATCGGGTAATGAACAACCAGGCCATCAAGCGGCGGGTCACGCCGGAACATCTCGCCGGCCTGATCGCGTTTCTGGCCGGCGACGACGCCGAGCTGATTACCGGGCAGACGATTATCTGCGACGGCGGCGGGTATTTGCACTGAAGGTAACACCGCTCCCTTACGGTCGAGTGACAAGTCGCGGCTCTGAATGATGTCGTACGCCTCCAACAGAGCCGCGACCGTAAGGGAGCGGTTTTGGAGACCGTATGTCCACAACCACCGCCCAGCCGGTAACAGCCGCGCAGGCCCGCATTCCATGGCTCGCGCTCGCCCTGGCGGTCGCTGTGGGCGCGGTCATTTTCCTGATTCCCACGCCGCACGGTCTCTCCCGAACCGCGCAGGCCGCGCTCGCCATCACGGGCCTGACCGTCATACTCTGGGCCACCCAGGTGATGAATAACGGCGTCGCATCAGTGCTGATGATGGCGCTGATGATTGGCGCCGGAATTAAGCCCTCGCTGGCGCTCAGCGGATTCTCCAGCGGATCCTGGTGGGTGCTGCTGGCGGTGCTGTTTTACGGCTTCGCCATGAGGCACACCGGTCTGGCGCAGCGCATCTCGTTCCACATTCTGTCGCTGTTTCCATCCACCTACCCGGGGATTCTGGGCGCGTTCTTCGCCATCGGAGCCCTGCTCTCGCTAGGCATTCCTTCCATGACGGTGCGGACCGCCATCATGGCGCCGATCGCCTGGGCGCTGGTGCAGTCGCTGGGGCTCCCCCCACGCAGCAGGGGCTCGGCGCTGATCATGCTCACTACCGTCGAAATGGCAGTGGTGCCGGGCTGCGGGTTGTTGTATGGATCGCTGTTCGGCCCGGTGGTCGATTCGTTATTCCAGGTGAAACACCTGCCGCTGAGCTGGCTGGCGTACGCGCGCGTGCTCGAACCGCCGACGCTGCTGTTATGCGCGTTGATTCTCCTGATCAATCCGCTGATGCTCAAGCCGGAGGTGGCGCTGACCGCCTCGCCGCAGTTCGCCCGCGACAAGCTGCGCGAGTTGGGCTCCATGGGCCGGGCGGAGATGATCACAGCGATGGTGGTGGCGTGTTCGATCGTGTTCTGGGCGACGGACCGCTGGCATCATCTTCCCAGCTTCTTCATCGGGATGCTCGGCCTGACGGTCTTTGCGCTGGCCGGCATTGTTCGCGATTCCGACATCGCCGGGGGAGTGTCGTGGACCCTGCTGCTGTTCATGGGCGGCATTTTCGGCTTGGGAAACGTCCTGACCGAGTACAAAATCACCGACTGGCTGGCCGGCTACTTCGTGCCTGTGGTCCAAAGGTTGAGTTTCAGCCCGGTAGTGCTGCTGGCTGCGGTGGCGATCGCCATGTTCGCGCTGCGCTTCCTCGATCCCAGCGGATTCATCGCCATCGCGGTTCTTTTTGTTCCCATCGTGGACACTACCACCGCCGCCGGCATTCCGCCGCTGGTGCTGACGGCGGCGCTGCTGCTTCCCTCGGTGCCATTTTGGGTGACCTACCAGAATATATGGGTGGCGATGGGCGATGGCATCACTGCCAGCCAGGCCTTCAGTCCGGGAGATCGCGTGCGGCTGGCCAATACCTACGCCGTGATGGCCCTGATCACGCTGGCGGTCGCGACCGGTTATTGGAAGTTGATTGGCGCATTATGACGGAAAACGGCCCATCTATCGGCTTCGTCGGCTTTGGCGAAGCCGGCTTTCACATCGCCAAAGGGCTGCGGCAGGCCGGCATCGTGGGGCTCACCGCCTACGACATCAATGTCCGCACTCCGGGGTCTGGTGAAAAGATTCGACGCCGCGCCGCGGAAGCGGAGACACGGCTGGCGGACACGAACGAGGAATTGATCCGTTCCAGCGAGATTATCTTATCCGTGGTCACCTCCGACCAGGCGGCGCTGGCCGCCGGGCAGAACGCCCCTTACCTAGGGACCGGGCGCCTTTATGCGGACCTCAATTCGGTGTCGCCGGCACTGAAGCAGTCGATTGCACAAACCATCACGGCCACCGGCGCGCGGTTCGTGGAGATCGCGGTGATGGCGCCGGTTCCGCCGCATGGACACCGCGTGCCCATGCTGGCGGGCGGCGAAGCGGCCGGCGAATTTGCGGAACGGCTGGCGCCTTTCGGCATGCGCGTGGAGGTTGTGGGGAGCGAAATCGGGGTAGCGGCCGCCACCAAGATGTTCCGCAGCATCATGGTCAAGGGGATGGAGGCGCTCATCACCGAGTGCGTTCTGGGAGCCAGCCGCTACGGCGCCGAGCGGCGTGTCTTCGCGTCGCTGGCGGAAACTTTCCCGGGCATCACCTGGCACGAGCTGGCCGATTACATGGTGGGGCGCGTAGTAGCGCACGGAGAGCGCCGGGCGCGGGAGATGGAGGAAGTCGCCGAGACGCTGCGTGGGCTGGGCATCGAGCCCATCATGGCGGAAGCCACCGCACGGAGAATGGATTGGAGCGTACAGGTTGGATTGAAGGCGCGATTCGGCGGCGAAGCGCCGGCCGGTTACCGCGAAGTTCTGGATGCGCTCGCCGCAATCGCCGCGGCCGGCCCCGTACAGAGCCGTGACCGTTAGAAAGCGGTGCTTCTTATAAAGCGGCTGGAACTGTATCCGCCGGCCGCATGGGATCAGCCGCACCCTCGGCTGGCGATGCAATTGAGAATTGTTTTTTCGGGTTTCGCGAATACGTCTTGCCGTGCGTCTTGCGCGCTTTGAAATACGGCTCCAGGCGCTCGATGGCGCGCTGCCCGCTCGATGACACGTGTTCGCGCATGGCCGCGGCCGCCACTTCGCGGTCTCCATTGACGAGCGCTTCCAGGAGTTCCTGGTGCCCGCGAGGGGCACGGCCGTTGGAAAACGAGCGCGCCACACAAAGCCAGGTGGACGAAAGGGCGCGGGTCTTCTCGATGGCATCGCAAAGGGCCGGGCAGCGGGCACACTCGGCAATCCGGTGGTGCAGCTTTTCGTGCAGGTTCAAATAATGAAACCGATTGGTCTCCGGTTGCACCGACATGGCGTCCACGCGCGCCGCCAGCTTGAGCAACTCGGCCCTCTCCTCGGCGGTTGCTGTCTCGCAGAATAACCGCGCGGCCTCCACTTCAAGGGCTTCCCGCACCAGGTAGTGTCCGCGCACGTCCTCCCGGCTCGGGATCCGCACCCGCGTGCCGGCGCGTGGACGGCTCTCCAGCAGACCCTCGAACTCCAGCCTCAGGAACGCCTCGGAAACGGGCAGAAAACTCATGCCCAGCTCGGCGGCGATTTTGCGGCGGGAAATGACATGACCGATCGCCACTTCGCCGCGCAGGATTCGCTCCCGTATGACGACGTACGCCTCTCCGGCCAAGTCGGAAGCTTCCCGGCGCTCTTTCATAAATATCGAACTAGCATATCACATCCGAAACACGAAAATGCCCTTTGTGGGGCAGGTTGGGAACCTGCGGCGGATTGGCAATCCGCCTCGGCCCGCACCTTGTGCACGGCCGCCAATCCGAACTCGCTCGCTGCCGCATCGCGAAGGCGGATTCACAATCCGCCGGACCCAGAGGGTACCCCTCACAACCTGCCACCCAGAGATTATTTCGGTTCCGTCGTCCCGAGGTGGAGCAGGTCTTTATTGTTCTCCAGACAGACGTACTCTTTGATCTCCCACCCAGGCTCGAACTTGACCTTGAAACTGGTCGTCCAAGGCTTCGTGTAGTATTTCGGATCTTCGATCGTCGTTTCGTACACCATGGTGCGAAAATCGGGTCTCCGATACTTTTCGATGACGTGCAGGGACTCGCTGGAGGGGTGGCCGACATAATCCAGCCACGTCCGGCCGTTGAAAGCTATGGTATCGACAACCAGGGTGTCGTTGCCTTCCCACCAGCCAATGGATTCTCCCAGCCAGGAAGGATCCGGATCCGCGGAATGCTTGGCGTCCATCATAATCACGCGATACATGTGGGACGCGCCTTCGTAGAGGATGACAACCCGATCGGGCAGTTGAATGAGTTGAAACGGGTACGGGGTGCCGGTGTAGCGAGGCACACCGGCGGGCAGGCAATATCCTTCCGGGTCGTCTTTGGAATTGTTGGCCCGGCGCTCCTTGAACAATGCCAGACCCGCGGGCGTAAAGGGCACATCAATCTGCTGGGTCACCCATTTCTTATCCGCCCAATCCAGAACCCAAATCGGCGCCCAGGCCCCTTTTCCGCCGAAGTCGACTTTGCCGCCAGGCAACCGCGGAGTGGGCAAAGCGACCTCGTCTTTCGCCGCTCCCCGTCCTCTACCGCCAGGAGGTTGCGCCAGGCTGGGCGTGGATACCAGAGACACGACGGCGATTGCGGCCGCTGAAAACAGGAGCGAATGTATTTGTTGGCTCACGTGGAAATCTCCTCTACCCGATAGCGGGCGTTCCGGTCGATCCCAATCACCTGGGTCGATCACAACCGGGCGGCTACTGTTTAGCCGGCGTGACCGTCCCACTGGTGGAACCGGGGCCACCATCATCCGCGGAACCGGCAAAGACCTTGCGTCCATCCGCCAGCTTGACCATCCGGGCGGAAGCCAGATTGGAGCCGTCCTTGGCGCGAAACGCATCGACGGTGATGAGGTCCCCTTCCTTCAGCGAATGCCGCGTCCAGCCGCGGCGCGACAAAGCATTCGGGCTGCCGGTCTCGAGATCCCAATTCGTCACCTTACCGTTCTCATCTTTCGCGTCGATTAGGAAGTGCGTGTGGGGGTTCATCCACTCGACTTTGGTGACCACTCCGACCAGGGTGACCGGCTTATTCATATCGAATTCCGCTGCAAAGGAGTGATGGGCGAGCACGGGCAGGGCTGCCAGTAGCACGACGAAACCGGCGGCTATTGCAATCAACGACATTCTCTTCATCGACATTCTCCGGAGGATGCGCATACCTGGATGCAGCACGGCATCCACTCGGATTATGCTACAGGCCCCAAACTGATATGTCAAGGGGCAGAAAGCGCAATCCCGCTCCCTGATGGTCGAACGACAAGTCGCGGCTCCGCAGGCTAGAAAAATCCAATCGCGCGTCCCGCCAGGCCGACGCCAAACCATAGCATCAGCGAAAGCGAGCCCACCAGCCGCGCGCGGAACGGCGTGATGAGCGCCTTCGCGGACATCGTGAACGGGCGATGCACCGTGAACTGGAACAGGATCGCCAGAAAGAGGAGAAGCATTTTCAACTGAAAGGGACCGCTGTCATAGCATTTCAAAGCTTCCGACAGGAAGAGAAGAGTGCCGGAAACCAGGATCACGACCAGGCTTCCCAACGTCCAAGGCCGCAGTTCCAAGGCCAGCCGGTCAATGGGTTGGCGGCGCATTCCCAGATTGAAGAGGCGCAAGTTGACCAGCAGGAGTGTGCCGAGCAACATCGTGATTCCCAGAAGGTGGAACGTCTCGATGATGGGAAACAGGAAGCGCGAGTCACGAATCGCGACGCTGATCCACGTGCCATCACACCATCGAAAAAAGGGCAGCAGCGACATTTCCAGAATCCCCTAAAACGTATACGCCATGGTACGTCCCGCCGCGATGATCCCGATCCACAGCGCCAGCGAAAGTCCCCCGGTCAGGCGGGCCTGCAGAGGCGTGACCTCCGCCTGGTCCCAGGTGGCCATGCTCCGATAGACCGTCAACTGGAAAACCAACGCGTTCACGCCGGCCAGCAAAAGGAGCAGCAGTTTGATCCGAAAAAACACGCTGCCGTAGGCCTTGAGGGCTTGCGACCAGAACAGTAGCCCGCCCGTCAGGAACATCAACACAAGCCCGGCTATAGACCAAGGCATAATCTGGCTCATCACTTGCGACACCGGTTCGCGCCGCAGGCCCCGGCCAAGAAGGCGGAGATCGAAGACCGCGACCGTCCCTACCGAGAGGCCAAGCCCCAGAACATGCATGGTCTCGATAATCGGAAACACCAGGGTCGACTCGCGTATGCCCGTGCCCCAGGGCGTGTTTTGCAGCCACAGGCAGAAACTGTAGAAGGACAACCGGACCTCCATTCGAGGGGGATCTGAATGCTCCCTGAATGATAGAGCGGTGGTTTTGATATGTCAAATATCCCTCGCTTTGGACTTTGATTTGCGGCGTCACCCGGCGAGATCTGCAAATGTAACAACCGCAGATTTCTGTCATATCAGACACGTTGACACCATTCCACCCGTGTGATAGTATTCCGCCCATGCGTTTACTGGTAGCTGTCGCGCTTTTCCTGCCGGTTTGTGCCCTGTCACAGGATGCCCCCAAAAAGGGCCCGCCCATGCCGGAACCGAAGAACCTAAAACTTTTGAAAGGCCTGACCGGAGAGCAACTCCTTGAAACCATGCGATCGTTCCGCGTGGCGCTAGGCGTTCAGTGTACCTATTGTCACGTGGCCGGAACAGGGGGCCCTCCGGATTTTGCAAGTGACGAGAATCCCAAAAAGGAAATCGCGCGCACCATGCTTTCCATGGCGCGTGAGATCAACGGCAAGTTCCCGCAGGACGGCAAGCGGCGTGTGAGCTGTTACACTTGCCATCGCGGTGCGACGATGCCGCTGACGGCGCCTCCTGCGGATGCCGCCGCGCCACCGAAATAGCCGGGAGGCGGGACCGCTCACGATGGTTCCACTGAAGGCGGCCAGGGTAGACTGAAACACGACGTTGAAGGAGATAAGATGGTCGGATTAGCGGACGCACGCAGAATTATCGCGGCAGCGGAGAAGAAAGCCGTGGAAATCGGACAGCCCATGAACATCGCCGTTGCCGATGCGGGCGGTAACATCGTGGCACACGTGCGCATGGACGGCGCGTGGATCGGCAGCATCGATATTTCGATGAAGAAGGCGTATACCTCTCGCGCCTTCGACATCACCACCAAGGATCTGGCGACCCATTCCCAGTCGGGCGGGCAGTTTTTTGGAATTCACGCCTCGAACGACGGCAAGATCATGATCTTCGCCGGTGGCATTCCGTTGAAGCGCGATGGAAAGGTGGTTGGCGCGGTTGGCGTCAGCGGCGGTTCGGGAGATCAGGATCACGCTGTCGCCGAAGCCGGGGCGGCGGCATTCTAACGTTCCAGGTAAGAACGAAAAAAGGAGCAACATCATGGCAAGTAATCGCGGAGTGGTCTATCTCGGACCAGGTAAAGTCGAAGTTCAATCGATTGACTTCCCCAAGCTGGAAAGTCCTGGCGGCAGGAAGATCGATCACGGCGTTCTTCTTAAAATCGTCACCACCAATATCTGCGGCAGCGATCAGCACATGGTCCGTGGGCGGACGACGGCTCCGTCGGGTCTGGTGCTGGGCCACGAGATTACCGGAGAGGTCATCGAGAAAGGGAGCGGCGTCGAGTTCCTCTCAGTGGGCGACCTAGTCACCGTGCCGTTCAACATCGCCTGCGGCCGTTGCCGCAATTGCCGGGAAGGCAAGACGGGCATTTGCCTGACCGTGAATCCGGCGCGTCCCGGCGCCGCCTATGGTTACGTGGATATGGGCGGCTGGGTTGGCGGACAGGCGGAGTACGTCCTGGTTCCCTACGCCGATTTCAACCTGATCAAGTTTCCCGACAAGCAGAGGGCCTTGGCGAAGATCACGGATCTGACAATGCTCTCCGATATTTTCCCCACCGGCTATCACGGTGCGGTGACAGCGGGTGTAACCACAGGCTCGATCGTCTATGTGGCCGGCGCCGGTCCGGTTGGCCTGGCTTGCGCCGCCTCTTGCCATTTGTTGGGCGCGGCGGTAGTGATGGTGGGCGACATGATTGAGGAGCGATTGGCCCAGGCCAGAAGTTTCGGCTGCGAGACTATCGACCTTAAGAAGCATGCGTCGTTGGGCGACCAGATTGCGCAGATCGTCGGGGTTCCGGAGGTGGACGCGGCGGTGGATTGCGTCGGCTTCGAGGCCCGCGGGCACGGGCACGACGCCGGGGTGGAGCGGCCCGCCACGGTGTTGAATTCGGTGATGACCGTCACGCGGGCGGGCGGAGCCATCGGCATCCCCGGTCTTTACGTTACCGACGACCCGGGCGGCGTGGACGCCAGCGCCAAGACCGGCAATCTCAGCATCCGGATTGGGCTGGGGTGGGCGAAATCCCATTCGTTCACCACCGGCCAATGCCCGGTGCTCCGCTACAATCGCCAGTTGATGCAGGCGATTCTGTACGACAAGGTGCAGATCGCAAAAGCGGTCAACGCCACCGTCATCTCGCTCGATCAGGCACCCAAAGGCTACCAGGATTTCGACAAAGGCGCGGCCAAGAAATTCGTGCTCGACCCGCATCGCATGGTTGCGGCTTAGAGAAGTTGCGGCCTGGAGGGGGCTTACCGAAAACGCGAGCAGGGAGCATGAAAACCACGCGACGCAACTTTCTGGCAACGGCAGGGGCGGCGGCACCGCTCCTGCCGGGCGCGGACGACAAAGCGCGGACCAGATCGCCCATCGTGGGGGAAGGCGAATTCCAGTATGAAGCCATTCACGACTGGGGCGAGCGGGTGACGAAGCTTCGGAAAGTGGCCTAATATGCCGAAAGCAAAGAGGCCTGCCTTGGGCCGCCGCGGATTCCTGAAGGGCGCAGCGGCCGGTGCCGCGGCGGGCGCTGCGGCACTGGTGGCGCCGGGCGCGGTGGCTCAAGAAGCCGGTCAGCAGGCCGCGCAGCAGGCGGGTCAACCAGCGGCGCAGCAATCCGCGCAGAACCGCGGCAATGGGACTGCGCCCACGCCCTCGGCCGCCGCGTTGGAGCGCGATGCCGGTGGACGCGAGGCGCCCGCTCCGTCCCAGTTCATTGAGCACCCTGGCTCCGACTTCATGGTGGACGTGCTCAAGACGCTCAACCTGGAGTACCTCGGCTCCAACCCCGGATCGACCTTCGAATCGCTGCACGAATCGCTGATTAACTACGGCAATAATACGATGCCGGAGTTTCTGACGTGCTGCCACGAAGAGTCGGCGGTGGCCATGGCGCACGGCTACGCCAAGATCGAAGGCCGGCCGATGATGGCATTGCTTCACGGCACCGTGGGACTGCAACATGCCGCGATGGCGATCTATAACGCGTATGCCGACCGCGTGCCGGTCTACATGATTGTGGGCAATCACGAGGACGCCGCGGCGCGCAGGCCCGGCGTGGAGTGGTACCACAGCGCGCAGGATCTGGCCCTGATGGTCCGCGATTTCGTGAAGTGGGACGACCGGCCGGAGTCGCTGCAACACTTCGCCGATTCCGCGGTGCGGGCCTACAAGATCGCCATGACGCCGCCGATGTCGCCGGTGCTTCTGGTAGCCAACCACGAGTTGCAATCCAGGCCGAATACGGAGGCGGGCCTGCGCATCCCGCGACTCACGCCGACGGCGCCGCCGCAAGGCGATTCGGGCGCTGTGGCCGAAACGGCCCGCCTGCTGGCGGCAGCCGAAAGGCCCCTGATAATCGCCCAGCGCGCGGCCCGGACTCCGAACGGCGTCAAGCTGCTGGTGGAGTTGGCGGAAACGCTGCAGGCGCCGGTGGATAGCCAGGAGAGGATGAATTTTCCGTCCCATCATCCGCTGGCGGGCACGGGCGGCGCGGGCTATCAACCGGATGTCACGCTGTGCCTGGAGGTGAACGATGTTTCCATCACGGCGCGGGGCGAACCGGCATTGATCGACGTGGTGACGCAGCCGCGGTGAGGAGGTAACTGCTACGCACAAGTTGATACTCGCGGGTCTGATCTTCGGCGTGAACCTTTTGGCTCAAAACGCCGCTCCAGACGCCGCCAGAGGCAAGGAACTTTACGTCAAGTACAGTTGTTATGCGTGCCACAGTTTCGATGGCCACGGCGGCGCCGGCGCGCGGCTTGTTCCCATGAAACTGCTGCTTCCCGTGTTCACGGCGTACGTCCGCGCACCGCGCCAGATGCCGGCCTATCGAGAGAAGACGATGTCCAATGCAGAATTGGCCGATATGTGGGCGTACATTAAGACGATCCCCGAATCGCCTCCGGCCAATACGATTCCTCTGTTGCGCGACATAGACGAGGGACGGTAGGAGTATGCCTTGGCAACCGGGCCACCGCTCCCTAACGGTCACGGCTCCGAACGAGGGCGCTCTCACCTACGACGCTTCATTCAGAGCCATGCCCGTTAGGGAGTGGTGGCGCGCCGCCGTTCTCCTGGCCGCGGCGGCGATCTTTCTGGTCACAGCCTGTCTGGTTGCGGCCAGTGCTGCCGACGACACTCGGCTGACCGCCGCAGAGGCCCGCAAACTCAAGAGCCCGATTCCCTATACGAAGAAGTCCATCGATCGCGGCCGCCTCATCTATTCGCAGAATTGCACGGGCTGCCATGGGACCGATGGCAAGGCGGAGGTGGCGGTGATCGCCGAGGCAACCGACCTTACATCGCCTAAGCTGTACAAGAATGGGACCACGGAAGGCGAAATCCTCCGCAGCATCCGGGATGGCGCGGGCGACCAGATGCCGCCCTTCAAGTCCCAGATCGACAACGAAGAAGACATCTGGCAGCTTGTCAACTTCGTCCGTAGCCTTTGGCCGCCGGCAATGCGTCCCCCACTGCTGGAAGACAAGGGCAAATAGAGGAGCACGAACATGAATGAGAAGAACCCGTCCCGCCGGAATTTCATGGCACCGATTGCCAAGGGCGCCGCCGCCGGCGCCGCAGTAGCAGGGGCTATAAGCCCAGGCAGGCTGTTTGCCGCCAGTATGCCGATCCCTTCGATACGCATTCCCAAAGAGGTGACCGAAACCGTCAGCGAGCCCACTCGCCTGGGATCCTTCGAGGGGCAGGGGATGACCGGCGCCGAGGTCTTCGCCAGAGCCTGCAAGGATGAGAACCTGGCCGCCCTCTTCTGCTGCCCGGGAAACTATCCCGTCATTCAGGCAATTTCCGCGGCCGGAATTCCGGCCTACGGCGGCCGGTCTGAGGGCTCGATGACCTCGGCCGCCGACGGATTCTCGCGCGTGACGGGCGAAGTGACGGCGTGCTCGGGCACCGAAGGCCCGGGATTCACCAACATGATCATGAACATCGCCGTGGCCCACCGGGCGCGCACGCCGCTGCTGGTGCTGGCGAGCAATGTGACCCTCGCCACCGACGATCGCGAGTACTTCATTCAGACCGGATATCAGCAGCCGACCACCGAGGGGCTGAAGAAGTACGGCAAGCGGCTCATCGATCCGAAGCGCGTCCACGAGTACGCGGCCTACGCATTCCGGTATTTGAAGACCGGCGTGCCGGGACCGGTGCACCTGGACTTCCCCGGAGAAATCGTGCGCGCGCGCTTCACCGATGCCTCGCAGTTGACGGACTACTACGGAAAGGAGAAATATCGCACGGAATCGCGGCCTCATCCGGCGCCGAAAGACATGGCGAAGGCGCTGGACATGATTGGCAAGGCCGAGCGCCCCGTAATCGTCGCGGGTCAGGGCGTGTTTCTGCGCAAAGCCTGGGACGCCCTGATGACCGCGGCGGAAAAGAACGACATCGCAGTGGTCAGTTCCGGGCCCATGCGCGGCCACTTTCCCGACGAGCATCGATTGTCCGCCAGCCTTTCGACCGATGCGCTGATGAGCGCGGACCTGGTGATCTTCGTGGGCCAATACAGCATGCCGGCCCGGAACGAGTATAAATTCAACCCGGACGTGAAGGCGATTCGCGTCAACCCGACGGCGGAAGACCTGGGCCGGAACTGGCCGCTAGATCTGGGAATCGTCGCCGACGAGGCCGCTTTCCTCGAACTGCTTGCCCAGGACCTGCCCCGAAAGAGACGCGAGAGTTGGGTGTCCGAACTGGCGGCGGCACGGCAGAAATATGAGAAGCGGCTGCTGGATGAATACGAACAAGGCGTGAAGCACAGCCAGGCGACCAACACGCTGCATCACGCGGTGCTGTGCAAGGAGGTCCACGACTTCCTCTACAAGGGCAGCATCGATCCGAAGCAGACCGTAACCGGCTGGGGTGGTTGGACCATCGGCAACTGCGCGGCGCGTTGGCTGCGCGCCTACCGTCCGGGGCAGGAAGTGAATTGCCCGTACCAGTTCTCGGCCGTGGGCCCCGATCTGGCCATGATGGTGGGCGCGGGTGCAGCCGTGCAACTGGGCGTGGGTCCGCAAGCCGCTTACAAGGGCGCGCCGGTGCTGGTGGTGACCAGCGATGCCGGAATCGCCTACAGCATGTTTGAGCTGGACACCGCGGCCAAGTACAAAATCCCGGTGGTGTGCATCGTCTACAATAACAACGCCTGGGGGATGTGGCCCAGCGCGGTGGGGACGCCGCGCGCGATGCATATGTACCTGTTTCAGGAAAACCTGCGTTACGACAAAATGGCGGAGGGGCTGGGCGCCCGCGGCGAGTATGTCCGGACGCAGGATGAATTCCGCGACGCGCTGAAGCGCAGTTATACGGCGGCCGCCAACGAGCGTGTGTCGAGCCTGATCAATGTACAAGCGCTCAAGGAGTTTACATCCGCCAGAAACTATCCGCCGGGTAACATGATCAACCCCGAGCCCAGCGTCGGGGCCCTTGCCCACTAAGCCGCCCTTGCCCACTAAGTCGCGCTTGGCTGCCAAGCCGCGCGTGCCCACCAGGCCCGGCAGATCCAGTAAGCGCGTGGTGCTGCTCGTGACCGCCATTCTGGAAGACTACGCAGCCCGCGGCGTCTTTCGTGGATTCAGCAGCGGGCCGCCCGAAAACGGCATCGCGTTATTCCGAATGGTGTGGCACTACGACCGTCAAGTTGCGCTGCTTCTGGACACCCGCAAGAAGACGCTCTCCTTCCCCGCCCTGCTGCCGGCCGTGCAGGCGAACTCAGTCATGTACCAAGATCTCAAGAGCTTCATTGCATCCCGGCACTCGGAGGAGTTACCGGACCATCGCCGCATTGACCCCGCCAAAGCTCGTCTCCGCAACGCGAACCGGCGCGGCACCATCTCACTCACCATCACCTTAAACGACGGCGATTTCGAATATGCCGCTCGCAAACTGATCCACACGGTGCATGAGATCTTCCTCACCTTCCTGGTAGAAGGCCCCTACTATGAGTACATGGTGGATCATCTCGGCCTGGAGCAAGACAAGTATTGAGGCAATCGGCTCGCTTGCGGGCGTAATCCTCCGGCAGGTCAATGAAACACGATCAGGTCTTTCTTGGCGTCCAGCTTCTTGGTATCAACATCGGCTTTGACCAGGCCGTCCCAATCTTTGAAGTCGCCGTGCTCGCGCCGGTACTTCACCAAGGCTTCGGCCTCCTTGCCTGTAAGCCCGAGGCCGGTTTCCATCTCCCTGGCCGTGGCCTTGTTGACGTTCACCATCGCCGTCTTAGCGAAGTGCGCGGCCAGGTACTCGACAATCGTGTGGATCTCTTCCGGCGTGGCCGTGGCCCCGCGCTGTATCATATTGTCGACGATGGTACTCCATCCTTTACTGGTGGCGTGCTGCCCGGTGATAACTTCCAGGCCGTGACAGACAACGCACACCTGTTCGACTAAGTCCTTCCCTTTACCCTCGGGAAGATCCTGTGCCTGAGCCAGGGCAAGGAATGAAATCAAGAAACACAGGCAACACTGCCTGCGCCACTTAGAACGTGAAGCGCGCGACGAGGGTTCCATTGCGCGGCTGCCCAAGCTGGTTGCTGGCAACCGCCAGGTTGATATATCCGAAGCCGCCGCTGTTCAGCCCGGTTACCGCATTCTTGGACTGCGGAGTGGTGTAGCCGGTAGCCGTCGGATTGTTCAGGTAAGTCCGGTTGAACACGTTGTTGAACTCCACCCGAAGATTCAGGCTCATTCGTTCCTTCACCCGGAAGGTCCGGCCGAAATTCAGGTTCTCCACCGGATGCCGCTGGTAGCGGAAGTCGTTGTAATACTCCGCCGCTGTTCCGAATGTGCCCGCGGCCGGATTGGTCCACGCCGCCGGGTTCAGCACAAAGGTCTTGGCGGGGTCGAAGCAATGGCAGTTGATGTCCATCCCATTGGTGTAGAGCGGCACGCCCGGCACGCGGTTGGCCAACGTATTCTGAAAAATCTGGTTGTTCAGCGTGCTGCTGTTGGCCGCCTGGGGAGTCGCAATGGGCAACCCGCTGCCGTACTGCAGCAGCGTGCCCAGTTGCCAATCCCGGATGGCATAGGATAATGCCTTGTTGGTTGCCAGTTTGGGTAGCGCATAACTGCCCGCAACCGTAAACAGATACGGCTGGTCAAAGCTGGAGAAGCTCTTGCTGTTGGCCGGAGTCAACAGGATATTGTTCACCGTGCCATTCGTATCCACACCCTCTTGCAGGGATTTCTGCCTGGCAAAGGTGCTGGTAAGGTTCAGGCCGTGCGAGAGTCTCTTGTTCACCTTCACCTGCAACGAGTCGTACCAGGTCTTGCCCAGCGGCGGCGCGGTCACCGGAATGGTGCCGAACTGCGGGAACGGCCGCAGCGATTGCGCCACGGTCTGGTTAGTCGGGAACCCTGCGTAGGGTAGCGTGATCCCGCGGCTGACCGCGGTTGCGGAGGTGACCAGCGAGGTCATTAAGGATTGATCGGCTGGTTTGCTGAGATCGATTCCGTGCGCCGCCAGCGCCGCCGGAGTGATCGCGTTGAGGTTGACCAGCCCGGGCGCCTGCCACCACACGCCCCGGTTCCCCACATAGGAAGCCTCCACCACCAGGTCCCGAGTGACCTCCCGCTGGATGCCGAAGCTCCACTGGCTCTGCCGCGCCGGTCTGCCCGCATTGGGATCGAGCATCCCGACTCCGGTGGGAAGGCTCGGCGTCAGTGTGGTTCCCGCGGCGGGAAAAATCCCCGTGGAAATCACGGGCCATGAGGGTATGGTTTGCGCGGGTATGCCAGTCTGCAGGAACATGGAGGGTACGCCTTGACCAGTGGACTGCACCGTGTTGGTGGCCGCGGTGCCGGCGTTCGCTATCCCCAGACTGGTGGTGCCGGTTTGGCTGTAAATCAGTCCCCAGCCGCCTCTCACCACCGTCTTCGGCGTGATCTGGTAAGCGCCGCCCACACGGGGGCCGATGCCATAAGGATAATTCTTCGCGAAGGAGCAGTTGCAGTGCCCCGTTCCATTGCCCTCAAACAGCCATGCGCCCGGACGGCCGCCCACGCTCGGGTTGGGAGTAGTGGGGGAGAAATCCATTTCGCGGCCGTACTGTTCCCTGAAATAGGTCCCGTAATCCCAGCGCACGCCGTAGTCCAGCGTCAGTTTGCGAGTCACCTTCCAAGAGTCCTGGAGGAACAGTCCCCACTGCGATTTCCCGTTGCGAACCTCCGAAGGCGCCGCGATGGAATACTGGTCCACGGCGCCCAGAAGGAAGCTGGCGTACGCGAAGCCCACGGTGCCACCCGAAAGACTCTGGCCGCCGGATGTGGTCAGCGCGGGAATACCGGTTTCGTTGGCGCTGAAGCCGTAAGCGCCGTTGGTATTGGTGTACGTGATGGCTGGCACGCCCTCCAGGAACATCTCGCCACCCAGCTTATAGCTGTGGCTGCCTCTGATCCAGTTGATGCTGGCGTTGGCCGCCGGCTTTTCCCAGTAGCTGTGGCTCTGGCCCGCGTTGGGGCCCAGGTTGTTCAGGCCACCCGCCGCCGAGCAGGCCACGGTACCTGGCGCGGCGCCCGCCGGGCAAAACCCGGTGAAGATAGGCACGTTGCGGCTGACCGTAGCTCCCTTCAGGCCGAATGTCTGGGCCGCGTTGAAATTCAATAAGGGAGCATCGTCAAAAAAGTTGTTCTGCTGATAGCCTACGCCCACGTGTAGCAGCAGGGTTGGCGACAGGGTATCGTCAAAGTTCACGCGCTCCACGTGGGAGTGGATGAACGTGCCTCGCGTAGCCGTAATGATGTCGGGAAAGCCTTCGGACTGACCGTAGATATTCGAATACGGCGCATCCGTGTGGGTGAACGACCAGTAGCCCGAGAGCTTCGCCTTGGAGCCGATGTTGTGGTCGATCTTGACCGCCGGAATGGTGGTGTGCCGGGTGGCCGGATACGACGGAAGGTAGTTGTTCGTCAGTCCCGAGAGATTTGGCTGCGGGAGATAGCTCTGGATTTTGAGCGCCACCGGATCCAGGCGCGAGGTGGGAATCGTGTTGTTCGGGAACGGGTCCGTAATCAGGGTTCCCTTGGCGGACTGCCGCAGCGAAGTCGGATCGTAGACGGTGTTTTGGATGATCGAGCGGCCATCGTCGTCGGTGCCCAGCGAGTGGTTGCCAAGAGCCGTGACCGCCTGGCTGAAATCGCCCAGGCGATAGGCCGCCGTGGGAACCGTTACGGGAATGTTGTTGACGTGGATGGTTTCCCGGTATTGCTCGAAATTAAAGAAGAAGAAGGTGCGGTCATGCCCGTTGTACACATGCGGAATCCGGACAGGACCGCCCACGGTAAAGCCATAATCGTTGCGCCGCGCGGGCGGGCGCACCAGGTGCCCATTGCCATCGTTGGTGAAGGGCGTACCGGCGTTGAGCGCTTCGTTCACGAAGTAATCGTAGGCGCTTCCGTGCAGGCCGTTGGTGCCCGACCGCATGGTGACGTTGAAGAAGCCTCCGCCCGAGGTTCCGAATTCGGGCGCAAAGTTGCTAGTTTGAACCGAGACCTCCTGAATCGCGTCGACGCTCGGCTGCACCTGCGCGGCGGCGTATGGGAAGCCCAGGTTGGTGGCATCCATGCCCTCCACGTGATAGGCCTGCGTGTTGGTGGGCGCGCCATTGATCTTGACCTGAGAATTCGGCACGTAATAAGTGCCCGGGACCAGATTCAACACGTTATTTGGATTGCGAACACCCGAACTGCCGGCGGCCGCGCTGCCCACTCCCAACATGGGAAGCTGGTCCAGCGTCTGCACGGTCACGTTGTGGCTGATGTCGGCCGTCTCTGTCTTCAGCAGGGACGCATCCGCCATCACTGTTACCGACTCCGACGCGTTGCCAATTTGCAGACTGACGTCCACTCGAACGGTTTGCGCCGTCTCCACCGTGAGGCCCGACTGGACAAACTTTTTGAATCCGGGAACCATCACCGAAAGCCGGTACGTGCCGACGGGTAGTTGAGCCAGCGTATAGTTGCCCGTAACCGTACTGATGGTCTGGTATTGAGCGCCGGTTTCCGCGTTGGCAATTTCAATCGCCGCGTTGACCACCACGGCATTGGCCTGGTCGGTGATGGTACCGGTAACGGTGCCACGGTCGCTCTGGGCGAACACAGCCCAGGCAAGCAATAGAGCGCAGAACGCAATCGACATTGATCGCATCGGACGTATCCCCCGTCGCAGTGAGATTCTAGCTACTTGATCCCGAAAAGACCCTTGGCGGCCGGGCTCCTAACGGACCCAGTCCAGCCGTCCACAGAAAGCCGTGGCTTGAAACGTTCTCGGGATAGAATATATCCGTCTTTTTCTGATATGTCAATGCCGTCTTGGTTTTCGCTTCCTGTGGGACAGGCTGTTAACCTGCGGCGGGTTGGCAACCCGCCTCCGCCCGAGGTTTGATATTGCAGTCTGTTTGACAACAACACTGCCGGCGATATAGACTGGCCGCGCTGAAAGCTGATGCCGATGAGACTCGCGCCGCTGGCTCGTTCGCTTTTGTTTCTCTCCCTGTTTCCCATAGCGGCCCAGGCGCAATTCGGCCGCGGCAGTTGGACCACGTTCGGCGGCGATCCGCAGCGCACCGGATGGAACCGGACGGAGAACGAACTGAGCGCCGCCAACGCGAAGGACCTCAAGCTGGAGTGGAGCGTGAAGCTCGACACCCAGCCGAAGGAGCTGACCGGCCCCACCGTGCCATTGGTGCGGGCAACCATGGCCACGCCCCGCGGGGTCAAGGACCTGGTAGTGGTGGCGGGCGCCGCCGACAAAGTCTTCGTGATCGATGGCGACACCGGCAAACTCTACTGGCAGAAAACGTTGACCATCGAAGGTACGCCGGAACGCGGAGACACCTGGCTGTGCCCCAACGCGCTCAACGCCACTCCGGCGATTGGTCCGGCCCCGCGCACCGGGTCCGGAATGGGAGGGCAGGCACTCTACGTGCTAGCCAGCGATGGGAAACTGCATGCCTTTAACCTGGTCAGCGGTGAGGACCTTCTGCCACCGGCTCCGTTGGTTCCGCCGTTTGCCAAGGCATGGAGCCTGAATTTGGTCAACGGCTTTCTCTACGCCACCACATCCCAGGGCTGCAACGGGGTGAAATCGGGTGTCTACGGCATGGATCTGAGCGACCCAAGCCATAAGACCGCATTCTTCCAGGCGGGCACGACCGGGTCCGGAATCTGGGGCCGGGCCGGGGCCGCGATCGCATCGGACGGAAAAATCATCGTCGAAACCGGCGATGGGCCGAACGATGTGGCGAAGGGCCTGCTCTCGGATTCGGTCATCGGCCTTTCGCCGAAGGATCTGAAGCTGGCCGACTATTTCACGCCGTCGAACCGGTCTTGGATTACCAAGAAGGATCTCGATATGGGCAGCATCGGCCCGGCGATCTTTCGCTTCAAGAGCTGGGAACTGGCGGCAGCCGGCGGCAAGGAAGGTGTGATCTTCCTGCTTGACACCAAGTCTCTCGGCGGCGCCGACCACCGCACGCCGCTGTTCCGCAGCCCGCTCTATACGAACGAGGAGGTGAACTTCGCCACCAAGGGTTTCTGGGGAGCCTTTTCGACGTGGGAAGATCCTGCAGGGACGCGCTGGTTGTACGCGCCAGCCTGGGGACCGCCAACGTCGAAGACGCAATTTCCGATTCAGTACGGCGAAACTCCCAATGGCAGCCTCATGGCCTTCAAAGTGGAACTGCGGGATGACAAGCCGGCGTTGACGCCCGCCTGGAACTCCGTCGACATGTCCGTGCCGGCGCCGGTAGTGATCGCCAATGGCTTGGTATTCGCGATGTCCGACGGCGACTATGCGCCGCAGTTTGGCGCCGCCGGCAACCTTCTGAGCACCCAGCAGAGGAAGGTGAAGACCGGCCATTCAGTCATCTATGCGCTGGATGCAGCCACCGGTAAGGTGCTGTTTTCCAGCGGCGACACCATCCGGGGT
The DNA here is from genome assembly GCA_035570275.1 of Candidatus Acidiferrales bacterium. GTDB lineage: Bacteria > Acidobacteriota > Terriglobia > Bryobacterales > Bryobacteraceae > DATMNI01. The sequence goes on along the minus strand of DATMNI010000217.1, from coordinate 4,347 downwards.
TTCTCGCATTTCAGCGCCCCGGCGGTGGCGGGGGGCAGGGTCTACACCGTGACGCACGACGGCACGCTGTATGCATTTGGGTTGGGCATACCGCAGCCCTAGGAAGGCGGATGCCGGTGGCCGGTTGGGTGGTTGGGGCAGTAATTGGAGGTGCGGATGCGAAATGGTTCGTCATACTCCTGCTCGGGCTTATGCCCGCCGCCGCTCAGCTTGGCGGCAACTGAGGATGGCACGCGGCTGTTTCTAGGCGGTTCGAACCCGGATGAAAGTCAGAAGTGAGCGCCTCTTGGCCGCCCGGTCAGCCTTGCGTTCGCACCAACCCATATCGCGTATGGCTCGGCTCCGCGCCCGCCGCCTGACTGCTCTTTGAACTTCGCCATATTGTCCGCCGTGTATCCCGGAAACTCCTGCAATTCACCCCGTGGCCAGTTTCTCGATGACATAGGCGTTCAGGCTTTTGCCCTGCCGCCTGGCTTCCGTCATAATCTGGCGGTGCACTTCGGGCGGTACCCGCACCAGAAACTTCCCGGAGAATGGTTTTTCCGGGTCTTCCCCGCGAGAAGCACAGAACTCAAGGTAGTCATCCACCGAATCCTCAAAGGTCTGTTTCAATTCCTGTACGGAGGAACCTTGAAACGTGATCACGTCTCGTGTGTTGATCACCTCGCCGTGAAACATGCCGGCCTCTTCATCCAACTCTACTCTTGCCTGATATCCCCTATAGGTCATGACTTTCCTCAATTCCCAATACCCGCCTCCGTGAGAAATCTTTTCATGGAAGCGACCGCGCCCCGGTCGGTTTCTTTCTGAGGATGGGGCCGATGGAAAACAGCGCGCACTCCATTCAGTGCGATACGCACGCGCGATCCCCGGCCTTCCGAAATTTCCGCCCCATAGTACAACAGCAATGCTTCGATGTCCGCCCAGGCAATATTGGCGCGCTTTTCGAAAATCGCTTCCAGCACGCGCTGATGTTTGCCCACCAGATAATGATATCATAAAACGATATCAACGAGAGCTTCTCCGCGGCGATTGATCCTGGGCTTCTGTGACGTAATTCTCGTGCCCATTCTCGGCCAAGGTTGACATTTGAGCATCGGCCCTTGCCCGATTCGCGGGAGTAATCCGCCCCCACTGGCTTGGCTTTGGGTGAATGTGCGCTTGCTAGGAATTGGCCAATGCGCGACCGCGATCTGTTGGATAGTATCCTTAGACATGGAATATGCTCGATACACTGCGTCTGAAATTCGGCCACGCGGCTCAGTCTCCGCCTGAGGTGATCAAAGTCACGCCGGTCACCGTTTTTGTCGGACCGAACAACTCCGGCAAAAGCAAAGTTCTAACCGAGATCGAACAGTACTGCCGGTCCGGTCAGAAGAACGCCAACACTGTGATCTTAGACGAAGTGACCTTCACCGGCCTTGCCGCTGAAGCCGCAGCGCGAGCAGTTGACCGGATAATCATCGTCCCAGGTCCAGGCTATCGTTGTCTGCCCGGACACGTCCTAATGGAAACCGCACGGGGGCAACCGACCGAATTTGACCGCGAGTTCCTAATCAAGTGTGTCTCCGATCCAGCGATAAATCCTCCCTATTTCTGCCCCATGTTCCTAGATCGCCTCACGCTCATGCTCGACGGTACCAGGCGCATCAACATGGTTTCTCAACAGCCTGGCGGCGACCTGCAGAAGCCGAGAACAAGTCTCCAGGCCCTGTTCAGTGATGACGCCAAGCGACAGGAGGTGCGAAGAATTCTGGAGGAAGCTTTCGGCCTCTACTTTGTCATTGATGCGACCAACCTGGGCCAACTCCGAATCCGGTTCTCTCAGCGTCCTCCCTCATCTAACCTGGAGGAAAGAGGCATTCACGAAGAGGCAGTTCGATTTCACGCAGACGCGTTACCGATTGATGAAACCAGCGACGGAGTCAAGGCGTTCACCGGGTTGATTGCCGAAGTTGCGGCCGGCGATCCGAGTGTATTGCTCATCGATGAGCCGGAAGCTTTTCTGCACCCCGCTCTCGCGTTTAAGCTTGGCCACGAGCTTTCACGCATTGCGCTGCGCGCTGATAAACGGGTTTTCGCCTCCACACATAGTCCTACATTCGTCATGGGGTGTAATGGGGTGTATACAATCTGGAGCTCCGGTGACCATAGTACGACTCACCTATCGCACCGGTGTTGCGTCAGCGCGGGTCCTGTCCAGTTCGGAGCTCCTTCAGATGATGAGAAATCCGCTGTTGCGATCTACGGGAGTGTTGAGCGGTCTCTTCTACGAGTTCGTGGTGGTGACGGAATCTGACGCGGATCGGGCGTTCTATCAAGAGGTGAATGAGAGATTGCTGCGGTTTCGACCCGAGTGGGGTATCCCAAACTGCCTGTTTCTTAATGCTCAGAATAAGCAGACAGTGCCGACGATCATCCGTCCGCTTCGGCAAATGGGGATCCCCGCTGTCGGCATCGTAGACATCGATATCCTGAAAGAAGGCGGAAAGGTCTGGGCCAGCATGTGCTCAAGTCTGCATATACCCGAGCTCGTCCAACAGTCACTCTCAACGTGGCGCGCTGCAGTCAAGGCGGCGATGGACGGCACTGGACGCAACATGAAGCGCGATGGCGGCCTCGCAATCCTCGACGGCGAAAACCAAGAGGCTGCACGGGCCCTCCTGATTCAGCTAAGTGAGTACGGACAGTTCGTCGTTCCGGGAGGCGAGTTGGAGTCGTGGCTTTGCCATTTGGGTGCGACTGGACATGGCCCATCTTGGCTCATTGATGTTTTCGAGAAAATGGGCGAGGATTCTGATAAATCAACCTATGTCAGGCCGTCGGAGGGCGACGTCTGGGAGTTTATGTCCAGTGTACGATCGTGGCTGTTGAGTCCGACTCGTAAAGGCGTTCCCCTATAGAGATGTACGGCGGGTTGATTCGGCGTTTTTCCTATCTCAAGTGCTGGACAGTCGCGATCACAAACATAGGGCGAAATCTACCCAAGCCGGTGGCCGAAGCACGTTTCAGTTTCTCCGGTTACCCCTTCGTCCGCACCCACCCATATCTCGTATTACTCGGCTCCCCTCCCGCCGCCTGATACTGCTCTTTGAACTTTGACATGTTATCCGCCGTATATCCCGGAAACTCCATAATAGTCTTAAGCTCTTTCCCCATGCGCTGCTCGAAGTCCTTCGGCACAGCCTTGTAAGTCCTGCTCACATCCCGCGCCGCCACCTTCTGTATCCCATGCAGCTTGGCTGAGTTCAGGCCCAGAATCTTGCGCTTGGCATCCGGCGTGATCTCCGGGTAGCCGTATTTCTTGCGGAGATCCTCGGGAATCTGGAACCGCCACAGGGCGTCGATCTGCCACTGCGGCGAACCGTACCACACCGAGTCGGAGCCGAAAACGATGCGGTCCGGCCCCATGAACTTCATCAACTGCCCCATCATGTGCGCGGCAACCGTAGGGAATGTGACCACCGACGAAGCCCAGGTGGTGCCGATCTCCGCATAGGTGTTGTGGAACGGCGCCACCAGCGTGGCGTATTCGGTGGTCCAGCTGATGTCGGGAACGCCTTCGCGCATCTTCCCCGCTTTCACCTCTCGCAGCGATTCGCCCATGAAGAATGCCGGCTGGATGCAGGCGTGATACGTGATGAAGTTCAGATTGGGCCAGTCTTTGGCGGCCTTCGGCAGGTCGGCCGGATGGCCTCTCTCCGGGTTGGGAGGTCCGGGCGCGAGGCCCTTGTGCACGCAGATGTTCTTGAAGCCGGGCTTCTTGTCTTTCAGTTCCGGATAGCGCTTCTCAATCAGTTCGAAGGTCGGATACGCCACCTGTTCGTCGTCATGCCGCCACTGCCGCATCGGACTGGTGGGGTCGGTATCCACCTTGGCCGCGTAAGAAATGTTGTAACCCTTCCACGCATCCGGCTGATTTTTCTCGATCTGTTCTTCGATGTACGGCAGATTGCCTTTGCCCACGTACAGCAGGCCATGCGCCAGCATGCGGGTGGAGCCCGAAACCTCGTTGACGAAGTTTCGCGCGGCCGCGGTCTGAGCCGCCGTCAGGATCTCGGCCTGCATGGCCTCCTGAACATTCCTCGGCGGCCGGCGTTCTGCGCCTCCTGCGCTCACCAGGGATGCGGTGACATTACTCAGAATCCCGATGGTCACCTGGCTATCGAGATACACGTCTTTGATGAATTGCACTAGCTGGAAACTGGCGTCACTCACCGGCAGTCCGGCCAATGCCGGGTTCCACGCGCCCCACACTTGCCCCTGTTCATCGGCCACCCCTCTCTGGTTGAAGGGATTCGACTTGTACGCGGGCGCGGCCGATGGGCCTTGCGCAAGCGCGCGCAG
>DATMNI010000216.1:0-5983 GCA_035570275.1 Candidatus Acidiferrales bacterium | reverse complement strand
AGGAGAAAAGCACGCCAGTGAGCAGCGCGACGCTCCCGGCGAAAGCCAACACGTGGCCATTCCATCCGAGGTCCTGCCAGAACGGCATCCGGCTCATCAGATTCGCGGGGATCAACTTCGTCAGGAGATGCCAGGTCCCCGAAGTCAGCGCGAGGCCCGAAACGATCCCAGCTACAACCAGCACCAGTCCCTCGGTAATCAACTGCCGCAGGATTCGCCCCGCGGACGCGCCGAGAGAACTCCGAACCGCGATCTCCTTTCTCCGGCTCTCCGAACGCACCAGCAGGAGACTCGCGACGTTCACGATCGCGATCAAGAGAAGCAATCCGGCGCCGATCAGCAGCACCAGCAGAATAGGGCGCACCTCGCCCACGATCACCGTAGCGAGCGTGGCCACCGTGGCCCCCTGGTCGCGATTGGTATTGGGATATTGGGCTGCAAGCTGCCCGGCGATCGCCTTCACGTTGGCGAGCGCGGATTGCACTGAAGCGTCGTCCTGCAGACGCGCCACACCGAAGAGACCGTGACAGCTCCGCCGCAGATCGCAATCTCCAGCCGGGTGCAGGGCCGTCCAGAACTCCGCACCACCCACCGGTGGAAAATAGAACTCCCTCGGCAGCACGCCAACGATGATGTTCGGAGCGCCGTCCAGAACCACGGTTTGTCCCAGCACAGCGCGACTCCCTCCGTATCGCGCCTGCCAAGCCGCATAACTGAGCAACGCGATCCTTGGCGCTTCCGGTTGATCCTCGCCGCTATAGAAATCCCGGCCCAGGACCGGCGCCACTCCCAGCGTGCGAAAAAACCCGTCGCTCACCCGCGCGCCGCGCGCAATCTGCGCCCCACTAGCGCCAGTGAACAAAAATCCATTGGCCTGATACACCTCAAGAGAGCGAAAGACCGTGTTCCGCTTTTTGAAGTCGAGGTAATCGGGATAAGAAAGATTGGATCGCTCGAACAGCGGGATGCTGCCGAAGACGCCCACGAGGCGGGTCGGATTCCGATAGGGTAGCGGCTTGAGGAGCGCGCCGTCCACAAAGGCGAAGATCGCGACGCTCGCGGCCGTTCCGACCGCCAGCACCGCGACGGCCGTCGACGTGAATACCCAACTCTTCCGCAATTGCCGCGCCGCGAAGCGCACGTCCTGGAGGATCTGGTCGAGGAGGATCATGGCATACCGTTATACAAGATACTCCGTGGCGGCGGTTTGGTTACAGGCGACAATCAGAAATCAGGAGCCGGAATCAACCCGAAGTGGCACAGCTACCCTCCTCCGGCCGTTGACCCGCGTAGCGGCATTGTCGCGTCCCACAGGCGTCAGGGGAGCACTTTCGTCGCCCCGACGGCACACTCAATCCGCCGGCGGACCAAGTCGACAAAATTCCGTCCATATCGTCATCAACACCATCCAGTGCGAAGGATGCCAATAGCTTCACAATAGCCCCGCGCCAAAATACTCGTCAACGTGGGCACAACGGCGACACCCGCAGAACCAAATCCACACTGCGCAGGAAGGACGAATCGAGTGATAACTGCCGGCTGGATTCCACGTCTCAATAGTTGAGGGTTGGCACGACATCTAAGGAGCGCCGGTTAGTGTTGACATGCCATACTGTTCTCGAGTGAGATCGCGGTTCGCAGCCCGGCTATTGGCGGCGCTTTTGTTCGCACTGACGGCATTCGGTGCCGCCAGCTCAAGCTCAGCGTCGATTTCGCAACCTGTCGTCTGGACCCGGCAACGGGCGCGGCGCGCTCCGCGTCGTCTGCCGGAACAGCGTGAATCCGCGCTCCCCGTGCGGCTGGTCCGCATCCCGATATCGCGGCCCGGCCCGCGACCTGCCACCATTTACCTTCTGCGTTGGGTCTTCCAACGCCCTCCGCCCACCGCGCTTCTCGTCCACGCATAAGTCCAAGCTGTTGTCTGGGAAAATGAGGAGGGCGCCGTGCGCCAATTTCTACGTTCTTTACTTACCTCTCTCGATCGCGACGGGTCCGCCATCCAGCGGATCTCTGCCATGCGGTCGGAATTCGCCCGTTTGAGCGATGACCAACTCCGTGCCTTGAGTGCGGGAACGAGCGGCTTACTCGAATTCATGGCGTGCGCGGCGGTAGCGGCGTCGCGGATTCTGGGGCAGGACATGTACGATGTACAGCTTCGCGGTGCGTTAGCCCTTACCCGCGGCAGCATCGCTGAGATGCAGACGGGCGAAGGCAAGACGCTGGCCGCCGTTCCGGCGGTGGCCTGGATGGCCCGGGAACTAAAGGGCGTGCACGTCATGACCGTCAACGATTATCTGGCCCGCCGCGACGCTAGCTGGATGGGGGACGTCTACCGTTTTCTGGGCCTCTCCACAGGCTACGTGCAGCAGGGCATGACGCCCGCCGAGCGCCGCGTTGCGTACGCCCGCGACATTACGTACGCTACCGCCAATGAGATCGGCTTCGACGTCCTGCGCGACCGGCTCGCCCTTCGCCTGGACGAGCAGGTGCACCGTCCCTTCTCCACGGCCGTTATCGACGAGGTGGATTCCATTCTGATCGATGAGGCGCGCATCCCGTTGGTCATCGCCGGCGGCGATCGAGGCGCCGGTGCCCTGGCATATGTGGCCGATCAGGTGGTGCGCCGCCTGCAGTCTTCCGTGCACTACACGGTCGATGTGGGCGCCCATAACGCCTCCCTGACGGACGGCGGCATTCGCGCGGTTGAAGACGCATTTGGCTGCGGAAATCTTTTCGAGGAGCGCAATTTGGAACTCCACACAATCGTGCAGGACTCGCTCGAAGCCCATGCGCTTCTTCGCCGTGACGTGGATTACCTGGTCAAAGGCGGCTCCATCGAGATGGTGGATGAATTCAAGGGCCGGATCGCGCTCAACCGCCGCTGGCCGGCCGGACTCCATACTGCCGTGGAGACCAAGGAAGGTGTCACCCCAAAGCCGCAGGGAATGGTCCTCGGCTCAACGACGATCCAACACCTGGTGGCGCTCTATCCGCGGGTTTGCGGAATGACCGGAACGGCCGCTACCCAGGCGATCGAGTTTCGTACCGTGTACGGCCTTTACGTGGAGACCATACCCACCAACCGGCCAGTAATTCGGGTGGATCATCCGGACGTCCTGTTCCCAACGAAGGCAGGAAAGGAACGGGCCGTCGCCGACGAAATCCGGCGCGTGCACGCTAGCGGTCAGCCTATCCTGGTGGGGACGGCGAGCGTGGAGGAATCCGAGAGGCTGAGCGGAATGTTGGCCGACCTTCCGCACCGCGTATTGAACGCGCGCAACGATGAAGTGGAGGCAGCCATCGTCGCTCAGGCCGGCCAGCTCGGGGCCATCACTTTATCGACGAACATGGCGGGACGGGGCACGGACATTCGCCTCAGCGAGGGAGTGGCTGGGCTGGGGGGCTTGTACGTGATCGGCACGAACCGGCACGAGAGCCGTCGCATCGACAACCAGCTTCGCGGACGCGCCGGCCGGCAGGGCGATCCGGGGTGCTCGCGTTTCTTTGTTTCCCTGGAAGACCGGTTGATAGCGAAGTATGGCGACCTCGACATTCGGTTCCGCAACGACCCGGCTTCCATTCAGCGCCTTGTGGAGGGCCAGCACCTGGACCAACGCGAGTTCCTGCACCGGTATGATCTGCCCGTTGAAGGCCAGCGCAACAGGATTCATTCGTATCGCCAGGCGGTACTTGAGGGCAGGCTTCGGTGCCGGTCCGAGTTGGAACGACAGATCATTTTGCGCGTAGTAGACGACTTGTGGGCGGACTACCTGGCCCGGTTGGAGGATTTCCGCGCGGGCATCCCGTGGCAATCGTTCGCCGGGGTTCCCGGCTTTTTCGTTGGCACGGACTGGCGCGACCCGCATTTCACCTTTCTGCGACAGATCGACGAGTGGTTCCCGAAATTGGAGGCCGCGATACCCGGGGAAGTCGCCAAACGGCTGGCGGAAGCCGAATCCGGCGGCTGCGCGGACCCGGGTGACCGCGGCGCGGTGTGGACCTATCTTACGACCGACCAGCCGTTTGGCGCATGGACCGAAAGGCTGCTGAAAGGGATACGAAAGAAACTGCTGGGCGCATAGACGGCGTTGTCCGGATTCCAGTTGTCCTGCATTCACCAGGTCCGGCCGGAGGGTGGCGGCTAATGGAAGCTAACCGCCGAAGTAGGAAAGCCAGGGGCGCAGGCCCGCGCCCTTCAGTTCGCTGCGCTCTGTTCCACGTCCCGAAGACGCCGGCCCTCTTCCAGCAGCTCGTAGCGACCTATCCATATTCAGCCCACGCCTTACGCCGCCACTCCCGCGTCGCCCTCATCCGCCGTGAAGTAGGCGCAATCCGGATGGTGGAACACCAGTGCGCTCACGCTGGCTTCAGGCTCCATCATCATGCCCTCGGTCAGCCGCACGCCGATTTCTTCCGGGTGCAGCAGCTTCCAGAGCCCCGTCTGGTCCTCCATGTTCGGGCAGGCCGGATAGCCGAAACTGTACCGCTTGCCGCGATACCGCGACGTGAAGCGGTCCTGCATCGTTGTGGTCGGCGGGTCGGGGAATCCCCAATCCTCCCGGATGCGCCGGTGCAGCCACTCTGCCGTGCCTTCCGCCGTTTCCGTGGCCAGCGCCTGGATGGCGATCGACTTGAAGTACTCGCCGGCCTGCTTCCACTCCTCCGCCCGCTGGCGGAAGCAGCCGCCCGCCGTCACGACGAACAGCGCCAGGTGGTCGCGCCGGCCATCCTCCGATTCCAGAATGTAATCGCTGAGGCACAGCCCGTTCTCGCGGCGCTGCCGGCCGAATTGGAACGTGTGCAGGGGCGAATCGGCGCCGGGGCTGAACAGGTGGATGGCGTTGCCATCGCGCTCGGCTTCAACCCACTGCCACACGGCCTTCACTTTCATGAAGCGCGCGGCTTCCTGCTTCACCTCTTCCACGTTGTGGAACAACTCCAGCGCCTTGGGCTCATGCTCCGCCAGACCGCGGTCGAAGTTGCCCTTGTATCCCAGGTTCTTGCCGTACAGCATGAAGGAGTTGATGTAGCTCCACAACTCGGTCAGGTGCGGAAGATCACGCACGCGGCGGTCCAGATACGGCGCGGGCGGAATGGGAATATCCGTGCGCACTTTGCCGCTGCGCCGGCTGGTCATCGGCGGCAACGGCTCCGCGGTTACTTCGACCACCGAAGGCGCTTCCACTGCCTTATGGCTGTCCAGAACCCCCTGCCGTTCCAACGGATCCATCAGGCTGTTCATCAGGCTCAAACCCGTCATCGCGTCCTTGGCATAGCAGACGGCCTGGCTGTAGGCCGGCGCAATCCTGGTGCGTGTAAATTTCTCCGAAAGCGCCGCGCCGCCCACCAGCAGCGGCACACAGATCCCCGCGGTCTTCAGATCGGTCGCCGTGATCACCATCTGCGTCATGCTCTTCACCAGGAGTCCGGAAAGCCCGATGGCGTCCGGCTTATGTTCCTGGTAGGCCCGGATCAGCACGTCCGGCGGCACCTTGATCCCCAGGTTCACTACATCGTAGCCGTTGTTGGCCAGGATAATTTCCACCAGGTTCTTGCCGATATCGTGAACGTCGCCCTTCACCGTCGCCAGCACCACCTTGCCGCGCGCCACCGTGTCGGCCTTCTCCATGAACTGCTCCAGATGGTTGACCGCGGCCTTCATGGCTTCGGCCGATTGCAGCACTTCCGCCACGATCAGCTCATTGTTGTTGAACAGCCGCCCGACCTCCGTCATCCCGGCCATCAGCGGCCCGTTGACGATGTCCAGGGGCGCGGCACCCTCGGCGCGCTTGCGGTCGAGATCGGCGACCAGCCCGTCCTTGGTGCCTTCGATGATGTAGTTGGCCAGGCGCTGGTCGAGCGGCAGATCCTCCGCCCGCTGCTTCACGCGCGCGCCGGCCTTACGGAAATGTTCCGCCACCGCCGCGATATGGAACTGGTTGATGGCGGCCTTCTGCTCCGCCGTCTGCTGACGCCAGTCTTC
>DATMNI010000215.1:0-11185 GCA_035570275.1 Candidatus Acidiferrales bacterium | reverse complement strand
GCGCATGGCCCGGTGTTGCCGCCCGACCCGTGGCAAGGTGGCGTGAGAGTGGCGCACGGCCCGGTGCTGCCGCCCGATCCTGGCAAGGTGGCGTGAGAGTGGCGCACGGCCCGGTGCTGCCGCCCGATCCCTGGCAAGGTGGCGTGCGCGTCGTGAGCGAAGCGGCTGTCTAAAAGTACCAAACAAGCCTGGCGCAATCCGGCATAGAATTGGAACTGGATGCGCTTCGCAATCTTTATAGCTGGCGTAGCGATCGGGGTTCCATTGGAACTCATGATCATCGCTGCATTACTGCGGGGCGGGTACCGCAGGTTTCCGCTGGTCTTTGTCTATTCCATCCTCAATTTTCTAGCCACGGTTGTAGAGATCCCATCCACCGTGGCGTTCTACAGGGGAGTCGCAGGCGCGGCCAGGATGTCAGCCGACTACTGGTGGAACGATGAGGCGGTCTTCCAGGTACTGAACTATCTGATTGTCATGAGCCTGATTTATCAGGCCACGGCCGAACTGCGATCACGGAGAATTCTACGCGTTTCCTTGTTCGCAGGCGCGATTCTTTTCGCTGGTGTCACGTTTTTCATCCACTACGATCCAACGCTTACTCTCCCCGGTCTTTGGATGACTCCCTGGACGCGCGACCTGAACTTCTGCTCCGCAATTCTCGACCTGGCGCTGTGGTCATTGCTGATTGGCAGGAGGGAGAAGGACGGGCGGGTGCTGCTTCTGAGCGGCGGGATGGGGATTATGTTCACTGGTGAAGCCATTGGCGGGTCGCTGCGGGAACTCGCCCAGAAAAACCGCTCCCATGCGCTGGCGCTTTCCGGAAGCGTGATTATGATGCTCTCCAATCTGGTGTTCCTGTTCGTATGGTGGCAGGCGTTTCGGTCCGCACGCCAGCGCAACCCCAAAGCCGGAGTGGCGCCGCTGCCGAGCGAGTTGCCACCAGCATCCCCGGAACAGGGACCGCGGGCGCTCCAATAAAAAAAAGAAGGAGCCGCTGGCCGGGCGCGGCTCCGTGTAAGGTTGGGCGGGTTTGGGAGTTGTCGATGTTATTTCCCCTCCGGCGTGGTGCGGTTGGCGGAGTTGGTTGGAGTACCCAGCGCTGCCGTCACCTGGTCGGCGGTGAATACTTTCACTTCCACACGACGGTTCTTGGCCCGCGCTTCGCGGTTGTGAGCTTCGTCAATCGGCTTTTCCTCGCCGAGGCCGATCGTGTGAATGCGATAGATCGGGATCTCGTGTTTGGCAACAAGATACGTGACCACGGCATCGGCGCGCTTGCGGCTCAGCTCGGTATTGTAGGCCTTCGAACCGGTGCTGTCGGTATAACCCTCGACGGCAATGAAGAAGCGCTTGTCGCTTTTCACTTCACCTGCCAGTTTGTCGAGGTCCGCCTTGCCGTCGTCCGTCAGAGCGTACTTGTTGAACTTGAACGGCACGGCAGCCGACGTCTGGAGTTTAAAGTCGTCTATGTTGGAGATCACAGACCGGAGGCCTTCCAGCGCCTGGGTGTTCTGATCTCCGACTTGTTTGGCCTGGTTGGCGCTGGCCATGGCTTCACCGGCATGCTGATCCGCCGTGGCCGCATGCTGATCGGCCGTAGCCGCACGCTCGGACGCCGCACTGATGCCGTTTGTCGCTTTCTCGTCAACCTGCTTGACCTGGTTGCGAGTCTCTTCTATTTGTTGACCGTTGTGGGTGGTCTGCTCGCCAACCTGGTCAACTTTTGCCTGAACTGGAGCGGTAGTGTTCCGCACATACTTCTTCGTGGCACAACCGCTGGCTACCAACGCCGCAGTTACGATGCAAGTGGTCGCAAGAAAAACTCTCATAGTTCAAAAACCTCACCCGCTACCATGCAATCCTGCTACCGTTAGGCGCAAAAGCCCATTTTTCAACGTCCTGGCATCTAAGACATAGTCTTGCTCGTGTAAGGATTACCCGAATTCGCGATGCCTGCCATGTACTTCGTTGCCGTAGGAATCTGCACTATTGCGCAACTTATGCCGTCGGTTTGGCAAACGCCGGGGCAACCGCCCCGCCATGTAACCGGCGCCGCGGGAGAGGCTGTGGGCATTGACGAACGGTTCGAAGTTGCCGTGCCGGATGTCGCCGCCAATTTCGGTCGCCACATCCCAAATCTGCTGGAAAAGCGGCTCGTTCGAGATGACCTGGCCGACCCTTACGGCGCGGTGCTTTCACTCGGGTCACGGAAAGGCGACAGACGATGCGTTACCGCACGTATTTGCTTGACCGGCACAATCACAACAAAAAATCACTCCTGTCGATCGCTGGGCCAAAGATACGCTTGCGTACATTCCGTATCCTCGAAAATGTCAAACGGGCGCGAAAAGCCACAGCGCTGAGCGCCGCCGCCGCATGGGATATGCCGGGGCCGAAGAGTAGGATCGCCACCGGATACCAGTAGCCTAACGCATCCCAGACCAGTTGATCGGAGAAGTCTTCGGGAAGCACGCTGGTAGCCGGTTCCGATCCCAGCGGCCATTTTCCGAACACCTCGCCGGCGGTGACGCTGCCGCCAGGGCCGTTGGCGGCGATGGCGGCGAATCCGCCGGACGTCAGGTTGTCGCAGGCGCCGGACTTTGCCGGCCCGCTCTCGCCAAAGGCTGCACAGCCCGGCGGCGCGCCGGTGAAGAGTTTCACCAGGGTGAGGCGGTTCGCCGGAACGTCGACGAGCGAATGGTGTGGAGTCATCGCGGTTTGGCCGCCCGCCACAAGCGTCCTACCAGACCGCGTCCTGGCAGACTCCCTTCTATGAGACTCCGTCCTACCAGGCCAGGGACCGGCCATGTTGTTTACCGGCATCCGCTCGATCTCCCCGCCGATGGGCGATTGCATGGTGGCCGCGTGCGCCGCAGGTGAGGCTAATGCCGCTATGCCGAATGTGATCAGGGCTAATGCAACCCGCTTTCGGGAATCGGTGTGGAAGGTCGGTTCAACGTTCGAAATAGACACTTTCGTTTCTCCTATGAGTGTGCAAGACAGCGCCGGCTGCGGCGCGGCAGTAAGCCTGAATGAATGGTAAAACGTAACGGAAAGCGGGGAGTCCTAAATATCCCCCGTTTCCAGTGGGGGAATACACTGTCTGATGGCTTAGAGCCGCCTATCTAAAGACATCCGGCTATCTAAAGATAGACTTGCAACATGTCAAACGCGCGAAGCTGAGCACTAAGGGTGAACGCGTCGAACCTGGCGTGTCACGGCGCGTAGCGTTTGAGCTGCCCGCAGGCCGCGTAGATATCCAGACCGCGGGGCTTGCGGACGAAGCAGGGGAGCCCGCGCCGCACGATCTGCTGGAAGCTTTCCACGCGCTCCCGATCCGGCGTTTCAAAGGGAATGCCCGGCCCCGGGTTGAGCGCAATCAGGTTGACCTTGGCGTTCAGTTTGGCGAGCAGCCTGAGGACACGCCCGGCGTCGGCATCGGTGTCATTCACGCCCTTGAGCAGCACGTACTCGAAGGTCAGTTTTTCCCAGGGGCGCAGCGGGTAGGCCCGGCAAGCGTCCATCAAATCCTTCAGATGGTATTTGCGCGTGATGGGCATGAGTTCCTGGCGCGACTCCTCGGTGGAGGCATTCAGCGAGATTGCCAGTTTCGGCCGTACGGGCTCGCGGCCCAATTCCTCGATCTTGGGGATGATGCCGGCGGTGGAAACCGTGATGCGGCGCGGCGAAAGCGCAAACCCGCCGGGGTCGAGAAGAATCCGCGTGGCCTTCACCACGTTGCTCAGGTTGAGCAGCGGCTCTCCCTGGCCCATCATGACGATGTTCAGTCGGCCTCCCTCCGCGGGTTCCCCCTGGAGTCCCGCCTTCGGTCCCCCCGGGCGAAGCTGATTCTCGCGAACCACCAGCAGCACCTGGCCCACGATTTCGCCGGCGGTCAGGCTGCGCTCCAGGCCCATCAACGCCGTCATGCAGAACTTGCAGTCCACCGGGCAGCCCACCTGGCTCGAAATGCAGATGGTATGGCGCTCGCCTTCGGGCATCAGCACGGTTTCCACCGTCCGGCCGTCGTCGAGCTTGAGCAGATACCGGCGCGTTCCATCGGCCGATTGATAAAGCTGGGCCACTTCCGGCAGGCCCAGGGCGTGGCGCTCCGCCAGGTCTTCCCGCAACCGCACAGGCAACGTCGAGATCCGTACCAACGCGGACGCCTGTCCACGGTAGATGGCCTCGTAGAGCTGTTTGGCGCGGTATCCTGGATGGCTGGGTCCTAGAGCCTCGCGGAGATCGGCGAGGTCCATGCCCACGAGCGGTTGGGTCATGCTCTTCTTAGTTTGGCACACCGCCTGGAAGTGGCAGGAACGACGAAGGCCCATCCCAACAGGCCACGAGAGGCGATGGCCTGCCCCACTGGCGGTACAATACAGAAAGGATCTTTCACCTCCTTCTATCCATGACAGGAACCATCAGTCCCGTTAGGGACATCGAAATGACCACGCTCGCTAACGGCGTACGCGTGATCACAGAAGCTATGCCGCACGTGCGGTCGGTCTCCGTGGGTATCTGGGTCGGGGCCGGTTCGCGCCGGGAGTCGCCCGAACAGAACGGGATCTCACACTTCATCGAACATATGCTGTTCAAGGGGACCACGTCGCGCTCCGCCGAGGATATCGCGCGCTCGGTGGATGCGCTGGGCGGCAACCTGGATGCCTTCACCGCTAAGGAGTTGGTCTGCTTCAACACCAAGGTGCTGGACCAGCACCTGGGTGTGGCTTTCGATGTGTTGGCCGACCTGGCGCTGCACCCGATGTTTCGCGACGAGGACATCGAGAAGGAAAAGGGCGTGATCCTGGAAGAGATCAAGATGGAAGCCGACCAGCCCGACTACCTGGTCCACGAAATCTTCTCGTCCAATTTCTGGAAGGATCATTCGCTGGGAAAGCCGATTCTGGGATCTCCGCAGCACGTCAAGCGGTTCGACCAGGCGATGCTTCGCGCCTACTATGACGCGGTCTACGAGCCTTCCAACCTGGTGGTGACTGCGGCCGGCCATCTCACCCACGAAGGGCTGGTGGAACTGGTGCGCCGCCATTTCGAAGGGCTCGCACCCGTCAGCCCGGCGCCGCCCGAACCGGTTCCCACCACCCACGCGCGCATTGCGCTGCGCAACAAGAAGTCGCTGGAGCAGGTGCATTTGTGTCTCGGCGTGCCTTCGTATCCGCTTCCCCACCAGGAGCGGTTCGCCTGTTACGTGCTCAACACGCTGCTCGGCGGGGGCATGAGCTCGCGCCTCTTTCAGAACATCCGGGAACGCCAGGGCCTGGCCTACGCGGTGTTTTCGGAACTCAATCCGTACCGCGATACGGGCTGCCTTTCCATCTACGCCGGCACCTCGCTGGAGTCGGCGGGCAAGGTGGTGGAGTCGATCACCAAGGAGTTCCGCCAGCTCAAGGAGCAGCGCGTGGCCGATGAGGAATTGCGCCGCGCCAAGGACCACCTGAAGGGCTCGCTGATGCTGGGCCTGGAATCCACCTCCAGCCGCATGTCGAACCTGGCGCGGCAGGAAATGTACTTCAGCCGGTTCTTCACCATGGACGAACTGCTGGACAGCATTGAGGCTGTGAGCGCGGACGATGTGCAGCGGATCGCGCAGACCTTTTTCGATCCCAAGCAGATCGCACTTACCATTTTGGGGAACCTGGAAAACTTCAAGATCGGGCGCGAGGATCTGGTGTGTTGAGGAGCGGCCGGGGATCGGCGGTCAGCTATCAGCTTTCAGCTCTTGCGTTACGCACCGGCGCCGCGGTCCGCTAACCTAACCCCGCTTCCTAACGGCGCGGCTCTCATGTGAAGTCTCGTAATGTTAATGTCAAAGAGGCCATCGGAGCCACGACCGTTAGGGAGTGGTTGCCTCGCGCCTAGGTGAGTTTCGCCAACGGGGCGTGGCGGGTGAAGCGATCAGCGCGGACTCGAGCGAGGGCTCGCGAGGAGTCGCGAAGGCTCGCGAAGTCCCGGGGATGGATACACCTTCGATATGCTCTCAGATCCCACGGCGGATTGATTCGCGAAGGTAGTGTGCTGCCCGCCGGGGCGAGGACGGCCGCGATATCGCGCGCCCGGCAGAGTTTCTGGTGGATGCCAGGGAATCATCCGGTGGTAAATCCGTTGGGTGAAGCTGATCGACGAGGGAAAGTTCGCGCGCGCCCCGAATAAGGTGTTGCCAGCCATCGACCGCCGGCTGCCGCGATGAGATCGCGTTCCGTGAAGGCCCCCCGCCTGCGCTAGAATCGCTTATGCGATTCCTTCCCCTCCTGCTCTGTGCCTTGGCAGCCAGCGCCGCCGACTACCAACTGAAGGCCAGCCCGGGCACCGTGGTTTGGGGCAACTACTCGGCGGCAGCCAAGCCAGTGCTCCGCATCAAGTCCGGTGACACGGTCGAAGTTCAGACCATGCTTACCAACAGCCCCGACCGCCTGATCTCGGCCGGCGTGAAGCCCGAGCAAGTGGAGCCCGAATTGAAGGCCATCTACGCGGAGGTGAAGGACAAAGGTCCGGGCGGCCATATTCTGACCGGTCCCATCTTCGTGGAAGGCGCCGAACCGGGCGACGTGCTGGAAGTGCGCATCGTCGGAATCAAGCTTTCGATACCGTATGCATATAACAGCTTCAGCCCCCGCAGCGGCGTTTTGGGGCCCGAGGATTTTGAAAAGGGCAATATGAAAATCATCCCGCTCGATGCCGGGCGCAACGTGGCCAAATTCGCCGGCAACATCGAGATTCCGCTGCGCCCGTTCTTCGGCAGCATGGGCGTGGCGCCGCCGGAATCCGCGGGGCGCATCAACAGTGCGCCGCCCGGAATCCACGCCGGCAACCTGGATAACAAGGACCTGGTGGCGGGCACCACGCTGTTCATTCCCGTGCACGCCCCAGGCGCCCTGTTCGAGGTCGGCGACGGCCACGCCGCTCAGGGCAACGGCGAGGTGGACATCACCGCGCTGGAGACATCGCTGGTGGGCACGTTCCAGTTTGTCGTGCGCAAGGATATGCACCTGAAGTGGCCGCGCGGCGAGACGCCGACCCACTTCATCGCCATGGGGCTGGACAAAGACCTGACCGAGGCGCTGAAGATCGCGGTTCGCGAGTCCATCGATTTTCTGGTCACCGAAAAACACCTGACGCGAGAGGATGCCTACATGCTCAGCAGCGTGGCGGTGGATTTCAACGTGACGCAAGCGGTAGACGGAACCAAGGGCGTGCACGCCATGATCCCGAAGAGCATTTTCAAGTAGCGGGCGCCCGCTTTGTCAAAGGAATTTCTGCCTCGAACGCCTTCACGAGCGCTCGCGAGACGTGAAATCGATTGGAACGGAGTTGGGCTAGGATCTCCAAGGGCTTTTCGATGAGCCGCTGTCTCGAACGAACCCTAGCGGGTCTTTTGAAAGTCGGCCAGCGCTTCAGCCTCGCGCCGCAGTTCGCTTGGTTCGTAGTCGTAGAGAGCGAGGTATTCCGCCAGGAAGTCTTCCGCCTGGATGCGGGACATGCCGAGCAATTGGCTGACGTGAAGTTGCGTAAGCGTACCGCGGCGGTAGCCTTCTAACGCCAGCGCTTCCAGGGCGGCTCGAGAGAGATCCTGGCCTGCGACCGCCAGTTCCGAAGCGATCTCGTCGGGGATATCGAGTATAACCGTCATGCCATCTTCACGTTATCACGTCGCCGCGTTTCGAAGCACCGTGATGCTCAGCGCGGACACTGGAGAGCGCTCCCGGCGCTTGCGGAAGAAGGGAACAGCGGCGCCGCAACTCCGCCTCTGGCATAAGGGGCATTGTTGAAATTGAACGACAAGAGAGTAACAACCATGGTAACGCTGGACACATTACGGCGCGATAAGAAGGCCGAGATCTTGCGCCTGGCGGCCCGGCACGGATGCCGCAACGTCCGCATATTCGGCTCGGTCGCCACCGGCGAAAACGGGCCCGATAGCGATGTCGATATCCTGGTGGACCTCGACGGTGGCCGAGGCTTGTTCGACCTCGGGAGCTTGCTCTCGGACCTCCATGATCTGCTGGGCGTCGATGTGGACCTGGTCGAATCCGGCTGCATCCATCCCTATATTCGGGACCGGGTTCTTACCGAGGCCGTACCTCTGTAGAGCTCATGCCCGCTAAAGATCCGCTCGTTTACGTCATGCACATCCGCGACTCCTGAAGATGTTTTGGCTGTGGAAGAGAACATAGCCGAGTCTATCTAAATGCTGACAGTGATGATCCCGCCTCCTCGATTGTTCTGCTCGACTACTCGGACGTCGAACTTGCAAAGAGCGTACTTAACATCGTCGCCGATGATCCCGATTTGATCGTCGATAACGATTTCGGCACCATCCTTCCAGGCAACGAGTTTGTCGCGCGCATTAAGTCAGAGACCGAGTGGGACTGGCGCCGCTAGAAGGTGAACTGGACGCTCAGCAGCGAAAACGGCGCTGACGCGCCGGGTGATGGGCCAATCTGAACTCAGGTCGTCGGCCCATCGCCGCTCGACTCGAATCAAGCGCCTCTGAATAACCGCCCCGAGGCCAGGTTTTGGCTGTCCACCCACCGCCCTACGGCCGCCCCGGCCCGATCGGCTGCCTCCGCTGTCCCCACGAAGGCGGCGCGGGCTCCGTGCTGCGCCGCGTCACCGGCTTTTCCTTGAGCATCCGCAGGCCTTCCTGCACTGCCCGCTCAAGCTGCGCGTCGTGTCCGGCAATTGTGTCCTTAGGCCAGTTCTCCACATCCAAATCGGGCGCGGTGCCTTCGTTCTCCACGGCCCACTTACCCTCGCGCGTGAAGAAGCCGCCGCGCGGCGCGATCATCGAACCGCCATCGATGAACACCGGCGTATCGGCCGTGTGGACCAGCCCACCCCACGTGCGCTTGCCCACCAGCAGACCGATCTTCCGGTACCTGAACATCCACGGCATCAGGTCGCCGCCCGACCCGGCCATTTCGTTGACAATCATCACCTTCGGCCCCCAGATGCCGGCCGACGGGCTGGTGAACGGATATCGCTCGCCCGCCACGTTGTTGAAGTAGCCGTCGAAATCGCGCTGCAACACGTCGATAATGTAATCCGCCGCCGAGCCGCCGCTGTTGTAGCGCTCGTCGATGATCGCCCCCTGTTTGTCCTGCTGCGAAAAATAGTACCGGTTGAAACTGGTGTATCCCGGCTGGCCCGTGTTGGGCAGATAGACGTAGGCGAGCTGGCCGGCGGACAGCTTATCCACCAGCCGCCGGTTCGATTCAACCCACGCGCGCGTGCGCAGCGGCTGTTCGTTGGCGATGGGAACCACGGTCACCTGCCGGGCGCCCTCCATCGCCGGACGGCTGTTGATGGTCAGCACCGTCTGCCGGTTGGCCGTGCCGTCCAGCAGCCGGTAAATGTTGTCCGGCGCCTTCAGTGGGATGCCATTGATGGCGAGCACGTAATCCCCTACCGCCGCGCTGGCGCCGGGTTCGGTCAGCGGCGCGCGCAAGTCCGGGTTCCAGCTTTCATTGTCGTAGATGCGGGTGATTTTGTAGCGCCCGGCATCAATCGCGAAGTCCGCGCCCAGCAGGCCGCCCGGCGAACTGGGCAGCCCGGGCATGTCGCCGCCGCGCACGAAGGAGTGGCCGATGGCGATCTCCGAGCCCATGTTGTCCAACAGGTAATTCAGGTCGGCGCGATGCATCGCGTAGGGCAGCAACTGGCCGTATATCTCCTTCATTTTGGGCCAGTCGGCGCCATGCATATTCGGCACGTAGAGGTAATCCCGCTGGTTGCGCCAGCCTTCGTAAAAGATCTGTTTGAACTCTTCCTTCGGCTCCAGGTACATGCGCAGCGTGGCGGTGAGACGGCCCTGGCCTGCCGCGGGCACAACGCGGTCGGCATCCACCACCCAGAGCGATGGAACGGGCGCCGGTCCGGCAGCGCCGCCACGTCCGCCGCGCCCGCCGCCGCCGCCCGCGCGATAGACCAGCTTGTGGCCATCGGCGCTGACGTCGTAAGCCGCCACCCCGGTCACGAACGGCGCCGCCCGCCGGTCGCTCAGCCGGTAGCGCACCAACGTGCTGCCGCCGGGACCGCCGGCCGGATCTTCGCCACGCCCGCCGCGGCCCGCCGCCGCCTCCAGGAAGTAAACGATGCCGGCCGCACCGGCGCGCAGTTGCGAATACTGGCGCTCCGCCACGGCCGGAACCGCGACAATACGTTGCTGCAATCCGTCAAAATCGATCTGCACGTTCACCGGCGTGCGCGGCCCAGACACGGAGGATGTCACGGCTGATGCCACAGGGTTCTCGCCTTGTGAGCCATCGGCGCCAGCGGCGCCACCGCCCCGCCCCCCGCGTCCACCACCGCGGCCACCTTCCCCGGCACCAGCGCCGGTCGCGGGCACGCTGCCCACGCCGCGGTCCTCATCGCTCTCCGGCAACAGCGGGCTGGCCTCGCCCTTCTTGAGCATGGCGCAATATAGACCAAAGTTTTCGTCGTGGTCGTAGGAAGTCATGTCCAGCCATTGCGATTTCAGCCCGAAATCGGTGGAGGCCAGGAACCAGAGATACTTGCCGCTGGCGTCCCAAGCCGGCCAAACCGCGTCGGCCATGGCGTCCGTCACCTGCGTGGTCTCTCCGGACTCCACGTTGCTGACGAAAATGGCGTGGTACAGCGACTTCATCCGGCTGGCATAGGCCACCCATTTCGAATCGGGGCTCCAGGCGGGGTTCAGCGTGCGCGCCGGCACCATCCACGGGTCGTTGCCCACAATTTTCGGTTTACCGCTGGCCACATCCAGCACCCAGACCTTCAGGTTCGTATCCGTGTACACGATCTTCTTCGAATCGGGAGACCAGGCGGGCGTGTAGTAGTGGGTGGGATTCGGCAGCGCGATCTCGCGCGGCGGCGTCAGGCCATCCTGCGCCTCAATCACCAGGTTGTACTCGCCGGTTTTGTCGCTGAAGTACGAGATGTATTTGCCATCCGGCGACCAGGCCGGATCGCGCTCCGCCGAGCCCGCGGAGTGGCTCAGATTGCGCACATCGCCCTTTTCGGCCGGTATGGTGAAGATTTCGCCGCGCGCCTCCACCACCACGCGCTTGCCCGTGGGCGAGAGCGCCAGGCTGGTCATGCGGCTGGTCACGTCCTCCCAGCGCGGCATCATCCATGGAAAATCGCCCGCCGCCGTGATATTGACTACGTGTTCCCTGCCGGTCTT
>DATMNI010000214.1:0-50180 GCA_035570275.1 Candidatus Acidiferrales bacterium | reverse complement strand
CTTGCCGTCGCGCGAGAACGTGGCGCCGCCGTCGTAGCCGGTGGCTTTGGTGAGTTGCTTCTTGTCCGACCCGTCGGCGCGCATGGTCCAAAGATCCAGGTCCCCGGAGGCCAGCGAGGTATAGACGATCTTCCCGGTCTTCCAGTTCACCGTGCCCTCGGCGTCGTAGCCGGGCGTGTCCGTGAGCCGCTTCTCGATCTTCCCGGCGTCGGTGGCCAGGAAAATGTCGAAGCCCGCGAACACGCCCCACACATAGCCTTTGCTGCGGTCGGGCGGCGTAGGGCAGGCATCGCCCGCCAGATGGGTGGAGGCGTAGACAATGTGCTGGTTGTCCTTCAGGAAATAACCGCAGGTGGTAGCGCCTTTCCCGGTGGAGACCAGGTGCTGATCGCTCCCATCGGCATTCATGATGAACATCTGGTCGCACTGGTAGGGCGGGCGCGTGGACTGAAAGATCAGCCGCTTGCCGTCCGGCGACCAGTAGGCCTCGGCGTTCTGCCCCCCGTGCGTGAGTTGCCGGATCTCACTTAGATTCCCCGGTTGCGTCGCCTGTTGTCCAAATGCCGCCGCGGCGGCCATGACCAGTAGAAACAGTTTTTTCATAGCCTTGTGATTGCAAGTATACTGTGGAGCGTGCGTCCTGTCTCGTTCCTTGCCATGGCGGTGTGCCTGCTGGCGGCGGCCCCACCGGCCCGGTTCACCGAAAACACAATTACCGCCGACCTCAAGGGCGGCTATCAAGTGGTGGTTGCCGACCTCAATCACGATGGCAAGCCCGACCTGATCGCGCTCGCCAGCGGCCTCACCGAACTGGTCTGGTATGAGAACCCGGGCTGGCAGCGCCACGTGATCGCAGGCGGCCTCGCCCACATGATCAACTGCACCGTCGTGCCGGTCAGGGGAGACCCCGGGAAGGGCGACCCGGTGCCCGATATCGTGCTGGCCACCGAATTCGCCAATCAGGCCAAGAACAGCATCGGGATCGTCTCCGTGCTCCACCACAACGGCGACCCGCGCGAGCCGTGGACCGTCACCGAGATCGACCGGCTGACTACGTCTCATCGCCTGCGCACCGCCGATATCGCGGGCGATGGCCGCCTGGTAGTGGTCAACGCCGCCCTTACCGGCGCCAAAGCCGAGCCCCCCGACTATCGCGACCAGGTGCCGTTGGTTTACTACCGCCCGGGCGAATGGAAGCGGCAGGTGATCGGCACGGAAAACAGCGGCGTGATGCACGGCATCTACGTGCTTGATTGGGATGGCGACGGCCGCGATGAGATCCTCACCGCCAGTTTCGACGGCATCCACCTGTTCCACTACGGCAAGGATGGGCACTGGACCCGCACCGAAATCGCCCGCGGAGACCCGGCCGCGTGGCCCAAATCGGGGTCGAGCGATATTGCCGTGGGGCGCCTGGCTGGCACGCGCTTCCTGGCCGCGATCGAACCCTGGCACGGCAACCAGGTGGCCATCTACCAGCAGGCCGTCTCCCAGCAGGCCAACGCAAAATGGGAGCGGCAGGTGATCGATAGCTCCCTGACCGATGGCCACACCATCGTCACCGCCGATCTCAACGGGGACGGCCTGGACGAAGTGATTGCCGGCTTCCGCGGCGGCGACCGCAGCGTGTACATTTATTACTCGGCCCCATCGCCTTCAACACCGGGCAAATGGACCCGCGAGATTCTCGACAAAAGTATGGGGGCGGCGGCCTGCGCGGTGGCCGATCTCGACGGCGACGGGCGGCCTGACGTCGCCTGCATCGATGGGACGCGGCTCAAGTGGTACCGGAACCAGGGACAGTAAGACCGGGTCAACCTCGCCGGGCCTCGCGTTGCAAACCCTCGTGCACGATCATCTTCAATAGAGTCTGATAGCCGATGCCTTTGCGGCCAGCCAGCTTTCGTGCCTGCTCAATGTCAGATTCCGCCAACCGGATCGCGATCTGGTGGCTCTTCTGGGCATTCAGCCGCGTGACCAAACCGGAACTTGAGGGCTTGATTCCCTTCGCGAGCGCCGCCTTTGACTTCCGCTTGACGTAGTTGCGCCCGGCAGCGCTGGCCCACCAGTCCGCTTCTTCACTTTCGCTCTTGAACTTTGGCATTTCCGCCGGTTTTCTCGGCATATTACTCTCCTTGCACGCGCCTGCGAAAATAGTCACGTTTTCTGCCCAGCATCCAAGTCGTGGGGCGGTCACCAAGTCACCTCGCTCCGCCACGATTACGGCAAGCAATCGGCCTGCGTCGGTCTCGCCGTAGTAGACAAAGCGAACCTCACCTTCAGCATCCTGTTCTCATAATCGGGCAGAACGCTCCCTAACGGTCGCGGCTCTGATCGGAGCCGCGCGCGTCAGCAAGCGGTTTCTCGATACGTTAGCGAACTTCTGAAACGGTGTACTTAGCCTCCGAGCGCAGGATGCGGTGCTCTCGGATCTTGCGCAAATTGTTCCGATCCCACTCAAACATCGTCTCTACCCATTGTATAGGCAATGCATATGCAAGTCCCGCCCCAGTCCCCCAGCTTACGACCCGTGTTACCGAAAACGAAGCCGCAGATGGCCCCACGTTGGCCTCAGGATGCAAACCCGTCCGTACCGCCGGCGTCACATTTCCGCAACGCTGCTGTACCATGGTGGGACAGGCCAGGAGGCCTGTCTTACATTGCGACGGGCCTGGTGCGCCGTTGCCTTGCTTGCGCTGGTTTGCCTGCTCGTCCGGTCGGCCCGCGTGGGCCTGGCAGGCGACTATGTCGATCCCATCGGCAAGATTACGGCGCAGGATGAAGCCCTGTATGCCCACACCGCCATCCGCATGGCGGAGCAGGGCGGTTGGCTCACCCCGATCTTCATGGGCCGCTACGCGCTTTACAAGCCGCCCCTCTTGATGTGGGCGTCCGGCATTTCGGCGCGGCTGCTGGGGGTGACTCGGCTGGGGCTGCGGCTGCCCGTGGCCCTCTTCGCCAGCTTTGCCGTGGGCCTGGTTTTTCTCTGGGCGGCGGAGGTCCGCGGCTGGCAAGCCGGGGCCGCGGCCGTGTTGCTGCTGGTTTCCAATCGCCTGTGGCACGTGCTGGCAGGCATGTGCATGACCGATGGGCTGCTGGTGGCCTGGAACACGTCCGCCATGTACTGCCTGTTTTCCGACCCGTGGCTCGAATCCGGAATCGCACTGTGGGGCTTCGCGGTTTCGGTGGCCGCCGCCATCCTCACCAAGAGCGTTGCCGGAGTGCTGCCACTGGCTATCCTGGGGATGTATTGGTTGGTAGCGCCGCGCAATCGGAAGCCGGCCTTCAGGCGAGTT
The DNA here is from genome assembly GCA_035570275.1 of Candidatus Acidiferrales bacterium. Classification (GTDB taxonomy): domain Bacteria; phylum Acidobacteriota; class Terriglobia; order Bryobacterales; family Bryobacteraceae; genus DATMNI01. The sequence continues at coordinate 46,884 of DATMNI010000214.1, read as the reverse complement.
TGTTACGCCGGGGCCCTCTCCCTGGCACTGGCGGCGCCGTGGTTTGCATACCAATTGCTGGTGCACCAACGCTGGTTTTGGACTGAGCAGATCCGTGTGGAAATTCTGGGATTCGGCGCCGGCGCGCCGCAGCAAACCTCGCAAGAGAACCCGGCGCTGTTCTACCTGATGCGTCTGGCCGCCACCGATCCGGTGCTCCTGGCGTCGGCGCTGGTCGCCGCGCCTTCGTTCTTCCTGGAGTTACGGAAGCGGTCGGGCGAGGCCACTCTGCTGGCCTGCTGGCTGGCCGTGCTGGTGGCTGCGGTGCTCGGCTGGCAGTACCGCAATGCCAGTTACCTGCTGCCGATGGCGCCCGCGCTGGCTATATTGGCGGCCACCAGCGGGCCGCTTTCGTCCAAGTCCTCCGCGCCCTGGATGCTCTTGCTGTTGTCGGCCGCGGCTCTGGCGAAGACGGCGGTACCCGAAGCGCCGTTTGGCATCTCGTTCCAGGCGGGCACCGTCCAGAAGGCGGCAGGCCCGCTTTCGGACTATTGCGAACGCGGCCGCGGCAACGAACTCATCGTCGCCGGCGTCGAAGACGATCTCTATGCCTCCACGCTCCCGCTGCCCAAGCTGCGATATGGCAGGTTCGGCGGCCCTATGGCCAGTGGCAGCTATGCCATGCCCTGGAACTATCTGGGGATCGCCGTTGACGCCCAGCAGTGGAACGACCTTGCAAAATGGGAGCCCGTGTACCGCCGGCATCTGCGCGAGTGGGGCTGCAACTCCGGTGAACCCATCGGGACGCTGATCGTGATCCGCGACACCGAAGAACTGGCCAGTGTGGTGCGCGCCCATCCGGCCAGCGATTTCTTTCTGCCCCTCAAGTACCGCGCCGCCATCAGTAGCGCGGCGCCGCACGAATCGGTCGAGGTCTCCCCGGATTACTTCCTCCTGCTCTCACGGGAGGCGCGGACTCGCGCATCGCCGCCGGCGTGGGGATGCCGGCTCTAGCTGTGGCGGGTGCCATTCAACGATTCCGTTCGTGCGAGCGTATCATTGTCAGTTCGGAACGACTCGGATATCGTATGATTACCGGCAGGAGCGCAGGAGATGAAACAGACCTTGGTAGCCGTGAGTTGGATTTCGTCGTGCGTCCTGGCGGCGAGCGGCCAACCGACGGCGGATGCACCAGAGTTCGAGGTTGCATCGGTCAAGCCTGCGGCCACGCCGGCTGGGCCGATTCAGGACATGCTCCCGCTCAGCGTGGCGGAGCAGATGGGTTTCCGCGGAGGCCCCGGCAGTAACAATCCCGGCCGGATCGACTACTCTGGAGTGAGTCTCAAGATGCTGCTGGCGCGGGCATATAAACTGCGGCCGGACCAGATTTCGGGACCGGGTTGGCTGGACACGGAACGGTATGAGATCGTTGCCAAGGTGCCGCCGGGAACGGATGCGGAACGATTACGATTGATGCTGCAAAAGTTGCTAACGGAGCGGTTCCAGATCCGCCTGCACCGCGAGACGAAGGCATTACCGGTGTACCGGTTGACGGTCGCCAGGAATGGTCCGAAACTTAAGCCGGCGGAGGCGTTGCCGGACTATAAAGACGACGCGGAGAGGATCGCTTTGAAAAAGGCGAGAGCATCTGCCGCTTTGGCCCCTATGATGCGGAGTGGAGAATTCGGGCCCAGGAGGAGCTTTCATTTGCCGAGTGCCACGCCCGCAAAGTTTGCCGAAACGCTTTCGTCCCGCCTGGATCGCCCGGTCAAGGATATGACTCAGTTGGAAGGACTCTACGCTTTCACATTGAACTGGGTTCCGGACAACGCGCAGCCGATGGGCAGTACGGGAGGCGCCGGGCGCCCTGACGATACTCCGTCCGGACCCTCTCTATTCACCGCTGTTGAGGAGCAATTAGGTCTCAAGTTGGAGTCTGGAAAGGAACAGATTGAGTTGCTTGTGATCGACAACGCGTTGAAACTGCCGACAAACAACTGACAGACGAATCAACTGGCCACATGCGTCAACCGACACACGCGTCCAACAGGAAGATTGCCCGCCGACGAGCCAGTGCAGCAAAACGCGGGCGGCTCGCTCGGCTCGCGGCAGGCGGATTAACAATCCGCCGCAGGTTGCCAACCGGTTGCCACCCTGCCCCACAAAGCCGGCCCTCAGAAGCTCTTGGTGCCGATCTCGAGCTTGCGCATTTTGGCCTGCAGCGTGGTGCGTTTCATCCCCAACTTGGCGGCCGCGCCCTGGTCGCCGCCGACCTTGCCGCCGGCGTCGCGCAACGCCCGCACAATGGCCTCGCGCTCCGCGTCATGCAACGTCACCACCACTGCGCCCGAAGGGCCGCGCTTCAGTTCCCGCACCGGCGCCTGCAGCGCGGGGCCCGGCGAGACGATCACCGCGCGCTCGATGAAGTTCTGCAATTCCCGGATATTGCCCGGCCAGTGATAGCGCGTGAGCGCGTTCATGGACTCGGTGGGAATGGTGGTGATCCGCCGGTTCATGCGGCGCGCGAATTGCTGCACGAAGTAGCGCACCAGCAGAGGAATATCTTCCCGGCGCTCCCGGAGCGGCGGCACGGTGATGGGAAAGACGTTCAGGCGATAGTAGAGATCGGCGCGAAACTGCCGCTCCTCCACCAGTTCGGTCAGGTTCCGATTGGTGGCCGCCACCAGGCGGGCGTCCGTCTTGATGGTGCGCGAACTGCCCAAGCGTTCGAACTCGCGTTCCTGCAGAACCCGCAGCAGCTTGGTCTGCAACTCCAGAGGAATCTCACCCACCTCGTCCATGAACATGGTGCCGCGGTGCGCCAGTTCGAAACGGCCGATGCGCTGCGCGATGGCGCCGGTAAAGGCGCCTTTCTCATGGCCGAACATTTCGCTTTCCAGCAGCCCCGTCGGGATGGCGGCGCAGTTGAGCTTGACGAAGGTGCCTTGCTTGCGCTGGCTCAGATCGTGGATCGCCCGCGCCACCAGTTCCTTGCCGGTGCCGGTCTCCCCGTAGATTAAGACGGTGGAATCGGTTGGCGCCACGGTCTCCACCTGTTTGAGTATGGCGTTGAGCGCGCGGCTCTGGCCGATGATTTCTTCAAACCGGTTGCCGGTGCGGATTTCATCTTCGAGATAGACCTTCTCCTCCGCCAGGCGGGCATTCAGATCCTCGATCCGGTTGTAGGAGAGCGCATTGTCGAGCGCGATCGCCACCTGCCCGGCCACCTGCGAGAAGAATTGCAGATCTTCAGCCGCGAAAAATCCCGGCTGGCGCGAACCGCAATTGAGCGTCCCCAGCGCGTTGCCGCGCGAAATCAGGGGAATGCAGCACAAAGACCGCAGCCCCTCGCGCTCCATGATCTCTCCCGTCGTCTTGGAAATGGCGCGCGCCTCCTCCAGGCTGAAAAGGCGGCCTTCGCGGGTGCGGAATACGTAGCCCGCAAGCGTGTCGTCCAGCGGCACCACGGCATCCTGGCGAATCAGGCCGGAGCCGTCGGGGAAGTCCAACATCTGCAGGCGCAGGGCATTGATGTCGGGGTCGTGGATCAGCAGGCTCACGTAGTCCAGTGCAAAACTGCGGCGCAGCGAAGCCGAAATCGCCTGGAACAGCCGCCTGGTGTCAAGGCAGCTTACCACGGCGTTGTTGACCTCCAGCAGAGTGCGCAGCCGGTCCCGCTCGTGCGCCAACTGCAGCTCATAAGCTTTGGCGGCTTCGTGGTTCAGCGCGTTATCCACCGCCACGGCCACCTGGCGCGCCACCTGCCCCATGAACTCGATGTCCTCGGCCCCGTAGGCGTCTTTCTGGAGCGAGCCGAAATTAAGCCCTCCCAGTTTGCGCTGCGCGGTGAGGATCGGCAAAATGCAAGAGGATTGGATGCCGTTGGCCAGCAGCAGATCGCGGATAATCGGAAACCGGTGCTCCGCCGCGACGTCGGCGATGTAGTACGGCGCGCGGGTTTCGAGCGCGACCATGGTCGGTGTCTGGTCGAAGGGAGTGGCGAAGGCCGTGTCCCCCACCACCTGCCGGTCCGTTTCCAAAAGGTGGAGGCGGACCACGCGGTCCTTATAATCCACCAGCGTCAGGCTGATGAAATCGAACGACACCAGGCGCTTGAGCAGGCGGCTCAAGTCGGCGAAGAGCGTCGAGAGTTGTTGATGGGCCGCAATCGACCGGGCGACCTCCAGCAGCGTCTCATAGCGCGCGCGGGTCGGGTCCGGTCGTGTCGGTGCGAATGAAGTCATCGTGGCTGCGGACCCGCTTTTCTTCAACCGTACCACAACAGGGAGCGCCCGAAACCTCTTCGACCAGCGACTGGATCAACGGCGTCAACGCCAACAGGCGAACGCCATCGCGGTGCATTTCCGCCAGCAGCGACTGGCCCGCGGGGTCCACAAAGTCTACTTCCCCCAGGTCGATGACCGTGCGGCGCCCCAGCGTAGTGGAGGCGGCGGTCCGCCAGCACTCCTGCAACTCGCGGACCCAGGGACCGGAGAGTCTGCCCTCCAGGATGAAGCGGAGTTCCCGCGAACTATCGTGCAGTGTGATCTTCAACATTTGTAGCCGGACAGATTAAGGGCACGAACCATGCCACGGCCGGCGAGACTGGCCCGCAACGAGTTGAAACGAATCGCAACTGACGATGGGCGGTGTTTTGCCCAAATGTCGGCGGGCTTTTGACTTGGCTTTGGCATGCGCCGGCGTTCTGGCGCGTGACTTGCCGGTAGCCCTGCCCTAACGCTGCCTCACGGCCGGTGCGGCGGCCCGCCAACCACGAGGGTCGCGGCTACCGCGCTCCGTTCAGTAACCCATGCACCCTGAGCCAGGCCGCCAGCCGCGAAGGCCACGAGGAAAGCGCCTCGTCCAGCGGCGCCAGGCCCAAACCGTGCGGCCCGCGTTCGTAGATATGCATCTCGGCCGGCACGCCGGCTTTGCGCAGCGCCAGGTAAAACAGCACGCTGTTCTCCACCGGCACCGTGGTATCGGCGGTGGTGTGGAACAGAAACGTGGGCGGCGTCTGCGCAGTCACCTGGAGTTCGTTCGAGAGACTCTCCACCAGCTTGGGATCGGGGTTATTGCCCAGCAGGCTCTGCAGCGAACCCTTGTGCGTGTACGGCGTGGTGAAGGATATCACGGGATAGCCGAGCACCAGAAAGTCCGGCCGGCTGCTCATGCGGTCGATGGGGTCGGCCGCGCTGGCTTCGCCCGCATCAAAATGCGTGCCCGCGGTGGACGCCAGGTGGCCGCCGGCGGAGAAGCCCATGATGCCGATCCGGTCCGGCGCCACACGGTACTCCGCGGCCTTGGCCCGCACCGTGCGGATGGCGCGCTGGGCGTCGCCCAATTCCACAGGATGATGGTATTTGGGCCCCAGCCGGTACTTGAGCACGAAGGCCGAGACCCCCAGCGAGTTGAGCCATTTCGCGACCTGGTCGCCTTCATGATCCATCGCCAGATGGCTGTACCCGCCGCCGGGGCAGACCACCACGGCCGTGCCGGTCCCACGCCCTGCAGGCACGATGTAGGGCGCGATCGACGGCTGGTCGATTTCTTCATTTCCCTGCGAGCCCGGAGCTCCGTTGGGCCACAGAAGATCGGCCTTCGGCATACGGAGAGGGGTCTGGGCGGCCAGCGCGCCCGAGAGCAAAACAAGGGTAATTACAGGGCTCATGGCTCTCTACGTTATCACCTTGAGCCGGGCGCGGGCGATGCGCGAGCCGGGCGCGGGCGCCACGCCGCCCGAACTGGTAATTCGAGCTGAGGGCGTACCCAAATGAATGTCTCACCGCTGTCGCCGCTAGTCGCCACCGGCCGCCGCCACGAGCTTCGATCTAAAGTTGAGAGCTGACCGCTGAGGCCTGAAAGCTTTTACACTGTAATCATGTCACTCAGAGAACGCATCCGGGGCGTGCTGGGGTTCCCCGTCACGCCTTTCCATAAGGACCTCTCGCTCGACCTGGACGCCCTGGCCGGCAACGTGGATGAAATGGCGCGGTATCCGTTCTGCGGACTGGTCGCAGCCGGCGGCACCGGCGAAGTTTATTCGCTGACGCCGGAGGAAGTAGAACACGTCGTGCGCGTCACCGTCGAAGCGGCCCGAGGCCGTATGCCGGTGGTCGCCGGCGCCGGTTACAGCGCGGCTATCGGCGCCGATATGGCGCGGCGCGCCGAGAAGGCTGGCGCCGATTCCGTCCTGGTTCTGCCGCCCTACTACATCAACCCGCCGTTTGAAGGCGTCATCGAATACTATCGCGCCATCGGCGCCGCCACGGGACTGCCGCTGATGGTATACAGCCGCGATTGGGCGGTCTTCACGCCTGCGATGGTGGCACAGTTGGCCGACCGCGTTCCCACGCTCACCTTCTGGAAGGATGGCCAGGGCGACGCCCGGAAATATCAGCGCATCATGCAATCGGTGGGCGACCGTCTGGCATGGTTGGGAGGGCTGGGTGACGATTGCGTGCCGGCCTACTTCGCCATCGGCGTGCAGGCTTACACTTCCAGCATCTCCAATATCGCTCCCCGGCTTTCCATCGCACTGGCCGAAGCGGGCATGGCGCACGATGTGGTGCGGCTCAATGGCCTGATGGAGAAGTATGTGCATCCGCTCTACGCCCTGCGCGAGCGGGTGAAGGGCTACGAAGTCTCGGCCACGAAGGCGGCCATGGAGATACTGGGAATGCCCGCCGGCCCCGTCCGCCCGCCGCTCACCAACTGCGTGGCCCAGGACATCACGGACCTGCGCGCTCTCATGGAAGTGTACGCCGACGTGATCGACCGGAAAGCAGCCCATGCTTAATTTGTGGGGCAGATTGTTAATCTGCGGCGGATTGTTAATCCGCCTCTTGTGGGCTCAGGTGGATTACGACCGCCAGGTGCACCCCATCCTGGCGGCGAAATGTTTCTCCTGCCACAGCCAGGAAAAGCGCTCCGGCGGGCTTTCGCTCGGTACGTACGCCGATGTGCTGGAAGGCGGCCGCAGCGGGGCCGCGGTGAAACCGGGATCTGCCGCCGCCAGCCTGATGGTGCAGCGCGTCACGGGAGAGATGCAGCCGCGGATGCCGCTCGCGGGTCCGCCGCTTCCTGCCGGTGAGGTTTCAATCCTCCGAACCTGGATCGATCAGGGCGCGCGCGCCACGCCTGAATCCGCGCCAGCCAAACCAAAGTGGGAAGCGCCGCTCACGCTAACGATGCCAGCCATCCCGGCGACGGTTTGGAAGAGCTGGCAGACGCCGGTGGACCGCTTCATCGCCGCCTATCTCGCTAGCCGGGGTCTGGCGGAACCTCAGCCGGCCGGCGACGCCACCTTCGCCCGGCGCGCGTACCTGGATGTGTGGGGCCTGCTGCCCGCGCCAGAGGAATTGCGCCACTTTCTGGATGACACCCGGCCCAACAAGCGCGATCTGCTGGTGGCCGCGCTGCTCGGCGACGATCAGAAGTACGCCGAAAACGCGATCTCCTTCTGGGACGACCTGCTGCGCAACGACGAGGGCGTGAATTACTATTCCGAAACGGCCTCGCGCAAAAGCATTTCCAACTGGCTGCTGGCCTCGCTGAAAAGCAATCTGCCCTACGACCAGTTCGTATCGAAGCTACTGAACCCGGCATCGCCCGGCGATCCCGAAGGCTTCCTCATCGGCGTGAACTGGCGCGGCACCGTGAACGCCAGCCAGGCCCCGGCCATGCAGGCCGCGCAGAATACGGCGCAGATCTTCCTGGGCATCAACCTCAAGTGCAATTCCTGCCATGACAGCTTCATCAGCAAATGGAAGCTGAAGGACGCGTATGCGCTGGCCGGCTATTTCTCGCCCGAACCCAGGCTGCAACTCTACCGCTGCGACGTGGCTCAGGAGCAGTACGCCGAACCCGGCTTCCTGTTTCCCGAGCTGAACCGCGCTACCGGCTCCGGTTCCCAGGCCGACCGCCACGCCGCCGCCGCGGCCATCTTCACCGATCCGCGCAACGGGCGCATGCCGCGCACGCTGGTGAACCGCATGTGGCACCGCCTGTTGGGGCGCGGCATCGTAGAGAACCCGGATGAAATGGATGGCGAGCCCTGGAGCCCGGAGTTGCTCGACTGGCTGGCCAGCGATTTCGTGGATCACGGCTACGACATGAAGCACCTGATCGCGACGGTGCTTACGTCGCGGGCGTATCAACTCCCCGCCGTAGTGAGAAAAGCCGAGCAACCCAAGCCGTACACCTTCCGCGGCCCGGAGATCCGGCGGTTGACGGCCGAGCAGTTCGCCGACGCCATCGGCTCCATCACCGGCGAGTGGCGCGTCTATCAGCCGCCCACGCCCGCGCCCGCTGCTTCGACAGCCCCGGACGCACCTCCGGCGTCGCCATTGCCGGCGCCACCGCCCGGCCAATTCTCGCGCCAGTGGCACCTGGCGGCCAACCCGCTCACGCGTGCGCTGGGCCGCCCCATCCGCGATCAGGTTTATGGGACGCGGGATTCCGAGGCCACTACGCTGCAGGCTCTCGAACTGGTCAACGGCGAAACACTGACGCACTGGTTGATGCGCGGCGCGCGCCGCATGCTGGGCGAACTCCCGCCCGAACCGGTAAGCCTGTGGGACAAACCGGTGCCGGTACGCGCCAACGCCTCGCCGGCATTCGACCTGGATATCTCGGGCGCCACCCGGCTCTGGCTGCTGGTCCAGGACACCGGCTCCTACTCGCCCGAGAAAGTGGAGGCCGCGTGGTCGCAAGCCGACCTGGTGGGTCCGAGCGGCGCCACGCCGCTCTCCTCGCTCAAGCCTCTGGAAGAGGCCGAATCCGGACTACGTGTCACCCCCGCGGCCGGCGACCCGGTGCGCGTCAAGACTCCTTCCCGCCTGGTCTATGAAATCGGCGGCAAAGGCTTCACCCGTTTCCGCGGCGCGGTAGGGATCGAGAACCTCGAAATCACTTCGGACCTCAACCCGCGGCTTCGCTTCTTCGTCTTCACGCAGGAACCCAACATGGAACGGTTGACGCCGGTGGCGCCTGAGACCCCGGTCCCGCCGGGTCCAACGCTGAAGACTGCTTCCGCGGCCATCGACCGCGTCTTCTGGTATGCTCTGGGCCGCGCTGCCTCGCCCGCCGAGCGCGACGCGGCGGTAAAGGCCCTGGACGACCCGGCTCTCCCTGCTTCACCAACTCAGGGCCGCCTTTCGCCTGAGGGCCTGGCCGATTTGCTGTGGGCTATCATGATGAAGCCCGAATTTCAACTGATTTACTAGGCATATGATCTCCCAAATACAGTCACTTAATCTGGTAACTCTGGTAACACAGGAAACACAGTGGGACAGACGATCGTTTTGTGTCTTCTGTCGCTCGACCCCAGGCCCGACAGACCACACAAGACGATGGTCTGTCCCACCAGTCACTACAAAGGTAGCCAAATGAGCCCCGAAGAAAGACGCATTGCGCAGCGCATCAGCCGCCGTGGATTCATGGGCGCCACCACCGGAGCGGCGCTGGCTGCGCTGGCAGGCCTCGAACCGCAATTAATGCAAGCCACGCCACCAGCGGCCACTGCCGACGCGCTGATCGTGTTGTGGATGGCCGGCGGCATGGCCCAGACCGAGACCTTCGACCCCAAGCGCTACACTCCGTTTGCGCCCGGCGTCAGGACCGCGCAGGTGCTGAGCACCTTCCCAGCGATCGACACCGCGGTGGACCACATCAAGCTCTCTCAGGGCCTGGAACGCATCGGCCGCTTGATGGATCGGGGCGCCCTGATCCGCACCTTCCAGGGCGCGGACCTCGGCTTCATCCTGCACTCGCGCCACCAATACCACTGGCACACCGGCTACATCCCGCCGCAGACGGTGGCTATGCCGCATTTGGGCGCGGTGATCGCGAAGACGCTGGGCCCGCGGAATCCGACTGTGCCCGCGTTCGTCGCCATCGGGCAGGACCTGGAGATTGGCGCCGAAAGCCCGGCGCTCAAATCGTTTCACACCGCCGGATTTCTGGGCTCGGAATACGGGCCGTTCCTGATCACCGACCCGCAGGACGCGGCGTCGGCCGTCCGTCCGCCCGCCGAACTGGGCAGCCGGCGCTTTACCAGCCGCCGGCGGCTTTACGAGCAGATGCTGGCGCAGGAGCCCGTCTATCAGTACGGCGGCGACTTTCAGCGCGCGTCGTTGATGCGCTCCATGGACGCGGCTGACCGGCTCCTGACCTCGCCTTCCGCCAAGGCTTTCGATCTGTCGCTCGAACCCCGCGCCCACTTCGACGCCTACAACACCGGCCGTTTCGGCCAGGGCTGTCTGCTGGCCCGGCGGCTGGTGGAGGCGGGCGCGCGCTATGTCGAAGTCACCACGGAGTACATTCCCTTCCGCTACTGGGACTCGCACGAAAACGGCCACGAGCGCGCGCTGACCATGAAGCAGCAGATCGATGCCCCGGTGGCGCAGCTCATTCTCGATCTGGAAGAGCGCGGACTGCTCAACCGCACGCTGGTGGTGCTGGCCAGCGAATTCGGAAGGGATGCCATCACCGAGGGCAAGGTCGGCAAAGAGGTGAAGGACCAATCCAAGACGCCCGATGTGATGAGCGAGCCCAAGCACTACGGCATGCACCGGCATTTCACCGCCGCGGGTTCGGTGCTGATGTTCGGCGGCGGCGTCAAGAAGGGCTTGGTGTATGGCAAGACCGCCGATGAGCGCCCGTGCACCACCATCGAAAATCCGGTCCCGGTGGAAGACTTGCACGCCACCATCTATCACACGCTGGGCATCGCACCCGATCAATCGTTTCTGGTGGAGAAGCGGCCAGTGTACGTGACCAGGGATGGCAAGGGCAAAGTGATCGAAGAGATGTTCGGGTAACGCCGGTTCCGTTAACCAGGGAGCGCGGTGAACCGGGCGTCAATCCGCCCAGCGCTCAGGGTTGCGGGGCGGTGCTATAGAGCTTCGGATCCCGCCCGATAAGGCATCACCCGCCGTATCGGCGACAGGGCGAAGTTCACCGCTGTAATTACAAATTTGGCGTTATACTCGTGTTGGGATGATTCGGTTCGAGTGGGACCCGGTGAAGGCGCGGACCAACCTGCGGAAGCACGGTGTCTCCTTCGAGGACGCCATGCACGTCTTTCATGATCCGTACGCCCTGTTCGAACGGGACCGTACCGACGAAGCGGGGGAGTTGCGCTGGCAGGCGACCGGCCTTGCTGGAGGGGAGGTTCTGCTGTTCGTGGCCCACACCGTTCGAGAAGAAAGCGAGGACGATATCATTCGCCTCATCTCGGCACGCCGAGCCACTCGGAAGGAGCGAAACCGTTATGACAAAACTCGTGCGCAAGACGCTGGCTAACAGCCCGATGACGCCCGCCCGCAAGCGCAGGTTGGCCCAACTCGCCAAGCGGCCGGATTCGGAGATCGACTTCTCCGACATTCCGCCGGCAAAAGATAGCTTCTGGAAAAACGCCATCCGCAATCCGTTCTACCGGCCAGTAAAGCAGCAACTCACCGTGCGCTTGGATGCCGATGTGGTGGCATGGCTTCGACAGCAGGGGAAGGGTTACCAGACCAGGCTAAACTCGGTACTCCGAGAAGCGATGCTGGAGGACATCAAGAAAAGCGCTTGAATTGAACAAACCGCATTAGGGGCGGTACCCCAAACTTCGAGCCCCTGAACCTCGCGCGGTGCCGCGTTTAAAAACGCTCTGTCGGTGCTCTTGATCATGAGAAATGGTATGGATGGCGGATGGCCGGCCCTGCCAGCTACATTGAGCGCCGAAATCTCAGCGTGGCGCATGACCGTTCGCCGGTTCACGCGGTTGACGAACAAGATTCACCGGACCCTTTGCGTAACCCCCGCCATGACCGCTGGTGTCGCCTCACGGCCTTGGGAGTCACCGATCTTGTTGCTGCATGGAGAGCGTGGGAGCGGAGGAAGGAAAGAGCGGCAGCAGCCTAACGAGCACGGACATGACCAAAGGGAAGGTTCTGGGTTGTCTAACGTACATCGTGATCGGGTTCGTTCTGATGTTCCCGCTCGGGATGCTCTTTGATGGGATGAACTGGCCACTGTTTCACTTTTGGGCACTGGCCCATGGTTCGTTCGTTTTGGCTTGGCCCATGTTGACGCTGCTAGCCTGGGTTGTCGATCATTTTTTCGGGAGGGCAAAATCAAAGTAGCCCACTACCGATGATTGGGGCGAGGATTCTGTCGAAGGTAAGGTAGTCAAATCCCAACCACTCCACTTCGCCCACGCTGATGTCATCGTTGTGACCGTCGATTCAGTACTGGCGGGCCACCGGCGGTACGCGCACATCACGGCGCTGCGCTTCGAGGGCGTGAATCCGCAACTATTGGGGATGACGGACCTGCTGCCAGACGCGCGTCGGAATTAGCCAAACACGCTTTGCCACTGCGGAAAATCGAGGGCAGCAGCCGACACGCCGTGAGCCAATTCCTGAAAATACTGGCGGTTGACTGCCGGTAGCCAATCGGCTGACAATGCCTTTACCAAGGGGGACGAGGCGAACACTATGTTCCTGAAACGGATCTGCCTGATGCTGGTGCTTGGCGCCACGGCTCCGCTCACCGCAGCCGACGACCTTTCGTGGCTGGACGTCTATCTCGCCCAGCCAATTCTGCAGCCGCACCAGACCTTGGTGGAAACCCAGATCCACCTGGCGTCGCGCGTGAAACCCATTCCCGCGATCGCGAGCACCGCCCAATGGGAGCAGTACGCGCAGCAGTTGCGCACCCATATTCTGGACAACGTTGTCTTCCGCGGTGAAGCCGCCAAATGGCGCGACATGCCCACGCAAGTTACATGGCTGGACACGCTGGCCGGCGACGGGTACCGCGTGAAGAAATTCCGATACGAAGTGATCCCCGGCATGTGGCTGCCCGGCCTGCTGTACGAACCGGCGCAACTTACCGGGCGCGTTCCGGTGGTGCTCAACTTGAACGGGCACGAAGGCGAAGGAAAGGCCAATAGCTATATCCAGGAGCGCTGCCTCAACCTGGCGAAGAAGGGCCTGCTGGCGTACAACTACGAATGGTTCGGCATGGGTGAGCTGGCCGCGGCCGGCTATAGCCACGCCCGCCTGAACCAGATCGATCTCACCGGGACCAGCGGACTGGCGCCCTTCTTTCTGGCCCAGAAGCGGCTGGTGGATATCGCGCTGCAACACCCCAATGCCGATGCGGATCGGCTTGCCGTTACGGGGCTTTCGGGCGGCGGCTGGCAGACGATTTTACTCAGTTCGCTTGACCGGCGCGTGAAACTGGCGATGCCCGTGGCCGGGTATTCCAGCTTTGTCACCCGCACGCAATTCCCCGAAATGGACCTGGGCGATTCGGAACAGACCCCGGTGGACCTCGGACAGTTCGCCGACTACACGCATCTGACCGCGATGCTGGCCCCGCGCCCCCTCCAAATCGCCCACAATGCCCGCGACAACTGCTGTTTCCGCGCCGATTACGCCCTGGCCCCGCTGCTGGTGGCCGCCGGCCCGATCTTCGCGCTCTACGGCGATGCCGCCAGGCTGCGCTCGCACACCAACTTCGACGCCGGCCACAACTACGGCCTGGAGAACCGGGAAGCGCTGTACCGGTTCCTCAAGGAATCCTTCTACGCCGGCGGGGCCGAATTCTCCGCCGAGGAAATCCCGTCGGCCGCCGAGGTGCGAACCGCCGAGCAGTTGCGGGTGCCGCTTCCCGCCGGCAACGAAGACCTTCACACCGTGGCCCTGAAGTTGAGCCAGAAGACCGTCCGCGGGCAGCCGCCCTCCCGTGCGCCATCCAGGGAAACGCTGCGCGAGGTTGTGCGATGGACCGACTATCGCGCCACCGCCCACCAGGTAAGCACGCGCAACGCCGGCGGCATCGCCATCACTTCCACGCGCCTTTCGCTCGACAATACCTGGACCGTGCCGCTGCTCGATCTTTCGCCGGCTGCCAGCACGGGCACTACGCTGGTGTTGGCCGATTCCGGCAAGGCCACCCTCACCAACGAGATTCAACAGCTTTTGGACCGGAAGCGGCGCGTGGTGACCATCGACCCGTTTTACTTCGGCGAAAGCCGCCTGGAAACGCGCGACTATCTCTTCGCCCTGCTGGCTTCGTCGCTGGGTGAGCGGCCGCTGGGAATTCAGGCAGGCCAGGTGGCTGCGGCGGCGCGCTGGCTGCGGCCCCAGTACGGCCCGGTTTCGCTAGCGGCCTACGGTCCCAGAACCAGCCTCATCGCCCTGGTCGCGGCCGCCATGGAAACCGACGCCATCAGCGATGTGAAACTGGTGCGCCCGCTCGCCAGCCTGCGCGAAGTGATTGAGCGCGACATGACCGTGGTGGAAGCGCCGGAACTGTTCTGCTTCGGGCTGCTGGAAGCGTTCGACATCCCGCAACTCAGCGACTTGGTGAAACCGCGGCCGCTGGTGCGGTAAGGCGGCGCGAGGAGGTCTACTCTTTCCGTTGGCGACCTCTGGCTGCATCCTCGGCGATCAGTCCGTCCAAGAGTTGCTTGGAAATCCGGAAGTTGGTCGCAACCAACCGGGCTAGTGCGGACGGCAGATCCACGAGCCCAGCAATGGAAGCCGCTCGAAGGACGCCGACCGTTCCGGTGTTCGGGATACCGCGCCGGGACGCTTCGAGTCTTCCAGCGGCTTCGTCCATCAGAAGAAGGACCTCAGCTTCCAATTGTGCCAACAGGATCGCACACTTCTCTCCCGGATCGAGAAGGGACAAGGCCGCGTCGTACGTCAGCGGCGCAGAACGAACTTCTACCCACTCCGGAAGCTTCATCGCCCAGTCGCTCACCGGGCGCGGAGCGCCCTCATTCATCAATTCGTTCAGCACCTCGGCGGGGATGACGACTCTTCCGTACAATCGCGGCAGAATACCGATCGCTTCAATAAGTATCAGGTAATTCAAGGGTGAGGTATCGGCGACGACGACGGTCATCGGGAGAAGGCGAGAGCGGTTTCGCTATCCTTGAGGACGTCATCTAGCGTCAGGTCAAGGAAGACCCCATGCGCTTTGAGGAAGCCATCCATCTCGTACCGGGACCCGATACCCAATAGCCGCCTTGCTTGCGATACGGTGAATGTGCCGGACCGGACGCCTTCCAATGCGACCGCTTCCAGTGCAGCGTGCGTCACGCTGCACGGATCGGCGCCGAGTTGACGAGCAAGATCCTCGGGGATTTCCAGTTGAACCTGCATAACGGCCTTCTTCGATATTATCCCACAGTGCGGGACGGGAATTCTGAGCGAGTTGGTGAAGCCGCGGCCGCTGGTGCGGTAAGGGGGGTGGTAAGGGTCACCAGCTCATCGTCGCCAGAACCTTCTCACCTTCCACCGTCAATTCCACCTTCGCCTTGGCCTCCTCCAGCGACGAATCCTCCAGCCGCACGGCCAGAACTTCGTCCATGATGTAGGCGCGGTACTCCGCAATCGCTTCGCGCAGCGCCGCGCTTTCCGTCGCCAGGCCAAGTTGGATGCGCTGGCTCACCGCCAGGCCCGCGTCCTTGCGCAGAACCTGCACGTGCCGCACCACGTCGCGGACCATGCCCTCGCGCTTGAGCGCATCCGGCACTTCCAAATCGAGCACCACGGCCAGGCCGCCTTCTTCGGCCACTCCGTACCGGGGGTTCACCTTCATCTCGATGCGAAACAGTGTCGCCGGCATGTGTTGGTCGAAAATATAAAGGTCGGCGCCGCCCGCAATCTGATCGGCAAACACGTCGAGCGCACCGGGCGGCATCTCCTGAACAGCCTGCCGGAAACGGTTGACCTCCTTCCGCAAGTGCGCACCGGCAGCGCGCCAGTCCACTTGCACGGTGCGCGTGTGAAAGGCCGCGGTGTTCTCCACAAACCGCACCTCCTTCACATTGAGCTCGCTCTGGACCAGCGCAAGCTGCTCTTCCAAAGCAAGCCGCTGCTCGTCGTTGCCCACTACGAAAATCGCGGCCAGCGGCTGGCGGACGCGGACGGAAGCCTGCGAGCGCAGCTTCAGCCCTACGCGGATCACGGCCCGCACCGCCTCCGTCCGGCGCAGCAATCCTTCGTCGAGCCACTGGGCATATTGCGACGGCCAATCGGCGTGGTGCACGGACTCGGCCGCCCCTGCCTCCAACCCACGCACCGCGTTCTGCCAGATGCGCTCCGTCACAAACGGGATGATGGGAGAAAGCGCCAGCACCGTCGCCTTCAACGCCGTGAACAGCACGAAGTAACAGGCCTGCTTGTCGTCACTATGGCCGCTGCGCCAGAATCGGCGGCGGCTTACGCGCACATACCAGTTCGAAACATCGTCCAGGTAAGCTTCCACCTCCCGAATCACCGACGGCGTGTCATAGGATTCGTAGTGTTTGTGGACCTCCGCCAGCATCGGCGCGGTGCGCGCCAGCAGCCAGCGGTCGCTCACCTGCAGCGCGGCCGCGGGAACCTCCTGTGAAAAGTCCGGCTTGTCGATGATGGCGTAATTTACCAGGAAGGCGTAGATATTCCACAGGTCCGCGATCTTGCGCGACGCCATCTCCACCAGGCGGTAGCTGAACCGCATGTTGGCAGCCGCCGGCCGCGCGCAGAAGAGATAGCGCATCGCATCCGCGCCCAGTTTGGCCACGGCATCGTCGAAGCGGATCATGAACCCGGTCTTCGAAAAGCGCGTGCCTTCCTCGCTCACCATGGTTTCGTAGGACGATACTTTTTCGTAGGGTGAGCGTCCGCTAAGCGTCACGCTCATGAACAGCATGGAATAGAACCAGAGCCGGACCTGCTCCCGCATTTCGCAGACCCACTGCACCGGATAGGATTCCAGCCACCGCTCACGGTCCTCGAAGTAGCCCAGCGTGCTGTAGGGAACGATTCCCGCATCCAGCCAGCAATCGCCGACTTCCACCACGCGCGGCGTCTCGGCCGAGCACTTCGGGCAGCGGATGCGCACCTGGTCAATCCACGGCCGGTGGAACTCCGGCATCTGGTCCACTACCGCGGGGTCCACCGCCAGGCTGCGCAGTTCTTCCCGCGAACCCGCTACGGTGCGCTCGCCGCATTCGTCGCAGATGTAGAATGGCAGCGGCAGACCCCAGTAGCGTTTGCGCGAAATGCACCAATCGCCCATGTTGGTCAGCCAGTCTTCCATCGCCTTGCCGATGTGGTCCGGCATCCACGTCACCGTGCGCGCGGCTTCCATCATCAGCGGACGCACTTCCGCGCAACTGATGAACCATTCCTCCACCAGGCGGAAGATCAGTTCCGTTTTGCAGCGCCAGCAGACCGGGTAACTGTGCCGGTGCATCACCGCCTTGAGCAGACGGCCGGCCTGTTGCAGGTGATCGGCGATCTGGTGCGGCACCTCCAGCACGTGCTTGCCGCTCAACCAGTCGAACCCCTCCAGGAAATGCCCATTGCCATCCACCGGAGAAATAGTCGGCAGGCCGAGTTCCTGGCCCAGTTCGTGATCTTCGCGGCCGCAGCCGGGCGCGATGTGCACCACGCCCACGCCTTCCAGCGCGTCCACCGCGCTCCATGGCACAATCTTGTGCGCGAACGCCGCCTGGGGCTCCAGTTCGGCGTGGAATGGCTCGTATTCAAGGCCCAGTAATGAGTCGCCGCGAAACTTGCGGACCACCTTCGGATGGTACTCCCGCACTTTGTCCAGCGCGTCCTCGCACAAGATCAGCGTGAACTCCCAGTGGCTGGAACTCACCTCGACATAGTTCAGCAGGGGGTTCACGGCCGCCGCCACATTGGCGCTGAGCGTCCACGGCGTGGTGGTCCAGACCAGCAGCCGGCGCGACGGATCTTGCTTGAGCGGCGTCATCACGAAGACCGAGAGGTGCTCCATGTCCTTGTGCGAGCCCGCCATTTCGTGCTCGGACAGGCTGGTGCCGCAGCGGAAACACCACGGCATGGGCAGCCCCTTCTGGTAAAGCCATCCGCGCCGGTTGCATTCTTTCAGGAAGGCCCAGATGCCCAGAATGTTGCTGTCATCGTGCGTGTAGTAGGAGTGGTCCCAGTCCATCCACTGGCCCAGGCGGATGGATTGCTGCGTGATCACTTTGCTGTACGTCTCCACGCGCTCGCGGCACTTGCGCGAGAAGTTATCCAGGCCGAAGCGTTCGATATCGGGCTTGCCGTTGAACCCGAGCGCGCGCTCCACTTCCACTTCCACCCACAGGCCCTGGCAATCGAAACCGTTTTGGTATTGCAGCGAGTGGCCGGTCAGCGCCTGATAGCGCAGAAAAACGTCCTTGAGCGTCCTGCCCCAGGCGTGGTGCGCACCCATCGGATTGTTGGCGGTGATTGGCCCATCCACGAACCGGAACCGCGGCTGGTTTTCCCGAATTTTTCGCAGCTTGTCGAACGCCTGGGACTCGCGCCAGAAGGTGAGGATCTCCTCTTCCAGCACCGGCAGATCCGGGGCAGGCGGGACCGCTTCCAAATTGTGCATGGTGATAACTTCAGTTTCACATAAATGCGCCGCTGCCGGTAGCCATGGGCCAACCACTCCCTGACGGTCGTGGCTCCGACGTAGCCTCACTCTCGTTCCGAGCCGCGACTTGTCGCTCGACCGTCAGGGAGCGGTTTTACCGTTGGCGTGAGTCTGCAGCAGCCGAAGCGCTGTCAGCAAGAGCGAGGTTCCGGAAAAGGTTCTGGGATCGACACCGGTGAGTTTGCCGATTCGATTCAGTCTGAAGTATACGGTGTTGGTGTGGACACCCAGGCATCGCGCCGTTTGTTTCACATTGAGGCTGCACTCGGCGAACGTGCGGATGGTGCGCGACAGCTCGCCCGATTGAGCACCGTCTTGACCACCGTCGGCCGGAGTTAAATAGCGCGTCCATGCCGGAATCAGGCGAAGCGCGGTTTTGTCGGCGCGCCGGATTAGATAGTCCGTCAGGTCGATATCGGCGAAATGCATGAGCGGTTGAGCCGGACCGGCGAATTCCAATGCCAGCCGCGCTTCTTCGAGGGACTCGGGCAGACGGGCTACTTCAATGGTATCCAGACTCACACCGACTCCCACACTGGGGCCGGTCGCCCTTCGCCGCCCGAAGCCATAGCGGCGCAAGGTCTTCAGGAAACCTCGTGCCGTATCGGCATCGCTGCCAACAATCGCCGTGACCTCGCCGTTCCGGATTTCCACCAGCCTGCCGAAGACCGTGGAGGGAATCACCTGCTCCATGAGGCGGACAAAAGAGCGCAGCGTCACTTCCAGATCGATTTGCTTTCCGTTGCCCGATTGCAATGGGCGGGCGACGGCGACCGCAATCGGCCCGCCTGGCCGAATTCCACAGAGAGTGCGAAGCCGCCGGGCCTGCCCATCCTTAGGCTCGAGTCCACGCAGGAGATCGTCGATCAGGCCGGCGTAGGCGCCGGTGCTCTGCGCCACACTCAGCCCCTCTTCGACCGCATGCGCTTCCGCCAGGATCGCGCCGGCATAGTCGAAGAACTCGATCCAGAAATCCGACAACATCGTCAGCGATAGCAGTGCTTCCTCGCGCCCGGGATGCCCCAATAGCGATTCTCGCGTGATCTCCCAATAGGTCTTGTGGGCAAGGCGGTAAGCGTGCAGCGACGCCGTCAGCGGCACCTGATGCCGGGCGCGCCATTCGGCGTGCGCGCGCACGAAACCGAACGGATCGACGCCCGGTTTTTCCGCTCGTCCGGCCGCAATGGCGATGATCGCCTTCAGAAGTTCCCCGCAATGACTTTTCGATTCTTTGGTGAATTCTTCATCGACCGAATTCCGATACTCCGGGCTTTCCCGCTGCAGCAGATCGAACGTTCGCTGCCAAATCTCGGCACTGCGCTTGTGCAGCCTCCGGACGACGCCGGCTGCCACCGGGGCCTTCCGGAATCGCTCGCCCCATTCCCGGACTTTTGTATTCGCTGCCATTCGATCCATTGTGAAACTCCACAATTCGGTCGTCAAACGAGTGTGGATAATAGCCATTGATCCGTCCGGTGTTCGATGCGAGAATTCTGAAGAATCGAATCCACTGAGAAAGGGCACAATGAATCCTGGACGCCTGGAGACTGAGAGCGCCGACTACCGGAAAGTGCGCGACGAGCTGCTCGAAGCCGAGATTGCTCTCAAAGATCAACGTGAGCGGGTGGCCGCGCTGCGCCGCAAACTGCCGCTCGACACGGAGATTCAGGCCTATGAGTTCCACGAGGGTCCGGCCGACCTGACAAAAGACGGACCCTTCCCGGCGGTCCGATTGTCGGAATTATTCGATGATCCGGCTAAGCCCCTGGTGGTTTATCAATATATGTATGGCGCTGCCCAGAAGCGGCCGTGCCCGAGTTGCACCATGTGGGTGGACGGATTTAATGGCGTGTCCCACCATCTCCGCCAAACCATGAATTTCGCGATTATCGCCCAAGCTGGAATCCGGCAATTTCGAGAGTGGGGGAGGGAGCGCGATTGGCAGGCATTGCGATTGGTGTCAAGTGAGGGCACCGACTTTAAGTCAGTCTTGAATTTCCAGGACGGCGAGGGAAAACAAAGGCCTGGGCTGAGCGTCTTTAAACGATCGCCAGACGGTTCGGTAAAGCACTTCTACTCGGCCTCGGCGCATATGACAGACGAAGTAAAGACCCGAGGTATCGATCTGCTGTCCCCGGTCTGGAATCTTCTCGACATCACCCCGGACGGCCGGGGGCAGTGGGAACCCAAGTTGAAATACTAATGGGCCGATTAACATGTCAGACATTCGGCACGCCATCCAGATTGCATCGAAGCCGGAGACGGTCTACCCACTGATCGCGACTGCAAAAGGTTTTGGCCAGTGGTGGGCGGAGGACATTACGGAGTCCGGAGGCGCCGTTGAATTGGGCTTCTTCAATCGTGCCACCGTTTACCGTCTGCGTCTCACTGCGGATACACCGCCCGTCCAGGCGGAATGGGTGTGTGAGACGGGCGACGAGTGGAACGGCACACATATTGTTTTCCGGCTGGAAAGCCGCGCTTCCGGAACGGTGGTGCGCTTCACCCACGGCGGCTGGCGATCTGAGACCGACTACTTCGTTAACTGCAATACGACCTGGGGCGAGTTGATGTACCGGCTGCAATCGGCCGCCGAGGGAAGGCCGCGCGGGCCGCTGTTTCTTGCCAATGACTTGGCGTACTAACCTCGTGCCTTGGCGTACTAGATTCACACCCGCGCGGCGATCACGCGCGGGATGCCGGCCAGGTCCGGCGTAATTCGCAGTTCCGCCCAACCGGCCAGCAGGCCCCGCACGTGATCCAGGCTGCCGAAGCCCAGTTCCATGATCAGCCAGCCGCCCGGGCGCAGGACCCTGGGCGCATCGGCCGCAATGCGGTCGTAAAGTGCAAACCCGCTGGCGCCGGCGAATAGGGCCACGTGCGGTTCCCAGTCCCGCACCTCGCGCTGCAGGCCCTCGCGCTGCCCCTCTGGAACGTACGGCGGATTGGAGACGATCAGGTCCATGGAACCGGCCGCGATTGCCTCCATCAGGTCGCCCACCACCACCTCCACATGCGCGCCCAACCGCGCGGCATTCCCGGCGGCAACCGCGGCGGCGCGGGCGGAAATATCGGTGGCCCACGCCGCCGCGCCTGTTTCGAGCTGCAGCGTCACGGCCAGCGCGCCCGAACCCGTGCCGATGTCCAGCATACGCCGGGCGCCCGGCACAGCCTGTAGAGCCACTTCTACCACGAGCTCGGTTTCCGGCCGCGGAATCAGCACGTCAGGCGTCACACGAAATTCGCGGCCGTAAAACTCCTGGCGTTTGGTGATGTACTGGGTGGGCTTGCCCTGCATTCTCTCATGCAGGTAACGGCCGTAATGGATCCATTCCACTTCGCTCAATTCGCGCTCGGGATGGGCGTAAAGATAGACGCGCTCGCAATGCAACGCATGGGAAAGCAGCACTTCGGCGGTAAGCCGTGGGACCGCGATACCGGCATCCTCCAGCAGGCCCGAGCCTTGGAGCAACGCCGTCTGCAGGGTCAATCGGCGGCGTCCTGCCCACCGACGGATTTGTCGTCCTTCAGCTTTTCGGCCTGGTAATACGTGGTGAGCGCATCGAAAATCGCATCCATTTTGCCCTCCATCACGAAATCCAGTTGGTGGAGCGTCAAACCGATGCGGTGGTCGCTCACGCGGTTCTGCGGGAAATTGTAGGTCCGGATCTTCTCGCTGCGGTCGCCGGTGCCCACCATGGTGCGCCGTTCCGCTCCCACCGCCGCCTGCTGCTTCTGCAGTTCCAATTCATAAAGCCGCGAACGCAGCACGCGCTCCGCCTTGGCGCGGTTCTTGATCTGCGATTTTTCGTCCTGGCACGAAACCACCAGGCCGGTGGGCAGATGCGTGATCCGCACCGCCGAATACGTCGTGTTCACGGATTGGCCGCCGGGGCCCGACGAGCAGAAAGTATCGATGCGGATGTCCTTGGCCTCGAGCTTGACTTCCACCTCGTCGGCTTCCGGCAGAACCGCTACAGTGATGGCCGAAGTGTGCACCCGCCCCTGCTGTTCGGTCACCGGGACGCGCTGCACGCGGTGCACTCCGCTTTCGTACTTCAGCTTGCTGTAAACCTTGTTTCCGCTCACCAGCGCGATCACTTCCTTGAGCCCGCCCACCGGCGATTCGCTGCTTGACGTCACTTCGAACTTCCAGCCCTGGGTTTCGCCGTACCGCGTGTACATGCGGAAAATCTCGGCCGCGAACAGCGTCGCCTCATCGCCGCCCGTGCCGGCGCGAATTTCCAGCACTACGTTCTTGTCGTCGCTCGGGTCCTTGGGCAGCAGCAGAATCTTGAGATGCTCTTCGATCTTCTGCTTTTCGGGCTCTAACTGCGCCACCTCCTGCTGAGCCATCTCCCTGAGCTCCGCATCCGGCTCCTGCAGCATGGCACGAGCCTGCGAAAGGCTGTCGTCCACCTTCTTCCATTCACGGTACATGGCGACCACTTCGCCAAGGTCGCTCTGCGCCTTGGTGACCTTGCGATACTCGGCGGCATCGCCGATCACCGCCGGGTCGGCCATCTGTCGCGTGAGTTCCTCAAAGCGCTTTTCGAGCTGGTCGAGTTTTGGAACGAATTGCATGACTTACGCCGGTTGGATTATGCAATGACCAGTTGTCCGCCCTGGGATTTTTCGAGCGCCATGGCCCCTTCCAATGCGCGGATCGCTACCGCCGCCTGCTCATCCGATGGCGGTTTGGTAGTGATGCGCTGCAACCACAGGCCCGGGGCTGTGATGGTGGCCAGCACGCCGCCCCGCCGCTTGGCCGCGAAGCGAATCAGTTCGTAGCTGACGCCTGCAATCAACGGCAGCAGGGCGATGCGCGAGAGCAGTTTCGCCAAAAAACCGTCGAAGGGAATAAAGGTGTAGAAGACAATCGAGACGATAATCACCACGAACAGGAAGCTGGTGCCGCAGCGCGGATGGAAGGTGGTGAACCGCTGCGCATTCGGCACCGTCACCGGCTGGCCGGACTCGAAATTGAACACCACTTTGTGCTCGGCTCCGTGAAACTCAAACACGCGGCGGATGTCCTTCATCAGGGAGAGCACGTACATGAACGCCAGGAAGACCAGCATCCGAATCACGCCATCGGCCAGGTTAAAGGCGATTCGGCCTTGGAAAACCGGGTAGACCATCTTCAGCCTGGTCGCCAGGAACAGCGGAATGAACTTGTACATGAAGACAAACATTCCCAGCGATAGCACCAGATTGGTGGCCAGCGCCCAGCCGGGCAGCCCCTTCGAACTTCCTTCGCCGTCAGGTTTCGCGGCTCTGGCTTTCCCTTCCCGGGCTTCGGCCTCCTGGGCTTCGGCTTCCTGGATATCCTGCATGCCTACGTCGCCTGAGAACTTCAGGGACTGCATGCCCAGCTTCATCGCCTGGTAGAGCGTGCCGATGCCGCGGAAAACCGGGTACTTGAAAATCTTGTACAGCTCCGACATTCTGGGCAGCGGCTGCTCCTGGGTGACAATCTCGCCGTTCTTCTTCCGCACGGCTACGCAATAGCTGTGCGGCGCCCGCATCATCACGCCTTCCATGACGGCCTGCCCGCCGACGAGAGTCGTCTCCTCGCCACTTTCCAGAACAGGCATCAAAAGGGTATGGGTGAAAAGTCTAATATATGTGCGTATGGACACAAATCCTCTCAAATCGTACTATTCATTATACCGGAACCGCTGTGGGGCAGGTTGTTTAACCTGCGGCGGATTTAATCCGCCTGTGGCGCTATGTGGGGCGGATTGGCAAGCTGCGGCGGATTGGCAATCCGCCCGCCGGGAGTTCGCGCCCAGCCGAACTTCCACAAACGAATTTCGAGAGTGCGGCGGATTGGCGCGTGCTTTGGATGCCGGCGAACGAAGCGAGGTCCTTGGGTTCCTGCACTCCGGGGCCTGTCACGCTGACACCCGAACCGGCCAGGGGCTTGTCATCACCGCCCCCCGAACCACCATCCCCAGACGAAACTCAGCCCCTTACCCAAACATTTCGCTTTCGTTCCGTCATTTACCCCTGCACCTGTGGAACGGCATCGCCGGAGACCTCAACCGGACCAACCCTCAGTCCTGAGAGTCACGAATCCAGTTCAGAAAACTCAGAGCCTGGAAACGGGCCGGCCCTGCCAGACCAGGCACCCAGCCAGCCACACCGCTCCCAGCGCCACCGCTGAAGCCTGTTAAAATCGCCTTCGCCGCACCTTTACGACAGTACCCAAGGGCGCGGCGTAAGGCGGCGGGTATCATCAATGGAATGGGATCCATTGGTCCGATCTTCCAGGAAGAGATCATTGGCCGGATGGACACGTCGGCATCGAGCTGGAATACGAATACTTAGTTATATGCCGCACGTTCGTGTCATTTCGTTTGATCTCTGGGATACCGTATTTGCGGACGATTCGGACGAGCCGAAACGGCGCCAACTCGGCCTGCCTTCGAAACCAGTGGAAAGGCGAGACCTGGTCCATGGCTTCCTGTCGCGACACGCGGACATCGAGCGGGCGCTGGTCGATTGCGCCTATGACACCACGGATGCCGCCTACCGGCAGGTCTGGCGCCAGCAGCACGTCACCTGGACCGTGGAGGTGCGGCTGCGCGTCTTGCTTGGCGGGCTCAAGCGCGAACTGCCGGATGAAGAGTTCCGGGAACTGGTGCGGCTTCACGAAGAAATGGAACTGCGTGTGCCTCCCGATCTCGTGCCTGGGGTAGCTGACGCGTTAAAGACTCTGGCGCGGCGATACCGCCTGATGGTAATCTCGGACACGATTTTTTCGCCCGGCCGTGTGCTGCGGGAGTTGCTGGCGGGCTACGGACTGCTCGACTTTTTTTCCGCCTTCGTGTTTTCCGACGAGCTCGGCTGGTCGAAGCCGGCGCCCCAGGTGTTTCGCCGCGCCGCCGAACTGATGGACTGCCAACTCGGCGAGATGGTGCACATCGGCGACCGTGAGCGGAACGATATTGCCGGGCCGAAAGCGCTGGGAGCCAGGGCGGTTCTGCTGACGGCGGCAATCGACCGGGGCACCGCCGGTACCCAGGCCGACGCGGTTTGCGCCGACTATCGCCAGTTGCCGGATATCATCGAGTCCATGGACACCGGTAGGACAGACGATCGCCTTTTGTCGTCTGTCACCCAGCCGCCGTCTGGTGAGCGATGACAGGGTCGAAAAACCATCTCGAGGGTCGGGGAATGCCCTGGACCCGCCGGAGTCTTTCATGAAATTTCGGGCGCCGGAGGCCTATCCCAACAGACCACGGAGTGCGATGGTCTGTCCCACCGGCGGAAGCACTGACGAACAATCTTATGCCCATACGTTTCCTGATCGTTGATGGATACGCCGAGGCCAGCCGCGACGATTTCGACCTGGTCGGAATGAAGCATGCGGCCAGGCTGTACGCGGACATGCTGAAAAGGTGGCTGCCGGAGGCCGAATACGTTTTTTGGTTTCCCAGCGACCATCCCACTCCTCCGGAGGCCCAGGGGCCGGAGCACTATGCCGGCATCCTTTGGACGGGCTGCAATCTCACCGTCTACCACCGGGACAATCCCAGCGTCGCCCGCCAGATCGAGTTCGCCGCGCAGACCTTTGACGCCGGGACCCCCGCCTTCGGATCCTGCTGGGGCCTGCAGATCGCCGCCACCGCGGCCGGGGGCACAGTGTCGGCGAGCCCGCGCGGGCGCGAAATGGGAATTGCGCGCAAAATTCACCTTACGCCTGCAGGGCAGAAGCATCCGATGCTGGAAGGCAGGCCGCCGGTGTTCAGCAACTTCATCAGTCACCTCGACGAGGTCACCGAACTCCCGCCCGGCGCCGTGGTGTTGGCCAGCAACGATTTCACGCACGTCCAGGCCCTGGAAGTGAGGCACGGAAACGGGAGCTTTTGGGCGGTCCAGTATCACCCGGAGTACGACTTGCACGAAATGGCGCGCTTGATCACGGCGCGGGCGCAGAAGCTGCTGCCGGAGGGATTTTTTGAAAGTCCCGAGGATCTTGCCGGGTATGTGGAGAAGCTCGAGGCGCTCAACCGCGATCCGAATCGAAAGGACCTGCGCTGGCAACTCGACATCGACGACGACGTGCTGTCCGACGAGGTCCGGCAGATCGAGTTCCGCAATTGGATTAACAAGGTTGTGCTGCCGCGCGCGGCAGGAGCGTGACATGTTCGATGAGATCGTTACGTTTTCATTTCCCACCCGGATCGTCTTCGGCCGCGCTGCCGTCGGGCGTCTTCCCGCATGCCTGGAGGAGACAGCGGTCCGCAATCCGCTGGTGGTGACCGATCCCGGCCTCCGCGCCTCGCCCGCGTTTCATGCGGTGGCTGGGGTGCTCCAAAAGGCAGGAATCAGCCACCAGGTCTTCGACCGGGTCCACGGAAATCCGATCGAAGAAGACGTACTCGAGGCGGCTGAGATGTACCGGTCCGCCGGCTGCGACGGTGTCGTTGGGCTGGGCGGCGGCAGCGCCATCGATGTCGCCAAGGCGGTGGTGGTGATGGCCCGCCATCAGGGCGCCCTTGCCGAACTGGAAGCGCAGGCCGGAGGCATGGACCGCATGACGGGTCCTTATGATCCGATCATCGCCATTCCCACCACCGCGGGAACCGGCAGCGAGGTCGGGCGGTCCTCGGTCATCACTTCGCACAAGCTGGGCCGAAAGATCATCATCTTCAGCCCCTGGTTGATGCCCAAGCGGGCGATTCTCGATCCGGAGCTTACCGTGAGCCTGCCGCCGTTCCTGACCGCGGCCACGGGTATGGACGCATTCACGCACTGCCTGGAATCGCTCACCTGCCCGTCGTTTCATCCCTTGTGCGACGCCATCGCCATCCACGGCCTGGAACTGGTCATCCGTTATCTGGAGCGGGCCACGCGCGACGGCACCGATATTGAGGCCCGCGGAAACATGCAGGTGGCGGCGGCCATGGGAGCCATCGCGTTCCAGAAAGATCTGGGCGCAACGCACTCGCTGGCGCATCCGCTCTCCACCGGGTTTGGAGTACATCATGGGCTGGCGAACGCTTTGTGCCTGCCGGCCGTGATGCGCTTCAACCTGGAAGCGGCGGCGCCTCACTACGCGCGTCTGGCCCGCCTCTTCGATGGGGCTGGTCGCGAGGCCACGGAGCGTGCGACCGAACGTGCGACCGGGAACGATTCCGCCGCCAAGTCCATCCCCGAGGTCGAAGGCATGATCAAGCGCCTCGGAATCACGCCAGGGCTGCGCAACTACGGAATCCCGCGGGAGAGCCTGGAGAGCCTTTCCGTTAGCGCCTTCGATGACTCCTGCCACAAAACGAATATCCGTCCGTGCACGCAGGGCGATCTCTTGAGGCTGTACGAGGAGAGCTGGCAGGCATGACGGAAACTTCGCTTATCAACCTGGTAAACCCTGCGACCGAAGAGACCTTTCGCACGCTCGAGCCGACTGCGGAATCGGAGCTCGCGTCCGTTCTTGAAAGGATGCGGGCCGCGCAACGCAAGTGGCGCGAAGTCCCGGTGAGCGAGAGAGTGGAGATCTGCCGCGGCTTCGTCGATGCTTTTCGATCCATGAAAGAATCCGTGGCCCTCGATATCACGCGGCAGATGGGGAAGCCGCTCGTGCAGGCGCGGCGTGAGGTGGATACCACGCTCGACCGCGCCGAAACCATGCTCCGGCTGGCGGCGGCTGCGCTGCAGGACGATGAACTGCCGCCCAAAGAGGGCTTTCGCAGGTTCATTCGCCGTGAGCCCCTGGGAATCGTGCTGGATATTCCCGCCTGGAATTATCCCTTGTTGATCGCGGTGAATGTGGTAATTCCGGCCCTGTTGGCAGGCAACGCCGTGCTGATCAAGCACGCCCGTCTGACACCGCTGTGCGGGGACGCGTTTGTCGACGCCTTTCGGAAGACGAGTCTTCCTCCGGACCTGGTGGCTTCCATTCACGTGGGCCATTCGACGGTGGGCCGGCTGATTGACAGGCGCGCCGTCGACTTCGTCTCGTTCACCGGTTCGGTGGAAGGCGGGCGCGAGGTCTACCGCCAGGCTTCCGGGCAGTTGCTCGACATGGGCCTGGAACTCGGCGGCAAAGATCCGGCCCTGGTCTGCGAAGACGCGAACTTCAGTTACGCCGTGGCCAACCTGGTGGATGGCGCCTTCTATAATGCCGGGCAGAGCTGTTGCGCCGTCGAGCGGATCTACGTATTGCGTCCCCTGTTCGCGAGATTCTTGGACGCCTACGTCGCCGAAGTGGAGAAATACAAAGTCGGGAACCCGGAGGACAGTGCCACCGATATTGGGCCGCTGGCGCAGCGCAAGGCCGTCGAGTTTATGGAGTTTCAGATAGACCAGGCCGTTGGCCTCGGCGCCAGAGTGCTCACGGGTGGAAGCCGTGCGCCGGGCCCCGGATACTTCTTCCAGCCGACCGTGCTGCGGGATGTGGACCACCGCATGAGCGTGATGATGGAGGAGAGCTTTGGACCTGTGATCGGCATCATGCCGGTGGACAATGAAGAGGAAGGCGTCCGCCTCATGAACGACAGCCCCTACGGTCTCACCGCTTCCATCTGGACCGAGGACGCGGCCCGCGGCGAGGCCCTGGCCGCCCGGACGGCAGCAGGGACCGTCTACGTCAACCGCTGCGATTATCTCGACCCCGAACTCGCCTGGGTTGGCATCAAAGACAGCGGGCACGGCTGCACGCTGTCGCACCTCGGTTTCCTGCACCTGACGCGTCCCAAGAGTTTTCATTTGCGCACGCGGACCATCGGTTGACGACCGGCAGTTTGAGGAGCGCTTTGCCGTATGACTATCCCCGGAATGCTGACCATCGAAGATCTTCGGTGCCGCGTCTACGAGTCGCAGATCGACACTGTTCTGCTGACGTTCACCGATCTCTATGGCCGCCAGCTTGGCAAACGCCTGGACGCCCGTTTCTTTCTGTATAGCGGCCCAGAGCCGGGCACGCACGCTTGCGACTACCTGCTCACCACCGATATGGAAATGGACCCGGCGCCAGGCTATCAGTTCGCCAACTGGGAGCGCGGCTACGGCGATTTCCACATGGCGGCCGACCTGGCGACCCTGCGCGTGGCCAACTGGCTCGACCGGACGGCTCTGGTGACCTGCGACGTGGTTCAACCCGGCTCCCACGCGTTGGTCGAACAGGCGCCGCGCTCCATTTTGCGGCGGCAAATCGAACGAGCGCGCCAGATGGGGTATCAGCCAATGGCTGGGTCTGAGCTGGAGTATTACATATTCAACAACTCATATCGCCAGGCGGCCGCCGCCGGGTATAACGGCCTGGAATCCGCCGGCTGGTACCTTGAGGATTATCACGTTTTGCAGGGAACGCGCGAAGAAAAGCTCAATGGCACAGTCCGGCGGCACCTGGCACAATCGGGCATACCGGTGGAATGTTCCAAAGGCGAGTGGGGCAAGGGGCAGCACGAACTGAACGTGGGATACACCGACATACTGACCATGGCCGACCGGCATGCCGTTTTCAAACAATGCTTCAAGGAAGTGGCCGACAGTCTGGGCATGAGCGTCACATTTATGGCGAAGCCCGACGCTGCGCAGGCCGGATCGAGCTGTCACGTACACTTGAGTCTCTGGCAGGATGGCAGAAATCTCATGGCCGGAGAGAGTCTGTTAGGGCCGGTTCGTTGCAGCGATGCGTTCCGCTGGTTTCTGGGCGGCTGGCTCGCTCACGTGCCCGAGTTCATGGTCTTTTACGCGCCCACGGTGAATTCCTACAAGCGGTTTCGCGCCGGTTCGTGGGCGCCGACGCGCCTGGCGTGGAGCCACGACAACCGCACGGCCAGCTTTCGAGTGGTCGGGAAGGGTCCGAGCCTGAGAATCGAGTGCCGCATTCCCGGAGCCGACTGCAACCCCTACCTCTGTTTCGCCGCCGCGCTCGCTTCCGGCCTGGACGGCATTGCCAGGAAGACCGAGCCGCCACCGCTTTTTGAAGGTGATGCCTACGCCGCCAAAGCCTTGCCGTGCGTCCCCGCGACGCTGCGCGAGGCCGCAGTTGCGTTCCAGTCCAGCCCATTCGTCCGGGAAGCGCTGGGCCCGGAAGTTGTGGCACACTACGCGCATTTCTTTGAGATTGAGCAGGCGGCCTTCGACGCCGCGGTCACCGATTGGGAGCGCAAACGCTACTTCGAACAGATTTGAGGGTCATTCAGGAAGTCCAGCCGTGACCGCGCCGGCTCCTGGGAAACCGCTTGCTGACGCGCGCGGCTCCGATCAGAGCCGCGACCGTTAGGGAGCGAATGCCGGGAGCGGAGCCCCATGTGTCAGACGTTCACAGGCGCCTCCAGCCAGCGGCAGGATGCAGGGTTCCTCAGAAGGGAAGCGCCTTGTCCGTTAGGTTAAGCTACGGGTCCATTGGTGCGCGATGGCGGAGTCGAACCACCGGCCTTCCCTTTAGGAGAGGGACGCTCTTTCCGTCTGAGCTAATCGCGCGTTCAGCAAAACAGATACTTCTCCCAGGTTTCTACGTCACCCGCCAGCAGCCGGTGCTTGGCGTGAATGCCGATCGGCATGGGCTTCCGGGCCAGCGGCATGCCGGCTTCCGGCGGGGTCCGGTCTCCCTTGCGGTTGTTGCAGCGGAAGCAGCAGGCCACCAGATTCTCCCAGGTCGACGGGCCGGATCGCGACCGTGGAATCACGTGGTCCAGCGTCAGGCTGTGAGCCGGCAGAACCGCGGTGCAGTACTGGCAGGTATTCCGGTCCCGCAGCATGATGCCCTTCCGGGACACCGCCCGGTTCTGGCGCGGCATCCGCCGGTACTTCATCAACCGGATCACGCTCGGCACCGGCACGTTGACCCTGGCCGTCCGGATCGTGTAGGGCGACACTTCCTCCACCACGGCCGCTCCTTTGAAAACCAGGGTCAGCGCGCGCCGGGCCGAAGCCACATGGATCGGCTCATAGGAAGCGTTCAGCACCAGGCATAGACGGTTCAGGCTCATAGAGATGGTGGGTCCTCTGGCGATCGAAGCCAGATCATCCGACTTAAAAGGACGGCGCTTTGCCACTTAAGCTAAAGACCCAAAACTGGTGCCGGGCCAGGGGATCGAACCCTGCTTATCTTCTTTGTAGGAGAAGTGCCGTCACCAGACGACAAGCCCGGCATGGTGCCCCTCTCTGGCTTCGAACCAGACGCCTCCGGTATATAAGACCGGCGCTCTACCCAATGAGCTAGAGGGACTCGAACTTTGGCTGGCAGGAGAGGATTCGAACCTCCATCTTGCTGGTTAACAGCCAGCCGCACGGCCGTTGTGCTACCTGCCAACAACTTGCTGGGCCCAGCTTGCAGCCCGAAACTTTGGTCCCGCAGGTGGGTAACGATCCCACTCTCACCGATTTGAAGGACCGGGCACTCGACCACTCGTGCTCTGCGGGATGGTGTCGTAGATGGGAATTGAACCCACTGTCACCTGATTGAGGGTCAGGGCGCTCGACCGGTCGCGCTCTACGACACAGAAACTTTTTGGCGCGGCGGACGGGAATCGAACCCGCCTATGCTCCGTAGACAGCGGAGTACCTCACCAGTCGGTCTCCACCGCGCATCCTTGGGTGTCCGGGGGGCAGGTCAATCCGCGCCGCCCGCCCGATCAGTCGTGGCCTTTCGGTCCCATCGCACCCACAAACTTTTGGTCGGCCCGCGCAGATTTGAACTGCGATCCCGGGCTCCGGAGGCCCGTGCCCTCTCCCGTTGGACGACGGGCCGAATTGGTACCCCCTAGACGATTCGAACGCCTATCTCAAGGTCCGTAGCCTTGTGCCCTTTCCATTGGACGAAGGGGGCATGAAAACTTGACTTGGCAGGCCGGGATGGACTTGAACCACCGACATCTTCCTCCAGAGGAAAGCGTTCTGCCACTGAACTACCGGCCTGTGGCTGGGGGTGAGCGAATCGAACGCCCGCAGCGGACTTCAAAGGACCGCGGCCTGCCACTAACCGAACCCCCAATTTGGGGTGGCCACGGCGAATCGAACGCCGGTGGAGAGGTTCACAACCTCCCGATCTACCACTGATCTATGGCCACAATCACTGACGCGCGGCGAGTCTTATATGTTCGACCCGAGAGTGCCGCCATCAACTTGGTGCAGCGGGCCAGAATCGAACTGGCTTGTCCAGCTTTTCGGACTGGCGCCTTGACCACAACGGCCTCCGCTACGAAACTTGGTGGATGACCGGGGAGTTGCACCCCGACTGGATGGTTGCAGGCCATCCGTGCTCCTGTTATCACTAGTCACCCATGGCAAATCAACACTTGGTTAATTTCAGAAGTACGCCGACATATCGGGAAACCGCTTGCTAACGCGCGCGGCTCCGATCAGCGCGCGGCTCCGATCAGCGCGCGGCTCCGATCAGAGCCGCGACCGTTAGGGAGCGGCTTCGTCGAAATACACGACTGTATTTGTGAAACGGTGTACTTAGTCACTCATGCTTAGTCACATCAAACAATGGTTGCGGGCCAGAGAATCGAACTCTGCTAGCGAGGCTTATGAGACCTCTGTGAATGCACCAGCTCAACTTGCCCGCAATAGCTTAACTTGGTCCCCTCCCCTGGAATCGAACCAGGTACCGTTCGCGTATCAGACGAACGCCCAACCGGAGAGCCTGGAGGGGAAGGTGGAGCCCCGAGACCGAATCGAACGGTCATCTTATCCTTACCGAGGATACATGTCGCCATCAACACCTTCGGGGCATGGATCTGGCGATGGGATCCAGCGCGCCCGCGCGACCCACTCAGCGGCGTTACGAGTGCCTATGCTGCCGTCAACATCTCACCAGAACAAACTTGGGGCCGAAGGAGATACTCGAAATCCCATGCTCCGCATTACAAGTGCGGTGCTTTTCCTCTTAAGCTACTTCGGCATTTGCACCCACGGACAGGTCTTGCGCGCACTATCCCGGGCCCTATCCCGCGCGCTATCCCGCGCGCTATCCATGGAGCGCCGGCGTCTTGCCATTAGACGATCTTCCCCGAAGGGAAGAGTGGGGCTCGAACCCGCATTTCCGGCAGCTTGGAGCGGGTTATCGGACTCGAACCGATGTAGACAGACTGGCAGTCTGCCGTCCTGGCCACTGGACGAAACCCGCAAAAATTGTCAAAGAACTAAGAACATGGTCGGGGACCTCAGATTTGAACTGAGAATCTCTCGCTCCCAGGGCGAGTGGGTTAAGCCGTTTCCCAAGTCCCCGTAAAAAGCAAAAGGCCCGATCCGTATGGACCGGGCCTTCTTGAAATCGAGTTATTCCAAGTCAGGTCAGGTCCCCGGGCGCGCGTCTGTATTGACGGTCCTCTGGGTCATGATTGGTTCGGCGCCGAAATGGAATTTTTGTATCACGAGGTTAAGTATAAGAGTAACGAGTGACCTAAGTCAACTACTATTTTCGGGGACCAACTGTTTTCGAGACAGTTCCCATCACCAATCGGTGTGCGCTTCCATAAGTCGTTGGAGGGCCGAAGAAGAATCGAACTCCCGATGATTCGCCCACGGCGCCAACGTCACTCCTGCGTGCCGTCGATCTTCTGTCCCGCCAGTAGGTACTTCAGTTCGCCCAGACGAAACCCGAGCAGCGCGCCGAACGCAGCCCCGATGCGCGCTTGCAAACCTGCCGCGAAGCCCTGATACTTGCCCAGGAAAACCGCGCGGCTGTTCTGAAAGTCCGCCTGCAGAAGCCCCGAGGATTCCAGCCGGCCCTGATGGCGAGCATGCTGCGCGGGCAGCAGCAGAATCTTCTTGCCCGCTCTCCGGATTTGCGCCGCCAGATCGGCATCGCCGCCGCATTGGCCATAGCGTTCGTCGATTTGACGGATCGCCTTGATCAGAAATACCCGCACCATCAGCGCGGCGCCTCGGGGATACTCCACCGCACAAGGTTCGTCCGAAACCGGCGCGGAACTCCATCCGCCGGTGGGCGGCAAGGTTCCTAGCTGCGGCGCGGGCCGCCCTTCGGTATCCACCAGAAGCGGGCACACAGCCGCGGCGTCCTGGTTGGCATCCAGCGCTTCCGCCAGGCGGAGCACGGTCCCAGGTTCCACCTCGGTATCGTCGTGCAGGAAGAAAACGTATTCGGCGTCGGCGGCACGCCAGCCCAGGTTCCAGGCTTTGGTCAGCCCGAAATTCTTCGGCAGCCGGATCCACTGCACATCCGGAAACTCATCGTCCAGTTGAGCGCTGCCATCCGCCGACCCGTTGTCCACCACGATCACCTGAAGCCTGTCCCGGCCCTCGGATTTCGCGATGGATTCCAGGCACCGGCGCAGCCCATCCACCCGATTATGCGACACCACCACCACCGAAACGCGCGGCGGCTGCTTATCCAGTTCAGAATTCGGTCGAGGGGTCAAGAGAATAGAATAACGCGCCGCGTTGTGGGGCAGGTTGTTAGGGGCACCCTCTGGGTCCGGCGGATTGTTAATCCGCCTGCGCGATGCGGCAGCGAGCGTTTCCAGCCCTGGCCTAAGCTAAGGTGCACTTTACAGCTCCGGGGCAGGCGGATGGCCAATCCGCCGCAGGATGCAGGCATGCCATCCTGCCCCACGTGCCCGCCTTATCCCTTGAAGTGCAGTTTGTCTACCAGCGATTGGAACCTGGGCGCATCGCGCATGCCGGCAAACTTGGCATCGCGCAAAAAGATCAAACCGGTGGAACGCTGCCGGTACGCCTCTTCGAAGAGGCTGAGCGCGCGCTCCTCGTCGCCCAGCAACAGCGATACCCTGCCCAGATCGAACGGCGAAACGTAGCGCGTCTTCGTTAAGCGGTCGAGTTCGTCCCGTAGGCGCTCGCTCTCGTCCCTTCTACCGCGCCGCACCAGTTCGCACGCCAGTGTCGACAAAGCGTGCGGGTTCCCTCCGGCCGATTGCAGCGCGCGCGCCAGCACGGCGTCCGATTCGGCGGTATTGGAAGCGGCCCGGTAGGCCCGCGCAAGCATCACCTGCGCCGTGACCAGCCCCGGCGCCAGTTCCACCGCGCGCCGCGCTTGCTCCACCGCGGCGCCGTAGTTTCCCTCGGCCAGCAGGCCAAACCCCAGGTTTACGGAGGTGAGCGCCGAAAACGGCTCCAACTGCGCGGCCCGGCGCAACTCCGGCATTGCTTCCTGCAACCGGCCCTGGTCCCGCAGAAACATTCCGTACCACAGGTGCGCTCCAGCCAACCCGGGGTTCAGTTCCAGCGCCCTTCGGTATTCGCGCTCGGCGCCCGCCCAGTCCCAGTCGTATGCTTCCACAACCGCCGCTAATGAAACATGGCCTTCGGCCAGTCGCGGATCAATCGCCAGTGCTTGCGCAGCAGAGGCCCGGGCCTTCTCCATGCCCTCGCGCGGCGGCATGTATCCGAACTGCGAAAGCAGGTTGTAGGCATCGGCCAGTCCCGCATACGCGGCCGCAAATCCCGGATCGCGCGCTACCGCCTGCTGAAAATTGACGGCGCTCTCGTGCAAAGCGCCCTCCGTCTGCCTGTCCATCAAATAACGGCCGCGAAGGTAAAGGTCCTGGGCCAGCGAATCGGGCACATGCGCTAAGCCCGAGTATCCGGCGCGGGTGCGCGCCAATACCAAAGCCACAATCGCCAGCAGCACTACCAAGACCGCGGCGACGATCAGAGCCGACCGTGGCCAAGCCCGGCTTCCTGCATTCGGAGCACGCACCGGAGCCAGTGCCGGGGCCAGTGCGCCGATCGATTCCACCGCGGCGATAGTTGAAGGCGCGGCGACAGCCATCATTTCACGCCCAACCATTTCACGCCCAACCGCCGGTGGCGCGGCTGGCTCCACCACCCGAAACACCGGAACGTAAGCGCCCTTGGGCAGGTCGATCACCACCGGATCGGCGGCGCCCTCACCGGAATAGTACCGGGCAATGCGGCCACGCAGGTTGCGCGCCTGGACTCGTACGATAGGGTCCAGCCTGGGATTGAAATCGTCACCGCGCCCGAAGACATTCACGCCGAGCGAGTATTCCTTGATGGAGCCGCTATGTCCCGCCAGCGTCTCTACCACAATGAAACGTAAAAAACGGCACAAACTGGGAGATGTGGCGAGGGCCGGACTCTTCAGAATCCGCTCCAACTGAGCAATCGCTGTCGCGGGTTGGCAAGCGTCCGGCAAACTTGGCCCCTTGGAACGACGGTTCGAAGTATTGCTATATAAGACGAAGTGGCGGTCGTTTGGTCTTGACAATAAGTTGCAAACACCGTGGCCGGGCGGCGTGATAGCGTAAAGCTGATGACATCCCAAGAGATTCTGGCGTTCATTACCGGGGTTGGAATCGTCCCGGTGATTCGCACTGCCAGCGCGGAAAGTGCGGTTCTGGCAGTGGAAGCCATTTACAGAGGTGGCGTTCGCGCCGCCGAGATTACCATGACGGTGCCTGGGGCCGTCAGCGCACTGGAGAAGGTAGCTGACCGGTTCGGGGACAACATCATGCTCGGCGCCGGCACCGTGCTCGACCCCGAAACCGCGCGCATTTGCATGCTGGCCGGAGCCCAGTTCTTCGTCACGCCCGCCTTGCGCCTTTCCACCATCGAAATGGCCAAGCGCTATTCCAAAGTGATTTGCCCGGGCGCGCTCACCCCCACCGAAGTGCTGACCGCGTGGGAGGCCGGCGCCGACGTGGTTAAGGTGTTCCCCTGCGGCAATGTGGGCGGCGCCAGGTATATCAAGGCGTTGAAGGGGCCATTCCCCCAGATTGAAATGATCCCCACTGGCGGCGTAAATCTGGAGACCGCCGGCGATTTTCTGAAAGCCGGCGCCTGCGCCGTGGCAGTGGGCGGCGAGTTGGTGGACGCCAAGACCATCGCGGAAGGCCGCTACGACCTGATCGAGGACCGTGCCCGGCAGTACCTGGCGGCTGTGGCCAAGGCACGCGCGGAGGCTGCGTAACCGTTTGGGCGCGATGTGTGGGGCAGGTTGTTAACCTGCGGCGGATTGGCAATCCGCCTGCCGGAGTAGGGCGTGCTGTCGAACTTCCGGATGTCCGCTCCATGCTTTTCGCCTTGCCTCGGGGCATGGGCAGCTTTCGAGGGTGTGGCCTCAAACGGTGATGTACCCCAAGCTACTCTGGAGGACCATCGCATGCCCACCCCGAACGTCAACCTGACCGAGCATTTCGACCGCCTCATTGAGACCGGCATCACCTCCGGCCGTTTCAGCAACGCCAGCGAAGTGGTGCGCGAAGGCCTCCGCCTTCTGGAACAGCGCGAGCAGGAAGACAAAGCCAAGCTCGAATCGCTCCGGACCGCCGCCAAGGAAGGCTTTGACGCCGCTGACCGCGGCGATTACGTGAGCCTCCGTTCCGATCGGGAGATCGATGACTTCGTAGATCAGGTGCGCCGGGAAGTATCGGAAAAACTCGTCGCTGAAAAGGTGCGAGCCTAAACCTCCGAGGAAGTATGAGGTAAGGCTTACCGCCCGCCAAGCGGCATCTCTCTGGCCCGATGGAGTGGACCGTCCACGAGTTTGGCGAGCGCGCAGCGCTTCGCTACGATACTCTGATCAAACAGGCCTTAAAGGACATTCGGAGCCGATCCCGAGCGTCCAGGATCGAAAGAACGGCCCGAGACGCAGATTGCCCGCCCGACGGTAAGACCGACGCGGGCGAACTGCTGAAGGACGCCGCCTTGCGGCTGCTGGAGGATGCGCGTTTCCACGCCGCCGTGCTGGAAGGCAAAGCTTACGCCGATAGGAGCGAGTTCATCGAAGAAGAAGAGATGGACGCCCGATTTGAGCAGATGCTCCGCTCCTGAATACGTATTCGTTGGACGCCGCCCGCCGCCGCGGACATGCAGCACATCAGCGACTACCTGAAGGAGCATTACCCGCAGTATAGGCAGCCGACCCTGTCTGACCGAGCACCTCATGTCGCGTTCGTCGGACGATCACAGTCTGGTAAAAAGGTTGGACACCACCGGCCGCTTCAGTGCACTGGCGACTGGGTTAAGCTGGAGAAGAGAACCCATGAACCTGACGATCCAACTTCCCGACGAGAATGTACCGGCCCTGAAGGCCAAGGCGACGGCGCGTGGTCTCTCGGCCGAGCAATACGCTTTGCAGGTTCTGGAGCAGGACTTGGCGCCGGAATGGCTTCGTCAATCGTGGACGAGCGCCAAGTTAGCGGGAGTGGACCAGCTTTCCATGGATGAGATCGACGCAGAGATTGCGGCGGCGCGGAAAGCCAGGCGCGAAGCCGGGCCGCAGCCGGACGCATGAACCGGGTTGTTCTCGATACAAACATTATCGTCTCGGCTCTTTTACAACCCCTCGGCCCGCCGGCTCAGCTATTTTCGCTGGTTGCCGGTGGCTCAATTCAACTTTGCATCAGTGGGGAGGTGTATGCCGAGTACGAAGAGTCATCCGGCGTCCACGATTCCGCCGCGATGAGAATGTAATCGCCGCCGCACTCGACACTATTCGTGAGAGAGGCTTTTGGGGCAGACCGAAGCCATCCGGGCATGTGCCGATCCGGATGACGACATCTTCCTTGAGTGTGCTCAAGCTGCCAGGGCCGCTTGGTTGGTGACCGGTAATCTCAAACACTTTCCTGCTGCCTGGCTCGACACCCGGATTGTTACGGCGCGGCGCTTTTTGGAAATCATGGCCGGTGAAACCGGCCAGGAAAGGCGCCGTGATGACCATTGAAATTCGGAAGCCGGAACTTGAAGCCCTGATCGGGGAGCGATCGAAAGCCGATGATCGAGGACCGCGCCCGGCAGTTCCTGGCGGCAGTGGCCAAGGCGCGCGCGGAGGGTGCGTAGTCAGGGCTAGTCAGGCGTTCCTGTTGGCCCAAATTGCCAGTCTTGATAGAATGAGTTTAATTTGGAGGACCATCGCATGCCAACCCGGAACGTCAATCTGACTGAACACTACGACCGCTTCATTGAGGCCGGGATTAAGACGGGCCGCTTCAGCAATGCCAGCGAAGTGGTGCGCGAAGGCCTCCGCCTTCTGGAACAGCGCGAGCAGGAAGACAAGGCCAAGCTCGAATCGCTCCGGACCTCCGCCAAGGAAGGCTTCGATCAACTCGACCGTGGCGAGGGCATCGAATTTGAATCGATGGATCACTTCGATGCCTACGTCGACCAGGTTGGGGGGGAAGTCTCCGCCGAGATCGCAGCCGAGCGCAAGCGTGGCTGAGAGGCACGTTGCGCGGCCCAGTCTTGCCCCCGCGGCTCGCCAGGATCTCCGTGAAGTTCTGCGATGGACCGAACGGAACTTTGGCCAAACCGCCGCGGCTCGCTATAAGGCGCTGATCAAGCAGGCCGTACGCGATATCGGAGCCGATCCCGAACGGCCGGGCTCGAAGGAACGTCCGGAGATCATGGTCGAAGGGGCGCGGACTTACCACACTTCGCTCAGCCGAACCAGAGTGAGTGGTCCAAGGGTGAAGGAACCGCGGCATTTCCTTCTGTATCGCCGCCGGGAAGACGGCGTTATTGAGGTGGCCCGTATCCTTCACGATGACCGCGACCTTCAACGCCATCTTCCGGAGGGCTACCGAGCAGGTGCCGCGCCGTTTTGATAGACGGCAACATACTTTAGCGTCTTGCCAAAAAAGGTGCACACCAATTAGGGTGAGCCTGACGATCCAACTTCCCGACGAGGATGTACCGGCCCTGAAAGCCGAGGCGACGCCGCATTTCCTGCTGCCTGGCTCGACCCGGATTGTTACGGCGTCGCCGGGCCGATCCAGGCTTCTTGAATTATTGGCGCACTTCTTTCAACGCTACTTGGCGAAGGGGTTTGGGATGAGCGGGGCGTCCGCGAATCCGTTGTTTTCCGGGATGTTGCTTATCCCAAGAGGCTCTTTCCAGAAAGCCCAAATAAAATGTACCTTTATCTGTCCTAAACATATCGGATCTATAAGTTGAGGTTGGCGGCGTGATAACAGCGTAGCACAAAGGCTAGATTGGATCTGGACAAAGCTAATTGCCTCTTTACCGATTAAGCAATTCACGCAGTTTGTTCGGTTCCATCTCTGCGAAATACTGAGCAGTCCAGAGTATTGCCCACTTGGTTCCATCGTTACCGGGATGCGACTGGAAACCGAGGCACTCGTTCAGCCAGATGCCTGCTCTCTCAGCATGCATATCTTTGTTACTCTTATCAAGGTCGATCTCCAGCGCAGAAAACAGAAATGACTCCTCGTTTAAATTGGAGAGAATCAGATCCGCAAACTGATAACAGGTAATCTCGTCGTATAGGTTGGCGGCATATTCGATCCCGAGAGCAACAACTGCCGCTACGATCACATACTTTCCGACCTTGGCAACAAGGCCGTCAATTTCCTTGAGTAGTTTGCCTATTGCTCCCACCTCAAGAGCGGGAAGCGATTTGCCAAATGTAGACACATACGTGTGGACGCGTGTGGGGTCATTCTGCTTTCTTACATCCCAGATATCATGCCGCAGTGTAGCTTCCTCAAAGGTTGGCCGAGGCCAAGGGAATACGGTGCGGGTATCGCGGTGCGGATCAGCGTTTCGGTAACCGTCGCGTAGAATCTGACGCAGCGATTCAGTTGAAAGGATCAGGTCCCCACGCTCACGGTCGCGGACGGCGGAGTGTAGACTACCAAAGCCATCGCTGAGATGAACCGCCGCGGATCTCCTGAGACCCGCCGCATCCTTTTCCGTTTCCTTAAGGAGTAGGCATCGGATCGGGTTCTGTTCCTGGGGTTCGGAGCGCGCTCCGACAGAAGCCAAAACGCCGAGCCCGGTACTGCGGATGAAGTCTCGGCGCGAGGAAATCAAACAACGCTGATCGACCATGATTCTTCTTCTCCTCTCTCCTTGAGTAATGCGGGCAGCGTAAAAAGCAAGGGTTTCGTCCGACATCACTTGCAAATGTGACGTCGCCAACCGCTCGTGCGTATGTTCCTTGTGGTATAGTAAGCGTATGAAATCATCCCAAACGAAGACTGCCCTAGCCGTGATCGGAATCGGCGTGCTCGCTATGTTGGCGGTAATACTCATGTTGCCACTGAATCACGCGCTTGCACAGGCACCACCTAACTGTCCCAATGATCGGCGGCCATGCGGTAATTCATGCTACAATCCGATCGATTATAGGTGCTATGGTAGTACAATCTGTCCTCTCAATTCGCGAGGATGCGGTACTAAATGCTACGATGCGGCCTCGCAGAAGTGCGAGAACGGAGAGATTAAAATGAAATAACCTGGTATTTATATCGCCTCTCGGGCCGCGGTTGTCCCCTTTCCTCGGCCAAGGTCCCATGACCAAGGCGATGAAGGGACTTGCAGTCTATGTGGCTCGGCGCGGATGTTGGAACCGTTGGCTCGCGGCGCGCTTCCGGTGGACGGGCGCGGCGCCGTCCGTGCGTGTTACCGGCGCTGCATGAAGACGTGCACATAGCGCCGAACTCTTGGAGACCGTCAAATGGTGGGAGGGGCCGCCCTGCCAGGTGTTTCAGGGCGCTTGCTGTGCCTCGCCAGTGTTTCCGTGCATCTGGTGGGGCGCGTTGCTCATCGTGATGGGCGGCGTTTATACGCCTCCTTTGGAAGGCTTTCCGTGGTCGCTTTTGCGTCGGCCCGTGAGTGAGCCTGACCCGCCCGTGGCGATCACGCCGAGATGGCTTTTCTTTTCCCCATCCTTTCAGGCATTTCCGGACCCTCATGCCCGAAACGGCTCGTCCTCCGTGCTACACCTGAAGATAGGGTCTGCCCTCATGCGTCTTCACCCCCTCCCAACTTCCGCCTTTCGCGGAGGATTGCCTGCTATCCAATCCTCCCTCAAGACGGGGGACACATCTTGCGAAAATGACTCCAAAGATGTGTCACGAGCGCTCAAACATCTCCGCAACCCACAGCAAAAACAGATCTTATCCGTGCGCGTGAAGTACCCCACGGAGTCTCGCAAGATGCGTCACACGAGCCCCGCCACACCGCCCGCTCTCGCCGCCACCGCCATCTGACGCACCCCATGCCGCAAGCGTTTCCCACCCGGCCCGAGACGGTTTCCCCGGTCTTGACGCATCTTCGGAAAAGGCCCCTCCGATGCCTCAAATCCATTCCACGAAGCTTCGCAGTCCGCAGAAAAACCGCCACTTAGGCTCGGCCTCGAACGCCTCCATGCCAAATGTCGCGCTGCCGCCCGCCGTCCACCCGAAAGGCCCCGGCACGCCGCCACCCAAAGCCAAAGCCAATTTCGCCCAACTCCAACCGATTCAACAAACATTGGGTTCGTTCTTTCATTTTGCCCCTCCCCGGACCCCGCGCCTTGTCCCGAGAGCCCGAATCACCTACACTCAAACCCCTTCCAGGTGTTGTGCACGGTGATGCCTCGGAAACCTCAAGTCCGGCACCTCGCCTGTTTTTCCGCAGCGGCCGGAGTAACCCTAGATAACGGTGTAGCCGAGTTTACCCGTCACCGTTGCGCACGCTCGCGCGGAGATGTGAATTATTCGCTAAACTGAGGGTTCGCTATGGCCATCAGCAAAGATCTGCTCGAAATCCTCGTGTGCCCGCTTTGTAAGGCCACGGTAGAACTCAAGTCCGACCAAAGCGGGTTGAAATGCGTCGAGTGCCATCGCGTGTACCCGATTCGCGACGACATCCCCGTGATGCTGGTCGATGAGGCGAAAATCGAAGAATAGGCCGTGGAAAGCCTTCTGGAATGTTTGCCGCGGGAGAGCCGGGTTGCGATCCTCAGGTTCCGGTCCTTGGGGGATTGCGTCCTCACCACGCCCGCGCTCGCCATTCTGAAACGCTGCCGGCCCGATCTGCGCGTGGCTGTGGTGGTGGAAGACCGGTTCCGTGCCATCTTCGAGGAGAACCCCGGCGTGGATGAGATCCTGCGGCCGCAGTTGTCGCTGCTGCGCAGGTACCGGCCCGCACTGTGCCTGAATCTGCATGGCGGCAGCCGCAGCGCGTGGATGACGGCGGCATCGGGCGCGCGCTACCGGGCGGGGTTTGGACACTACCGTCATCAGTTTGTGTATAACGTGCGGATTCCGCGGGCACAGCAGATTCTGGGCGTGGAGCGCACCGTGCACACAGCGGAACATCTGGCCAGCGCCATGTTTTATCTGGGCGCGCCGGTGGAAGAGGTAGGAGCTGCAAACCTGGTGGCCGCGACCCTCCGGGTCGCGAGCGCCGAACCCCTCCCCATCGCGACCCAGAGGGTCGCGACCACTATCATCCACCCCATCGCCGCGACGCCGGAAAAAACCTGGCACGCCGAGGGCTTTCTCGCCGTAGCCGGGCGCCTCAAATCCTCCGGCCTGGAACCCATCTTCATCGGCGCGGCGGGCGACGATCTGTCGCC
Source organism: Candidatus Acidiferrales bacterium (assembly GCA_035570275.1). Lineage (GTDB taxonomy): Bacteria > Acidobacteriota > Terriglobia > Bryobacterales > Bryobacteraceae > DATMNI01. The sequence goes on along the minus strand of DATMNI010000214.1, from coordinate 3,188 downwards.
ATTCCGCGCCTACCGCACCATCTCGGGCGCGCCGCTTTCGGAAATCAAGCGGCTGCTCAGCACGGCCTCTCTGTTCGTGGGCAACGATTCCGGTCCGGCCCACATGGCGGCTGCTTTCGGTCTGCCCGTGGTCGTCATCTTCGGCGCGTCCAATCCCGCCATCTGGGGGCCGTGGCGCACCGTCTCCGAAGTGGTGACAGCCCCCGGCGGCAGCATCGCCCAAGTCTCAATCTCGCAAGTGCTGGACGCTCTGCAGCGGATCTCGATGGGTACAAAAAAGGCCCACGTATGAAAGAAGTCCGCCGCCTGCTCTCCTATGGCCGCCGCTATTGGGCGCACTTGCTCGCTTCAGTCTTCCTCATGGCACTGGCCGGCGCCTCGACAGGCGCCACGGCGCTGCTGATCCGGCCGATCTTCGACCGCGTCCTGGTTGCAAATCCGCCCAAAGGCTTGACGCCGCTCTTGCAGCACCCCATCTGGAACCATCAGATCTATCTCGAACAAATCATCCCCATCCACAGCCGCGGCATCTGGTTCATGGTGGCAGCGGCCATTCTGCTGGTCTTTCTGGTCAAAGGCATCTGCGATTACCTGGGAAATTACCTCATCAGCTACGCCGGATTTTCCTCGGTGACGGATCTCCGCAACGCCGTCTTCGAAAAGGTTCTGAAGCAGGGCGCTCAATTCTTCGAAGCCCACTCCACCGGGCAGCTCATGTCGTCCATCATGAACGACGTCGACAAGGTGCAGGTGGCCACCTCGCAGATCCTGGCCGATTTTCTGCGGCAGATCTTCGCCGCCATTTTCCTGATCTTTGTGCTGCTGACTAATGACTGGCATCTGGCGGTCATCAGCCTGGTGGTACTGCCCGCGGTCATGATCCCCACTACCCGCATCGGCCGCCGCATCCGGCGCACCAGCAGAAACACGCAGGACCGCCAGGGCGACTTGAATCAGATTCTGCAGGAGACGCTGAGCGGCCACATGGTGGTGAAGGCTTTCGGCGCCGAAGGCTACGAATTCCGCCGTTTCCGCGAGGCGGCTCGCCGGCTGCTGAAAACCAACGTGCGCTACGTTCTGCAGCAGGGGATTTCTTCCCCGCTCATCGATATGTGCGCCGCCGCCGTCATTGTGGGGCTGCTCACCTACGCCAAGCTGCAGATCAAAGCCGGCACCCTGACCGCGGGCGATTTCACCAGCTTCATCATCGCCCTGCTGATGCTGCTGGAACCCGTCAAGCGCCTGGTGGGCATACACAATATATTCCAGCAGGGCATCGGCGCATCGCAGAAGGTCTTCGAGTATCTGGATCATGCCGAAGAAGTCGCGGAACGGTCAGACGCTCTGCCGCTAGTCAGCTTCGAAAAGCACATCGTTTTCGAAAAGGTGGCCTTCCACTACCCCGGCGCGCCAGATGGCTTCCGGATCCAGGCGCTCGATCTCGAAGTCAAAGCAGGCGAGGTGGTGGCGCTGGTGGGCCCTTCCGGAGGCGGCAAAACCACGCTGGCCAATCTGGTGCCCCGCTTCTATGACGTTGCAGGCGGCGCCGTCAAGATTGATGGCCGCGACGTGCGCTCGCTCTCGCTGGCCGGGCTGCGCCGGCAAATCGGTATCGTGGCCCAGGACACCTTCCTGTTCAACGACACGGTAGCCAATAACATCGCCTATGGCCAGCCGGAGGTGGGACACGAAGCCATCCGCCGCGCCGCGGAAACCGCCCTGGCCCACGATTTCATCACGCGGCTGCCCCGCGGCTACGATACCGTGACCGGCGACCGCGGCATCAAGCTCTCCGGCGGCCAGCGCCAGCGCATCGCCATCGCGCGCGCGCTGCTGAAGAACGCACCGATTCTGATCCTTGACGAAGCCACCTCGCATCTCGATACCGAGTCCGAGATGCTGGTGCAGAAAGCCCTGGCCAACCTGATGGAGCATCGCACCGTAATCGTGATCGCCCACCGGCTTTCGACCATTCGCCGCGCCGACAAGATCGTGGTGCTGGAAAAGGGCCAGATTCGGGAGACCGGAACCCATGAGCAACTGGTTTCGCATGGCGGCATGTATCAACGGCTCTACGAACTCCAGTTCGAGGATGTGGCATCCATGGTGGACTTATGAGGGTGGACTTATGAGGGTGGACTTATGAGAGTGGACTTGTGAGCATTCGCAGCATGACGGGCTTCGCCCGGGTGAGAAAAGAGATCGCCGAAGGCGAGATCGTCCTGAGTTTGAAGACCGTGAATCACCGCGGGCTGGACATGCACTTCCACCTGCCGCCGGAATTGGACTCCATCGAAAATGAAATCCGCGCGGCCCTCAAGAATGGTGTGGCCCGTGGCCACGTGCAGATTCACATCACATTCACCCGTGTGATCGCCGCCGGGCCGGCTCCGTTGAACCGTGCCCTGTTGCAAGCCTACATGAGCGCCTTCCAGGAGGCCGCCGAATTGTACCAACTTCCCAACCAGCCGGACCTCAACGCGGCCTTCCGCGTTCCGGGTATGCTGAGCACCGGCGCCGAGAGCGCTCCACTGAGCGAGGACGTGGTCAAAGCCGTTGTGGACGCCGCTGCCCAAGCCGTCGCCATTCTGAATACCGTCCGCGAACGCGAAGGCGGCGCCACCGCCGGAGAATTGCGCCAGCGCTCGCGTGCCATCTGCGACCTGGTGGCCCGTATGGAAGAGATCCGCGCCGGCGCCATTGGCGCTTTCCAGAAACGCCTGAAGGAAAAGCTGGCCGACCTGCTCCACGGCGCCGGCATCGACCCCCAGCGCCTGGCCCAGGAAGCCGCCCTGTTGACCGACCGCAGCGACATCGCCGAAGAATTGATGCGCCTGCGCACCCACGCCGGCCAATTGGAGGCGATGCTCGCAGGCGGCGGAGAAGTCGGCAAGCGCCTGGATTTCCTGCTCCAGGAAATGAACCGCGAATCCAACACAGTGCTATCGAAGACCGGCGGCTTAGGCGACCTGGGCCTGACCATCACCGACTTAGCCCTCGCCGCCAAATCCGAAATCGACAAGATCCGGGAACAGTCGTTGAACCTGGAGTGAGCATGAAAAGCAGATGCCAGATGCCGGATGGCAGATGCCGGTGGCCGGTGGCCAGTGGCCGGTGGCCAGATGTGCGGCCGTTACCGGCCACTGGCATCCGGCATCCGGCGTCTGACAGTGACCGGATGTGCAGCC
>DATMNI010000213.1:0-19988 GCA_035570275.1 Candidatus Acidiferrales bacterium | reverse complement strand
TCGGTGGGCGCAACGATGGTGGTGTAGCTGAGCTGCAAAACCGCCGCCTCCAGACTGGCGCGCGCAGCGGCCACACCGGCCCCGGCGGTGCCCGCATTGGCTTTCCTGACGTCTACCTGCTTTCGGTTGGCCAGCGAATTCTCCACCTGGGACTGCGCCACCGTCACCTTCGACTGCGCCGCATCCACCCCGGCTTGCCGGATGCCGGCGTCCTTCTGCACCGAAGACAGGTTTTCCTGCGCCGCCTTCCAATCGCTTTCCGCCACGCGGGCGGCGGCCAAATAGCTGTCGTATTGCTGTTGCGAGATCTCGGCCTTATCGACCAGCGGCTTCATGCGCGCCAGGTCCGCCTGGGCGCGCTCGCTACCGGCCAGTTTGGAGCGCAAGTTGGCTTCGGCGTAGGCGATATCCGAACTGGATGCCTGCTCATAGGTTAGCCGGGCGCGGTGCAGTTCCGCCATGGCATCGGCCAGTTGCGCCGAGGCAGTGGAAGCTCCCGACCGGGTGGTCTCGTTTTCCCATGGGACCAATACCTGAGCGGAGCGCAACTGGCTTACGGCCTGCTGCAAAGCGGCCCTGGCCATATCGACCTTCGCCTGGTAGTCCCGCGGGTCAATGCGTAACAGAACCTGCCCGACCTTCACGTGTAGATTTTCCTGGACCGACACGTCGAGGACATTGCCGGAGATCTTGGGCGCGATGGCGACGATGTGTCCATCCACCTGAGCGTCGTCCGAAGACACCCGATCCTGGAAATGAAAGTACGCCCAGGCCGCGGCGGCGCCCAGGACCAATACCGCTCCCAGCAAGATGACCTTGACGCGAAGATTCTTCCGCGGTTGCGCGGCCTGCGTTGAGGCTTCCGACTTTGACAATTCGTCCACGACGTCTGGCTCTACTGCGTTCGCCATTGAGATGCCCGCCTTATGGTTGTTTAGATTCCGCAAGCCAAGGGCCAGATTCCCAACGGCCCCAACTTCTTTCGCTGTTTGAGCTTAACTGGTCCGGAGCGGCTGTCTGGCTCGGCCGTTTGCCCACATATTGGCAGTAAGCAGGGTAGACCATCGTTTCTGTGGTCTGGCGGCCGGGAACCCCCGGGGCACTCCAAACAGCCCACCGGGACTGACAGACGACGAAAAACGATCGTCTGTCCTACTCCACATGGATCGACCCCCGGGCAGGTCCCGTTTTCTTCAGGAAGAACATCAGCGGGATGATGGCCATGAACAGAACGCCCATCACCCAAAAAGCGTCCGCAAAGGCCAGCATATTGGATTGCTTCAACAACGTTCCGTAGACCAATCCCGCCGCCCGATTGCCGGCGTCCGCCGACCCGGTGCCGTTGGCCACGAAAACCCCGGAAATCTGGGCGACCGTGTCCCGATACGCCGAATCATAGGGCGTGAGGTGCGAGACCAGCACCGACTGATGATACTGGGCGCGGCGGGCCAGCATGGTGGTGACCGTGGCAATCCCCGAACTGCCGCCGATGTTGCGCGCCAGGTTGAACAGGCCAGTGGCGTAGTTGATCCTTTCCTTGGGAATCAGGGTGAAGGCCAGCGTGCTGATCGGCACGAAGAGAAAGGCCAGACCGATACTCTGCACCACGCGGCCCCACACCGCGGTGCGGTAGTCGATCTCCAGCGTGAACTTCGACATCGCCCAGAGCCCGCTGGCAGAGACGAGCACTCCCACAATCACCAGCCACCGCGCCTGGACGCGGCGCAGCAGAAAACCCACCAACGGCATCATCACGCAGATGACGATGCCCCCCGGAGACAGCACCATCCCGCTGAGCAGCGCCGTATAGCCAAGCAGCGACTGCAGCAACATCGGCAGCAGTGTGGTGCTGCCGTACAGGACGAAACCCAGCACCAGCATGGATACCGTAGCCAGCATGTAGTTGCGTTCCTTGAGCACGCGGAAATCGATGATAGGCTGCTTCTGGCGCAACTCCCAAAACACCACCGAGACCAGACACACCGCCATGATCCCCAGGAAAGCCACGATGAAGTGCGAGGAGAACCAGTCCTCGCGCTGCCCCTCATCGAGGACCACTTCGAGCGCGCCCAGGCCGAGCGCCAGCAGGCTGAAGCCCACGTAGTCGATCTTGAGACCGTCCTTGAAGCCGCGGCGCAGCAGGTAAGGCGGGTCGAAAATCAACATCGAGGTCAGCAGCAGCGAGAGAATCCCGACCGGAATGTTGATCAGGAAGATCCAACGCCAACTGTAATTGTCCGTAATCCAACCGCCCAGGGTTGGCCCGATTACGGGCGCCACCACCACCCCCATGCCGTAGACCGCCATCGCCATGCCCTGCTTCTCGCGCGGGAAGCTTTCCACCAGAATGGCTTGCGAGATGGGTTGCAGCGCGCCGCCGCCAATTCCCTGCATGACGCGGAAAACGATCAGCAGGCTCAGCGTGGGAGCCATGCCGCACAGACACGAGCTGATGGTAAACAGGGCGACGCAGATCATGTAGAATCGCTTGCGCCCCAGCAGCATGGAAAACCATCCGCCCATGGGAAGGATGATGGCGTTCGAGACCAGGTATGAGGTGAGCACCCAGGTGGATTCATCCATGCTGGCCGAGAGGCTTCCGGCGATGTGAGGCAGCGAGACGTTGGCCACGCTGGTATCCAGCACTTCCATGAAGGTGGCCAGCATCACCGTGACGGCGATGATCCAGGGATTGATATGGCGCGGCGCTGCCGGCCGGCCAATCCAGTTACTTGGCGTAGAGCGCCTCCATCTGGCCCACGGACCGGGCCAGGTCTGCCCGCGACTGGTTGTACCGGTAGAGAGCCCCGATCTGGTTGTCATTGGCGCGCGCCAGTTCGTCCTGAGCGGTGACGACCTCGATGTTGTTGGCCACGCCGGCCTGGAACCGGTCGCGCGCCTGCGTCACTTCCTGCCGCGCCAATTGCACACCCAACCTGGCCACGTCTACTTCACTGCGCGCCGATTCAACTTGTGCCAACGCGGTCTTCACCTCCAGGGCGATGCGGTTGCGCACTTCCTGTTCCTGCTGCCGGAGTTGACGGATGGCGATTTCGGCCTGGCTGCGTTCGGCTTCAATCCGGCCGCCGGTGAACACCGGGACTTCCAGGTTGAACTGGTATTGATAAACGGGAATCATGTTGCTGCCGGTGACTCCCTGCTCCGCCCAAAACCCTGTGGCCGTGACCTTGGGAAGCCGCGCATCGCCGGCCGATTTCAATTCCACCGCTGCCCGCTGTTGCTGCGAAACGATCTGCCGCAGCTCCGGGCGGGTTTGAAATGCGCGTTCCAGGGTTTGATCCGCGGGCACCTCGGGCGTGTCGAAAAAGCTTACCTGGTCGGCCAACTCGATCTTCTGCCGCGGGTCGAGATTCAGCAGGCGCGCGAGGCCGAAGAGCGAGGTTTCCAACTGCGTACGCGACACAATCAGCCGTTGCTTTTCATTCTGGAGTTGCACGTTGGCACGCAGCGTGTCGATGCCCGTGCCCACGCCGTTTTTTTGCAGATCGGCCGCCTGATCGTAAAGCGCTTGCGCCAGATCCACACGCGACTGGGCGGCCTGAACCTCGGCCGCGGCGCGCTGGCTGCCCAGGTACTGCGACACCACCAGCAGCACACTCTGTTCGCGCACGCTGGTTTCCTGAGCGCGCGAAGAGGCAATGCCGATCTGGGACGCACGGTAGCGGCCCCACAGTGTCAAGTCAAAGATGGGCGCGTTAAAGCTGAGGCCGCCCTGATTCACCCAGTAAGGTCCGACGTGCTGCGGGAATGCGGAAAACTTGAAGCCGATGGCCGCTTCCAGATTGACGCGATTGACCGCCTCGGAGGTTTTGGCGGCGGCTTGCGGCAGCAAACCGGAGCGGGCGATGATGCGATCCTGCTCGCTCTGCGCCACCCCGAGGTTGGCCAGAATCACTTGAGGATTCTGCTTGAGAGCCAGCCCCACCGCATCGCGCAGCGTGAGCTTTAGCGGGGCAACGTCCTGCGCCGGGGCCGCCACAGCCAGCGACAGTAGAACCAGAACCCGCACGTGCATGTAAGGAGTCTCCCTTGGCTTGAAGGGATGCATACGAATGGCCAAACGATGACGAAAAAGCCGCCGCGTAACTTGTTTGCCTGGTTGAGGCTGGCGGGAATGAGGCTGCTGACATTTGGGCACCCGCCCATATAGCGGCGTGGGCGGTGACTGAGTCAAAGCGCGGAGGCTGGACTCGGGCGGTGTGCGGTGCCAGGACAATTACTGTGACGAAACGACGCGGATCACCGTTAGCGGGGACAAGCTATATTGTGACAGTACTGAAGACTTCAACCTCAAGGGGACGAGGGTCTTCTAATCTAACGGAGGACGCTCGCTAAGCCTCCCGAACAACCTTTCTGCTCATCGCGTGCCTCGTCGCGCTGCGGTGGACATGCGGGATGTCTCTTTCTTTTCTGGCCAACGCCAAAAGGGGAGCCGGTAGCCTGACCAATTGCTCGGCCATAGCTCTTTTGCGCCCCGATTCTTCGGGTTTGCAGGTCCCTTTGGGCCAGCTCGGTTTAGCTGTGTTGAGCCGTTTCCCCTTCTGCATCAGCGGATGATAAAGGACTCTACTATGCGGGTTTTCGGCCTTGTCAAACCGGCTATAATTGGACCAGGAATCAGCATCACTATGGATTGGTCAGATTGCCCCCTCGTCGAAGTAAGGCCCGGCGTGCAGCGTGGTCGCCCCGTGCTGCAGGGCACCCGCATGCCTGCCGATGACATCGTTGAGAATTGGGAAGCCGGGGTCGATGAACCCGACATCGCGGCCAATTTCCGGTTGCCGATCGCGCAGGTGAAGGCGATTCTGTCCTACGCGGCGGACCATCAGAATGCTCCGCGTCCTGTTCGATAAGAACGTCCCTTACTTACTGAGGCGGCACCTGACAGACTATCAGGTGCAAACTGCCGACGATGAGGGCTGGGGGCAAGTCTCGAACGGTGAGTTGATCAGTTGCGCCGAAGAGGCGGGCTACCAAATCATGCTGACGTGCGATCAGAATATTCAATACCAGCAGAATTTGGCGCATCGGACAATCTCTATGGTCGTACTCGGATCGAATATTTGGCCCAGCATCCGGCCGAAAATAGCCGAGATCGCGGCGGCGCTGAAGAGAGTGTCACCGGGCTCATTCGAATTCATCGAAATTGCTCCGCCGCTGAAGCGGCGCCGACTGGGATATCCCTCGACCTAACGCATCGTGGATAACGCGCCCCACCTCGATCATGCGGTCATCGCGGCGAAGTTAGAGAAGAAACTGGACGGAGGTGGCGGCCTGCGCGCGCCGGGTCGGTGGCATACGCGCGGCCGGCGCATCGTTTACTGCGCGCCGAATCCGGCGACGGCGCTGCTTGAAGTCCTCGTGCATGCGAGCATCGATCTGGAGGATATGCCGGTCAACTTCCGTTACCTGGAGATCGAGGTTGCCGACACAGTTTCTATGGACACTGTTCCGGTGGGCGCCGTTGGACGGAAGTGGGGACGGAAGTGGCACACCGAGTTGGAAACCACCCGCCGGTTTGGTGACGAATGGCTGCATTCGGGGCGTACCGCCCTACTCCGGGTTCCGTCGGTGATCGCTCCAGCGACCTGGAACATGCTGATAACCCCCAGCATCCGGATAGCGGACAGATCCGAATCGTTTCACAGCCGCGACCACCCCATAGACTTGCGGTTGCTGCGGTAGGCCGATACCCCGATGCGGTTCCGCACCTCCTTCCCTGCTGCCGGAGTTGGCGGATGGCGATTGAGAGTTCGCGCGAGTGATCCCCTATCCCCTGCGCGCCGCAATTCCCAGGGGCTCACGGACCGCCAGATGCGGCAGCAGTTTCTCCATCGCGGCCTCTACCGTGATTCCGTACTTGGCGCGCAGCGACTCCAGCTTACCGTGCTCGATAAACTGGTCCGGCCAGCCGACCCGCACCACCGGCGTGGCAAGGCCCAGGTTGTTGAGTTCCTCCAGCACCGCGCTGCCGAAGCCGCCGCGCAAGACGTGGTCTTCCAGGGTCAGAATCACATCCACGCTGCGGGCGAAGAATTCCAGCATCTCCACGTCCAGCGGTTTGGTGAACCGGGCGTTGATCACCGCCGCCGAAGAACCGGCGCCTTCGATCTTGCGCGCAATCTCTTCCGCCATCGGCACCAGCGCGCCCAGGGCAAAAATGGCCACCCGGTCGTGCTCGCCGTGCTGCACGATCTCCGCCTTGCCGATCGGGATCAGCTCGGGCACGTCCTTCACCGCCTTGCCGGGCCCCACGCCGCGCGGATACCGCACCGCAATCGGCCCATCCCACTGCATGGCCGTGAACAGCATATCGGCCAACTCGTCTTCGTCCTTCGGCACCATGTGCACCATGTTGGGGACGCCGCGCAGGTAGCTGATGTCGAAGAGCCCGTGATGCGTGGGCCCGTCGTCAGGCGAAAGTCCGCCGCGGTCCATGCAGAACACCACTGGCAAATTCTGCAAACAAACGTCGTGGATGATAGGGTCCAGGGCGCGCTGCAGAAACGTCGAGTAGATGGCGCAGAACGGCTTGAAGCCCTTGGTGGCCATTCCCGCCGCGAACAGCACGGCGTGCTCCTCGGCGATCCCTACGTCGAAATACTTGTCCGGATGACGGGGCTGGAAGCGGTCCAGACCGGTGCCGTTAGGCATTGCCGCGGTGATGGCCACCACCTTCGGGTTGACGTTGGCCAGCTTGACCATGGTGTCCGCGAAGACCTCGGAATACGTGCGCCGGCTCAGAGGTTTGGTCTCGCCGGTTTCGGGATCGTAAGGCCCGAGGCCGTGGAATTTCTTCTGTTTCAGGATGGCCGGCTCGAAGCCCTTGCCCTTCTGGGTGAGGACGTGCAGCAGCACCGGCCGCTCCTGCTTTTTGAGAAACTCGAAGGTCTTGATCAGCGTGGAAATGTCGTGGCCGTCGATGGGTCCGAAGTATTTCAGCCCCAGTTCCTCGAAAATCACGCTGGGCAACAGGATGCTCTTGGCCACCTCCTCGGCTTTGCGGGCCATCCGCAGCGCGGTCTTGCCGCCTAGCTTTTGAACGAACTTAGCCGCCTGTTCGTGCAGGTAGTCGTACCGCGGGCTGGTAACGATGCTGTTCAGGTAGCTGGCGATGGCGCCGACGTTCTTGTCGATGGACCATTCATTGTCGTTCAGCACGACCAGCATTCTCTTGGTGTGGTGCGCGATGTTGTTGAGGGCTTCGTAGGTGATTCCACAGGTGAACGCGGCGTCTCCGGCGACGGCGACGATGTGTTCCTTGCCTTCCGTCCGGTCGCGCGCCACGGCCATGCCGAGCGCCGCCGAAAGCGCCGTGCCGGCGTGGCCGGCGCCATAACAATCGTGCGGGCTCTCGCTGCGCAGCATAAACCCGTTCAGCCCGCCGGGTGTGCGGATGGTGTGGAACTGCCGGCGCCGTCCAGTGAGCAACTTGTGGACGTAGGCCTGATGGCTGACGTCGAAAACAAAATGGTCCTGCGGCGTCTGGAACACGTAGTGCAGCGCGATGGTCAGCTCCACTACCCCGAGGTTCGGGCCCAGGTGGCCGCCGGTGCTGGCCAACACCGACACCAATTCTTCGCGGATTTCAGCCGCCAATTGTTGCAGTTCCGCGACCGCAAGCTGCTTTACCTGTTGCGGAGACTCGATTCCATCCAATATGCGTGGCATTCGTTTGTCTGATAACGTGAACCCTGACTCAATTCTCCCCCGGAATGACCGGCGCGCGCAAATCGCTATCGAACTGGCGGCCACCTGGGGCCGGCAAATGTTTCCTCCTTTCAATGTCCCATTCTTATCAATGTCCCCATTCTTTGAGACGTTTTCGATAAAGTCGCCGCCATTTCCGCCGATAAGCTTTGTGGAGGACTAGCCACGACCACCTCGTTCCTGGAAACGACCGAAACCACCGGGCAGATCCGCGCGACTGCGCCGGACTGTTTCCTGGGCCGCCAGCCGATTTATGACGCCAGGCGCGAGATCCGGGCTTACGAACTGCTCTACCGGCGCAGCGCCCGAAACGACGCAGCCCATTTCTGCAGCGGCGATCAAGCCAGTGCCGACGTTATCCTCAAGGCCTTCTTCGAAATCGGCCTCTCCAAGGTTTCGCCGGAGCAACCGGTCTTTGTCAACCACACCGCGGGGCTGCTGGCGCTGAATCCCATCCTGCCGCCCGACCGGTGTGTGATCGAGGTGCTGGAAGACATCCCCGTCAATTCGGAAACCATCGCCTGCCTGGAGCGCCTGAAGGGCCTCGGCTACCAGATCGCACTCGACGATTTTGTCTATGCCGAGTCAAAACTGCCGTTCGTGCGCCTGGCCGATTACGTAAAGCTCGACCTGCGCGGTCTGTCGGCTGCCGAGTTCCGCAGCCACGTGAAGCTCCTGAAAGGCTTCCGGCTGAAGATTGTCGCCGAAAAGATCGAGTCCGAGGAAGAATTCCAGACATCCCGAGCGCTGGGTTGCGACCTGTTCCAGGGCTACTACCTGCGGAAACCCGAAGTCTTGCGCGGCCGCCCGATCCCGGCCAACCGTCTATCCGCCTTATCCCTGCTGTCGGCATGCATGAACCCGGAGCAGTCGGCCGGCGCCATCGCCGCCATCGTTGCGCGCGATGCCTCCCTGATCTACGGTTTGCTCCGCCTGGCGAATTCCGCGCTCTACGGGCGCCGGGGGAAGTTTCAATCGCCGGCGCATGCCATCTCAATGCTGGGAATGGATCGCGTCTTCCGGTGGGCCTCGCTGCTGGTACTTTCCGGATATGACAATTGCCCGATCGGTTACCTGGCGTTCGCCCTGCAACGCGCCCGGTCCTGTGAAATTGTCGCCCAGGCCTATGGCTGCCAGGCTCAGTCGGCTTATATGACGGGGCTGCTGTCCACGCTGGATTCGATCCTGAACGCGCCCCTGGACGATATTATCCGGCCTCTGCCGCTGGATGAACAGTTCAAGCGAGCGATCCTGCAACGTGATGGCCAGTTGGGCTCCGTATTGGATGCGGTCATCGGCTACGAAGCCGGCCAGTTCGACACCGCAACCCATCACGGCATCTCGGTTCACCGGGTGCAGGCCGCCTTCTGGGAAGCGGCCGAATACAGCGCGGCGATGCTTACCGACTTGAAGGCGATCACCGACCTGAAGGCGGTGAAAGCAAATTCAGCGCGGTAAGCGCTCCCTGACCAGACGCGCCTGCATCATGTGGCGCTGCTCATGGGCGGCGGCCTGAGCGAACGTCATTCCTAAGCTCATTTTCAGAAACCGGGAAATCGGGGTGGCGACCTTGATGCGCCGGAGGTCCAGTCCGTCGGCCCGTTTCAGCAGCCGCATGAACTGGCTCTGGACGTGGAGGAAGGTGGGCAGGATTCCGGTAACCGGTTGGCCATGCAACGGCTGAAACCGGCGCGACGCGGTCATCTGGTGCCGCACCGGAGGAGCCGATTCCCGCAAAATATACCGCTCGATGGCTGAGTATTCGAATGGACCGGTTCCGGTGAGGCCGCGTGCCTTGCCTTGATCTATCGCGTCTTCAATGGCCTGAACTTCCCACTGCCCGACCATGGTCAGGTGGGCCAGACACTCCTCGATGCTCCAGTGTCCTGGCGCCGGGCGCCAATTGAATTGGATCTCGCTGAGGCCTTTCGCCAGTTCGGTGGCTTCTCCGGCAAGGCCTTCAAAGGCATGACGATGTTGTTCGAGTTCCTGGAGCACTATCCGGAATTATACCGAACGCACATGCCAAGTCACATGCTTCCGCCCGCAATTCTCAGCGCGAGGTGAGCTTTGCCGGCACCGAGCGCGCGATACTCCTGGCCGTCGAACAGGAAATCGCCGGACATCAGGTCCTGGACCGTGTAACTCTCTTTGGCCACACCAACGGATCCGTGCTTCTGCGTATTGGCGAAGATATGGTAGAGTTCGTGCGCCACAACGCGGCCCACGGCACGGCCGAAAGCCTCTTCCCGATCGTCCGGTGAAACCGTCCGCAACGTCTGAAATTCGTCTGGCGGAGCCGCGCGAGCGCTTCGGCCAGATCGATCAAGCCGCGCCGCGCGCCGGCATCGAGAATGCCATGCGCTCCCATCACCGCGAACCCTTTTGCACGCGCGGCGGCAACGCCGGCGCGGTCGTCCATCAGGATTGCGTCGGCATTGAGCGAACCGGCCAGGGCAATAGCCGCTCTTTCGCCGCCATCGAGCCGTAGCAACACGGGGTCCACCGATACAGCCCGAGCGGGCAGCACCCTAAGCCACGCTGGCGGTTTGGCGATCCAGGAACGAACCACTGGCGACGCTTCGGCGGGAGAGTTCGTCGCGTACCTCGCACGGCAGGCATACTTTTTCAACAAGCTTCGGCACGAGATCGATATGCCCGATCCACACAAGATAGTGAAGCGGCCCGGTATCGCCCACCACCAGGCGCACGCCGCTACAGTCCGAGGCGGCTCAAGTCGCGCCGTTCCTGATCCCGATCGTCGAGCGTGTACTCTTCAAAAACGGCATGGGTCTTTAGGAACCCATCCAGCGCGCCGCGTGTTTCGAAGCCAAGCAAGCGCCGCAGTTCAGGCTTCGTGATATGCCCGCTCTTGAATTCTTCGAGAGCCAGCATTTCCAGGACACGGCGTGACAGATCGCCGGGTTCCGCGGCCAGGTGCCGGGCGAATTCGTCGGGAATCTGGATCGTCAGGTCCATGCTCTTACCCTGCTCCGGACGGGTTCCGGGGTCAACCCAATACCAGCGCTCTTTATCATGCCGTGCTCCCATTGCCGGTTTGGATGCTGTTCTCTGATAGAATCTGGATCACCGCCGAGGACGCGGCCTGCCGGCGGGTTTCGTATTAGAAGGTAGAATCATCCCGGTAAGCAAGCCAACCGCACGAGAGGTCGAACCAGAGGTCGAACGAGAAGGAGAATCGAATGAATCGACTGTTACCGAATATTGCCCTGTTCGCGGCTTTTGCCGTCGTCACATTTCATGCTTTGGCGCAGACCCCGCCGCCTGCGCAAGCGCCGAAGCCGAACGCCGACCCCTACGCCAACAACCCGGACGCCGGAAAGCTCAGGTTTCCGCTGGCGGCTCCCGCCGGCAAGGACAGCGGCGCCATCAAAACCGCCCCGCCCGGCGCGGCCAATACCGGGGCCTTCGATGCCGCCAAATGGAAGTATGGACCCAATTTCAATCCACCCGCGGGCTCGAAGATCTGGAATCCGGTGAAGCTCAAAATGATGCAGGGTGGCAAAGTGACAGGCGGTACCTTGTTCAGCGCCACCGATCCGGAAACGTATTGTGCCATGGCGAATGCCGGGTACGACTTCATCTGGACGGAAATGCAGCACAACGCGAAAGATTGGGAGCAGGTGGCTCGCATGTGGCGCGCTTGTCCTTACGCCAAGGCCGTGCCGGGCGTTCGCGTCGCCTACACCGACGAACGGGAGATTCAGCATGCGGCGGACGCGGGCGCGCTGGTCATTGTGGTGCCGACCGTGGATACCGTTGAGGAAGCCACAGCGGCGCGGGATTGGACTTATTTCCCTCCGCTCGGGAAGCGCAGCCAGGGCGGCGGCCAGGCGTTTGACGCGGCCATGTGGGGCGGCGTCCCCGGCGGTTATCGCGCCACCATCAATGACAACATCGTGCTGATTCTGATGATTGAGACGCTGGAAGGCATTAAGAACGCCTATGAGATCGCCAAGGTCCCAGGTGTGACCGCGGTCTTCGCGGCCTCGGGCGATCTGGGAAATTTCTCGGGATACGCGCAGGGCACGCCGGACTATGAGCGCTTGATCAATGTAGTCCATGATGCAGCGCTTGAGGCGGGTAAGCGGCTGTGCGGTCCCCTGGCATGGCGCGACCGCGCGGACTTCACCTGCTTCCAGGCAGGCAGTGAGACGGCGGCGATCGCCCGCGGCGTGGCCGCCGAACTCGGGCCGCTGGCTAATACTCAGTCGAAAGTCGAAGTAGGTCCTCTCGCCGAACCGGCAAGCAAACGCTAAGGCGGCTGCGGCAGACGGCGGGGCGAATCGGGCAATTCGGACCATCGCGGTGGTGTGGCAAAAGAACATGCGGCGAAACACGCTTCGCGGCCAATGATGGACAGGCCTCTTGTGCGGCTGTAGCGTACTTCGCAACCAGATGCTGAACCGCATCGGCGCTCGGAGAGTACCCCTACCAACCCGCCTCACAAGAACCGTTTCCATAGCCAATAGGCGGCGCAGCCGGCCGCCAGCGTCAGCAATCCGAAGCCCGCGTAACTCCATCCCGAAGTCAGAAAAATGTACGACCAGCCGATCAAGGCAATGACGCTCGGCACGGGGTAAAGCCACATCCGGAACGGCCGGGCGTGGGCGGGGTTCTGGCGCAAATAGTGGACCGCGAAAATCTGCGCGATGAACTGAATCAGAATTCGCGACGTCAGCAGCGCGGAAATCACCTTGTCCAGATCCCACATGCCGGCGACGATGGCGAGGCCCCCTATCACCAGGACCGATACATGCGGGAAGCGGCCGGTGGGGTGAAGGCGCGCGAAAACCTTGAAGAAGTGGCCGTCCACCGCGGCCGCGTACGGGATTCGGCTGTAGCCGAGCAGCAGGGCGAAGACCGAGGCCAGCGCCGTCCACAACACCAGCACGGTGACGGCTGAGGCGGCGCGCGTGCCGTACAATCTCTCGATGAATTCGGAGGCGATGAATTTCGAGTTCATGGCCTGGCGCCACGGCACCACCGCAATGATGCTCAAGTTGCAGAGCAGATAAATCACGGCCACGGCCAGCACCGAGTAAATGATCGACCGCGGGATTACGCGTTCCGGATTGCGCACCTCGCCGCCGACGTAGCAGATGTCGTAGTAGCCCATGAAATCGTACATGGCGATCAGCATCGCCGAGCCCAGGCCCGCCGCGAAGCCGCGCGAAAATGTGAAGGCGTTGGGCGGAAAATCGAGGACCACGCTGGCGTGGAAGTTGGCCAGGCCGCCCACGATAATCCATCCCACCGTGGCCAGCATGCCAATCCACAGCACCACGGTCAACCGCCCGATGGCCGTGATCCGGCGGTAAAGCAGCAGGATCACCAGCGCGCCCACGCCAACACAGATCCAGCGGCCTTGCCCCGCGCTCATGCCGCGCCAGAAATAGCCGACGTACTGCACGAAGCCGATGTAGCCGGAGCCGATTTCCAACGGGCCGCTGAACACGAATTGCCAGATGAACAGGAATGGCAGGAGCCCGCCGAGCCGGGTCTGCCGGAAAGCGTCGCGCAGATATAGGTACGAACCGCCGGTGCCCGGCATGGCCGCCGCCAGTTCGCTCCAGACCAGGCCGTCGCACATCGCCAGCACGGCGCCCGCCAGCCAGCCCAGCATGCATTGCGGCCCGCCCATGGCGGCGATGATCAGGGGAATGGTGATGAACGGGCCGACCCCCACCATGTTGCTCATGTTGAGGGCCGTGGCTTCCAGCAAGCCGAAACCACGGACCAGGCCGGGCTGGGTTTCGATACCGCTGCGATTGGTGTCCAAGAGGTACTGCCAAGTATAATTGAACGCGTGGCGGACTTGCGGCGGTCATACATCTAGGACACTGGGCCAAGACGAATGCGAATCCTCGAACTTCCGGAAATCCGCCGCGCGCTGGCCGTTTGGCGGCCCAACAAAGCGTACGCCGGAGCCATCCTTCGAATGCGCGAAGCGCTGATCGCCTATTCCCGCGGCGAGTGCGATACGCCCATGCCGATGCATCTTGAGATTGCCCCTCAGAACGCCGAGGTTCACATGAAATCGAGCTACCGCCGGGGCGGCCGGTACTTCGCGGTGAAGATGGCCAGCACATTTCCCGGCAACGCCCGCCGCGGTCTGGCCACCGGCAACGGCATGATGATGCTCTCGTCGGCGGAGACCGGCGAACCAGAGGTCTTCCTGGCCGATGCCGGGCATCTGACCGATTTCCGCACCGCCGCCGTGGCCGCCATGGCCGCTCGCGAACTGGGGCGCGCGGACGCCAGCATCGGAATCCTGGGCACCGGCATTCAAGCCCGGTTACAGGCGCAACTGCATGCCGAAGTGCTGGACCTGAAACACGTCTGGATCTGGGGACGCAACCCGGCGCGGGTGGAAGAGTGCCGCCGCGACCTGGCAGTTCTTTTGCCGAGGGCCACCATCGGTGTAGCCGATTCGCCGCGAAGCCTGGCGCAGGAAACCAACCTGATCGTCACGGCGACGGCGTCGCGGCAGCCACTGTTGGCGGCCCGCGATCTGCGGCCCGGTACGCACGTATCGGCGGTGGGCTCGGACGCGCCGGGCAAGCAGGAATTGGATCCGCAAATCCTCCGGAACGCAGCCCTCCTGCTGGTGGATTCCAGACGCCAGTGTGAGAAGCTGGGGGAATTGCAGCACGCTCCGGATCAGTGGCAGCGCGCCGTGGAGTTGGGCGCGTTCTGCGAATCGGGCCCCGAGCAACACGAGCCACAGCAACGCGAGCCACAGCAACACGAGCCCAAGCCACACGATAACGATGCCGCCCCCTCCGGATGGGACCGCGCCGGCGTTACAGTCTGCGACTTCACCGGGCTGGGCGTGGAAGATCTTTATATCGCCGAATACTGTTACCAGAGGGCCAATTGAAAATCGATCAGTTCGAAATGGAGCGGATGCAATCGACGTGGGAAAACATCGTCGAGATGGACATGAGCGAGAGCGGCGTCAGGCCGGTCATGCTGCGCGAATTGATGGAAATGGGGCTGGATCTGGAGGCCATGCTGAACATGCCGCTGGGCTACAGCCAGTCCAACGGCACCATCGCGCTGCGTGACTCGTTGGCGCTCCACTACCCTGGGGCCACTCCGGACCACATTGAGGTCACCAACGGTACTTCGGAAGCCAACTACCTGCTGGCGCTGGCGCTGCTGAGCCCAGGCGATGAGGTGGCGCTGCAGGTCCCGAACTACATGCAGTTCGGCGGCGTGCCGCCCAGCCTGGGCGCGAAGGTCAATCGCTTCCGCCTGCGCATCGACCAGGACTGGGAACCGGACTGGGAGGAATTCGACCGCGCCGTGAACCAGCGGACGCGGCTGCTTTACCTTTCGAACCCGAACAACCCCTCGGGATCAGTGCTCTCCGAGGACGCCATGCAACGCATGGTGGCGCGCTGCCAAGCCACCGGGACGTACCTGTTGGCCGACGAGGTCTATCTTGGCGCGGAGATCCACTGCCCGCGGACGCGCAGTTTCTGGGGGATGAGCGACCGCGTGATCGTCACCAGCGGGCTTTCCAAAGCCTACGGAATTCCAGGCGTGCGCATCGGCTGGATGGTGGGGCCGCGGGATGTGGTGGCGGCGTGCTGGAGCCAGCACGATTACATCACCATCGGACCCAACAAACTTTCCGATGCGGTGGCCCAGGTGGCCGTGAAGGCGGCCAACCGCGAACGGCTGTACGCGCGCACCCGGGCCATTCTGCAGCACAACCTGCCCATTATGCGGGAGTGGGCGGCGAGCTTTGGCGAATTCCTGACGTTTCGCGAGCCGCAGGCCGGGGCGCTCTGCCTGATGCGCTACCACTCGACCACTCCGAGTTACGAACTGTGCGAGCGCATTCGCATACAGCAGAGCGTGCTGATTGTGCCGGGCGTCCATCTGGGGTTGGAGGGCTTCATCCGCGTATGGCTGGGCGGGAAGCCGGAGTTTCTCACCGAAGGCTTGCGCCGCATTGGCCAGGAATTGCGAATAGAACGGGAATTGCGGAAAGAATCTGCCTGTGGGTGACAGTCGTGGGGCCGGTAGCCCAATCGACCAGGCCGAAGCGGTTCCGGCGCTGCGACGCGAAATGGGTTTGCGCGACGTAACGCTGTTCGCCATCACCTGCATTGTGGGCACGCGCTGGATTCCGGCGGCGGCGCACGCGGGGCCGGGTTCGGTAACGTTGTGGCTGCTGGCGGCGGTGCTGTTCATGGTGCCGCTGGCAGTGGCGGTGGCCGCGCTGGCTGTGAAGTATCCGGGAACCGGCGGGCTGTACCTTTGGACGCGCAACGATTTCGGCCCCTGGCACGGTTTCCTCTGCTTCTGGTCCTACTGGATCGGCATCGCGTTCTTAGTCCCAAGCGCCGCCATGTTTTACATGAGCGCCGGCGCCTACACGTTGGGCGCGTCCTACGCCCACCTGGCCGACAACCGGTTGTATCTGGTGGTGGCGTCGCTGGTGGCGATCTGGCTGGCGCTAGGCACGAACCTGGTGGGCATCCGGATCGGCAAGTGGACGGAGAACCTGGGGGCCGCCGCAACCTGGGTGCTGGGCGCGGTGCTGATCGTGGCGGCCACCCTGCTTTGGTCGAAACGCGGCTCGGCAACCGCCATCCACATCGCGCCCACCTGGAGTTGGGAAACCATCAGCTTCTGGGCCATCATCGCCTACGCCATGAGCGGCCTGGAGATGGCCGGGCTGATGGGGGGCGAGATTCACCGCCCGGAGCGCACGCTGCCGCGCGCCGGTTGGATCGCGTCCGGCATCGCCACGTTGTTCTACGCCTCTACCACGGTCGCCCTGCTGGTGATTCTGCGGCCGGAAAAAATCAGCGAGATGAATGGTCTGGCGGAGGCCGGCGAAACCGCCGCGCAATCGCTGGGAGTGGCGTGGCTGGGGCCCGCGATCGCCGTGTTGGTGATGGCGAGCGCCGTGGGGCAGTTCGGCGGATGGGGCACATCGGTTTCACGGCTGCCGTTCGTGGTGGGAGTGGACCATTTGCTGCCGGCGGCCTTCGGCAAAGTGCATCCGCGCTGGGGCACTCCGCACATTTCCATCCTGGTCTTCGGCGGCGTAGCCTCGTTCCTGCTGGTGGCGATCCAACTGGGGGACACGATGCGCGCCGCCTACCAGACGCTGGTTTCGTTGATGGTGGTCACCGGATTCCTGCCGTACCTGTACATTTTCGGGAGCGCGTGGAAGGCCGGCAAGCGATGGAGCCCCATTTCCGGATGGGGCATCACGCTGCTGGCGATTCTCACCTCAATCGTGCCGACGGCGGAGGTGACCAACGTGTGGCTGTTCGAAACCAAGATTGCGGTGGGCACGGCGGCGGTAATTGCGACGGCGTGGCTGCTGTACCGGCGCCGATAGCGGCAGCCTAATGGCCGTCTCGATCTCGGCCTCCGCCTCCGTCTCCTCCTCCGGGAAGCGTTGGATTGGTCGCGACAGGGCCTGGACCGCTTGCATTGGCCACCGCCATGGTACTGGTGGCGCTGCCCCAAAGGCCCTGGAGCCCATTTCCAACTTGAGACATCAGACCGACGGCTACCAGAGCCACGAACGCGATCAAGAGCGTGTATTCGATCAGGTCCTGCGCCCGTTCGGCTTCCAGAAACCTTCTCAGTCTTAGGTAAAACATGATGTCCCCTACTAACTTTAGATTAGTCTTCACTGACAGGACTGTCATCCGGGATTGGCCTGATAACGGTTGTTAACGGGCGGCGAACTGGCTGAGCCGCGGAGGAGCCCAGAAACAACGCGCCGAGGACCACCACCCCAGCGGCCAGCGCGAACCGCCACTCGTAACGTGTGTGCATCGCGAATGCCTCCTTCTACGGGTTTGTGGGCGGGTTGGTAAAGCCCGTCACGGAATTGATGCGGCCGTCCGGTTCCAGAACAAACAGGCTGGTGCCGCTCATGCGTTCCTGGCCATCGCCGGCTGCGGCAAACCAATCGGCGAGCACCATTCCCTGGCAATGCCGGATCTGGCCCCGGCGCTGCAGGCGGATGCCCGGCATGAACCGCTGGGCAGCGCCGGCATGTGCCGAGAGGTCAGCCAAGCCATCCAACAGGCTGAAGCGGTCACGGAAACGGACACCCGCGGCCGCTATCCTGGTGAATGCGTCCCCGCGCGTGCGGTCATCGGTTAGCGCCCAGGCCTCAAACCAGGCGTCTACCACGCCGCCCGCGCCGGCGTACACTTCATCGGCGACCAGGTTTGCAAAGAGCGAAAGCTGAAAGCGCCAGCCTTGCACATGGATATCGCGGGCCGCGGCATCGGCGAGTTCGTGCAGCAGATGGAGCCGGGTGCCGGACCCGTCGGGTTCCAGCCGGATGGTCACGCGCGAACCGCCCGGCGGGATCGGCTTGCCGCTGGCGTATCCATAGGTAAAGACGATGCGCTCGGGCGGGAGCACCTCGATGACTTCGCCCAGTGTCTCCACACCGCCCGGATGACGGATCAGGAGTTTCCCGCCAGGGTGGGCGTCGATGGTGGAGCCAGCGCCCCACCATTTGGCCCAGCGGGCGCTGTCCGTAAAGAAACGGAAGACGGTCTCGGGAGTGGCTTGAATGGCGACGCTGCGATCCAGCCGATACGTTAACGGGTCCATCATTTGTTGTCCTTTGCGATTGAGCTTTTGTCTTTTGCGTTGGAGCTTTTGTCTTTCGCGACTGAGCTTTGGTCCTGTGCGATTGAGCGCCGCCGGCGGCGAGGGCGCGGTCCGCGGCGGGTCTGTTCGAGTTCCGCCTCCAGTTTCAAGCGCCACAGCGCGTCATCCCACATGCGCTCCAGCATCTCGCCGACGGCTCCCAGCGCCTCCTGGCGGGCCCGATAGAGGCGGTTACGCTTTTCCGAGCGGGCCTCCAGAAGACCGGCTTCCACCAGGGACCGAAGCTGCAGCGAGACAGCGCCAAACGTAACGTCCGGCATGGCACGGTGGATGGCGCCCGCGGTGAGCTCTTCGCGCCAGACCAGACGCAGAATCTCCCGCCGGCGAGGCGACGCTACCGCGGCCAAAACTACTGCTTCCGGGGCCATGGAAATTAATTTAGATTAAACTAAAATATTTGTCAAGGGCAAAGTTGACAGAGTGTGTTGATGCCGCCATGGGCTGTGTGAGAATCGCTAATGGGGACCCATAGCGTCGCGGCTGATGGGGGGATTTGCCGCCGGTGTGAACTCGAGACATTCCCCGCGCAAGTCGCCGCTGATATATCATAAGAGACATCGTTGCTGTGAAGGAGGCGAGGCCATGTTGGAAGCGATCCGTCCGTTGGTCTGGACCCTGCTGGTTTTGCGAGTCTGTGCGCCATTAACTGCGCAGACAACAAAAAAGGTCTCGTTTGCAAATGATGTCGCGCCGATTCTGACGCGGTCGTGCATGCGATGCCACGGGCTTGCCAGTCCGATGGCCAATCTGAATCTCAGGACCCGGGAAGGCGCCCTGAAGGGCGGACAACACGGCCCCGCCATCGTTCCCGGAGATGCCTCCGCGAGCCTTCTGTACAAGCATGTCGCCGCCCAGGAAGCGCCGCAGATGCCGCTCGGCGGCAAGCTCAGCCGGGAAGAGATTGCCGTGCTGAAGTCCTGGATCGACAGTGGCGCCGATTGGGATTCCAGCGTAACGCTGGTCAGCGACGCCGCGGCTGGCGCTGCTCCCACCGAAAAGAAGTTCACGGATGCCCAGCGCAACTATTGGGCTTTCCAGAAAGTCGTGAAGCCGGCCGTGCCTTCCGTGAAAGCCAAGAGTTGGGTGCGCACGCCTATCGACGCCTTCATCCTGGCCAAGCTTGAAGCCCAAAACCTCAAACCGAATCCGCCTGCCGATAAGGTCACGCTCCTCAGGCGGGCCTATTTTGACCTGATCGGCCTGCCGCCGACCCCGGAACAGGTTCAGTCCTTCCTGTCCGACGATTCACCGCGGGCATTTGAGAAAGTGGTCGAAGAGCTCCTGGCCTCCCCACACTACGGCGAGCGCTGGGGCCGCCACTGGCTGGACCTGGCCCGCTATGCCGACACGCAAGGCTTTAAGGCCGACGAGACGCGGCCCAACGTCTGGCGCTACCGCGACTACGTGATTGATGCCTTCAACCAGGACCGGCCGTACGACCGCTTCGTCAAGGAGCAGATCGCGGGCGACGAGTTGTATCCCAACGATCCGGCGGCCAAGGTTGCCACCGGGTTCAATCGACTGTGGCCCGACGAGAGCAACCTGGCCAACCCGATCCTGATGCG
>DATMNI010000212.1:0-44414 GCA_035570275.1 Candidatus Acidiferrales bacterium | reverse complement strand
TTCGAGGAGATCGCGATCCCGAACGGACTTTTCCAGTTCACCGTCCGGGTGAGCCGGAATACACACCTGATTGTTGTCCACCCCTCACGATAGCAACCCGTTGGGCCACGCACAGAAGTTTCAATCTGCTGGATCTAGGTTGAAACGGTGTACTTAGCCTTAACGGCTCCTGATCTAACAGGGGCTGATCTTAGTTCAAAATCGGAAAACGGCCAGCAGGCCCGCCATTGCTCGTCAAGCCGGCGTGGTCAGGTCTAACGCCTCCGTCAGGGAGACGTAGTAGCGTTTGATCAGGTGCTGGCGCGACTTACTTCTTCGCGGGCTTGACGCTCGGGCTGTCGTCCGCCGCCAGATCTCCAAGTGCGTACTGCGTGCCCGCCAGGACGTGCTGGAGCATCGGGGCGATCGCGTAAATCTTCTCACTATGGCCGTGGGCTTCATAGAAAATGCGGCCCTTGCCCTCACGGCGAATCCAGCTCAGCCCGTAATCGCCATCGGTCCGCTTGGTGGCCGCGGGCTCTTTGGCTTTGTCCTCTTCGCTCATCTTTGAGTAATCGACGCTCGTCAGCACGTGGACGTTTTGCCGTGAAAACGAATTCTGGGCGAACGTATAGGTCTCGTCATGAATCTCGAACTCCTCGCCGTGAAACATCGCGGTGAGCGGGCTCTTCGGATCGTCAATCTTCACCGTGATGAGCTGCGGATATACCCAGTGAAACTTAAAGTAGCCACCGATCAGGTTGTTGAAGTCTGGCCACGTGCCAACAGGGCCAACTGGGGCTGATGGCCCGGGCGTTGGGGCCGCTGGGGCTCCAGCATTCGCAGACCCATCGGGAGCGGGGGCGCCGGCCGCGCCCCGGCCCCGGCCACCGCCGTTAGTGTGGTACGAATCGCCGGCCGCGTGGATCCCCGCCAGTCCTTTGCCTCCCCTCACGAAATCCAGCAGAGCTTTCTTGCGGGCGTCCGTGACCGCCTGGTCGTTCGGGTCGTCAAGGAATGCACCGGTCGTGCTGGCCAGGAACAGCAGATCGTACTGCTTCAGATTGTCCGCGGTGATGACCGCTGCGTCGTACGAGACGGTCGTGCTCCAGGCGCCCGTTTTCGTGCCGAGCGCGTCCACGGTTGCGGCGGCTAGTGGAATCGACGAGTGCACGAAGCCCGCGGCCTTGCAAAGCACCAGCACTTTGCGCGGATGCTTCGGTTTCGCCGGCGCCTTGTCCGGCAGGGCAGCCATCATGGCCTGCACGTCGGCGGGGTTCGGCGTTTGGTTTTGCGGGCCGCCGCGCCCGAATCCTCCGCGGCCCTGCTGTCCCGCCGGCCCTGGTTGCCCGGTTGGCGCCGTGGGCGCCTGCGGCGCCGGAGCCTGTTGTGCCTTGTTCGCGTTGGGCGCGCTGAGATACAGCGCCGCCGCACACATTCCGGTTAGCCACGAGGCTGAGTTCCTGAGTGCCATTGTTTCTCCTTTGCTACGTAAACCGCATTAAGCGGGATTATATAACGAATAACGGCTATCCACTTGCCTCAGTCTGTGGGGCAGGTTGTCAACCTGCGGCGGATTGGCAATCCGCCGGCCGCGACTGGCGTGCAAGGCGGCAAGAATGACTGGCTCGCTGCCGCATCGCGTGGGCGGATTAACAATCCGCCGCAGGTTAGCAACCTGCCCCACAAACCATTACAGGCGGCCCAGGCCGGCGTCTTGCGAAAATACGCGCTCGTATGGCATGAACTCTTCACCTCTTACGGGTCCCTGAAAGGACCGCTTGCCGGTGCCGCTGGTTGCGGGCGTTACGCCAGTTTACTTGCGGTAGAAAGAGTGACGAGTCAATCCGGTCGCGGTATTTCACGGCTATCCCCAGGAGTGAATCGATTACCGACTCGGAAAGAATGTGCGGAGTCAATCCCAGGTCGATCAGCTTTGAATGTTTGGCGTGGTAGTAGTGTTCCTCGGCCTCCACACGGGGGTCCGGCAGATGATCCACCTCAACGCTCAGGCCCAAATGTCCGGCGGCGGACTGGACGATATGCGCGATCTGCAAAACCGAAAACTGTTCCGTGAACTGGTTGAACACCCTGAATTCGCCCTCGGCAGCGGGATTCAGGCAGGCCAGTTCGATACAGCGCACCGTGTCGCGAATGTCCAGATAGCCGCGCGTTTGGCCGCCTTTTCCGTACACGGTGAGCGGATGGCCGGCCGCCGCCTGGACGCAGAACCGGTTCAGGACCGTGCCGAAGATTTCGTCGTAGTCCAGGCGATTGATCAATGCCGGGTCCAAGGCGACTTCGTCAGTCATGGTTCCATACACGATGCCCTGATTCAGGTCAGTCGCGCGAAGCTTCCAGATCCGGCAGGCGAACATGATGTTGTGGCTGTCATGCACCTTCGACAGGTGATAGAAGGAGCCGGGTTGCTTCGGATAGGGCACAACATCCTTTCGCCCGTTGTGCTCGATCGAGATATAGCCTTCTTCGATATCGATGTTGGGTGTGCCGTATTCACCCATGGTTCCGAGTTTGACGAGATGGCAGTTGGGGCCGTACTCTCGCAATGCGAACAAGAGATTCAGTGTGCCGACCACATTGTTCACCTGCGTGAAGACCGCGTGCTTACGGTCGATCATGGAATAAGGCGCCGCCCGCTGTTCCGCGAAATGAATGACCGAGTCGGGCTGCACCTCCCGGATGACGGAGGAGAGAAACTCATAATCGGTGACATCGCCCGGGAAAAGCTCAATCTCGTTGGCCGTAACCTCCCGCCAGGCGCGCAGCCGCTCCGTTAACGGACGGATGGGGGTCAGCGTCTGCACGCCGAGCTCATGATCCCATTGACGGCGGGCGAAGTTGTCGACAATTGAAATCGAGTGTCCTCTCGCCGACAAATACAAAGCGGTAGCCCAGCCGCAATACCCGTCTCCGCCCAGGACCGTAATTTTCAACTCTTCCCTCCCGGCACGCCGCCGTTTCTTCTATCGCCTCAAACTACTGCTCCATGTAGATTCCGAACGAGTATACCGTGTTGTCATAGGTGGTGAGGAAGACGCGGCCGCCGGCGACCGACAATGCGCCGAAGTGCGTGAAGGAGGTGATGCTGTCGCCGCTGGAGTACAACTCCTTTCCCGTCTCGGCGTCCAAAGCATACAGCGTAGCCTGCGTGGAACGCTGCGCCCGTACTTCCGCGCTGCTGCCCTGACGCACGAATTCCCCGCTGGAAAGCGCGAAAACTATTCCATTGGCGATCACCGGAGGCGCCGGCGCGATCAGGTCGCGCGAAACCCAGGCCGGAGTCAGCACCGGTCTGCCGTTCCGCTCCTCAAGCTTAAAGGCGCCAATACTGCCGTTTGGAGCATCCCCATTCGCGATCGGGAATTTATAGTTCGGGTGCAGCGGCCCCCAGATGGGCGCCAGCACCCAGCGTGTGCCCCTGGCATCTTCCCAACTGGCCAGGCTGCCCCAGATCCCTTTGGCGTCGAATTGCACGTCGTAGTTGGCAATCAGGTCGCTTCGATACAAAGGTGTTCGATGGTCGTCTCCCCCGAGCGATTGGGAGTCCAGCAGGAACAGCCGGCCTTCCTTGCCTGTGGCGCCGGCAATCAGATCCCGGCCTTTGTAGGGAATGACGACCGGGGTGACGTTCAAATCCAGATCCCGTTTGGTCAGCCACTCCGCGTTGCTAGGAATGTAATAGTCTTTGAGCTTCAGTTCCTTCGGGGTGAGTGCGATGACTGAGGTGCCGTAAAGCCCCTTCTCCGGGTCGGCCAGACCGTCCCCAGTCTCGCCATAGACAGTGCCGTCGGTCCCAACGGCGGGCCCGGCAATCCCCCACAGGCCCCCGCCCGACTGAAAGGAGCTGACTTTCTTGTCCGGGCTGGTCGGATCGATGGCGTACGTCGCATTCGGATTGCCGCCGCAGCGTTGTCCAGTGATGGCATAGATTGTGTTATCGACCAGGTTCAAACTGTAGGGCTTCCCGTTCGGCGGCATGAACTTCGCCGGGGGCGCGAGCTCTTCGCCATCGTTCAAGCTCAGTTGGTGGAGGTTGCCGTCACCGGAGACGACATAAATCGATCTGGGAGCCCTGCCGCCACCACCGCCGCGGCCGGCAGGAACCGGCGTCCCGGCGGAAGCGAGCGCGGAGGCGGCAGCGGGCGCGCCGCGGGCACCCCGGCCGACGGCGACCGCGGGTGTGATTACCGGGGTGGCAACCAGACCGCCCGGACAAAGCCAGGTGGCATTCTGATCCTGCGGCTTGTCCGATTTGTAATCGAAGTGCTTCTTCCAGAGCAGCCGCCCGAGATCGGCATCCAACACATAGAGGTTGTCCGACGTCCCGGCGATGACAGCCAGGTCCCTGTATTGAGCATTCACTATCAAGGGCGCCGTCAGCGAGTGCAGCGCCCTGGTCTGGTTATCGAGTTTCAGCTTCCACAGAAGGCGGAATTCCTTGATGCGCTGCTTGCTGATTCTGGTCTCGTTTTTCTGCCAGGCCGTTCGCTGCGGGTCGCCGCTGTGGGTCGTCCATTCGCTACCGCGGCCTGACTGAGCGTGCGCGCCCGTCCAAATCAACGCGCCAACCAAGGCGGCGGTAGCCCATTGAGTGAGTCTCTTCACCATCGTCGCCCGGCTCAGAACAGGATCTTCAAGGCTACCTGCTGCTGCCGGCCGCCCGAATACGTAATGACCTGGCCGAAATTAGGCTGGCCCAACACGGCCACCGGCTGGTTGGGAAGCACGGTGTTGGTAAAGTCGAACGATTCCCACCGAAACTGCAATGTGAGCCTTTCCTTCGGCTTGAACTCCCGATGGAGACCCACGTCGAAATTCCACATACCGGGTGCGGTCAGCAGGTTCCGGCCTTCAGAGCCCCAAACGTTGGCGGGTTGTGCCACGAAGGCCGCCTGGTTGAACCACTGATTGGCGTTGGCGTTGGCCACGCTGAAACCGGACACCTGGTTCGGACGGTTGGTGCCCGTCGCACCATTGGTCTGGGTTCCGGTTTGAGTAACGGAGAACGGCAGGCCGGACTGCGCCAGACCGAGGGCGTTGATGCGCCAGTTCCTGGTCAGGAAGCCGAGCACGCCCTTGGCGTTCTTTGGAAACGGCACATCGTAGTTCAGCGAAATCGACACACGCTGGCGGATATCGCCGCCGGCGCTGCCCTTGATGGTCACCGGAACCGCGAACGCAAGATAGCGGACCTCGCTGTTGTCGATGGTGTGCGCCCAGGTGTGGTTGACATTCAGCGTGATGCCGTGACGGGCCCGCAGATCCAGGCTGGTCTGCAAGGCATGATAGGAACTGGTGAAGTAGTTCTCCACCGTGTTGATGGTCGTGACGTTGGGATAAATTGCCGAATAGATGCGCCGGGTTTGCACGTTGGCTGCGCCGGGCGCCGCGCCGTTCAGGTCGACGGACGCGTTCGACCCGCTCTGCCGCCTGCCCAGCGACCCGACGTAGGAAGTGGTGAGCACCACTCCCTTGGGCAGTTGGCGCTCCAGCGTAACGTTGAACTGCTCCACGTAAGGGGTCTTATAGTTCCGGGCCACCGCCAGCAGCGGACCCGAGAGATTGATGGGGTCGATCGGCGTCAACGGAGGGACCAGGTCTGACAGACTATTGATCGGTGTGATGTTGGTGGGCGTGATCGACAGCGTGCTCACGTAGGGCGGATTCCGGAACGAGCCCGGAGTCCCCTGCAGCAGGGGAGTGTAGTTGATCCCGAAGCCGCCACGAACCACGGTCTTCTGGTTGACCTGGGCGGCGAACCCGATACGCGGGGAGAAATCTTTACGGTCCTTCTGAACACCTACGACGTTGTCGATCCCATTCTGGTTCGCAAAAATCAGTTTCAGGGTGGTGAAATCGAAGTTGGCGATGCGGCCGCGGGATTCGCTGAGCGGGCTGAAGTAGTCGTAGCGCATCCCCAGATTCAGCGTCAGCCAGCGGTTGGCGTGCCAGTCGTCCTGGAAGAACCAGCCGGTCTCCAGGAACCGGTAGCCAGGCTGCTCCAGATAGCGGTTGCGCGTTGTTGAGGCGGGAAAGCCCTCGAGCATAGACGCCATCGCATTGCCGGTGCCAGCCAGGTTGTTGGGGTCCCCGGAGAATGCCGGCGTGAACGAGAAAGCGATTCGCGGCTCCGAGCTCTGGTGTTCATTAACCTGCCGCCGCGTGAACTCGCCACCCACCTTGAAGATATGCGAGCCGCGCAAATACTGCAGGCTGGTGGAGGTAGTGTAAACGTTTTGGAAGTTAAACGTCGGCAGAAATCCGCCTTCGCCAAACCCGGTGAAGTTGGTGACGTTGACGGTCGGGAACCCGGCGCTGTCGGAATCCACGTTGACGTTTTGAATGCCGAGTTGGGTCGCCGGTGTCGTTCCGAATCCCTGCGGCAGGCTTTGGTTTGCATAGCGCGAAAAACCGGCTCGCAACACCAGCACGGCACGCGGTGACAGGACGAGGGTGTCATTCATCCCCAAGCCTTGAATCACCTGTTTCGTGTATCCGCCGGCGCCGCCGATCGGATCGAAGCCGTTCTTTGCCGGGAAAACGTGCGGAAGCTGGGTGCTGACGTGATCGTAGGAGTAGCGCACAAAGAAGTTGTTCTTGGCCGAGAACTGGTGATCCACGCGCGTATCCAACGTATCGTCGGTCTGGTTGCGCGAACCGTTCCGCTGGTAATTGTTGTTGAGCGCGCTGTTGATCGGGTCCGGATAGAGATTGATCAGCTTGAGCCCAATCGGGTTGATCTGGTTCAGGGGAATCGTGTTGCCCGGAAACGGCGTGCGGGTCGTCACACCGTTCGCCGTGCTGGTCGAGTTCACATCGTAGATCTGGCTGAAGCCGCTGAAATTTCCCTGCCGCATGGCAAGAGGCGGAACGGTAGCCAACTGCGGCGCCCCGAGGCTGACTTTGTAAGTCTCCCAGTCGCCAAAAAAGAACGTCCGGTTCTTCCTGATCGGGCCGCCCAGGCTGCCGCCAAAGTTATGTTGCTTATAAGGCGGTTTGGCCGCCGTGGCCGCCAGGTTGGGAGGCCGCGCATCCAGAACTTCGTTACGAAGATACTCGAAGGCGGTTCCGTGAAGCGTATTGGTGCCGCCCTTGGTGATGATGGTGACGGCGGCGCCGCTGGTTCTGGCCAACTCCGCGGAGAAGCTGTTGGTCAATACTTTCATCTCGCCGAGCGCTTCCATCGAAGGTTTGACCAGAATCGAACCAATGAACTTCTCATTATTATCCATGCCATCGATGGTGAAATTGTTTTCCGCGCCTGTCCTGCCGTTGACGGATACCGTGGTACCACGACGCCGGTCATCGAGGCCCCCGTTGGCAAACGAACCGCCGCCATAGTTGTTGGCGCCGGGCACGATCTGGGCCAACTGGATAAAATTGCGGCCGTTGATCGGCAGGTCCTGCACTTGGGTCTGATCGACAACGGTGCCCACCGTGGCCGACTCGGTCTGCAAGGCGGCAGCCTCGGCCTTCACTTCAATCGACTGCTCCAGACCGCCAACCGTCATCTTGGCGTCGGCCCGGTAGCGGTCGCCTACATCGAGCGTGACCTCCGTAATGTTCCACGTCTTGAACCCGGTCGCCTCCACCCGGATGCGGTAGCGCCCTGACGGCAGCAGCGGTATGGCGAACTCTCCGCGGCTATTCGAAACGGTTTGGTAATTCAGACCGGTAGCAACGTTGTTTGCCGTGACCTTCGCTCCGCCAACCACGGCGTCGCTGGAATCTGTGATGGTTCCTACGATATCGGCAGTCGACACCTGCGCCTGAAGACCAGGTGCAAGCGTCAGGATCAGCAGTAGACCAACTAATCTCCCCACTGCGGTACTCAACCACGGCGCCGCACAGGAAATCAGCGCCCGTTTTCTCGCGATGATCATGAACATAGGGCCACCCCTCTTTCTGTCTTTGGCTGCATACTACTCATTGCCGTCACCCGAGTCAAGCATATGCCCACCAGGCCCACCAGGCCACCACGCCCACCTGATCTCATTGCAGGACAACCGAATCAGGTGTAGACTTTGGGGGGATAAAGTGCTACCAGAAGAGAGGACGTAATGGAGAGCAGACGCACGTTCTTCAAGGCATCCGCCGCCGCGCTCGCAGCAGCCCGGTCCGCGCTTGCGGCCAACGACAAAGTACAGATGGCGATTATCGGCGCCGGCACCCGGGGTGGACGCGTGTTTGACTCGCTGGCGCGCCACGCCGACTGCCATTTCCTCGCCGCGGCGGAGGTAAACAAGGCAAAACTCGATTCGTGGATGACGCCGGAGCGGGCCAACTGGAAGGTCCAGACCTACGGCGACTACCGCAAGATCCTCGACCGCAAAGACATCGATGCCGTGCTGATAGCGACGCCGGATCACTGGCACAGCCAGATCACCATCGACGCGATTTCAGCGGGCAAAGATGTCTACGTGGAGAAGCCGGTGTCCAACACCATTCCGCGCATCAATGCCATGCTCGACGCATGCAAGAATGGCAAGCAGGTGGTTCAGGTCGGGACGCACCAGCGAAGCTGGGATCATTTCATCGAGGCCAAGAAGGTCATCGACGCCGGGACGCTCGGCAACATCACTCACGTGGTGATCGTGCAGCCTGGCTCCTACGCGCGGCCCCGCGAGGCCGAGCAGCCCGTGCCGGCCGGGTTGGATTGGGACATGTGGCAGGGGCCGGCGATCAAGAAGGCGTTCAAGCCCAGCCGGCTGGGTTTTCGCGCGTGGTACGACTACGGCGGCGGGCTGGTGGCCGATTGGGGCGCGCACCATGTCGATGTCGGCCTCTGGTTCATGAACGCCGATGGCAAAGCTCCCATCAGAACGATGGCGAACGGCGCCTTCCTGTCCGTTCCCGATGCCGATCCCGAACAGGTGCCGGACACCTTCTCCATCTCCTGGCAGTATGACAACTTCCTCATGACGTTCGCCAACGGCGAAGTGTACATGGCCGATGGGATTGAGAACTGGGGCGTCTTCTTCGTTGGCAACCGGGGTTCGCTGCAGGTGAATCGTCAGGGGTGGGCAGTGCGTCCGGTCGTGCCCCATGTCATCCGCAAGCAAGGGCCCGCGCCCCAGGCCGGGGCGGGCGGCGTGACCCTGGGCGCCGGCGGCACGGCGATTGCGCCGGGCGCGGCCGGTGGCCGGAGTGGGCGAGGCGGGCGGGGCGGGCGAGGAAACGAGCCGCCCATCGAGGCCAAAATGTACATCAATCCGCGCGGCGGCGTGGAGGAAGACTATCCGCTCGACGTACACACACGCAACTTCCTCGATTGCATCAAGTCGCGGCAAAAGCCCGTGGCGGGCATGGAAATCGGTTACTCCTCGGCGCTCCCTTGTCTGATCGCGCTCGAGTCGCTCAAACAGGGCAAGCCGCTGGGCTGGGACGCCGCCAGCCGGACCACGAAATCCGCCTAGGCCGCGGATCCCTGGAACCATGCCGCGGGCCGCGCGATGAAACCGGAATGGCGAGTCGCCTTGCTGGGCCAAGGCTTCATGGGCAAGGCTCACTCCAACGCCTATTGCCAGGCCGGCCATTTTTTCGATCTTCCATACCGCATCCGGCGAACCCTGATTTGCGGCCGCGAACCGGTGTCGCTGGCCGCCATGGCGCAACGCTGGGGTTGGGAGGAGACCGCCACCGACTGGCGCGCCGCCGTCGAGCGTCCGGACATTGACGCCATCGATATCTCACTCCCGAATTACCTGCACGCCTCCGTCGCCATGGCCGCGGCGCAGGCGGGCAAGATGGTGCTCTGCGAAAAGCCGATGGCGTTGAATGTCGAAGAAGCGGAACAGATGGTCCGGGCCGCGGAGAAGGTGCCCACATTAGTCTGGTACAACTACCGCCGCGTTCCGGCGATCGCTTACGCCCGCCGGCTCATTGACGAAGGCCGCCTGGGCACGATATTCCACTACCGCGCGGCTTACCTGCAACAATGGGGCGGGGATACCTCGCGCGCGGCCACGTGGAAGATGGACCCGGCGCAGGCCGGATCCGGCGTCGGGGACGACCTGCTTACCCATTCGCTCGACACCGCCATGTACCTCAACGGCGCCATTCGGGAGGCTGTGGCGGCGGCGCGGACTTTCATCCCGAACCGCGTGGTGGATGACGCCGTGATGGCGCTGGCTCACTTCGACAACGGCAGCGTGGGCACGTTCGAAGCAACGCGCTTCGGCATCGGCTACCGCAACGCCAACCGCTTCGAGATTCACGGCTCGGGTGGGATGCTGCGATTTGATTTGGAACGGCTAAATCAGCTCGAGTTCTTCGACGCCGCTCAGCCCGCCACCGAGCAGGGCCTCCGCGACATCATGGTCACTCATCCGGCGCACCCGGTTTTCGGCAATTTCTGGAAGCCCGGACACATCATCGGCTACGAGCACACTTTCATCGCAACCCTGGCGGAGTTCCTGGATTGCGCTGCCCGTGGCATTGAGTTTCACCCGAACTTCCGCGACGGGCTGGCGGTTCAACAAGTGCTGGACGCCGTGCAGAGATCCGCTTCGACGCGGCAATGGATCGCGGTTCGCACCGGTTCGGAAAGGGCCGGCGGTTCGGAAAGGCCAACCTGAGATGAACGAACTATCTTCCGGGAAACGCTGGGTAGTTGTCGGACTGCTGTCGGCATCCATCGCGATCAATCTGATCGATCGCCAGGCGCTCTCCGTGATGGCGCCGCTCATCCGGGCGGCGCTCGAACTCTCGCCCAGCCAGTACGGCTACATCACGGCGGCGTTCCAGACCGGAATGCTGTTGGGACAAGTGCCGGCCGGCTCGTTGATGGACTCCCTCGGCACGCGCATCGGACTGGCGGTGATCCTGGGCCTGTGGTCGCTAATCAATGCCGGCCATGCGCTGGCCGCCGGCTTGGGAGTCTTCATCGGCCTGCGGTTTCTGATGGGGCTGACCCAGTGCGGCAATTACACGGCGGGAATCAAGGCGATTGCCGGCATGTTTCCGGCGCAACTCCGGTCTTCGGCCGGCGGGATCTTCAACGCAGGAGCGCAGCTTGGCTCCGTGGCCGCGGCGCCGCTCATCGTTTACCTGGCGAGCACCTACGGCTGGAGGGCGGGCTTTGTGATTCCAAGCCTGGCCGGGCTCGTATGGCTGGTCCCCTGGCTGGCCTTTTTCCCGAAAACGCTGACGCAGCCGCAGCCAAAACAGCAGCAGGCGCCCCAGGTGCGGCTGGGCCAATTGATGCGTAATCGCAAAGTGGTCGGCCTGTTTCTCATCCGCGTTTTCTCGGGTCCGCTCACCACCTTCTATTGGTTCTGGCTGCCTGAATACCTGCGCTCCGGACGGAAAATGTCCTTTGCCATGATCGGCGCGCTGGCCTGGCTGCCCTATCTGTTTGGAGCCCTGGGAAATGTGATGGGCGGGTTTATCTCGGACCGGCTGGTCCGCGTATTTGGATCCGTCGACAAGGCCAGAAAACTCGGCTTCGCATGCGCGTTCGGCCTCTCCACTTTGAGCATGGCGTTGCCGCTGGCCGGCAGCGATTTCATTGCGCTCGCAATCATCTCGGTGGTGCTGTTCGGCAACCAGTGGGTGGCGGCGACCTACATTGCCACGGTGGGCGACGTGGTGCCGCATACCCTGGCGGGGCGGGTCAACGGACTCGCGGGTTTCGGCGACAGCGGAGCCACGCTGCTGGCCACCCTGCTGACCGGCATCATCGTCGAGCGCTATTCTTACACCCCGGTGTTCATTGCGGCCGGCTGCCTGCCGGTGCTGGCGCTGCTCAGCGTCCTCTTTGTGCTCCAGCGCATCGAGCCCGCTGTAATAGAGGCTGCCGGCTAGCCGCCGCCGCTATCCGCGATGCGTCTGGAAATCAACCGGTTGGAAGGCTTGCGGAACGATCTGCTGCTGCGATTGGAGCGTTCCGAGATCGATTGCGCCCGGCTCAGCGTGGCGCACCGCGAGCGCCTGATGGCTCTGCCCGGTATGCCCCGGCACCGGGCAGCCACGCCGCAGGAAGACCAGGCCGTTGCCGGCTGTAAGATCTCCCTGCAGCATCACCTGCAAGGGCTGGGCATTGTGGACCCTTCAGGCCAATTGCGGCAGCGAGCCATTGCGATTGGCAATCGCAATCTGGGCACCAACCATGGGCACCTTGCCTGGCAGCGCACGGAAACGCCCAGGCTGTTTCATGTTCTGGAAGATCCGTGTGATTACCCCGCGTACTCCTGTCTGACGGCGTGGCGGAACGGGGCGCTGTCGATCGAGGATTTGCGCTTCGATTTGGCGGGAGACCGGGTGGGGGACCGGGTAGGAGACCGGGTGTATGATGCCAGGGACGGGCGGGATCTCAGCGATGAAATCGAGTGGGCCACCTTCGGCCAATGCGTGCTGCGGCGCGGGAGCATGGTGCGCATCGAGGAGATTGCGGATCAGTTTTACGATTTCCGGCATGTGCTCGCATTCGACCATCACCGCCAGGAAGGCGAGCAGATTCGATTGGACCTTTACCGCGGCTACCCGCGCAATTTCCGGGAGAACACCCGGGTGGCATGGCAGGCTCACGGGGTGCCTCGCTCGCGCTACTTCCACAACGCTGTCGGATTCTCTGCCGGCGCCCTCTTTGTGCTGCAACGCGAGGGGACGGTCGAGGAAATCGCGGATGGGCTCAAGATGGCGGGCGCCGAGGACGGGCTCATTTTGGATAACGGGGGAAGCGTGGCGTGTTGGGTGTGGTGGGCCAACTCGTATGCCGGGGGAATCGTCTCCCCGACCATCGACTACCGTCCGTTGGGAACTTCGGCGATTGCGTTCCTCTTAAGAGGTCCGGTGCGCGTTGACCTGCCGGGTGGTAGTGTTTCTTACAGCGTGTCCTGAGTAAGCGGGCTAAGGCCGCGTCGCCTGCTCGCTAGAAGCTCCGGCAAAGGAGAAGGAAGCCCATGCGAAGAATGATTCTCAGTGTTACTTGTGCCGCGTTGGCGGCGCTGGTTGCGTTTTCGCTTTACGGTCAACAGTCGGGCCGGGGCCAGCAGCCCGGCGCCACTGCGCAAGCCGGCCGCGGCGGGGGCGCCGCCCGGGGCATGATGAGCCCCGTTCCACAGAGCAATGACGAACCAGTGCCCCGCGTGCCGGTGGGCTTTACGATGATTTTCAACGGCCGGGACCTGAGCGGGTGGCACATCAGCAAAACCAACCACCACGGCACCACGCCGGATTTCCACGTGATGGCGGGCGGCATCCTGGTGGCGACACAAAACCCCCTCGGCGGAGGCGGGGTGCTGTTGACCGACAAGAAATATAGGAACGTTGAAGTCTACCTCGAGGTGAAGCCCGACTGGGGCTGCGACAGCGGCCTGTTCCTGCATACCAGCGAGGCTGGTGCGGCGTACCAGGTCATGCTCGACTATCTGCCGGACGGCAACATGGGCGGTGTCTATGGCGAGGCCCTCCAGGGAATCAGCACCAACCCTCCCGATTGGAACGAGCGATCTCAGGAGGCGCGGGAGGTTTTCACCGCGAAGCGAACCGATGCCTGGCAGAAGGCATGGAAACGCGAGCAGTGGAATTCGGTCCGCGCCCGCATTACCGGGAACCCGCCTCATATCAGTACGTGGATTAACGAAGAAATGCTCACGGATTGGACCGACTCCGCCAACCACGGCCCCGACGGGGCGGAAGACGGATACATCGGCCTCCAGGTGCACGGCGGCGCGCGCTGGCGCGCCGGCAGCTTCTGGCGCTGGCGCGTTGTCGCAGTCAAGGAACTGCCATAAAAGGGGGGCGGACCATCGTTTTTCGTGGTCTGCCGGTATCGGCGAGAGGACTTATGGAAAGCAGACGAAGATTTTTGCAAGCTGCGGCAGGCGCGGCGGCCGTGTCGCGTTCAGTGCTCGGAGCAAACGATCGGGTGCAAATGGCCATTATCGGGACCGGCAACCGAGGCAACCAGGTCTATGGCGGCTTCAGCCGGCACACCGACCAGGTATTCCTGGCCGCCTGCGATGTTGCCAGAGACCGCCTGGACGCTTTCGTGACCAGCCACGGGAAGATGGACACCTACACCGACTACCGGCGCATCCTGGAACGCAAAGACATCGATGCCGTCCTCATCACCGCGCCGGACCACCAGCACGCGCCGATTCTCATCGCGGCACTCCAGGCGGGGAAGGACGCTTACATCGAAAAGCCCGTCTCGAACGCCATCGAGCCTGCCAGGAGGATGGTGGATGCCGTCCACAAGTCCGACCGCGTGGTGCAGGTCGGATTGCAGCAACGCAGTTGGCCGCACTTCCAGGAATGCGCCAGGCTCATCCAGGACGGCTACATCGGCACCGTCCGACAGTCGGTGATTTATTTCGGCAACTACATGCGGGTGCCCGACCTCGATCCGCCCACCGCGGTTCCGGAGAGTCTGGACTGGGAAGCGTGGCAGGGCCCCGCCCCGCGCAAGCCCTACGCACCGAGCCGCCAGAGAAGTTGGCGCGCCTACTACGATTACGGCGGGGGAATGATTACCGACTGGGGCGTGCACCTGGTGGATGTGGAGCACTGGTACTTGAAAGCCGATGCCAAGGGGCCGATCATGACCACCGCAGCCTCGAACTACCTGTCTACTTCGCAGCCCGATCGCGAGCAAACGCCCGACGCTTTCTCCATCGCCTGGCAATACGACAACTATATCGCCACCTTCACCAACGTCGCGCCGCCGGCGGTGGATGGACTGACAGGCGCGGGCAACTACTTCTATGGCGACAAGGGAGTCTTGCTGGTGAATCGCGCCGGTTATCGGGTCCTTCCGAACGCAAGCAGTGGCATAGGCGCTGGCCGTGGCCGCGGAGCACCGGGAGGACAGCCCGGCCAGCAACCGCGGGATGTGCCGCCGCCAACCCCACCCATCGAGGCCAAGCGGGGCGAAGGAGGCACGGACGCGACGCCTCTGCATGCCCGCAATTTCCTGGATTGCGTGAAGTCGCGGCAGAAGCCAATCTGCGACATCGACATCGGCTTCCACTCCTCGCTGCCGTGTGTGATCGCGTTGATGGCGATCCGCCAGGGGCGTCCGTTCACTTGGGACGGCAAGACGGCGAAGCCGGTATAATCCCGGATCGGGGATTCAAATCGCCGACGCGGAAGCCGCGCCGCGGTCCCGGGCTCACGGCGTCCGCGAAGCCCGATACGCGCCGAGCGACACGCAGGCCGCGCCGTTAGGCCACGACACGGGCCGTGTTGTGGAGTAGGCTATATGAGGCTGGAAGGCGCGAGCGCGGCGAGCGCTCGCCCGGAAATGAGGCGAGAATGAACCGAAGAGAATTCCTGCAGACAGCGGCCGGCGCGGGAGCGGCGCTCGGATTGGCCAACGGCGCGGCGGCCGCCGGCACGGGAATGTTTATCTCCCTGAACAACACGCTGCTCAACGGCAAAGTGCAGTGGCCGGAGTCTGCGCGGCTGGCCGCCAAGGTAGGGTATGGGGGAACGGACATCAACCTGGCCGCAGCGATGAAGGAAGGCCAGGACGCGACCAAAGCTCTCCTGACGGAATTGAAACTGAAGCCGTCATTCGCCAACCTGCCTGTCAACGCCGCGCGCGGCGATGAGGACGCGTTCCAGAAGGGGATGGAAACGCTCGACGATCAGGTAAAGTTCGCGGCGGCGATCGGGTGCAGCCGGATGATGGTGGTGATGCCGCCGGCCACCCAGACGCCCAAGGAGGAGTTGCGGCAGACTTTGAAAAGGCGTTTTGAGGCGGTCGGAGCGGTGTTGTCCAGGCACAACGTGCGGTGCGGGCTGGAGTTTCTGGGGCCGTTGCAGTTTCGCCAGCGGGCGCCGCACGAGTTCATCTGGCAAATGAACGAGATGGTGGATTTTGCCAAGGAGTGCGGGCCAAGTTTCGGGGTGGTGCTGGACGTTTGGCACTGGTATCACTCAGGGGCCACGCTGCCGGACATTCGCCGGGCCGGGAATTCGCGAATCGTGCTGCTGCACTTGTCGGACGCCGCGAAGCAGGCGCCGGAGGATGTGCGCGACAACCAGAGGCTGATGGCCGGTGAGGGAGTGATCGACCTGGTTGGGATATTCAAGACGCTGCGGGAGATGGGCTGGGAAGGAAGCGTGAGTCCCGAGCCCCTCGGGCGGATTCCGAAAGAGATGTCGGCGGAAGACGGGGCTAAGCTGGGCCTCGAAACCGCCCAGGCCGTCATGCGCAAGGCTGGAATCGACATCTAACTGCGTGTAGTCATCAGGCAGCCGGCGGGACGCCGGGACGGGAGCCGGTTTGTCGGGCCCGGTGGGACAGGCCATCGGTTTCTGTGGCCTGTTGGGATGGGCGTTCCGCCCGCGAAACTTCATGAAAAACCACGCCAGGCCCCGGGAGATTCCCGCTGGGCGAGATGGGACGCTAACTTCCCCGGCGCGATTCCGTGGAACCTTTTATTGGTTGCAGCATGTGTCCTGGCGCTGGCATTGCCGGGGCTGACGCAGATTTCCAACGGCTCCATCGTCGGAGCCGTCACCGATGCTTCGGGCGCCGCGGTCGCCGGGGCGGCAGTGACCCTTACGAACATCGGCACGTCGGGGCGCCGCTCCGCAGCCAGCAATGCGGAGGGGAATTACGAGTTCGTCAATCTGGTGCCGGGGCGTTACCGGGTGGAAGTGGAGAGGCCCGGCTTCAAACACCTGACGCGCGATGACATTGAGGTGCAGGTACAGGCCTCGGTTCGCGTGGACGCCACCATGCAGGTAGGGGACGTGGGCCAGACGGTGGAGGTGACGGCGCAGGCCCCGCTGCTGCAATCGGAAACATCCTCGCTCGGCACCATCGTGGAGTCGCGCAAAGTGCAGGAAATGCCGCTGAACGGGCGCAACGTCATCAACCTGGTGACGCTGGTGCCGGGGGTGGTGGCACAGGGCCAGTCGATGCAGAACCCCACCGGGCAGAATATCTTCTCGTTTGGGAATTTCCAGATTGGCGGCGCGGTGGCGGGGCAGAACGCAACCTTTCTGGATGGCGCGCCGCTCAACGTGGCTCAGGGCAGCCTGATCGCGCTGATTCCCACGCAGGATGCGGTGCAGGAATTCCGCGTGCAGACCAATAGCATGGGGCCGGAATTCGGCCGCTTCGCCGGCGGCGTCATTAATCTGATCTCGAAATCGGGCAGCAACGGCTTTCACGGCGGCGCGTACGAGTTCGTGCGCAACAAGGTGCTGAACGCCAATACCTTTTTCAATAATTCGTCATCCAAAGGGCGGCCTGCATTTACGCAGAACCAATATGGCACCAATGTGGGCGGGCCGATCGTGAAGAACCGGACGTTCTTCTTCGCTTCGTGGGAGGGTTTCCGGCTGCGCTATGGCGTCCCGTTCCTGGTCGCGGTCCCCACGGCGCAGCAGCGTGGCGGCGATTTCTCGAACACTCGTAACGCGGCGGGCGCCCTCATCCCGATTTACGATCCGCTGACGACGTGCGGACAACTTGGAAATCCGGCATGTGCGGGCGCGGTAACCCGGTCGCCATTTCCTGGCAACACCATTCCGGCGACCCGCCTGGACCCCACCGCGAAGATTCTGGCAAACGACTGGGGGCAGCCGAACAGCACGGGACTACCGTTCACGAACTTGAACAATTTCAGCGCGAACGCCGGGGCGGGCGGCAATAACGACCAGGTGAATACTCGTGTCGATCACAGCCTGAACGACCGTCAAAGGTTGTTTGCACGCTATTCGTATTGGACCAATCTGAGCCTTGCCCAGGACCCCTACGGCACGCACGTCTACCAGGACCGCGGCCCCGAAACGTGGATTGTGAACTCGGCCGTGGTGGGCGATACTTATATGCTTTCACCGACCACCGTTCTGGACTTCCGCCTGGCGTTCCTGCGCTTCGATTACGATCGCATCCCCGCCAGCCTGGGAGTGGACCTGACCACTTTCGGGCTGCCCGCGGCGCTGAACAACCAGGTGTCGTTCCAGGTGATTCCCACGCCGGTGGTGCAGGGTTTTAGCGATATCTGGAGCAGCCAGGGGCCGGGCAGCGTGATCCATCAACGCAACGACAGCTACTCGTTGTATCCGCTGATGACGAAGATCGCGGGCAGCCACACTCTGAAGGTCGGAGGCGAACTGAGGCGCCAGATCACCAATTACATTCAGAGCAACGTAGGCAGCGGGCTGTATAACTTCGACAACCTGTTCACCTCGATCAACCCGCAGGCGGCGGCGGGAACGGGTGTTGGTTTCGCGTCGTTCATGTTGGGACTGGGGTCGAGCGGCAACGTGGTTACGCCGAGCCCGTATTCTTATCGCAACTACTATGCAGGCGTTTATGCCTCGGACACGTGGCAGGTGAGCAAGAAACTGACCGTGAAC
Source organism: Candidatus Acidiferrales bacterium (assembly GCA_035570275.1). GTDB lineage: Bacteria > Acidobacteriota > Terriglobia > Bryobacterales > Bryobacteraceae > DATMNI01. The sequence goes on along the minus strand of DATMNI010000212.1, from coordinate 26,090 downwards.
TACGGTTTGCGCTGGGAACTGCCCTTTCCGGAGGTGGAGCGATACAACCGTTTCACGGTGCTGCTGCCGAATTCTCCCAGTCCGATCGCACAGGCGGCGGGCATACCGAACCTGATGGGCCGCCTGGGGCTGGTCAGTTCGCCGGATAACCAGAGCCGTTACGCGGCGGCTACCCACCTCAACCTGGTTGCGCCACGGCTGGGATTTGCGTACCGTTTGACCAACCGCACGGTGATCCGCTCGGGCTACGGAATCTTCTATGTGCAGAATGACGGAACCGGTGGAAGCCAACTGACCTCGGTGACGCAGTCGTGGGTTCCGACCGTGGACAACGAGCTCACGCCCGCATCCACACTCAGCAATCCCTTCCCGACCGGATTGCTGCAGCCGCCGCAGCGGAACCCGAATTACCAGACCCTGCTGCTGGGCACCGGAATCAGCGCTCCCATACCGGGAGCGTCCTCCCAGCATTTCGGAAACTTGCAGCAATGGAACTTCAACGTGGAGCGAGAATTGGCGGGCGGGCTGGTGCTGGAGGTTGCCTATGCGGGCGCGAAAGGCACTCACCTGGTGGGCGGCCCGGTGCTGGACCAGCTTCCGGACCAGTATCTGTCCCTGGGAGCCGCCGCGCTAACCAAACAGGTGCCGAACCCATTCTATGGCCTGGTCCCCTTCGGGACGCTGGCGCAACCGACGGTTCAGGCGGGGCAGCTTCTGCGGCCCTATCCACAATACACGGGCGTTACGGCGGCCAACGACGGCAATCGCGATTCCATCTATCACTCCTTGCAGGTGAAGCTGGAGAAACGCTTCCGTCAGGGCGGCACGGTGCTGGCGGCTTACACCTGGTCGAAGAATATCGGCGACATCGAAACCGGCATGAGCTGGCTCGAAGCCGGACCGCTGGCCGGCCTTCAGGACAACAACAACCTCCGGCAGGAACGAGCGATATCGGGCTTCGATGTGCCCCAGCGGCTGATTGTCAGTTATGTGTACGACCTGCCGATGGGCAAAGGCAAAAGGCTTCTGGGTAATGTGACGGGTGCGGCAGACCGGTTGACTTCGGGATGGGGGATCAACGGCATCTCGACCTTCCAGGCGGGGTTTCCGCTCACCCTGACTACATCGAGCAACATTACGGATTCGTTCGGCGGCGGATCGCGGCCGAACTATTCGGGTGGATGCGATGTGACGCTCCCCGGCGGCGGCCAGGCACGGCTTACGCAATGGTTCAACACCTCGTGCTTCACGGCGCCGCCCGCAGCCACGTTCGGCAACCTGGGCCGCACGCTGTCGACCGTGCGCACGGCCGGAATCAACAACTTCGATTTCGCCGTGTTCAAGAATACGCGGCTCACCGAACGCATGGCGCTGCAGTTCCGCACGGAGTTCTTCAACATCTTCAACCGGGTGCAATTTGGTCCGCCCGGGGAGGTGTTGGGCAATCCGCAGTTCGGCGTGGTCAGCTCGCAGGTGAACCTGCCCCGGTTGGTGCAACTGGCGCTACGGCTCAGTTTTTAGGCTGGTTGGCGCGTCATGACGGCCGGGCGTTGGATGGATCGGATCGCCGCACGAGCGATTCTTCCGCCGGGCGGCGGAGAAGCAACCAGTTCCAAGCTTCAGAATTGCCGCGCCAAGGCCTCTGCCTTGCGAATAAACTTTTCGCGCAGTTCCCAGGCAGCGAGGGCCATTCGCGCGCCTTCACAGGCCATGCTGGTGCTCATTCGGCGATCGGCCTCGTCGAATTGGGCTTCCGCCGCCGCGTGGGCAAGGCTGGCCTCCTCATCGGCTTCCTGCAAGCGTTCGAGCGCCGCCTTCAACTCGGGGTCGAGGCCGGCATGGCGCCGCGGCTTGGGACGGCCGTTCGCCGAAAGATCGCGGTAGGCCTGCTGCCACTCCCCGGCCCACCCGGCCTTCACTTTCTCTTCGCAGGCTTCCAGGGCCTCCCAGGCAGCGTCCGCGGTGGCACGCGCTCTGCGCTTCTCAATGAGCCATCGCCAGATCGACCAGTCCCTGGCTTCGTGGAACAACGTCTTCGCGTCTTCGACGGGGGCAAGCTTGTGCATAGCCTGTTTCCAGAATACGCGATATCGCGGCCACAATCCAGTATATTCGCGCCTTAAACTATCTATTTGCAAATTGCCGCGCCCGGAGCGATAATGAATCGGATGGGTAGGTATGAAACTAGTCATTGCCTGTTGCCCGTTGTTTCCCGCCGTGCTCCGCGCGCAGCATTTGAGAACTGAAACCCAAACGGAAGCCCGCAACCGCAGCACCGAAACCGCACAGGCGTTCGATTGCTGCGTGCAATCCGCCATGCGCGGGAGCGTATCCAAGCCGGAACTCGTCATACCCAAACCTCCTGCGAGACTGCCCCCGTGCCAGGAACCCGTGGATAGTTTTTCCGCCGTCAGGGCCGCGGCTGCCGGCTCGTCTGCTTCTGGCGCCAAATGATGGACTTCGACTTCATTGTGGTCGGTTCCGGGTTCGGCGGCAGCGTCTCCGCCCACCGGCTCACCGAGAAGGGCTACCGGGTGGCCGTCATGGAAATGGGCCGCCGGTGGACCCCGCAGAACCTGCCCGGCACGAACTGGCTGCTCTGGCGGTGGATCTGGCGGCCGGGCCTCGGATTGCGCGGTTTTTTCAACATCGATCCCTTCCGCCACGCGATGATTATGCACGGCTGTGCGGTGGGCGGCGGGTCCATCACATACGCCAATACCTGTTTGATTCCGGGAGATTCGATCTGGGAAAGTGGATCGTGGGTGGGCCTGGCGGACTGGAAAGCCGAGATGCCGCGGCACTACGAAACCGCCGTGCGCATGTTGGGAGTGGTGGAAAACCGGATTATGGGTCCGGCCGATCGCATCCTCCAGAGGGCCGCGGAAGAGCACGGCGTAGGGCACACTTTCTATCGCACCAAAGTGGCCGTCTTCGAAGGGCCGGAGGGAGAGCCCCCGGGCCGTACCTATCCCGACCCGTATTTCGGCGGCAAGGGGCCGGAACGCACCAGTTGCATCGGCTGCGGCGGCTGCATGATGGGGTGCCGTTATGGCGCTAAGAACACGTTGGATCAGAATTACCTCTACCTGGCCGAGAAGGCGGGCGCCCGGGTATTCGCCGAAACCAAGGTGGTGGATGTCCGGCCTCTGGGTGGCGGTTGCGGTGGAAGCGCCGACGGAAATAACGGCTACGAGGTGTTCACGGTTCCCTCGACGTTCATGCCCGGCGGCCGCCACCGCTTCACCTGCCGCGGCGTGATATTCGCGGCCTCGGCGCTGGGCACGCTGGACCTTCTCTTCCGGCTGAAGGAAAAGGGCTCGCTGCCCGGGATCAGCGGGCAACTGGGCAACCGGGTGCGCACCAATGCCGAGTCGCTGATCGGGGTGCGCGTGCCCGGCAGCCGCGAGGACCTGTCGAAGGGAGTGGCCATCGGCTCCGGCTTCTACCTGGACCAATACACCCACATCGAAGCCACGCGCTACCCGGCAGGGTCCGACGCCATGGGGTTGCTGGCCACCGTCCTGACCGGCGGACAGCCCGGCCGAAAACGCATCCTGCTCTGGCTCAAGCTTCTGGCGGGCTCTCTGTTGCGGCATCCCGTGCGGACCGTGCGCAGCCTGCACCCGTTTGGCTGGGCGCGTGAATCCCTGATCCTGCTTTGCATGCAGACCCTGGACGGGCACATCAGTATGCGGCTGGGACGCCCCTGGTTCTGGCCCTTCCGGCGGGTGCTGCAGAGCCACGGGCAGCGCATTCCTACCTTCATCCCGCAGGCCAACGAATTTGCGCGCAAGTTGGCCCTGGCGATCGGCGGTACCCCGATCAGCATGGTAACGGAGATCCTCTTCGACGTGCCTGGCACGGCGCACATTCTGGGGGGGTGCCCGATAGCCCCGTCGGCGGATCAAGGCGTGGTGGATGGGCGCAATCGTCTGTTCGGTTACCGGAACCTGTACGTCTGCGACGGCTCCGTGATCGCGGCCAACCTGGGGGTTAACCCCAGCCTGACCATCTGCGCCCTCACCGAGCGGGCCATGAGCTTCATTCCCCCAGCGGCGGACGCCCCGTGGAGCGACGTCCCGTCCAAGCCTGAGTCCATCGTTTCATAAATACGGTCGCGTATTTGGAGGGAACCGCTTCCTAACGGTCGCGGCCTGGTCGGAGCCGCGCGCGTAAGCAAGCGGTTTCCCGGATACGTTAGGGAACTTCCGAAACGGTGTGCTTAGGTATATTTTAGAGCTGCCGACGCGCGTTACTTTGGTTCTGCGATGTTCTTGCCGAAGTTGAAGGCCGGTCCGACCGAGAAGCGGACTGTCCACCGGCCGTCATTCAAAAGGTCGTTGAACAGGTGGTCGTACACCACATCGGCCTGCGTGCGCAGGGAGAAGTGCCTGGAGACAACCACGTCGAAGCCCCCGCCGAATCCAACGAATCCGGCCGTGTCCGTCTTGGTCCCGCTGGGGGCCAGTTGCGATACCACCGCGGCGGCGATGGCATCTCCGGGATGCGGGGTCGCCAGTTCGTGAATCGCTCCCGCAAACACCGGCCTGAGAAAGAGGGTCATTTTCTCGAAGTGGCGATATGCCAGTTGCGGACCCACGGCGAAGGTCTGGGTCCTGGAGCGTGCCGGGATCACCAGAGCGTAGCCGGGCGGCAGTTGATGGGCGGCGCTCAACTGGCCGAAGAGTGCGCCCAATGAGGCTTGTTTGGCGGCCGGCAGCAATTCCGGTGTGAGGGTCAAATCGCCTTGCGAGAAGCTGTAGTCCAGCCCGAAGGAGTACCAGGTGCGCGGCCTGATGCCGAACTGCGCGGCAAAACCGTTTTCAAAGAGTCCGATGTGCGGGCTGTTGAGAAATGCGTACCCGCCATACGCGTCGAAGCGCGTGACATACGTTTGTTGAGCGGAAAGCGGAATAGACGGCAGGAACAGAATACCGAGCGCGACGATGACCGTCCGCGGAGAGAGCCGCTGGTCGAACATAACAATCCTCCTCAGGCCGCCTCCTCAGGCTGCCTCCTCAGGCTGGCGGCGCTTCCACCGAATCTCCATGTTGGTAAGCAGACCCAGGTGGACCGGGGGAGCCGTCCCGATCCGATTCGCGGCACGACGGGCGCCGCGCCAATGCCGTCACAGACAGGCTAGCACATATTAAAGAGCTTAATAGCTCATATTCTGATTGCTAGTGGGCGGGAGATCTTTTACAATACGCTTAGAGGGCACTTCGCCATGATTCCCGCTGCTTTGCTCAACTCGCTGTACACGGTCGGTAGCCTGAAGAACACCGATGGGAGCTTCGATTTCGCCATCAAGAACCGGCTGGCGGACGCCGAAGTCGTGGGCGTTTCCGGCATCGCGATTGACGGGCGGCAGGTGGCCATGGATCATGTGAGCCTCGATCTGGAGGACGGCCGGCGTCTGGCCTCGTTCGACGTCAGCGCCGCCAACCCGATTCCCTTTCCCCTCCGCTGTACGGTCAAGGTCCACGCCGGCGGCCAGTCCCTGCGCCTTACCAGGCACAAAATCGAGATTGCGTTCGAAGCCCGCCCGTTTGGAAAGCTGAAACTGGACGTGGAGGATGGCGTTGCCGAAGACGGACAAGGTTCGCGCTCGATTCCGCGCGCCGAAGACGACGACTACAGCCCCGAAATCATCGGCCGGCGCCGCGCGTTCATCGAAGCGGAATCCGGCGTTGCGCTGAAACACATCGTTCACCACTCGCTCGATCCGCATGCGGCCAAGGGCAACTGCGAGAACTTCATTGGGGTGGCACAAGTTCCCATCGGCCTGGCCGGCCCGCTGCACATGGTGGGCGAGCACGCGCAAGGCGACTTCCTGATTCCCCTGGCCACTTCCGAAGGCACGCTGGTGGCATCCTACAACCGCGGCATCAAAGTGCTGAACCTTTGTGGCGGCGTGAAAGTAACCGTGGTGGGCGACGCCATGCAGCGGGCGCCGGCCTTCGTATTCCAGGATGCCCGTGCCGGCCGCGATTTCGAGCAGTGGGTGCACGCCAATCTGGCGCCCATCCGCCAGGCGGCCGAAGCCACCTCCTCCGTGGCCAGGCTGCAGTATATCGACACATTCCTCGCCAGCAAGTTCGTTTATCTACGCTTTAACTTCTCCACGGGGGACGCCGCCGGACAAAACATGGTGGGCCGCGCCACCCTGGCGGCATGCCAGTGGATCCAGGAACACCACCCGGGAATCGTCAAGTTCTACCTGGAAGCGAACTTCGCTACCGACAAGAAGGCCTCCGATATCAACCGCCTGCGGACGCGCGGGAAGCGGGTCACGGCCGAAGCGGTCATCGGGCGCGACATCCTGAAGCGGCATATGCGGATTGAGCCTGAGCAGCTTACGTACCACCACGGCGTGTCCAATGTGGGGGCTTTTCTGTCGGGCGCCAACAACAACGGCGCACAATCGGCCAACGGGATCGCGGCCATGTTCATTGCCACCGGCCAGGACGCAGCCAATATTGCCGAATCCTCGGCGGCAGTTTTGTACACAGAAGTGACGGGCCAGGGTGACCTGTATATTTCGCTCACCATTCCCTCCCTGATCGTGGCCACCCACGGCGGCGGGACGAGCCTCGCCACGCAGCGGGAGTGCCTGGAGATCTTGCAATGCTATGGCAGGGGCAAGGTGAACCGGCTGGCCGAGATTGTGGGCGGGGTGGCGCTGGCCGGCGAGATTTCCCTCGGGGCGGCGATTTCGGCCGCCGACTGGGTCTCCAGCCACGAGAAACTCGGGCGCAACCGGTAGCCGCGGGCTGCTGGCTTTCCGGCCGGGCCATGCGCTGCCGGAGCAGGGCCATGCGCTGCCGGAAGCCGCAGGCCCATCTGACCCACTACATTACCGCCGGGCGGGATAGAGCAGCGCGTTCCATTGGATGGCGGCGAAGTCCTTCCATTGCAGTGGGGCGTGAAATACACCCAGGCTGGCGGCGCAGCGCGTCAGGAACTCGCGGGCGATCACCTCGTCGATGCGCACGCCGGGACCGGCGACATCGTACAGCACGCCATCCAGGGTCAGAACGATCTTGTGGAACAGGAACAGGGACGGCGGAAAGCGCACGCCTTCGAGGGCGATCCGGTCCAGCAGCCGCATCGCGTCCAGCGTGCCCGGCGAGGCGTCCGGGGACATCTGATCGAAAAACCGGTTGACGCAGCCTTCGATCACCCCCAGCCGCGCGCCGTTCCGCCGGTCGGCGCTGAGGCTCAGATCGCGGATTGCCTGGCCGACGCCATCGCGGTTGCGCAGCGTCATCATCACCGACAACAGAATCAGTTGCCGCCGGGATTCCAGGCTCAGCCGCTCGGCCAGGGCCCAGTCCAGAACCACGAGTTCGCGGTTCGTCTCGTCGTACAGCAGGTTTCCGGCATGCGGGTCGGCGTGGAAGATGGCTTCCTCCTGGCGCGAAAAGAACGGCACGGCCACCAGGGCTTCGATCAATTGTTCGGCCACCCGGGCGCGGCGGATCGGTGAGTTGGGAAATGCCTCGGTCACTTTCACGCCCGCCTCCGCGCTCATGGCCGTGATGTCATTGGTGCACAGCGGCTCAATCAGGCGGGGGATGCGAATGCCGATGCTGGCGCGATACATCTTCGCGGCTTCCAACAGGGTTGCCTGCTCGCGCCGAAAATCCAGCTCGTGGTCCAGCAGCAGCAGCACCTCGGCCAGCATCTCCTTCACGTCGTGGATGGCGAATCCATAGCCGCGCTTGGGGGAGGCGAGGAATTCTCCCAGCTCCTGGAGCAGCGTCATGTCCTCGCCGAAGCACTCCGGCACATAGGGCTTGAGGACTTTAAACACTCCCTGTTCGCGTTCCCGTCCGGGGTAATGCCAGGTGAAGCGGATGACCGCGCTGACGGTGGCTTCGGAGAGCATGGCCCCGTCCACTTCGACGGCGTAGGCGGCCAGCCGCGTCCCCAATCTCTCTTCAATCAGCCGCCGGACCTGTTCCGGCGACACGTCCGACATCCCGTTTTCCAACTCGGAAAGGGCGCGGCGCAGGTCGGGCGCCAGGCGGCGATTGCGCGCCAACACTTGCCCGAGCTTCTGCAGCCCCGGCATCTGATTGATCAGGCGCAGCAGGCGCTGCTCCGGCGCTGTGCCGGCGGAGAGCTCGAATTGCTGCACTACTTTGGTGGCCAGCCGGCGGTCGGAGAGGCGCTCGAAAAGGAATTGGAAGGCGTCCCGGACGAGGGGACGCCATCTCGCGGCGGAATCGGGGACCAGGAATTCGACCGGAACCAGGCGGCCGATCCACTTCCCGATTTCGCCTCGCCAGTATGGGCCGCGCCGGCCTTGGAGAGCGGCTTCCACTGTGGCGATCCGGCCCGCCGGATCGACCGCGGCAAACATACTTGCCCATACCGCCAGCGGCCCCAAATCGATTCCAGCGTCGATTCCGGCATTCATTCCGGCATGGATTCCATCCGGCAACGGCAATTCCATCGCATTCCTCCTCGCGCTCGAAGTCCCAGGCAGGCGCCGGCCGGCCATCTAAGCCTTCCGTCGTTTCCCGCGGGCCCGAGGCTTTTGCTGGCGCTGCTCCATTTCCGCCACGCGGCGCCGCAATTGCTCCAGTTCATCCTCCGCCTTCGGGCCTGGCGCCTTCGGGTCCGGCGCCTTCGGGTGAGGCGCCTTCGGGTCCGGCGAACGGGTGAACAGGCTGTCCACCAGGTGCAGGGGCGAAAAAGCGGCCGAACCCACATCCTGCAGCCGGTTTTGCACCGCATCCTGTACTTTTCCGTAGGTATCGAAGGCGGATTTCAGATATCCCATGATGAATTCCTGGCCGGCCCGGTCGGATGCCATGATCAACTGGCGCAGCAGTTCGAGCGGCAACCCGGTCGGCGCCTCCTTGGCATCTTCCAGGATGATCTGGGTCAGCACCACGCGGGTGATATCCTCACCGGTCCTGCTGTCAACCACCTGGATCTCTTCCCCCTGGCGGATGAGCGCAGCCAGATCGTTCAGGTTTACGTAAGCCCTGGAGGCTGTGTTGTAAAGGCGGCGGTTGGGGTATTTTTTGATCAGCACGGTAAGCCTAATTCTACAATCGGGCCTTTATTCGCATGGCGCATGCCATGGCTGCGCTGCGCTCCATCAATTTTATATTGACATAATCAGACCTTTAAGTATATATTAAAGATGCATGCTGCATTGCAGCAAAGATTGCAGCCAAAAGGAGTAACGATCATGCCAGAGAAAACCGTTCCGGCCCGCGAGCCTTCCCCCTTATCGATGTTGTCGGGTTGGCTGCAGCAGGGAACTGAAAGCTTCTTCGCCTCGCAACAGATCCTGACGGATCTGGTGATGCGGCAAAACGCCCACACGCTCAGCGCCTTCCAGGGGCGGTTGGCTGGGGCCCGGAACATTGCGGGCACGGCAGTCACGGAAATGGCCGGCGAGGGCATTTCGAACCTCATCGCCGCGCAGCGCGTGCTGTTGAACCTGGCCCAGCGCCAGAACGAAATCGTTACCACCGTGGTGAAGGAACGAGTCGGCGGATCGGCGCCGGTTGACGCCCTGACCGATGTGTTGAGCCGCGGTATCGAGACGGTCATCGGGATGCAACAGCATCTGCTGACCATGGCGGCGCGGCAGACCGATCAGTGGATTGACGCCACCAAGTCCGGTGAGCCGTTTGAAGGCATCCACCTGACCGCTCTGGCGCGCGAGAGCATGGAAACCTTCGTGCGCAGCCAGAAGAAGTTCCTGGACGTGTTGGCGGAGGAAACCGCTCATGCCACCGGCAAGGAAACCGACGGCAAGGCCCAGTCCACCGGGAAAACCGAGCTGGCCGAGTTGGCGCGGCAGAGCGCCGAGGCCTACATCGATGCCCAGAAGAAACTGCTTGACGTGGCCACCCAGCAATTCAAGGTCAACGCCAAGACGGCCAGCCAGGCCTTTGACGGCATGAACCCGCTTCCGGCAGAGACCCTGGGGGAATTGGCCCGCCATACGGTTGCGGGCTTCGTGGAATCCCAACAGGCTCTGTTGAACCTGGTGGTTAAGCCCACGCAGCAGGCGCCCAAAGCGCACGCGGCTCCGGAACCGGCGAAGCCAGCCCGGAAGCGCGCGGCTGGCACGGGCCGAAACTAGCTTAGTGCCGTTTCAATAATACGGTCTCGTATTTCGAGGCAGCCGCTCCGTGATCGTCGCGGCTCCAATCGGAGCCGCGCGCGTTAGCAAGCGGTTTCCCGATACGTTGGCGAACTTCTGCCACGGTGTACTTAGCTATAGCTGGGCCGTTGTCGAAACCATGTGAGCCCGGCACCGGTTCTCCGAGGGCGGGCGCAGGGGTGGCAGAACGGCCCGCCGTATAAGGTAAAGTACGGTACTGGGCCATAGGAAACTACCTAAAGGAGAGCCAACCGTCGCTCACCGGGGTACACTGATTCAGATGGGAGCCCGTCGTACAGGTGCCAATGAATCGTCCGCGGTCCGCAAGCCCAGCGAGGCCGCCTCTCTGCCTATCTGGCAGGAGATGTTGGTCGGCATCGAAATGGTGTTCCTGCGGCTGTCACCGGTTTATTGGGGTTTCGGCGTGCCCCCTGGAGACGGGTCGGCGGTAGTTGTCATTCCAGGCTTCCTGCTGACCGATTTGTATTTGACGGAGTTCCGCGCCTGGATCAACCGCATAGGGTACAAGGCGTACTCTTCGGGAATCGGCGTGAATGCCGAGTGCCCCAATCTGCTGATCCAGCAGAAGCTGAATGCCACCATACAGAAGGCCTACAAGGAAACTGGCCGAAAGGTCCATCTGGTGGGGCACAGCCTGGGTGGCGTCATAGCCCGCGCGGCGGCATCCCAGATGCCGGACCGCGTCGCTTCGGTAATTACTCTGGGTTCGCCGTTCCGGGGTATTGCGGTGCACCAATCCATACTCCGGGCCGCCCAGTTGGTGCGCGGACAGATTCTGGAACGTCACGGCAGCACGGTTTTGCCGGCGTGCTACACGGCGTCGTGCACCTGCAATTTTATGGAATCCCTGGTGGTCAAACTGCCGAAATCCGTGTTTGAGACCGCTATCTATACCAAGTCCGATGGAATCGCCGACTGGCACTGCTGCATGACCGGCAACCCCGGCGTCGATTTCGAAGTCTCGGCAACGCACATCGGTCTGGTGTTCAATCCAATTGTCTTCGACGTGGTGGCCCACCGGCTGGCGGCAGCACCCCCGGTTGGGAGAGCCCCCCGTAGCCCGGCTAATCGAGCACCGGGCCTGATCGTGATCGAGCGCCCGAATGTGGCGGCGTAACTTCATCGGGCGCGTCATGCAGCGTGCACGCCCGCTTCCATCCAGCGCAGCGCCCCCGCCGGCATGAGGCGTTGCAGGGCCACCGTCTGCGTTTCGGTGAATTTCAAAATGCCTTCCGCTACGGGCCGGGCCCGCATTCCGGGTTCCTACCGTCCACAGCAGGCGCCTACCGACTCCAAGCTGCCCCGGGACGACGCATCCGCCGAACCCGAAGCCGCCAGGGATTCCACGTTGACGTTGCCGGCCGGATCTTTTTCGCCCGTCTGGCGCCGCGAGCGTATCGAGCGCCCGGATGCTCCCGTTAAGCCCTAGCGGGAGTTTACTGAGAGCTAGCCCGCAGGAACCCGCGATCGCAGGCTCGTAGAAACAGCGGGCCCAGGTCCGGCCGGTGGCGAGCGCCCCCCAGCAGTACCGCTCCCTTGTCCACGGCGTTTTCACGGCGGTCCAACGCGGAAATGCTTCTCGACGCGGTGAAGTTGCCCCTCTCCGGTGGGCGACCCGGTCCCCACGGGGTAGTCCAGTAGTGCGTCCCAACTGGAGCGCGCGCGTGCGCACGGCCGGTAGCGCCGTAAACGGATCATCGCGGCGGTCCCTTCGCCGGCGGTGCGCACCCGGGTAACCGCCCGCATTATGAGTTGACAGCCGGAGGAATCGGTCATAATCTATAATCAGAGCTTTAGATCCTATATTTGTCACGTTTGGAGGTTTGGTATGCCGACCCTGGAAGTCCCCTTCGCCGAAGAACTCGCGGAAACCGCCCATTGGAGCGACGACCCGCCGGTCAGGATTGAGGAACAGGAATTCGATAATCTGGCGTTCGAACTCTGGCACCTGGGCAGCTGCCTGGACCTCACCGAACTCGAGGAGTGGCCGGACGAACAAGGCACCGTGGCCAACCGCGCCAGTTGCCTGTAATCCTCACCGCTCGAGGCCTGGAGCCGCTACCAAATGGACAAGAAACCGCCAGTCCTGAATCGCCGTCTGTCGGGAATCGACGCGGCCTTCCTTTACCTGGAACGCAAAGAAATGCCCTTGAACATCGCGGTCGTCGCGATATTCGACGGCCCCATCCCGTTCCGTGAATTCGTGGCTAACATCGAATCCAAGCTGGACCTCATTCCCCGCTACCGGCAGATCGCCGTGCCACCCCCGTTCAACCTCGGTTATCCCACCTGGGAAGACGACCCCAACTTCCACATCAAGCGGCACATCTTCCGGGCACGCCTGGACGCGCCCGGCGGAGAAACCGAGTTGGAAGCGCTGGCCGGGCGCCTGCTCAGCCAGGTGTTGGACCGCGGCAAACCGCTTTGGGAAATCCACACGGTGGAAGGCTTTAAGGACGGGCGTGGCGCCTTGATCGTGCGCATTCATCACGCGCTGGCCGACGGCGTTGCCGGAGCGTCGCTGCTCAGGATTCTGCTCGACCCCACTCCCGAAGGTTCCCACGCCATCCGCAAGCCGCGAACTCGTCCGGCAAGTCCCCCGCGCGCCGGGCATACGCTCACCGAGCAGATCGGCAATGCCATTCAAAGCGCCCTGGAAAACGCGATCGCCGTCGAGGACGGCCTGGTCGGCTTGGCCGATGGGCTGCTCAGCGACCGGGGGCAGGACGCCCTGCAGGAGCTCGCAACCCTGCTGCCGGAATGGCTTCAGCCGGCCGAGCGGTTCGTCTTCAACAAGCCCTGTTCGGGCGACCGCAAGTTTTGCTGGACAGAAGTCGATTTCGGCGTGATACAGGCCATTCGCGCCGCCGTGGGCGGCAAGGTGAACGATTGCGTCCTGAGCGTAGTGGTTCGGGCGATCGCGCGTTACATACGGCTGCATGGGGAGAAGGTTAAGGGCCGATTCTTGCGTGTGGTCTGTCCCGTCAGCCTGCGTGGCGGCGAGCAGGGCGAATCCCTCGGGAACCGCATCACCTTTCTTCCGGTGGTTCTGCCGCTGGATGTGCGCGACCCGGTGGAAATGCTGCACGTCGTAACCACCAGGACGGAGATCATGAAGAGCGTTCGCGCCGCCGAACTGATCGCCATCGCGGCCAGTTGCCTGGGCACCGCTCCGGCGCCAATGCAGGAACTGTTCTGGCGCGGCTTACCGTTGGTTCCCCTGCCGGTGCCGCTGCTCAACCTGATCTGCACCAATGTACCCGGTTCGCCCTCGGCGCTTTATACGGCTGGGCGGCGTCTGGTCGCATCCTATCCGCATGTGCCCACCGGCTATGAACTGGGGCTGGGGGTTGCCGTGCAAAGCTACGACGGCAAGCTCTTCTTCGGTCTGACCGCCGATGCCCACGTGGCGCCCGACGTGGCGCGCCTGCGCGACTACATCCGGGTCTGTTTCGAGGAACTGCGCCGGGCCGCCGGGGTAAAGAGCGCACAGCCGCGCTCCACCAGGCCTCCCGCCGAACGATCGCGCCCGGCAAAACGGACTAAGTCCGGTGGGCCCGCCGGTTCGGTTGAACCCTTGGCCGTCACCGCCACGGCGGCGTCTGAAGAGGCAGTGCCCGCCTGACCACGGTAGACCATCGCCAAACCGCTGGTTGCCAATACCGTGGCCAACCAACCGATGGGGCTAACCTTCAGCCGCCAAACTGCCGATGAGGAGTCATGAGGCAGTCACTCGCCGTGATCGACAAACTCGCCAGGTTGCCGCCGTTTCATCCAGCGGTGCTGAAGCTTCTGGAGATTTCGATTGAAAACGAATCGGCGGAGTCCGATTATAAGGAAGCCTTTAAGTCCGACCCGGCACTCACAGCGGATCTCCTCCGGATGGCCAACTCAGCGGCGTATGGCCAGCGGACGCAGATTCAGACGATCGGACGCGCCGTGCGGCTCCTTGGTTTGGAAGCTGTTCGATCACTGGCAACAACCATTGCGCTTCGGTCGAAGTTCCAGCGGGCTGGGTCGAGTGAATACCTGCTTACGGTCTGGGCTCACAGCATCGCCACCGCCGTGGCCGCGGAGGCCCTTGGAGGTTTGTTTGGGTCACCGGGGTTATACACCTTGGGTCTGACGCACGATCTGGGTCGTCTCGGGCTCTTCCTCAGCGTAGGCGAGGAATATGCCACGGAGCTTTCCCAGGAGTTCGCGGACATCGGTGAAGCCAACGAACGGGAGAAAGCACGGTTCGGCTTGACGCATTGCCAGGCTGGCGAGTTGATTGCCCGGGAATGGGGCTTCCCGGACAATCTGACCGCCTGCATGGCCAATCATCACAATCCGGACTCGGAACAGCCCTGCGTGCGCGATCGTCTGATTTGCGTAGCGTGCCGGATGGCTGGTTCACTAGGGTTTCAGGAGGTGCCTCTACGCCAGCCGCCGCCGTTTCCCAAATTACCGGATGGCTCACCGAACCAATCCACACTCGAACCGGAGGCTCTTTGGGACGAGATTACGCGGCGGATCGCCACACTGGGACTGTGAGCGGACAACCTGATGCGTGTCACAGCCTGCGTGTCACAGCTTTGACGCGCCCGGCCGCGCGGTACCCGTCTGCCGCGCCCGCATATAAGCCACGAACTTGCTCGCATAGCGGTCCAGGTTCTCGGCACTGCCTCCGCCCAGGAGCGGTGAGCACATCTCGTACGCCACCGTTCCGGCGAATCCCCCAGCCTCAAGGGCCGAGAGAAAATCCCGGTAATCGATGAAACCTTCGTCGATCGGCACCGCCTGGATGGAAGGCATCACTTTTTCGTAGTTGACGAGTGCGGGCACATATTTATACCGCGGGCGCATCTGGTAGTTCGCCATGGTCGTGTGGACAGTAAGCGGCGCCAGTTTCGCCGCCGCCGCCCCAAGGTCGGCACCGTGCAGCGCCGGCGCCCATGCGTCGAACATCGGCCGGCAATTCGGCTGATCCACTTCCTGGATGAGGTCGTACAGGCTCTCGAAACCGCAGGCAATGTCGTGGTGGTTCTGCACCCCGATGGTGACGCCCGCGTCCGCCGCCCGCCGCGCACACTCGCGCAACGCGTCAACCGTCATCTTCCATTGCGCCTGAGGCGCCGCGTGCGGACTCTCATATCCCGTGAACACGCGGACCAGGCTGCCGTCCAGCGCGCGCACCATCTCCGCCAGTTCCTGCACGTGCCGGATCTGCACCTCGCGGTGTGGAATGTCGCCATGCTCCAGGTCCGCCGTGAAGTTGGTATACCCGGCGATGCACGCCACGCGCTGGCCATGCTCCTCCAGACGCGCGCGAAGACGGGCCTTGACGTCCGGGCTCCAATCCAGCACCGAGAGGTGCGGCCGCTTCGCCATCAGCATGACACCGTCGTAGCCGAGGGATGCGGCCTTGCCGATGAATTCTTCGAGCGGCAGGAGTTGCTGCCCCCACGAACCCGAATAACTGACCGAGTGGAGTATCAGACCCTGAATCATACCTTACTGGATCATACCTTAACCGTAAACGGTCGCCGTCACCGAGGCCTATCCACCGCCGTCACTCTTCTCTAAGGGCGATTACAGGCTCCACCGAGGCAGCGCGCCGGGCCGGAACCCAACAAGCAAGAATGCCGGCGAAAGCCACCACCAATGCCGCGCCCGCGTAGACTTGGGCATCGGCGGCGCCCGACCCGTAGAGGAGATGCCGGATCACCCCGGTAGCGGCGATCGCGAGGCCCATGCCGGTCGCGGCTCCTATTGCGATCACGGTCATCCCCTCCCGGATCACCATGCCCAGCACCTCCGCGGGCCTGGCCCCAACGGCCATCCGGATACCGATTTCTTTGGTGCGGCGGGACACGGAGAAAGCCAGTGTGCCATAAAGCCCGACGGCGCTCAGCAAAATGGCCAATACGGCAGCGTACCCGACAAAGCTGGCGGTGACCTGAAGCTCCTTGGTCATTCCCGCCATTTGCAGTGGCAGGGTAATGGTTTCGGCGATGGGGACGTCAGGGTCCACACGATTCACCTCGCGAGCCAGCGCCGGAAGCATGGCCGTCGGGTCGCCCCTCACGCGCACGCACAGGCGGGCGTCCAATTGCACCGGATTCTGCCAGAACGGGGCATAAACATAGGGTTCGACGGGCATCCCGCGGGTTTGCAGCCGAACGTCCTTGACGATGCCGACCACCTGATGCGGGTGTCCGTTCACCAGCAAGGAGGCGCCGACCACCGTGCCCGTCGGCCAGAGCCGCCGTGCCAGCGCTTCGCTGACGATCGCCACCGGCGGTGATTGGACGGTGTCCCGCCGATCGAATTCGCGGCCGCGCAGCACGGGGATCCCGAGGACTTCAAAGTATCGCGGCGCGTTTTCGATGTAGCCGCACTTGAGCGCCTGCGAATCCGCCCATTCGGGTAATGATACTTGGGTGGTGCCGCCAATCAGCACCGCACCGGTGCCGACCATGCTCGCAGACTCAACACCGGGCACGGCTTCCAGCCGCTCGATGGCGGTCCGCAAGAACTGCTGGGCCTTTTCCGGCGGGTACTTGAGCAGGCGGGGGCGCAAACGCATGAGCGCTACGTGGGATGTCTCGAAGTTGGTTCCGGCGACCAGCATGTGCGCGCTGGTCGTCAGCAAACCGGCCACCGCGGCCAACGCTACGGCCACGCCCGCCTGCGCGCCGGCCAGCCATCGTCCCAAGCGCGGGCCCGTGCTCATCGCCGAGGACTGCTGTTTGAGGCTTCGGGCGGCGCCGGCGCGCGTAGACCTGAGCGCCGGGACCACGCCAACCAGCAACCCCGCTCCGATCGATATGGCGGCCACCGCCGCCATGACGCGAAGCTCGAGAGTGAAATCGTAATGGAGCGGATGGCCCTCCACGTCGAACGTATAGAACATTGCGTTGAGTCCGCCCGTGAGCGCCAGGGAGAAGATCATCCCCAGCACGCCCCCGCTCACCGCCAGCAGCAGCGACTCGGTGATCAACTGTCGCGTCAATCGCAGGCTTCCGGCGCCCAGAGAGACGCGGATGGCGAATTCGCGAGTGCGCGCGCTGTTGCGGGCGATCAGCAGGCCAGCCAGATTGACGCAGCAAACCAGAAGGAGAACGCCCGCCACTCCGGCCAGCAGCTCGATGAATCGGACCTGGCCGGTACGGCCTGTGTTGCCATCCAAAACGCCGGTGCGGTGAAAGACCGCGATGGCGGTATTCTCGCCTTCTTTCGCCGCCGCCCCAGCCGCCGTCCATGGTGGCGGCACCAGGGTTGTCATCTCGGCGCGGGCCTGCTCCACGGTGTACCCGTCCCGAAGCCGGCCAATCATATCAAAGACCGTGCAGTCGCCGGCGAACGCGTCTTGGCACCATCGGTATCCGGAGCGCGCCATCATCGTGGGGATATAGATCTCGTCCGGCATAACGGTTACGCCCCGGAACTCCGGAGGAGCGACACCAATTACCCGGAAGGTGGTTCCATTGATCTTCAGTGTGGCGCCGAGCGCATCGCTTCCAGGTCGGCCATCGGGCGACAAGCCGAACCAGTTGCGGCAAAGGTTGTAGCTGAGCACGGCGACGGGATCGCGATCGGGGACGCTATCCTCGTCCGGACGGAAGAAACGGCCCAGCGCGGGCCTCAGCCCGAGTAAAGAAAAGAAATTCGCCGACACCACGGCGCCATTCAGCTCCTGGCTGTGCTGTGCCGGCGAGCCGCTACCAACAGTCACGGAGAGAGGCGCCGTAGAATAATGTGCCGCCAGTTCTTGCAGGGTCTTGTTCTGGTCGCGAAAGCGAACGTAATCCGGATACGATACCCAACCGGCCCACCGCCCGTGCCGCCGGGTGGCCTGGACGACGACGATCCGGTCTGAACGCTGCACCGGAAGCTCGCGGAAGAACAGCGTGTTCGCGAGGGTGAATACGGTGGAGATCGTCCCCGTGCCAAACCCGAGCGTGAGCACCGCGGCGAGGGTGAATGCCGGGCTGCGGCGAATTCCACGCATGGCATAGCGAAGGTCCTGCATAGCGATCTCCAGCGCCCAGATGCCGCGCGCCTGCCGGCATTCCTCTTTGACCAGATCCATTCCGCCCAAAGCCAGCCGCGCCCGCCGCAACGCCTCTGGCCGGGCCAAGCCCGAACGCATGAGTTTTTCGACTTCACCGTCGATGTGGAATCGCAGCTCGTCATCAAGCTCCGCTTCGACGGTGAGCCGTCGAAAGGCGGCCCGGAGCCGAAACAGCAGGTCGCTGATCATTGAGCCCTCCTACGGCCTAAGCCGTATCCAGAATCTGACCGACGGCGGCCGTCAACCTGCGCCAGGATTCGGTCTGAGCCTCCAGTTGTTTCCGGCCGCCGCGCGTCAGCTCATAGTATTTGGCCCGGCGATTGTTATCCGTCGTGCTCCAACGGGCTTTAATCCAACCGCGGCGTTCCAGCCGGTGAAGAGCCGGATAAAGCGACCCCTGCCGGACCTGAAGAGCATCGCTCGACATCTGCTGAACACGTTCGGAAATCGCCCATCCGTGTTGCGGCCCGAGGGCGACCGTCTTGAGGATCAGCAGGTCCAGTGTTCCTTGCGGCAATGGTATGTTCTGGTCCGCCATGTTCCCCTTTCACTTCTACAATAAGATGCTACCAGCGCTTTTGTCGAAGCGCAAGGGAAAAGGCAGCAAGAGAAAGGCGGCAATCGGGGGCCGCACGCTGTCGGCTTCGGTGCGAGATGCGGAGCTCGGCCTGTCCCTCTCCTAGCGCAACCTGGTGTGAAGCGGGTATGTGGGGCAGGTTAACAACCTGGTTGCCAACCTGCGGCGGATTGGCAATCCGCCTGTCCCATCGCGCGCCGCCTCCGACGAAGCGGCAACGGCTCCCTGCGCAACATCGCCGGCGTGCTCAACCGCGAGCGCAACGTTGCCAGTCCCAGCCCCTTCCTAACCGGAGTACCCCTATACCTGCGGAACGCCGCCCGCCAACCCCCAACAGAGCTATATTGTTGATTTACGCTCCGAACTACCCATGACCATCCCGCCCCGCGGAAAGCCGGAGGACCGTGCCCGCGCTGACATCGACCGCCTACTAACTGGAGCCGGATGGCTGATCCAAAACCGCGACTGCGTCAACATTGATGCCGGCCGCGGTATCGCCATTCGCGAATTCCAACTCGCTGCTGGTCACGGCTTGGCCGACTACCTTCTGTATGTCGATGGATACGCTGCTGGCGTGGTCGAAGCCAAGAAAGCCGGCATTCCCCTGATCGGCGTCGAAATCCAAACCAATAAGTACAGCGTGGGATTGCCGAAGAATCTTCCCGCTCCGCGCCGCCCATTGCCTTTCTGCTATGAGTCAACCGGCGTCGAAACGCGTTTCACAAATCTACTCGACCCGGACGCGCGCAGCCGGCCGGTATTCGGTTTCCACCGGCCCGAAACGCTCGCAACCTGGATGGAGTCGGACCTCAAATCGCCCGGTTCCGGTCTCCGCAACCAGCTTCGCCTCATGCCGGGCGTCCCGCGCGACGGCCTGTGGGACCACCAACACCGCGTCATCGCCAATCTCGAACAGTCCCTTGCCCGTAACCATCCCCGCGCTCTCATCCACATGACCATGGGCAGTGGAAAGACTTTCACCGCCTGCAACTTCGTTTATCGCCTGATCGCCTACGCCGGCGCCCGGCGCGTTCTGTTTCTGGTGGATCGCCGCACTCTCGGCCGCCAGGCCCTCAATGAATTCCAGCAGTTCACTATCCCCGGCGACGGCCGTAAATTCACCGAGATCTACAACGTCCAGTTACTTTCCTCAAATACCATCGATCCGGTTTGCCCTGTCGCCATCACCACCATCCAGCGCCTCTATTCCATCCTGAAAGGCGACTCGGATTACGACCCCGGCAACGAAGAAACCTCCGCCGCCTCCTTAGCCGACCTCCACAAGGCGCCCGATCCCATCGAATACAACCGGGCCGTCCCCATCGAGACCTTCGATTTCGTCGTCACCGACGAGTGCCACCGCTCCATATATAACCTCTGGCGTCAGGTTCTGGAGTATTTCGATGCATTCCTCATTGGTCTGACTGCTACGCCCTCGAAAAACACTCTGGGCTTCTTCAACCAGAACGTGATGCCGCCACACCTTCACCGATGCCGTGGCCGATGGGGTGAGCGTCGATTTTGACGTCTATAAGATCGATACGCGCATCACCGCCGCTGGGTCGCGCGTGGAATCGGGTTTTTGGATCGACAAGCGCGATCGCCTCACTCGCGCCCGCCGCGCCGAACTCCTCGATACCGATTTCTCATACACTTCCAGCGATCTCAACCGCGACGTTGTAGCCCCGGACCAGATTCGCACCGTGATCCGCGAATTCCGCGACAAGCTCTTCACCGATATCTTTCCCGGCCGCACCGAAGTTCCCAAGACTTTGATATTCGCCCGCGACGATAGCCACGCCGACGACATCGTACAGATCGTCCGCGAGGAGTTCGGCAAGGGCAACGAGTTCTGCCAGAAAATCACATATCGCACCGGCAAAGTGCGCGTCGCCAGGCTGGTAAAGCGGGACGACGGAACCGAAGAGACCGTCGCTGCCTGGGTGGATGCCGGCGACAAAGCGGACGGGCTCCTGGCGCTCTTCCGCACCGCCTACAATCCCCGAATGGTGGTGACGGTGGACATGATCGCTACCGGAACGGATGTGCGCCCGCTCGAAATCCTTTTCTTCCTGCGCGACGTGCGCAGCCTCAACTATTTCGAACAGATGAAGGGCCGCGGTGTCCGAGTTCTCTCCTCCGACGAGCTACGCGGCGTCACGCCCGATGCCGAAGCCAAGGACCGCTTCGTGATCGTGGATGCCGTGGGCGTGACCGATCATCCGTTGGTCGAAACCCGGCCGCTCGACCACCAGCGGCATGTTCCGCTGGCGAAACTTCTGGAAGCCGTGGCCTTGGGCAGCACCGATAAAGACCTGGTGTCCTCGCTGGCATCCCGGCTTGCCCGCCTGGATCGCCGCATGTCCAAACCCGAAGCCGAAGCGGTCCGCGACGCCGCCCACGGCGTCGAACTCGCTGCCATTATTCACGGCCTCGTCGATGCTCTGGACCCCGACCGTCACGAAGACATGGCGCGCCAGGAAACCGGACTGGCAACGCCTCCAACCGAAGCCGTCGAATCCGCCGCCCACCGCATGATTTCCGATGCCGTCAAGCCCGTCCGCGCCAATCCCGCGCTACGCCAGACCATCGCCGCCGTTCAAAAGTCGCACGAACAGGTGGTCGATACGGTGAGCAAGGACGCAGTGACGTTTTCCGGCTATTCGCAGGATGCGAAGGATAAAGCCGCGGCGCTGACCAAGGAATTCGAACAATACCTGGCGGAACACAAGGACGATATCGAGGCGTTGCAAATTCTCTACAGCCGGCCGTACCGCTCCCGCCTGACATACAAGCGGGTGCGCGATCTGGCCGACGCCATCCACAAGCCGCACCCCGCATGGACCACCGAGAAGCTCTGGCACGCCTACGAGACTCTCGACCGCACCCGCGTACACGCTTCGAAGGAGCGGGTCCTGACCAATATCGTCGCCCTGGTGAAATTCGCCATTAGTAAGGAGGGGCAACTCGAGCCTTTTCCCGAATCCGTCCGCCAGCGCTTTGAAAACTGGATCGTCGAACAGCAGGCCGGCGGCAGTAACTTCAGTGACGACCAGATCCAGTGGTTGACCGCGATTGCGGCGCACGTCGGAACCAGCATGGAAATCACACGCGATGATCTGGAGAGTTTGCCGTTCTCGCAGAAGGGTGGACTGGGACGGGCGTACCAACTTTTCGGAGATCGGCTTCAGCCTCTGTTGGATGAACTGAATGAGGTGCTGGTTCAGTGTGAGGGAATTGCCGCCGGGCTGGGCTTGGACCACATTCGGCGAGATTATTGATTCACTGCGCAACGGCATCTCAGCAAAGCCATATTCCGAACAAGGGCTTGCCATCCTCAAGATCAGCGCTGTCCGTCCGATGAACCTGCGGATCGAAGAGCGCCGGCACTTAGAGCACGCGGCGGAATACAATTCGTACCGGCTCAGCGCTGGCGACCTGCTGTTCACGCGATACAACGGCAATCCTACACTGGTCGGCGTCGGCGCCATGGTTCCCGAGCTACACGAAACACTCGTGTATCCCGACAAACTGATCCGCGCTCAATTGAAACCCGGCTTCCACGCGCCATTCTTCGAGATTGCGGTCAACTACGGCGACAGTCGCCAATGGGTACAGTCGCGCGTGAGAACGACAGCCGGCCAGTGCGGTATCTCGGGTGTTGACCTGAAATCGATGCCCGTACCTGTGCCGCCCCTCGCGGAACAGCGCCGCATCGTTGCCGAGATCGAAAAGCAGTTCACCCGCTTGGACAACAGCATTTCCACACTGGAAGCAGTCCGCGAGCGCCTTCGCGTATACGCTGGCGCTATATTATCCGCACTCAGTCATCCATCGCCGGAGAGTTGCCACTCATGGACAACACGCAAGCTCAGGGAACTCGCAGATATCGGCACGGGGTCAACGCCCTACCGCGGCAATGAAGAGTTTTGGCGAGCAGGCACGATTCCATGGGTGACCAGCACGGCGGTGAATCGTCCTTTCATTGACGAACCCCAGGACTTCGTAACGGAAGTCGCCCTCGACAGCACGGTCCTGAAGATCTACCCGGCTGGAACCTTGCTAATGGCAATGTATGGTGAAGGCAAAACGCGCGGCAAAATATCGGAGCTTCGAATCAATGCCACGATCAATCAGGCACTTGCGGCGATACAGATCCGCCCAGAGTGGAGCGACTATAGAGAATACGTGAAACTCGCCCTGACCTCCGCGTATGATCAAATACGACGTCACGCATGCGGAGGAGTGCAGCCAAATCTCAATCTCGGTATCGTCGGTGGTCTCGACATCTGCCTCCCTCCACGTGAGCGGGTCGCAGAGATTACCGAGGAGGCAACCCGACAGCTAACCGAGGCGGCGGCCGTTGATTCAACTGTCACTATTGCCCTCACCTGCGCCGCCCGCCTCCGCCAGGCCATCCTGAAGAAAGTCTTCGATGGAAAACTCGTCGCCCAAGACCCCAACGACGAACCCGCATCCGTCCTGCTGGAACGCATCCGCGCCGCCCGCGTCCACGCTTCGGCGCGCCGCACCCCACGGAAACCTGAGGTCCATGCCTGATGTTTTCCACCGCTGCGGACCTAACCAGCAACCCGCTCACATCCCGACGCAGCCACACCGCCGATGTCCGGTTGTGAGTTAAACTCAAACCAGAAACTAGGGGACCGGAGACCATGCCGACCGACAAGAACGTTGCACGCCATGATGGCCAGATCGCCCGCCTCGAACAGGCCATGACCGCACTCGCCGAAGCCCAGGTAAAAACCGAGGAGTCTACCGCCGAACTCAAACACGCTATGGCTGATCTCGCCAAGGCCCAAGCCAAGACCGAAGCCGAAGTGGCCAAGCTCAGCGCCGAAACCCGTGCCCTTGGCCGCCAGTGGCAGGCGTACCTCAACACACTGCCCAAGAACTGAGGGGCACAGAGACCTAATGACCGACAGACGTCGCGCCCGCGTAGCCCCGAAGCCGATGTCTGATGTCTTCCGCCGCTGGTAAGTAAACAGGCTATCCGCAATCGCACCGCTTCCGGCGCTTGTGCCCGTCCGAGTTCCTCGTGCGCCGAAGGCGGGATGAGCAGCAGATCGTAGACCGCCGTCAGCGCCTCGATCTCGCCGATCAGAATCAAATAATTGATGGGGCCTGGCGTCGACTCGGCCCGAGCCGGTATCCGGTTGTGAGCTAAACTCAGAGCAGTGGCGACCCGATACCGGAGCCTGCGATGCACGTGGATTACGCCGGCTTGGCGTGACGGCGAGGACTAGATGGATCATGACAAATGGCTTGAACAGCACGATGAGATGCTCGCCGATCACGATCGGATGATGGCCGAACATGATCGCGGGATGGCGGAACTGCGGGCAAGTCAGACTAAGCTTGAGGCAAACCTGGACAAGACTGAGAGAACCTTGCGCCGCGCCGTCCGACTCGGCGTCCGGGAAGCGCGCAACCAACGTAAGCGGCACCAGGAACTGGAGACATTGCTGAAGGCGTTCCTGGAGCGCGGCGGGAACGGGCAGCACTAATCGGCGGGCCGGTTCGATGTCCCCGGTACGCGTCCCTTGAGGAATTCGCCCGCCAATGACCGACACCCAGATCCTACGCCCGCTCGCCGCAGCACACTAGCCCCGAGGCCCATTCCCGATGTCTTCCGCCGCCGGTAATCTCGTCAACAAAGTCTGGAACTACTGCAACCTGCTCCGCGATGACGGAGTCTCCTACGGCGACGATGTCGAGCAGCTCACCTATCTTCTGTTCCTCAAAATGGACTATGAGCGGACGCGTCCGCCCTACAACCGCAAGTCCGCCATCCCCGAAGATTACAACTGGTCCAGCCTCTTAGAACTGGACGGCATCCCGCTCGAAAGGCATTACCGCAACAGCCTCGAAAATCTCGGCAAGGAGCCGGGCATCCTCGGAATCATTTTCAGAAAAGCTCAGAACAAGATTCAGAGCCCTGCCCACCTGCGCCGCCTGATCGTCGATCTCATCGACAAGGAACCCTGGAGCGCGCTCAGCGCCGACGTCAAGGGCGACATTTACGAAGGCCTGCTCGAAAAGAACGCCCAGGACACCAAGTCCGGCGCCGGCCAGTACTTCACTCCCCGCGCCCTGATCGATGCCATTGTCGAAGTCATGCGCCCGCAGCCGGGAACCACCATCATCGATCCCGCGGCCGGCACCGGCGGCTTTCTCCTTTCGGCCGCTAACCACATCCTGCGGGACCACAATCTCGACCGCGACCAGAAACGCCACCTGCACACCGCCGCGCTCTACGCCGTCGAACTGGTCGCGTCTACCGCCCGCCTCTGCGCCATGAACCTGCTCCTGCACGGCCTCGGCAATGAAAAGAATATCGCCGCCGGCAAGGACAGCCTCGCCGCCAAGCCATCGGTCAACTTTGACATGGTGCTGACCAACCCGCCCTTCGGAAAAAAGTCCAGCGTCACCATCGTCAACCAGGAAGGCGATGAGGTGAAGGAGCGCAAGGAGATTCTGCGCGACGATTTCTGGGCCACCACCGGCAACAAACAGCTCAACTTCCTGCAGCACGTCCGCAGTCTGCTCCGGATCAACGGCCGCGCCGCCATCGTTCTGCCCGACAACGTGCTGTTTGAAGGCGGCGCCGGCGAAACCATACGCAAACGCCTGCTGCACGATTGCGATGTCCACACCCTGCTGCGGCTGCCCACCGGCATCTTCTACGCCCAGGGCGTCAAGGCCAACGTGCTCTTTTTCGATCGCAAGCCAGCCAGCGAAACGCCCTGGACCCGCACGCTTTGGATCTACGATCTCCGCACCAACCGGCATTTCACCCTGAAGACGAACACCTTGACCCGCGCCGACCTGGATGGCTTTGTCCTCGCCTACAACCCCGAGAACCGGCACCAGCGGACCGAAACGGAGCGTTTTCGGTGCTTCTCCTATGAAGACCTCGTGAAGCGCGACAAAGCCAATCTCGATGTCTTCTGGCTCAGGGACGACAGTCTGGGCGATTCGTCCGATCTGCCGGACCCGGCCGTTCTGGCAGCGGAAATTGTCGAAGATCTGCAAGCAGCACTCGACCAGTTCGCGCAAATCGCCGCCGATCTCGCGGCAGGCGGCCACGACCCCGACCCCGCAAAAGGCTGAAAACTCCTGCCAACCCCTCCCAACTCAACAACAAATTCGCCGCGCGCACCTGTAATCGAAGAATGGTTGCTCGCTCGCCCGAGAAGCATCTCGTTTCGGTACGGCCGTCCGGAAGCACCCGGCAAGGGTGGCCCGAGGGTAAAAACGCCAGCCAACGTGCAACA
>DATMNI010000211.1:0-8530 GCA_035570275.1 Candidatus Acidiferrales bacterium | reverse complement strand
GTGCCGCCGCGCGTGAGTTCTTTGCCGACGAAGGTGGTGGTGGGCGAGTCCTCGTAATCCGCAGCGAACGCCACCAGGTCGCCGCGGTTCCAGGCGGCTTCGGAATTCTTCAACATGGCAGAAATCTCGTCCGATTGGGCGGACAGCAGCGGGGCGCAGCAGATCAGAAAGAGGCAGCGGAACATGCGCCGATTATACGACGTTAGTTGCCGCAGGCGCCCGTCAAAAGCGGGAGCAGGCGGATTGCCAAGCTGCCGTACTATCGAGAGTCGCTTGTGGAGTTCGGCTGCGCGCCAGCTCCCGGCGGGCGGATTGCCAATCCGCCGCACTCTCGAAAGTCGCTTGTGGAGTTCGGCTGCGCGCCGGCTCCCGGCAGGCGGATTGCCAATCCGCCGCAGCTTGCCAAGCTGCCCCACATAGTGCCAACCAACCGGTGCCAACCTGCCCCACCAAGATCGCTTCACTTCTTACTGAAGGCGTCCAGGATTCGGTCCAGCTTGTCCAACTGGTCCTGCAGGTCGTTGAGTCTCGCCTGTTCGGTGCGGAGTTGCGATGCGGCCTCGGCCTCGCTGGCTTGCAACCGCTCTTCTTCACTGACCGCGCGATCGAGGTCAATCTTGACGTGCGGCAGCGCGTCCGCCAAAGCTTTCAGCTCGGTAGGATCGTGGGAATTGCGCTGCTCTTCCTCGATCTGCGGAATCCGCACGGCGAGCTCTTTGTGGTGGGACTGGACGGGGACAAGCCTGGAGCGCACTTCGTCCAAACGCGAAGTGGCGCGCGCCACGGCGGCAGTTTGGGACTGCAGCCGAAACAACGCGATCTGCACCCGCTGTGCGGCCACGGTGGTTGCCTGCAGGTCCTGGCGCAGTTGGTGGATCTCAGACACCAGGGCTGCCAGGGCCGGGGCGTCTGGCGGGGCAGATTGTGCCAATGCGGCGACTGTGGCGAACAGGGACAGTAAGAGGAAGAGCGCGGTGCGATACATGTGTATGCGATACATGTGCAGGCGATACATGGGTGCCTCCACACGTATTGTACAGAGCCTTCCGGGCGCTTCTTGAGTGACGAACCGGGCGGCCTGGGCGTGGATGTATATTTTCGGCCCAATGTGTTTTTATTTCAACAAGTTGCGCCCCTGTAAATATTTGTGAAGGCTGCGCCCAAATTGGATTTTGCGGCGTCTGTGAATAGGAAGCGAGAGAATCCGATGACACCCAACGTATCCATGATCAAATCACCTGCGATCAAAACACGCGGCGGCAGTCCTATCATTTCCGGTGAACAAGAATGGGAAGCGGCCCGCTCGGTGCAGGAACGCATTTTCCCCACGGTGCGGCCGGCCATTCCCGGTCTGGATTACTACGGCGACTGGCGCCCCGCCGGCGGCGTGAGTGGCGATTATATCGATTATTTCGTGATGAGCGCGGGCAATCTGGGGTTGGCGGTAGGCGATGTGTCGGCCAAAGGGCTGCCGGCCGCGATGCTGACTTCTTCCCTCCACAGCACCATCCGGGCTTTGCGATTTACCCACAACTCCGACCTGCCGGAACTGGTACGGTCGATTCACGAACTGTTCTATGAGATCTGTCCCGACAACTGTTACGCGACACTGTTTGTGGCGCGGTTCGATCCAATGGAGCAGCGCTTGCATTACGTCAATGCCGGCCATGAACCACCCTTCGTGCTGCGAAAGAACGGCGGGCACTACCGAACCATCTTTCTGGAACCCGGCGGACCGATGATCGGAATGGTGCGCAAGTCGTGTTACCGCGAAGGTATGGTGTCCGTCAATCCCGGCGACCTGATGGTTGCGTACACCGACGGGCTTTGTGAAACCCGGAACCAGCGGGGCGAAGAGTGGGGGTGGCCGCGTTTCCTGGAAAAGGTGGAGTCCTGCGCCGAATCGCGCGCCAGGGACATTGTGGACGCCGTCATGCAGGAGACTGAGATGTTCGCAGCCGGAGCGACTCAATACGACGACGTGACACTATGGGTCGGCAAGATGGAGGACGCCGTCGCCGACGAGCCGCTTTGGGAAGCCGAATGCGTGGAAGTGGCGGCGTAGGACGGGCGATCGTTTTTTGTCGCCTGTCATGGTTTGGCGGCAAGAGTTTTGTCAGGGCCCGACGGACCACAAACCCCGATGGTCTGTCCTACAGCGGGCTGCATTCGCAGCCCTGAAATTCTTCAGTCACAAGTTTTCTTAAAAATTTCGCGCTGATTCCAAACAACTTATAGCATACGGTTCCAGGCATCCCCAAGTCCGCCTGCTATAACCCTGTTCAGGTAATACTCATGCCGAAAGAATCGAGAAAGCAGATTCTGGTCGTCGAAGACGAGGGTCTGATCGCAGAAGACATTAAGAGACGCCTGGAGCGGTTTGGCTACACCGTCCCCGCCATCGCCGGCACCGGCGCGGAAGCGCTGCAGTGCGCCCGGTACGCTCAATTTGACCTGGTATTGATGGATATCCAGATCAAAGGCGAGATGGATGGCATCGCTACGGCTCAGGCGCTGAAGGATGAATTCGATCTGCCCGTGATCTACCTGACCGCGCACGCCGATCAGGATACCGTCAACCGCGCCAAATTCACGGAGCCGCTGGGCTATCTGCTAAAACCGGTGGGAGATGCCAATCTCAGCAGCGTCGTGCAAATTGCGTTCTATAAGAACGAGATGGAGCGGCGCCTCCGCGCCAGCGAAGCCTGGCTTTCCACCACGCTGGCCAGCGTGGGTGATGGCATCATCGCCACGGACCCCTCGGGCGAGATCGTCTTTATGAGCCAGGCCGCCGAGGCGCTCACCGGGTGGCCCTGCAATGAGGCTCACGGGCGGCTGCTGATGAGTGTTCTCGGCCTTTGCGACGAGGCCACTGGCGAGGCGGCTAAGAACCCCGTCTTCGAGCTGTTCCCGGGCGAGACCCGTTCTTACACGCTGGTATCCAAGACGGGCGAAAGCCTTGAGGTGGAGGTGGCCTGCTTCGAGAATCGTTCCGCGGAGGAACTGCTCGGGGCCATCGTCGTGGTCCGGGACATCCGCGCCGGCAAGGAGTTGGAAGGCCGCCTGATTCAATCGCAAAGAATGGAAGCCATCGCCAACCTCGCGGGAGGGTTGGCGCACGATTTCAACAATCAGCTTATGGTCATTCTCGGATACGCCGACGAGTTGGCCGAGCGGCTCACCGGCGAAGACAAGGTTCAGGCGCTGGCCATTAAGCAGGCGGCTTCGCTGGCGGGTAACGTTGCCGGGCAATTGTTGACGCTCAGCCGCCGCGACATGGCGCGCTTCGAAGTGCTCGACGTGAATGCGGTGATTCGCGAGGTACGGCCGATCATCGCGCGCAGCCTGCGCAAAGGCAGGACGCTGATAACGGAGCTCGGCTCAACCCGCGCCTTCGTTCGCGGCGACCGCAACCAGATCAAGCAGGTGCTTCTTAATCTCGCACTCCACGCGCGCGAGCGGATGGCCGGATTGGGCGAACTGCGAATCGAAACCTCGATCCTGGAGGTGGAGGCGGGCACCCCGGCGTCGCGGCGGTATCCCCCGGGGCCTTACTTGCAACTGCGGGCGACCGATAACGGCGAAGCCATCGGGAAAGACGCGTTGACCCGCATCTTCGAACCGTGCTTTACGAACGACAAAAAGTCCGGAACCGGTACCAGCCTGGGCCTGTCCATCGTGCACGGCATCATCGCCCGGAGCGGGGGCTACATCGGCGTCAGCAGCGAAGCCGGGCCAGGCACGTGTTTCGAAATCCTGCTCCCCTGCATCGGCACGCTCTCGGGACCTGCCGAGGCCGGCGAGGCTCCGTCCATCCTCCTGGTCGAGGACGAAGACAGCGTGCGGCGCCTGATGCACAAGTTCCTGGACCGCGAAGGTTACCAGTTGCTGGAAGCACGCAATCCGAGTGAAGCGGAGGAACTCGCCGGAGTTTATGAAGGCCCAATCGACGTCCTGGTGACCGACGTGGTGATGCCCGGCATGACAGGGCCGGAACTGTTCGGGCGGCTCACGCAATCGCGCCCGGACCTGCAAGTATTGCTGATCTCCGGATACCGGCACGATACGCTCGAGCACCAGGGCCTTCTGAAACGGGAATCGAACCTCCTGCCCAAGCCGTTTCCGGCGCCGGAGCTTCTGCGGCGGATTCAGATGCTGTTGAAGCCCCGGACGCTGCTGGCGAAATGATCCGCCGCGCGGGGCGTTCCATCGCGGGGAGCTACATCGCGGGAAACGACATAGTGGGGCGCTACCTCGTTGCCCCAGGTATTCCCGGCGCGGTCCTCACCTTGACGGGCGGCGCCAGCCTGCTTCTGGGCGGCTTGGCCCTGGCGGGCTGGCTATTCCATTTCCAGGGTCTCACCCGCCTGGGGCCGTCGTTCACTCCCATGGCTGCCAACACCGCGGCCGGATTGTTTCTGGACGGAGCCGCCCTGCTGTGCATCGCCGCCGGCCGCCCGAAAGCGGCGTTGGGTGGCGCCATTTGGAGCCTGCTGGCCGGCGTACTGACGCTGGCCGAATATGGTTTCCCGGTAGACCTCCACGTGGACGAGCTGTTGGTTTTCGTCCGCGCGTTTCCGGCTAATCCGGGCAGAATGCCGCCCAATACAGCGGTGTGTTTCGTACTGTGCGGTCTGGCTTTGTTCTGGGCCTCCGAACGGCGCCTTCGCGGGAAGGGGTCAACCGCGGTGGGCGCCATCGGTGTGATTGTGTTGGCTCTGGGAACCGCCACGGTTGCCCCCTATCTGGCTGGCGTACGAATGCACGTTTGGGGGAATGGGACCCGGATGCCGGCAGACTCCGGGCTCGGCTTTATGGCCTTGGGCCTGGGTGTCGTCACCTTGGCGTGGCAATATGGAGGCCGGGACAGATGCGGCTGGCCCCGTTGGCTGGCGCTGGCCGCGGGCTGTCTTGGGTTCACGATCAGCCTCTGCCTGGGTTACACGCTAGGCGCCGAAATGCAGGCGCGCACCGAGTTCGCGGCCCGGATTCTCTGGGACTATGCGCTGGAGACCTCAGCCGATGCGCTACGCTATGAAGCGGCGAGCCCCCTGCCCTTCGTGGTAATCGGCGTGGGCACGCTGTTCAGTGTGGTCGCGGTCTTCATCGTGGAGCTCGCCTTCTCCAGCCGGCGGCGGGCGCAAGCCGGCGAAGTAGCCAACGCGCGGCTGGAACTGGAGATCGATGCCCACCAGCGGTCGGAGAAGGCACTGCAGGCCGCTTACACGGAGCTGGCCGCGATATATGCCAATGCTCCCGTGGCGCTGCTGGTTGTGGACGAACAATTCCGCCTGGAAAAGGCCAACGACCTGGCGTCACGATTCGCCGAACACGGGGAGCGCGGTCTGGTGGAGCACGGCCTGGTCGGGCTTGGTACGGGCACGGCCATTGAGTGCCTGCAAGCCCTGGCCGATCCCAGGGGATGTGGCTATGGGCCGAGGTGTGAGGAATGCCAGATCCGGCTGGTGGCGCTGGACAGCCTTCGCAATGGGGTCAAACACGAGGGTGTGGAGGCCTGGGTGCAAGTGTGGGCCAACGGCGGACAGGAACTCCGATGTCTGCTGATCTCGTCGGCCGCCATGGAATTCGGCGGCAGGAAAGCTTTGATTTCGGTGCAAGACATCACCCCCGGTAAACATGCGGAAAGGGAACTCCGTGAAAGCCGGGCCAGGCTGACCACCGCGCTGGCCGAAGAGGAAGCCGCCCACAGCCTGCTGGCCGCGGCCTTCACAGCCCAACCTGACGCCATCTTTGTTTACGACGCCGCCGGTACCCTCGTCTTGACGAACCCCGCCGCGGCCGATCACCTGGGAACCAGGGCAGCCGGCGAGGTTTTGCCGGAAGTCATCGAGCGGCGTCATGTCGCGGGTGGCTTGAGTGCAAGCCCAACGCAGCGGGCGCTATGCGGCGAGACCGTGGTCAACGCCGAAGGTCCGGCCGGAGACCGCGTGTTGGAGATGAGTTCGGCGCCGCTGCTCAACGCCGAGGCAAACATTACCGGCGCGGTGACGGTGATGCACGACATCACCAGCCGGCGGCGAATGGAGGAAGCTCTGCAAGCAACCCTGCGTGAGTTGGAATCGGCCCTGGCCGAGAAGACGGTGCTGCTGAAGGAAGTGCACCACCGGGTCAAGAACAACCTGGCCGTCATCTGCAGCCTGCTGAGCATGAAGGCCGACGCGACCGATATTCCCGATGCCCGGCAGGCGCTGGTGGAAAGCCAGCACCGCGTACGTTCCATTGCCCTGATCCACGAACAGCTTTACGGCACCGATCACCTGGACCGCATCGACTTCGCCCGCTATACCCAGGAGTTGGTAGCGGAATTGAACGTGGCCTGTGGCACCGCCCAACGGGGCATCTCCGTTCAAGTGGAGTCGGAACCGATCGAACTGGAAGTGAATCGCGCGGTTCCGTGCGCGCTGATCGTGAACGAACTGGTAACCAACGCCTTGAAGCATGCCTTCCCCGGAGAGCGTAGCGGAGAGGTTCGGATTACGTTTCGGAGATCGGACCCTGGATGGCTGGAACTGGCAATAGGAGACAACGGGGTGGGTTGCGCGGACGGCGCGGGGGGGAGCAGCGCGAAATCACTGGGGTTACGAATCGTGCAGATCCTGGCGAAACAACTGGATGGAACCATCCGCCAGGAACCGGGAGAAGGTTCGCGCTTCGTGGTGCGGTTTCCGGAGGGTTCCGCGTCTACCTGTGAAACTGCTCCGTTGTCCGGGGATGGTAAGGCCCCCGTGGCAACCTCGCCGCGAACGTAATGTTCATCATGAGGTGATGCGTATCGGGAGAGAGACTCGTGCAACGGTAAAGCCAGGAGCGCGGGCGCCCAAAAAAATGAAGACTCGTCGTGGGTCGATCCGCGGATACATCTGATATGGACTGCGTGTGCGGTTTCACATATGTGACAATGGAGGCATGGCCAACGGGAGGACTACTCAGGCGGAGGTGGTTCGCCGGGCGAACCAGTCGCAGAAGGACAAGGCTAAACTTAGGACTCCACCGACCGTTCTGGTTGGCGCAACGCCTGTCTCGAATAAGCATGATACCGCTACCCTTTCGGCATTCGCCGGCGCTAATGACGATCTTTGACGTTCTTGACGCAAGACCAATTACAAACACGTTCCGGATAAGTGGATTCTATGAAGCCGCTGGCAGTATGCGGCCGATTGATCGCACCCAAATGGTGCGCCGATACGGAATTACTGCAATCGACTCAGGGACCGTGGGGCCGGC
This sequence comes from Candidatus Acidiferrales bacterium, assembly GCA_035570275.1. Classification (GTDB taxonomy): domain Bacteria; phylum Acidobacteriota; class Terriglobia; order Bryobacterales; family Bryobacteraceae; genus DATMNI01. The sequence continues at coordinate 1,285 of DATMNI010000211.1, read as the reverse complement.
GCCACCGGCAGCACCGCATCTCAAGTAAAGACAAACGGGCTTCTGCACGCGGTAGCTGTATTCCATCATCTCAGCGAGCTAAGTTATGAAATCGAAGAGACCTTTGACAATCGTGGCCCTCTTTACAGCCGAAGTAATGTTTGTTTTAATGGGTCTAGCGCCATTCACTGCAAATCTACAATCGGAAAGGTGGGCTTTATTCCAATACTTGAAAACACCGACCGCTGAAAACCGAAGTCTCTGGCTTAAACAGAAGGGAACGACGATGAATATGGGCCGTTTCATTAGGCTTGCCGGAGGCGGACTTTCAATTCTCAATGGCATCTTGATCGTCAGGCTGTTGCGGGCGCACTGAGTCAAAGGCAGGCGCTCGACGGGAAATCAGCAGCTCGCTTTCCAAATAGGGACTGCGCATCTATTGAATCGCGCGGGTTCAAAGCCGAGATTCCAGTTTATGAGAAGGCTATCGGCAACATGAAAGGCGGTAAGGGTTATTTGGAAGGGCGAGTGATCAATTCAAGAACCGGCGTGCAGCTTCCAACAACACCTTCGGCGCAAACGGTTTCCCAATGAAGAAAACTCCCTTTTTCGGATCAACCATGGCCATCGGCGCAGGTTCCCCGGAAATGAAGATCAGCGGAATGGCGGGACAGTCCGATCGAAGCGAGAAGGCGAGATCCGTTCCGGTCATGCGTGGCATCCGAATGTCGGTGATCACTAAATCGATCCTGGCGCGCCAGGCACGAAAAACCTCCAGAGCCTCCACTCCATCGCCAGCTTCGAGAATTTGAGCGCCGGTGCTTTGCAGAATTGCTTTGATGTACCGGCGAATTCGGGAGTCATCATCTACAACCAGGACCAGATGGCCGCGGACATCGTGCTGTACCAGGTCGATCATTCCCGCATATTCCTAGATCCGGCCCGACGAGAGGATTCCCATGCTTATTGGACGGTGATGTGCGAGTGTACGTTACATGACCATAAAGAGCTGAGCGAAAACAGCCACACTTAGCGCGCACCGAAGCTATCCCGATCCACGAATGCCGTGGCCCGCGACATACCTTGACCGACGCGCACTTCCAGGCATGGATGCCGTCATGTGCCTGTCGGCGGCGTCGGCCGTGACCGATGATGGTGACCTGCCGGCACGCCGGGCACTGCCGCGGCAGCCACTCGGTGTCGTAGTCGCCGGGCTTGCATCCATCGCCGCAACGTGGGATAAAGACGATCACGGGTGCGAAGGCACGCCCCGGAATCGCTACCCGCCCAAGGCACACGACTCCGC
>DATMNI010000210.1:0-10348 GCA_035570275.1 Candidatus Acidiferrales bacterium | reverse complement strand
ATTTCTCTTCCGGGTCTCAACGGTCTCGACCTGCAAAAGCAGGTCGCCGTTGAACGGCCTGACATGCCGATCATCTTCATTACGGGCTACGGCGATGTGCCGAAGACTGTCCAGGCGATGAAGGCGGGAGCGGTCGAGTTCCTTACGAAGCCATTTAGCGATGAAGTGCTGTTGAGCGCGATCAGGCAAGCCGTCGAGCGCAGCGAAACTACACTTGGTCAAGCGGCCGAGATGCGAACACTCCGGGACCGTTACGCTTCGCTTAGCGGTCGCGAACGGGAGGTGATGACGTTGGTGGTGGCAGGCCTGTTGAATAAACAGGCCGGTAGCGAACTCGGCATCAGCGAGATCACCGTGAAGGCACACCGAGGCAGGGTGATGCAAAAAATGAAGGCCGACTCCCTAGCCGACTTGGTGAAATTGGCTGCGCGGCTCGGCCTCGCACGTGCGCCGAAGGCCCCATGATGCTCTCTGAGCCAGGATGACGGCGCCGCGACCGGAAAAGTTCGACTTTCCGTACCAACTAGCTTCCACACCCACCTCAAGCTACTTACCTTGATGAGGTGTTTGAGATCATGACCATCGAGAGGACGGGCTCAGGACCAAGCCTCTCTTATTCGGAGTTCCCGAAGAGTCTTGCGGTCCAGTTCTTCTCCTGCACAAGTATTCGGCCATCCCTACATCTCCAACTTCCCCTGAAACATCAAATCCTTCACCCGAAACTCCACTTCTCTCTCCGGGAAGTTCAGCCCGGGCAGGTACAGCCGGAAGCTCACCACCTTCTCCGTCCCCTTTAGCTCCCGGTTGAAGATCAGGCGCAGCACCGGGTCCGAGGGCGTTGGGGGAAAGTGGCCGGTGAAATGGTAAGTCTTGCGGCCAATCACCATTACCGACCCCTCTTCCATCTGCTTGCTTTCTTCCGCTTTGCCCAGGCCCTTGAGTGTGGGGTAACCGATGGCCAGGACGAACTGGTTCTGGCGATTCTCCCGCACGTAGCCGGTGTAATCGGGGTCGGGTTCCGGCATCCGGCTGGTGTTCTTCTTCAGGCGCAGGCGCAACTCCCCTTCCGCCATCTCAATGGGGGCGGCGGTGGCTAGATATACCACCACGGCCGGATCGGGCCCGGCCACCTGCGCCCAGGGGCTGTCGTGGCGCATTGTCTCGATTTCGCCATCGGTCCACCGTTCCGGCGGTTTCACCTGCCAGAAGGGTTGTGCCAGAAGGAAAAGCAACGGCAGCAGGGCGTGCATAATAATCACTATGGCAGTAATCCGGCGGGGCGAGCCAGGCGACTTGGCCCAGATCGCGGCCATCCAGGAGGCCAGCCCGGAGGCGCCCGATTGGAACGCCGCCGATTACCTGAACTATGACCTCCTCGTGGCAGTATACGAAAACGCCGCAGTATACGAAAATGCCGCAGTATACGAAAATACCGCGGTCTATGAGAATGCCGCGGTCTATGAGAATGCCGCGGTCGGCAAAGATCGGGTCGTAGGCTTTCTGGCGTCGCGAACTCTGGTCCCAGGCGAGCGCGAGATTCTCAATCTGGCCGTGGCTCCTGAATTTCGCCGGCAGGGCATCGCCCGCTACCTGTGGGAAGCCTTTTTCGGAGGGTTTTTCGGTACGGTCTTCCTGGAGGTCCGTGAGGCTAACGAAGCTGCCCGAAAGTTATATTTATCCCTTGGATTTCAGGAGGTTGGACGCCGTCCAGGGTACTATGACGACCCCCTGGAAGCGGCTATTGTCATGAAGTTTCATTCATGTTAATGTGGCCTTAGACGGGTGATGCCGTCTAGAGGAAATTATCAGAGATTACCCACCGAGCCCTTCTTTCCGAACCCGCAGACTCGGCGCGGCAACCTCACGGGAGGAATTGCCCATGATGGAACGGAACGCACAAGAAGAATTGAAAGCGCATCTGATGGCGACAAATGAGGAGTTTCGCCAGCTTGCCAGCCAGCACTCGGAGTATGCGAGTCAACTGGACAGCCTGGAAACGCTGCCCCATCTGACTTATGACCAAGAGTTGGAGGAGACGCGGTTGAAGAAATTGAAACTCCGTTTGAAAGATCAGATGGAAGCGATCATGAGCCAGAGCCGGTCTCCACAGGTCGCTTAACATCAGGTGCGCGCAGTAGTGGTAATCACCTCTAGCCCGGTCCCCGTCTTGGGGCCGGGCTTTTTGGTTTATGACCGGGCTTTTTGGTTTATAGAGGACCAGCCATGATGGAAGCCGAGCCGGAGCCGGTCCGCATTCCCGTCACCGACGTCTTCGACCTTCACAGCATCCCGCCCGCCGACGTCAAGGCCGTGGTGGAGGAGTATCTCCTGGAAGCGCACCGCCTCGGTTTCCGGGCTCTCCGCATCATCCACGGCCGGGGCATCGGCGTGCAGCGGGAGATGGTGCGGGCCATCCTCGCACGGACCGGCTTTGTGTCGGATTTCCGTGACGCCCCGCTGGAAGCCGGCGGCTGGGGTGCCACCATCGTTACCTTGCGCTGATCCCCTGCGCCGATCCCGAGTCACTGCCGGTGGAACCGATTCAACGGCTATGCCTGCCAGTCAGGCAAAAAGTACATTTCCATACAGTCCAAACATTTCCATGGTACCAGTGGAGCCGCAGCAGCGCAGCTGGGGCGCGCGTCATCAAGCATAATGTTAAGACGTCGGAGGCGCCCGGGTCCTGCTGATGCGTGGACTCACTGCGATTCATGAATCGTTTTTTACTGGTTCTGCTATTCACCGCCAGCGCGCTCGCTCAGAGCCCCACCATCACCCGGCTCGATGCCTTCATCGCCGGAGCCAGCGGACCCAGCGGACCGACAGGGCCCAGTGGGCCGGGCGGGCCTGCCATCACGGCGGGCGCACCGTTCGCCCCCAATAGTTTCAATCTCCAGATCACCGGCACGGGCTTCGACAATACGTTTGCGGTCGATTGGATTAACGGCCTGAATATCACCACGTTGTTTCCGTCTCAGTTTCCGATAACACCCACCACCATCACAGTAAGCGTCCCGCGGAACCTGTACCTCGTGCCCGCTTCCATCACCATTAGCGTACACCCGGTCATTGGCGTGGCCGTTGGCTTGGCCGTTGGCGCGGCAGCCGGGCCAGCCGCCAATTCCGCCTCCAGCCCGTTCACCGTAAATCCAACGTTCAACCAAACCGCAGGCACGGTTCCGCTGCCACCGGGAACGGTGAACGCCCCGTACTCCCAACCCCTCTTCACGGGCGGGACCCCGCCATATACCATCGCGCGTGATCTCGAAGGCGGCATTACGCCGCCTGGGATGCCCGGCTATAGTCCGCCGGTGAACAACCAGGCCAACAACCTCTACACGGGCACGCCAACAGCCGCTGGAAACTTCAGTTTCTTTTTGAACATCAGCGACCCGTGGGGCGCCAACACGTCCCAATCGTACAGTCTGCTGATCAATTCGGCGCTGGTGATTACCAATACACCGCCACCGAACGGCATCGTGGGCGTCGCATACAGCGCCAACCTCACGGCTGTCAATGGAACCCCTCCTTATTTCTGGTCGGCGACCGGGCTCCCGCCCGGCCTCACGCTGAACTCGTTGACCGGCGCCATCGGCGGAACGCCCACTGCCGCGGGGACTTTTCCCGTCACCGCGACAGTGACGGACGCGGCCGAGGCCAGTGCGGTGGCACAGTACAGCGTGGTCATCAACCCGCGACTGGCGATTACCAGCCAGCCGTTGCCCAATAGCATCGTGGGCTTCGGATACTTCTCGATTCTCACGGCTGCCAATGGCAGCCCTCCTTATTCCTGGACCGCGAGCGGGCTCCCGCCCGGCCTCACCCTCAATTCGTCGACCGGTACCGTCACCGGCACGCCCACTACCGCGGGGACGTTTTCCGTCACGGTGCAGGTGATCGATAGCACCCTGGTCACGGCGTCGGCGGTGTACAGCGTGGTCATCCTGCCGCCGCTACCGCCGCCGCTCCGCATCGGAACCTTTTCCCCGCTGCCATCCGGCACCGTGGGCGTTTCGTACGTCTTCGCGTTCGACGCCACCGGCGGCACAGGGAGCTACACCTGGGCGGCTGGGCCAGCGCCTGCCGGCCTCGCAGTTTCTTCCGCCGGAATCATCAGCGGCACACCAACCACACCTGGTCAGTCCACATTCACTGTCAGAGTTACCGATTCGTCCGGCCAGACCGCAGCCAAAGATTTCAGTATGACCATTCTGCCGGCGCTGGTCATCACAACAGTTTCCCCACTGCCGTCCGTGCTGGTTGGCAGCGCTCTCAGCATCAAGTTCGCGGCCATCGGCGGAGTGCCACCCTACACATTCGGCGCTACCGGCTCACTGCCGCCCGGAACCGGGCTGGCCAGCGACGGAACGCTTTCCGGAACTGCGGCCGCCACCGGCACCTTTGCCTTCCGCATCGTAGTGACCGATAGTTCCCGAGTTGCGGCCACCGGCACCGCCTCCAAGGATTTCACCATCGCGATCACGCCACCGCCGCTCAGCATTTCGACCAAATCGCCGCTCGGCGACGGCCAGGCGGGCGTCGCCTACTCGGTACAGTTCGGCGCAGCCGGTGGCGTCCCGCCTTACAGTTGGTCCATTGCCAACGCGCCGGCGGGTATGAGTTTTTCAGCCAGCGGTCTGCTGAATGGCACGCCGGCCGCCAGTGGACAATTCTCGTTGAGCGTGACGGTCACCGATGCGTCCGGCTCCAAGGCGACCGGGACCTTGGCCCTCACTCTGATTCCCGCGGCGCTGGTCATTACGACGGCATCGCTGCCGAATGGGACCGTGGGCGTTGCCTACTCGACGAGCCTTGCCGTATCGGGCGGTGTGCCGCCATACACGTGGTCGGCGGGCGGCTTGCCGGATGGCGTCAGCGGGGCAGCGAACGGCGCCATAAGCGGCACACCGGGAACCGCGGGCCAGTTCACGGTGACCGTGACCGTTAAAGATTCGGCGGCCGGTGCTGTCAACACCTCATCCAAGCAGTTCAGCGTGACTATCGCGCCGCCGCTGCTGGTCATCACCACGGCGTCCGTTCCCAATGGTGTAGTGGGCACGGCCTATTCGGCGACGTTCCTGGCATCGGGCGGCGTGCCTCCTTACACATGGTCGGCAACCGGACTGCCCCCGGGCTTGAGCCTCGCCTCCAATGGCGCGCTGTCTGGAACACCCACGGCGGCGGGCGCGCCCTCGTTCTCCGTCACCGCCAGGGACAGCGCGGGCACCGCCGTGAGCCGCGCCTTCCCGGTGACCATTGCGTTGCCCGCGCCGCCGCCCCTCACCTTCAACGGCCTCGGCAACTCGAACCCAGCCACTCAACCGCGGCTCCAGATTGCCTTCGGCACTGCTTATCCGGTAGACGTAACGGTGGTCCTGAATCTGGCCTTCCAGCCGGATTCCGGCGCCGATGACCCGGCAGTTCAGTTTTCGACCGGCGGACGAACCGCCCGCATCACGGTCCCGGCCGGTTCCACCACGGGCCAGACCGACGTGGGCGTACAGACCGGAACGGTTGCCGGCACCATCAGCATCACCGCCCAACTGCTGGCTCCGGGAGATATCACACCTTCGCCGGCGCCCAACAGCACCATCCGGATCAACGCCACGGCGCCGGTAATTTCCAGCATTACCGCCACCCGCAACGCCACTGGTTTCACGGTGGTAATGGTTGGCTACGCCAGTTCCCGTGACCTGACCCAGGCGTCCTTCCAATTCACCGCCGCCACGGGGGCCAACTTGCAGACCAGTTCATTGACCGTGCCCATCGACGCCCTCTTCGCGCCGTGGTATTCGAGCGCGGCCTCGGCACCCTTCGGCAGCCAGTTTACGCTCACCCTGCCATTCACGGTTCAAGGCAGCGCACAATCCATCGTATCGGTGACGGTGACGCTGACCAGCAAGGTGGGGACGTCGGCCGCGGCATCGGCCAATCTGCAGTAGACCCCATGTGGGGCAGGTGTACGGTTGTGGACTAGCCTGTACATTCCCTGAAAGGGTCGTGGGTCAGTTTGAATGAACTGCGTCGAAGAGCGTACGACCCGACATGCCAGATGAAGCCATGTCTATCAGCCGATCCAACGTAAACCCCCTGGTCCCCGCGTACGCAATGAAATCATCAACGGCGGCCTGGGTCGCCATCCGCTTTTGCGCTTCAATTTCCTGAAAGATCAGGCCTTGAAACTTGTGGAACGAATCGTCGCCTTTCATGGCCATAAATCGTACCATGTCGAGAACCAGACAGGCTCTTCTGAATCTCACGGCGAATCAATCAACGAAACGAGATTTCGCAAAATCGCCACGTGGACGACGCCAAGGACAGCGCCGCACTCGTTGCACTTCAGTTCAGCGTCGTTGACGGTCGCCGAAACACTCAGTTCGTCTGGCCCTGGTAGCGGCAATGGTCTTCATCTGGAAAAATCGTGACTCTTCGTATTCATGGCTTTGACCGCTACGGGCGTCAGGTTGTCGAGGTCATTTTGCCGGACGGCCGGAATCTGAATCGTGAGAATCGTCCGGGTCGGGTTTGCGTGGTATCGACAATACGCCCCCCACGTGCAGAACTTGAACGCCTGGGAGCCGAAGCGAAAGCAGCCAAGCTTGGATTGTGGGTGGACAAGGACGCGATTCAGCCGTGGGAGTTCAGGAAAGAAAATGAAAGCTTTTCTCTGAGCTTACGGCTGTGTCAGGCGTTTCGGCATCGCCGTGGGTACCCGACTGGACGTGTGATCCCGCACCCTTCCAGCCAATGCCTCAACTGCCTCTCCGCGTGCGAGCACGCAGGAAATCCGGGAGCCGTGAATCATCGCAGCTTCCCCCTGCTGCCCATCCGCGCGATAATGGAGCCGTGTACCTTCCCACGGCGTTTGCCCAGCAAGCCCGATTCCAAGCGGCGGTAGCGCGAGCCGCGCAACGCCTCACTCCTCACGTGGTTGGCATCATTCCCACGCTTGGGAACGATTGGAGCGGAGAGCCGGCAGTTTTCTTCATGGTCATCCTCGCCGATGCTGCCAGCCGGCGCGATCAGCTCTTGAACATCACCAACCAGGTCTCACAGGCCATCGTCCAACAAGTTCAACCCCTGGAACAATGGGGCGTGCTTCCCTACTTCAACTTCCGCAGCCAGTCCGAGCAAGCCAAACTCAATCAACCGACGTTGGTATGACGCATGGCGTTTCCAGACGACCTGCTCGAGTTGGCCCAAGACCTTGCAGATTTGCACCCTGACAGCCCGCACCAGGCCAGCCTCAGAAGGGCCGTTTCCACGCCTACTACGCGCTCTTCCATCTCCTGATTTCCGAGGCAACGGCCTACTGGGCCCGGCCTGAGTTGAGAGCGATACTCGGTCGCTGTTTCGATCACGGCCCGATGAAGACGGCCTCTGAAACGAAGGTCTCTCAGATCAATACCATTTTCAAAGACGATCTCCCCGAAGGCGCAGAAAAGGCGGTGGCCATCCATCTCCGCACCGTTGCGAACGCCTTCATTCAGGCCCAGCAACGACGTAACGATGCGGATTACAACATGGCGAAGGAGTGGACGCCAGTCGAAGTGGAGACGCAAATCGCCTCAGTGAATGAAGCGTTCAAGACGTGGAGCATTATTCGGGACGAAGCCGTTGCACAGGCTTATCTGGTTTCGCTTCTAGGCACCAAAGAACGACGGCCAAACGAGCCGAAGCTACCGAAAGCCAGAACCGAACGAAAAAGGAAGCCCTCCGATCCAGAGACTCCGCCAACGGGGCGCGCGTAACCACTACTCATGTCTTGCGGCGACGATATTCCGCCATCGCTTCCTGGTGGTCTTCTGAAAGTAGAGCGCGCTGTTGATACTCCAAATACGTCGAAAAGGCTTCTTCGTAAGGCGATTCAAATGACGAGGTGACCAGCTTTTTCGCGAATCCCCGAGCCGTCGCGCTGCCCGCCAGCGTTCCCGCCATAACCGATTCCAGCGTTTGGTCGAGATGGGCTTCGGGTACCACCCAGTCGACCAGGCCGATTCTTTGGGCTTCGTCCGCCGCGATCAACTCGCCAGTGAGAACCATGCGCCTGGCCCGGCCCAAGCCGATGAATCTTGCCAGGCGGTAGGTTCCCATTCCAGGTATGAGCGCTTCCAGGACGGCCGGCAGTCCAAAACGAGCTTCCGGAGTAGCGATGCGAAGATCGCAGCCCAACGCAACCTGGAGCCCGCCGCCAATCGCATAGCCCCTGATCTTCGCGACCGTGAGCGCTTCGAGTTGCTCCAGGCGGCGAATGGCCTCGTCGAAGCAGCGGAACCAGTCGATCTTCTGCTCTCCCAACGACAGCGCCTTCAGGTCGATCCCCGACGAAAAAGCGCGTCCCTGACCGGTGACGACGACCGCACGCAGGTCGCTTGCCGCCTCCAACTCGTCCAGCACGGCGTGAAAATCGTGGGCCATCTGCCAATTCTCGGCATTCAGCACCTCCGGCCGATTCATTACCAGTTCGGCCACCTTTCCTCGCCTTTCCAGATAAACCGTGTTGCCTCGTGTCATGAACCCTCCTGATTCATTACTCCGAGTGCCCGGCTTTCGAACTCCCGGCTTTCGAACTCACGGATTCGGAACTTCTGTATCTTTCCGCTGACGGTCGCCGGAAATGACTCAACGAAGCGAATGTGCTGCGGGATCTTGAAATGCGCAATCCGTCCCTTGCAAAACTCACGTATCTCCGCTTCCGTGGCGGACTCGCCCGCCCGCAGCCGAACCCACGCCAGCACCACCTCGCCGAGTCTGCGGTCCGGAAGCCCGAGCACTGCCACCTCCGCAATTTTTGGATGCGTGAAGAGGAACTGCTCCACCTCACTTGGATAGATGTTCTCTCCCCCTCGGATAATCATCTCTTTGGCTCGGCCGGTGATTCGGAAATGGCCGCCCTCGTCCAGCACGGCAACATCCCCCGTGTGCAGCCATCCCTCGGCATCGATGGCGCGGCTGGTGGATTCAGGCTCGTCGTCATAACCGGCCATCACCAGGTACCCGCGCGTGCAGAGTTCACCGGCGTCACCGATGGGCACAGTCTGGCCAGTCGATAGCGAAGCGATCTTCACTTCGGTGTTCGGCATGGCGCATCCTACATTGCCGGCGACATTGCAGGCGCACTTTTCGAAGTCCTCATCCGGGTGGCTCATGGTGATGAGGGGTGAGGATTCCGTCTGGCCATACATAACCACGACTCTGTCACAACCCATCTGCTCCTTCACGCGGCGCAGCACCTCCAGCGGGCAGGGTGCTCCGCCCATCCAGGCGGCGCGCAGCGAGCGCAGACTGAATCGGGCAAACTGCGGATGCTCCAGTTCGGCGATGTACATGGCCGGCACACCGGCCAGGAGCGTGGCTTGCTCGGCTTGGATGGATTCCAGCACCGCGCCGGCGTCAAACTGCGCCGATGGGAGAATCAATGCCGCCCCGCGGAGGAGAGCCGCTAAGCCGACCACCACGCTGCCCGCGCAGTGGTAGAGCGGGCAGGGATTGCAGTGGCGATCCTGCTCCGTGATGCCGAACCAGGCGCCGGTCAGCCAGGCGTTATTCACCAGGTTGCGATGCGTGAGCAACACTCCCTTGGGCGTTCCGGTGGTTCCCGACGTATATTGGATATTCGCCGGATCGCCGGGGAGGACCTGGTGGCCCGGCAGTGGGCTGCCGTTTTGGAGCATTCGGGTCCACGACGGGGTGCCCAGCACGATGGTGTGCTCCAGGGCGAGGTCCTGGCCGGTTCCGGCCTCCTCCAGAACAGCCTCCTTGAGAATGGCGCCGTAGTCCGCGCGCGCATCGCGTTCCCAGAAGGCCAGGGCTCGCAGACGCGACTTCTTCAAGACAAAGCCGAGGTCGTGCGAACGGAAGGCAGGGTTCACGTTCACCAGGATGAAGCCTGCCCGCGCACATGCCATCTGTAACAGCACCCACTCGATACAATTGCCGGACCAGATGCCTACGCGATCTCCGGGCGCCAGGCCCAAGCCGGCCAAGCCTCGTGCCGTCCGGTCGATCTCCCGGTCAAATTCGCGCCATGACATGTGGACATGCTGGTGGCATGAGATCAGCGCATCGCGATCTGGAAAACGCGCGGCAACTTCGCCAATCACCTGGCCGATCGTCTTCTCGAGAATCGGCGCATCCGGGCCGCGCCTGTAGCTCAACGGGGTCATAGCATATTATGCCCCGTCACGGCGCGGCTGGGCGGTCAGGGGGGCAGGAACTTCGCATACCAAGCTTGTCCGCTGGCCCGAAGGGCGCAAAAGTTGGTGAACCGGGCCGATAGAGGCGGCGGGCAGATTCGCGGGGCAGGTATTTCGTTGGAAATGGGGCCAACCGCGAGGTCCGCGGATCT
>DATMNI010000209.1:0-5633 GCA_035570275.1 Candidatus Acidiferrales bacterium | reverse complement strand
CAAACGGCAGGCTCAGCAACTCGGCTACAAACTCGTACCCATTGAAGAAAAACCCAGCCGCGTAACCGGCTGAATCGAATCGCTCGCGGGGGGAGTTCCTTAGGAGGACCGCAAGATAAGTTCGATTTAGATAGATATTACACAATAAGTGGAGGCTAATAACATCATGAATATTCGACCCTTATACGACCGCATCGTGGTGAAGCGGACCGAGGAACAGGAAACCACGCGCAACGGGATCGTTATCCCCGATTCCGCCAAGGAGAAGCCGCAGGAAGGTGTGGTCCTGGCAGTAGGTCATGGCAAGAGGCTTGAGGACGGCAAACTGGTTGCCCTTGACGTCAAAGTCGGCGACCGCATCCTTTTTGGAAAGTACTCCGGCACCGAGACGAAGGTGGTTGGCACCGAGTACATCATCATGCGGGAGGACGACGTCCTCGGCATTCTGGATTCGGCCGGCGAAACAGTCCAGAAAACGACCAAGAAAACGGCCAAGAACGCTGCCTGATTCATATTCCGGCTCGCAAGGAAACCGGCTCACAAGAAAACACCATGGCAAAACAAATCAGTTATAGCGACGAATCCCGCCAGGCGATCCTGCGCGGTGTCAACCAACTCGCCGACGCGGTGAAAGTGACCCTCGGACCGCGGGGACGCAATGTCGTTCTGGAAAAGAAATTCGGCGGACCGACGATCACCAAAGACGGTGTCACGGTGGCCAAAGAGATCGACCTGAAGGATCCACTAGAGAACATCGGCGCCCAGTTGGTGCGCGAAGTGGCATCGAAGACCTCCGATATCGCCGGTGATGGCACCACCACGGCCACGATTCTGGCCCAGGCAATTTTCCGCGAGGGCGTCAAAGCGGTCACCTCGGGCGCCAATCCGATGGCCGTCAAGCGCGGCATAGATAAGGCGGTGGAAGTGGCCATTGAGGAGGTCAAAAAGCTCTCCAGGCCCGTCTCCGGCGACATGATCGCGCAGGTTGGCAGCATTTCCGCCAACACCGACTCCACTATCGGCAACATCATTGCCGAGGCCATGAAGAAGGTGGGCAAGGATGGCGTGATCACGGTCGAGGAATCCAAGACCATGACCACCGAACTGCAGACGGTGGACGGGATGCAATTCGATCGCGGCTATCTCTCACCCTACCTGGTGACCGACCCCGAGCGCATGGAGTGCGTCTTCGAGGATCCCTATATCCTCATCCACGATAAGAAGATCGGCAACATGAAAGACCTGCTGCCGATCCTGGAGCAAATTGCGCGCGCCGGCAAACCGCTGCTGGTGATCGCCGAGGACGTGGATGGCGAAGCACTGGCCACGCTGGTGGTCAACAAGCTGCGCGGCACGCTCAGCGCCTGCGCCGTGAAGTCCCCGGGCTTCGGCGACCGCCGCAAAATGATGCTGGAAGACATCTCGATCCTGACTGGAGGCAAGGCCATCATGGAAGAGACCGGCATCAAGCTGGACAGCATTCATCTGGAGGATCTGGGCCGCGCCAAGCGCGTCACGGTGGACAAGGACACCACCACCATCATCGACGGCGGCGGGGCACAGAAAGACATCGAGGGCCGGATCAAGCAACTCCGGGCCCAGGTGGAAGAGACTACCTCGGACTACGATCGCGAGAAACTGCAGGAGCGGCTGGCGAAACTGGCGGGCGGCGTGGCGATCATCAAGGTCGGCGCCGCCACCGAGATCGAGATGAAGGAGAAAAAGGCCCGCGTCGAGGACGCGCTAAATGCCACTCGCGCAGCCGTTGAGGAAGGCATCGTGCCGGGCGGAGGCGTGGCGCTGCTGCGGGCATCGGTGGCGTTGGAGAAGCTCAAGCTTGAGGGCGATGAGCAGTTCGGCGTCAACATTGTGCGTCGCGCTTGCGAGGAGCCGGTGCGGCAGATCGTGCGCAACTGCGGGACCGAGGGCGCCGTGGTGCTTCAGAAAATCAAGATCAACCCGGATTCGAACTTTGGCTTCAACGCCGCCACGGAAAAGTACGAAGACCTGGTGAAGGCCGGCGTAATCGATCCCACGAAAGTAACCCGCACGGCGCTGCAGAACGCCGCTTCCATCGCCTCTCTGATGCTCACCACAGAGGCGATGATCTGCGAGGCTGCCGAGGCCGGATGAGGCCGGAGGGCTGGAACGGGGGCCGCGGGCCAATGCCACCGTCGGCGCCGGATTGAACCGGAGTGTGGCCTGGCAGCCGGGCCACCGCTCCCTGACGGTCACGGCTCTGCACGTGGCTGCATTCAGAGCCACGACTTGTCGCTCGACCGTTAGGGAGTGCGCGGCAGGGCCACTGGGAAAGTCACAGGGCCGGGGGGCTGGCCGGGGAGGTTCTGTATGGTCACGGTGATGTATGCCATCGTACTTCTAGCCGTTTTAATTGCAGTTGCGGTAGCTGCGATAAAGGATGCCCGTCTGCCAAGATCGCAGTAGGAGGCTGTGAACCCGGCGTGATCCACGAAATCACCGTCGCCGGGTTCCTGGCTTTCGCTAGATCATGAGCAAACACATCCGTGCCAGCCACCCCATCTACCATCTTCTGCCAACGGAAATCGAGGGATTCGATTCCCTGGCGGAACTCGCTTTGGATATGCATTGGTCGTGGAATCACGCCACCGACGAAGTTTGGCGGCAGCTTGATCCCGAGCTGTGGAGTATCACACATAACCCCTGGGTGGTCCTGCAGACGGTTTCGCGCGACCAGATCGAGCGCGTGTTGTCCGATCCGGGCTTCCGGAAAAACGTAGATAGCTTGGTCGAAGCCGGCCGGCAGGCGGCGGATGCGCCCGCGTGGTTTCAGCGGACTCATGCGAACGCTCCATTGAGTTGCGCCGCGTATTTCAGCATGGAGTTTATGTTGAGCGAGGCTCTGCCCATCTACTCGGGCGGGCTCGGCAATGTGGCCGGCGATCAACTCAAGGCCGCCAGCGATCTGGGTGTGCCGGTAATCGGCGTAGGACTTCTCTACCAGCAGGGCTATTTTCGCCAGGTGATCGACAACAACGGCGAGCAACAGGCCCTCTACCCTTATAACGATCCCGGACAACTGCCGATTGTGCCGTTACGCCAGGAAAACGGCGAGTGGTTGCGCCTGGAGATCGCGCTGCCCGGGTATTCGGTCTGGCTGCGCGCCTGGCAGGTCCAGGTGGGCAGGGTGAAGCTTTACCTGCTGGACAGCAATGACGCGGCGAACTTTGCGGCCCATCGGGGAATTACCAGCGAGCTCTATGGAGGCGGGCCGGAGTTGCGCCTCAAGCAGGAATTGCTGCTCGGGATCGGCGGCTGGCGGCTGCTGCGCGCGCTGGGAGTGAAACCGGAAGTCTGTCACCTGAATGAAGGGCACGCGGCGTTCGCCGTCCTGGAACGCGCCCGCAATTTCATGGAAGAGACAGGGCAGCCCTTCAAAGCCGCACTGGCGGCCACGCGAGCCGGCAATCTTTTTACCACCCACACCGCGGTGGCCGCCGGCTTTGACCGTTTTGCTCCCGCCCTGATCGAGCAATACCTGGCGGGATACGCCGAAAAGAAACTTGGCATTGCGGTCGATGATTTGCTGGCCCTGGGCCGCCAGAACCCGGCCGACTCGTCGGAGCCTTTCAACATGGCCTATCTCGCCATCCGCGGCAGCGGGGCGGCGAATGCGGTGAGCCGATTGCACGGCAAGGTGAGCCGGCACCTTTTTCAGCCTCTGTTTCCACGCTGGCCGGAGGACGAAATCCCGATCGGACACGTGACCAACGGAGTCCACATGCCCACCTGGGACTCCGCCGCTGCCGACGATCTGTGGACGGAAAGCTGCGGAAAGGACCGCTGGCAGGGGACGGCGGCCTGCCTGGAACAGGACATTCGCCGGGTCCCCGACGCCAGGCTGTGGCAATTTCGGACCGCCGCCAGCCAGTCCCTGGTGGAGTACGCCCGCGAACGATTGTCCCTGAATCTGGCTATGGGAGGGGCGCCGCCCGAGGAGTTCGAAGCCGCCAGACATCTCTTTGATCCGGGCGCCCTGACTCTGGGCTTTGCACGCCGCTTTGCGACTTACAAGAGACCGAACCTTCTGCTGCACGACCAACAGCGGCTGCTTCGCCTGTTGACCAATTCTCAACGCCCGGTGCAACTCATCATCGCCGGCAAGGCGCATCCGGCGGACCAGCAGGGGCAGGCCCTGATTCAGGAGTGGACGCGATTCATCCGGCAGCCCGAGGCGCGTCCCCATGCCATCTTCCTGGGCGATTACGACATGCTCTTGAGCGAGCACCTGGTGCAAGGAGTGGACGTCTGGATCAATACGCCGCGGCGGCCCTGGGAAGCCTGCGGGACCAGCGGCATGAAGGTGCTGGTCAATGGAGGCATCAATCTGTCGGAGTTAGACGGCTGGTGGGCGGAGGCCTATACGCCTGAAGTCGGGTGGGCGTTGGGGGACGGCCAGGAACATCACGATGACCCGGCCTGGGACGCTGCCGAAGCCGAAGCGCTCTACAATCTGTTGGAACGCGAAGTGGTTCCCGAGTTTTATGCCCGCGACGGGCACGGTATCCCCACGGCTTGGGTGGCGCGCATGCGAAAAAGCATGGCAAGCCTGACGCCCGCCTTTTCCGCCGACCGCGCGGTGCGCGAATACACGGAGCAACACTACCTGCCGGCTGCGGCAAACTACCGTCAGCGTGCTGCCGCCAAGGGTGCGGTGGGCAGGCAAATGGCCGATTGGCGGCACACCATGGAAGAGGCGTGGCCCGGGATGCGCTTCGGTGCCATGAAGGTGAAGACCAACGTCCAGACCAATGGGGAGCACGTTCTTGAGGCCGAGGTCTATCTCAACAATCTGGATCCGAATGCGGTGCGAGTTGAGCTTTATGCCGAGGGCGTCAACGGCGGCGATCCAGTACGGCAGGACATGGAGCGAGTTGGGCAGTTGGCGGGCGGGGCTGGGGGCGCATCCACCGGCTACGCTTATCGCGCACAGGTTCCCGCCACACGTCCGGCTACCGACTATACCGTGCGCGCGACACCGCAACATGCCGGCGTTGCCGTTCCCCTGGAAGCCGCGCAAATCCTGTGGCAGCGTTGATTTGACTTCGAATGGAGGACTGATATGGAGACGCCGCGCCATGAAATCGGCATGATCGGCCTGGGCGTGATGGGGCGCAATCTGTTATTGAACATGGCTGACCACGGCTTCCCGGTGGCGGGCTATGACAAGGACCCCGGCAAGGTGGAAGCGCTCCAGAAGGAAGCGGCGGGAATCGACATACACGGCGTGGCCAATGGCATACACGGCGTGTCCCACATCGAGGATTTCATCGGATTGCTCCGCCGTCCGCGCGCGGTCATGATGCTGGTACCCGCCGGGCCGCCCGTGGATTCGGTGATCGCCGATCTGTTACCGCACCTCGAAAAAGGCGATCTCATCATCGATGCCGGTAACTCCTACTTCAAGGACACCAACCTGCGCGCCCGCAACCTGACCGCGAAGGGCATCCAAGTTCTGGGCGTGGGCGTTTCCGGCGGCGAGGAGGGCGCGCGTCATGGTCCCAGCATCATGCCGGGGGGACCTGCGGACGCATACCAGCGGGTCCGCCCGCTGCTTGAGGCCGTCGCCGCCAAGGTTAACGAAGACGCGTGCG
>DATMNI010000208.1:0-40866 GCA_035570275.1 Candidatus Acidiferrales bacterium | reverse complement strand
CCACCAGCCACCGTTCACCAGCCACCGGCCACCGGCCACCGGCCAGTGACTCATGGAACATCCCAACCTGCCGCTGCGTTCTAATAAGGGAATGGACCCGGTCATCGAATTGGATGGTCTTGAAGTGCGCTTTGGCCAGCGCGCCATCCTCAAGAATCTTAAAGCCACTCTCAACGGCCGGTCCATCGGCCTGCTGGGGCCCAACGGCGCGGGAAAGTCCACCCTCATTAACACGCTGCTCGGCTTCCATAAGCCCACATCCGGAACCGCCCGCATCTTCGGCCGCGATGTCCGCACCCACGCCCGCGAAGTCCGCAGCCTGATCGGTTACATGCCGGAGAACGATTCGTTCATCGCCTCCATGAGCGGCGTGCGTTTCGTCCGGTTGATGGCCGAACTGGCCGGCCTGCCGCCGGAGCACGCGCTGGAACGCGCCCACGAAGCTTTCTTTTACGTGGGATTAGGCGAGGTCCGCTACCGCAATCTGGGCACCTATTCGCTCGGCATGAAGCAGGCCGCCAAGCTGGCCCAGGCCATCGCTCACGGTCCCAAACTGCTCTTTCTGGATGAGCCGACCAACGGCCTGGACCCGCCCGCGCGCATCCGCATGATCCAGCTCATCCAGGAAATCCGCGACCGCGGCGACCTGCACCTGATCCTCTCCTCGCACCTGCTGCGCGACGTGGAAGAGTGTTGCGACGAAGTGCTCATCCTTAAGGACGGTAACGTCGCCGCCTTCTGCAACCTGGAGGAAGAGCGCCGCTCCAACCGCCGCTTCCTGGAGTTGGAAACGCGCGGCGAGGCTAACGGGTTCTTCCTGGAATCCATGGAAAAGCTGGGCTGCGAAACCGCCATCGGCGCCCAGGGCCGCATCAAACTGGTTCTGCCCGACGGCCTGGAAGTCCGCCAGTTGTACGAGGTGGCCGCCGCGCAGAATGTGCAGATCCGCCGCCTCAACCGCAAGCGCGATTCGCTCGAGGACATTTTCTTGAAAGCCATGGAGGCCCCCGCGCCCGACAAAGTAACGGCGGCGGGCCCAACAACAGGAGCTGCCAATGGCCGTCTATAAGAAAACCTACCGGCCCTACGACGGCGCCATGACCTCGCCACTTTCGCGTTTCCTGGTGATCCCGCGCTACGCCTTCGAGGACATGCAGAAGTCACGCTTCCTCACCATCTTTTTTCTGGCCAGCTTCATCTACCCGCTGATCTGCGCGCTCATCATTTACGTGCAGCACAACGCCAGCGCGCTCAACTTGCTGGGGGTGCAGAATGCCAACCGGCTAATCTCCATCAACGTGACGTTCTTCATGTCGCTGCTGGGCTGGCAGAGCATGCTGGCGCTGTTCCTGGCGGCTTTCATCGGCCCCGGCCAGGTGTCGCCCGACCTGGCCAACAATGCGCTGTCGCTCTATCTGGCGCGCCCCTTCTCACGCGTCGAATATGTGCTGGGCAAGATGGCCATCCTGCTGGTGCTGATGTCGGCGATGACCTGGGTGCCGGGCCTGCTGCTCTTCGGCTTGCAAGGCTACATGGAAGGCTGGCAATGGATGCAGGATAACGCGCGCATCGCCGCGGGCCTGTTCTTCGGCGCCTGGGTCTGGATTCTGCTGCTGGCGCTGCTGGCGTTGGCCCTTTCGGCCTGGGTGAAGTGGAAGCCCGCGGCCGGCGCCCTCATGTTCGGCGTGTTCTTCGTGGCCGGCGGCTTTGGGGCAACCATCAACGCGGTGCAGCGAACCAAGTGGGGCCACCTGTTCAACATCAGCGAGCTGATCGGCTCCATTTGGGTGCAGCTTTTCGAAGGCCGGACCCACATCACCAACGGCGCGGTTTTCTTCCGCGTCATCGAAGGCGAGGAACTGCCGCTTTGGTGCTGCTGGGCCGCGCTGGCGGGGCTCTGCCTGATCTGCCTTTACATGCTGGCGCGCAAGATTCGCGGCGCGGAGGTGGTCCGATGAACGTGAGCAGCACACTGAGCGACACCCCTGCCATCGGCGACACCCCCGCGCCGGGCGACACTCTGATCACCTTCAACAACGTCTCGCGCTTCTACGGCGAGGTGCTCGGCATCAACAAAGTCAGCCTCAATATTCCACCCGGCATCACCAGCCTGGTGGGCCCCAATGGTTCCGGCAAGACCACCCTCATGAACCTCATGACCGGGTTGATCCGCCCCTCGCAGGGCGAGATCCGGGTGCTTGGGATCCCCCCTGACCGTCCACAGGACCTGTGCCGCGTGGTGGGCTACTGCGCTCAGTTCGACGCGTTCCCCAAGGGTCTCACCGGTTACCAGTTCGTCTACTCGTTCCTCCGCATGTTCGGCATGACTCATGAGGAGTGCGACCAGCGCACCATGGCGTCACTGCAGATGGCGGGTTTGATTGAGGCCCGCAACCGCCCGGTCGCCGCCTACAGTAAAGGCATGCGGCAGCGCGCCAAACTAGCCCAGGCCACGGCGCACGATCCCAAGGTAGTCGTGCTCGACGAACCCCTCAACGGCTTGGACCCCCTGGCCCGCGCCGAAGCCATCGCGCTGTTTCAGCAATGGGGCAAGGCCGGCCGGCACGTGCTGGTATCCAGTCACATCCTCCACGAAGTGGACCGCATCTCCGATCAGGTGATCCTGCTCAGCCAGGGCTACGTGGTCGCCGAGGGCCAGATTCACAGCGTGCGCAGCGAGGTGAAAGAGCAGCCCATGCAGATTCTGGTGCGGTGCGATCACCCCGGCCAATTGGCCTCGCGCCTGTTCTTGCAGGACTATATGGTGGAGGCCAAGATCCACACCGATGGCAAAGGCCTGCTGCTGCGCACGCGGGATGCCGACAACTTTTACCTGCTGCTCAACCGCATCGTGATGGATACCGGCCTGGAAGTGGAATCGGTGGCGCCGGCCGATGACGACGTGAACTCGGTTTACCAATACCTGATCGGCGGCGAGGGAGGCACGATATGAACCAGCCTGCGATGAACCAACCGGCGATGAGCCAACCTGCCCCGCGCCAACCTACCCCGAGCCAACTCTGGATGCGCCAGATCGGCGGCGTGCTGCGCCTCGAACTCAAGAAGACGTTTCTCTCCAAGCGCGGCTGGTGGGTCTATTTGCTGGCGCTGGGGCCGGTGGCGTTAACGCTGATGCACTGGCTGATCGAGATGGGCCGCCATTCCAACCGCCACAGTATCGGCGAGGACAGTCTGGTATTCGCCGGCCTGTTCCACTTCTACTTCCTGCGGCTGGGCATCTTTTTCGGCTGCGTGGGCATCTTCTCCAACCTGTTCCGGGGCGAGATGTTGGAGAAGACGCTGCACTACTACTACCTCACCCCGATGCGCCGCGAGTTCCTGGTGGCGGGCAAGTATCTGGCCGGCCTGGCCTCCGCGCTGGTCCTGTTTGTGGGCAGCACGGCGCTGAGTTTCCTGATGATCGGCCGCCACTTCGGCGCCGCTTACACCAGCTACATTTTGCACGGCCCCGGCCTGAGCCAACTGGGGTCCTACATGCTGGTTGCGGCCCTGGCCTGCGTGGGCTACGGCGCCGTCTTCCTGATGTCCGGCCTCTTCTTCCGCAACCCGATGATCCCGGCGGCGGTGGTGATGGTGTGGGAGAACCTGAACCCCTTTCTGCCGGCGCTGCTGAAGAAAATCAGCGTGATTTTTTACCTGAAGGGCCTGTGCCCGGTGGAGATCCCCATCCCGCCGCCGTTCAACGTGATGGTGATCGATGCCGACCCATCGCCGTTTTGGATCGCGGTGCCGGGGTTGCTGATGGTATCGCTGATTCTGTTGATTTACTCCGGTATTTCGGCCCGGCAGACCGAGATTAATTACGGGGAGTAACGGTGAAAGCGGGACAACGCGTGAAGGGTCAACTCACTGGGGCGCGTTCGTATTTAGGATGAAAGCTCTGGCAGTCGCCGCCGCGGCCGGGGCGAAAATGTCCGCCGGCGTCACCATCACGATCATAGTCTGGCCGCCGTTGCGCACCCGCAACGTGACATCGGCTTCGACGGTTACGTAACGGCTGGTCAACGCCCCCCGCGGAGTGCACACAAACACATAGTCGGCGGTTCCCATGAATGCCCCCACGGCCCCTTCGCTGCACAACTGGCCGAACGCCGCCAGACAATCCTCATAGAAAAATGCGGTATATCCGTCTCGCTCCCACGCCGCTTTGATTCCCGATATACGTTCCCGATCCACACCCGCTCCGATGAGAAAAATCCGTTTTCCTTTGCCCTTGTTGAACCAATCCGGCACGACTTTGTCCATCGTCTGGCGGTAGGCCTGGGGATTTTTGCCGCCTTGTTCGAAATTTCGGGCGAATTGCTTCACGTCCGAGCCCAGCACGAATCGGACTTTGAATGCGCCGGCGGACACGTCGTCGAGTGGCCGGATAACCTTCAATTGTTCATCATCCAGCACGGCGAACAACCGGCGGTTATCAGGCAGGTTTTGCCCGATCTGCCCGGTCTGCCCCGTCTGCCCGATGCGATCTGTCCAGGCTTGGTCGATCTTCTCTTTCTGGAGTTGTCTCGCCGCCTCGTCAAGAGCTTTGGCCGCCGCCAGCCCGTCTGCCGACGCAACCGCCCGATGTTCCGCCGCCCGCACTTCCAATAGCCTCAATGCATCCGCGATCTGGCCGGCTTGCAGATGTTTCCATACCTCATCCACCGTCCATTGAGGGGCATGCGACTTTTCAAGCGCTCGGGCCACCAACTCCTGGATCAATATCGGACCGGCGATCGCCTGACCGCAGCATAACAGCACGATCAGCGATCCGGCGATGGCGAATACTCGACGGATGCGATTCATAGGGCTATGATTCATAGGGCCATGTTAACGCCCTTCCAACGTAGCCGCTCGCTCGCCACCAGCTTAGCCCACCAGCCGCCGCCTCAGCGCCGCAAAGCCGCGTCGTCGATGGGCGCTTTGGCTTCTGCCGCCTTCGCCAGCGGGGCCGGCGGCGATCACCTGCGACTGAGGCTGCGTCCTCATTCACTGAATCCGGATTTCGTTATAGTGGTGCCGATGTCTCTGGCGGAAAAGATCGACAGGCTTGGCCATAAAATAGCTGACGCGGCCCACCGGCTGCAGACTTTTTGGGACCGCCTGACCGACGGCATGGCGATGGACGCGCTCTGGGCAGACTTCAAGGCGGATGCGCGTGCCGGTTACGATTTCTACGCCAAGGACGTGGATTGGGATGCCATCGGCCAGCATCGCGGCCACCGGCATCGTATCTATGCTGCCCGCGCTTTGGCTTGGGCTCTGCTGCGCAAACTGTCGCCGGCGCGGCGGGTTTTCCTGCTGCTTACGATTGTCTACGTCGTGTTTGACCTGTTCAGCCGCAACGGAAGCGCCAGTATCCTGGTCATCACCGCGGCATTCATCCTGTTGCTGGCGCTGGAACTGGCCGACCGCGTAACGATGAAGCGCGACCTGGAGATCGCGCGCGAGATTCAGCGGTGGCTCTTGCCTTCCGCTTCGCCTGAGGTGCCGGGTTTCGACCTGGCTTTCGCCACGCGGCCGGCCAACACCGTATCCGGCGATTACTATGATGCATTCCACCGCGATGGCGGCCGCCTGCTGCTGATCGTGGCCGACGTGGCAGGCAAGAGCATTCCCGCGGCGCTGCTGATGGCGACCATTCAGGCCAGCCTGCACACGCTGGCGGCCGCGCCGGTGGCGCTGGCAGAATTGGTGCTCGGCTTGAATCGCTATGCTTGTGCGAATAGCCTGGGCGGGCTGCGCTTCACCACGGCGTTCCTCGGCGAACTGGACCTGGCCAGCCGTACCATGCGCTATATCTGCGCGGGGCACAATCCGCCCGTGCTTCGCCGCGCGGCGGGGGCACAGGAACGGCTGGAGGCGGGTGGCCTGCCCTTGGGAGTGATGGCCTCCGCCCGTTTCGAACAGGGCACCGTCACGTTGGGCTCCGGCGATCTGCTGGTGGTGTTTACCGATGGCGTGACCGAAGCCGAGAACGAGCGCCAGGAAGAGTACGGCGAGCCGCGCCTGCTCGAAGTGGTTCGCGGGCTGGAATCCGGCACCGCCGCCGACGGGTTGAAGATCGTGATGTCCGCCGTCGACGCCTTCGTGGGGCGCACCCGGCAGCACGACGACATCACGGCTCTGGTGATGCGGGCAATTTGAGGCTTTTAGCGCGCCGCTACTCCCACCGCAACGCGCTCATCGGATCGATCCCCGTAGCGCGCCGCGCCGGGATGTAGCCTGCCAGGGCCGTCACGGCTGCGATTCCCACCGAAGCAGCGGCCATGGTGAGCAGGTCGGTGGGCTTAACCCCGAATAACTGGGCCTGAATCAGCCGCGTTACGCCGTAGGCGCCGGCAAGTCCGAGGGCCACGCCAATTCCGGCCAGCGTCAGCGTTTCGCTCAGCACCATCCACACCACGGAGCCTTGCCCCGCGCCCAGCGCCATGCGAATGCCGATCTCGCGCGTGCGCCGCGCCACCATGAAAGCCATCACGCCATAAAGCCCTAGCGCGGCCAGCAGCGTGGCAAGACACCCGAAGACGCTCGAAAGCGTGGCCAGCAAACGCTCGGTGAGCAGCGAAATCTCCATTTGGCCTTCCAACGTGCGCATGTCGTACATCGGCACGCCGGCATCGACGCCTCGCACCGCCGTGCGCAGCGTATTGAAAAGTTGAGTCGGGTCGCCCTGAGCGCGCACGTAGACCGTGCCCCCGTTCGCAAAGTTCGTTTGCTCGCTGGGAATGTAGAGTTCGAAGGGAATCTCGTCCCGCATGCTTTCGTACTTCGTGTCTCCCACCACGCCCACGATCTGGATATCCAACTTTGTTCCCGGGTCGATTCCCATACCGATGTGGCGGCCGATCGGATCGGCGCCGCCCAGATATCGCTTGACGAATTTCTGGTTCACAATCCCCACTTTGGGCGCGCCGGCAACGTCGCGCTCGTTGAAGTCGCGGCCCAGCAGCACGGGAATCTTGAGGGTCTTGAAGAACCCGGGACTGCAATACTGCATGTGCGGATCGGGCCGCTCATCTTGCTTGGCCGAGTAACCTTCTATGGTGACCCAGCTATCCCACTCGTTGTCCTCCAGTAGCGGGACTACCGCGAAGGTATGAGATTCCACGCCGGGAAGCGCGGTCAACCGTTCGTGCAGGCGGCGGTAGTAATCCGTACTCCACTTGGGGTCGTAGCGGCTCATGGTGGGGTCTACATCGAAGGCGAGCAAATTCTTGACCTCGAAGCCGGGATTCAGCGTCTTCAGGTTGCGCAAGCTCTGCAGGAACAACCCCGCGCCGATCAGCAGCAGCAGCGAAAGCGAAACCTGCGCCACCACCAGGCCCTTGCGCAATCCGGCGGAGCCGCCGCGGACCACGCCGCCCGCTTCGTCCTTCAATGTATTCGCCAGTTTCGGCCGCGTGGATTGCAGCGCCGGAACCAGTCCGAAAATGCCGCCCGCCAGTAGCGAAATAGCGAAGGTGAAGCCGAGCACAGTCCAATCCGGCGTGCTGGAAAGCGAGAGCGGGGTGTGTCCCGAGGGCAAAAAATCGATCAGCGCCCGGTCGATCGTCACTGCCAGACCAACGCCCAGCGACCCGCCAACCGCTGCGAGCACGAGACTCTCCATCAGCAGTTGCCTGACGAGCCTGCCGCGTCCCGCGCCCAACGCCAGGCGAACCGCGATCTCCTTCTGCCTCGCCGAAGCGCGCGCGATCAGCAGATTCGCCAGATTCGAGCAGGCGATCAACAGCACCAGGCCGACAATTCCCATCAGTGCGAAAAGCGGCTTCGAGTAAACCCTGCGCAGGTTCGACCGGCCCTTCGATCCGGGCATCACCTCCATCCACATCTTCAGGAACTCCTGTTTGACGAATGGCGAGGCCTTGGCGAACGGCTTCTCCGTCACTTCGCGGTTCAGGATCTGGTGGAACAGCGGCTGCAGCCCTGCTTGCGCCTTCTCCATCGTCATTCCGGGCTTGAGGCGGCCGAAGACCTCCGTCCAGCGGAAGCGGTCCTCGTTCAAGCGGCTGAAACCCGTGTTTGGCAGGGAATCTCTCATGGTCATCGGGATGCGAATCTGCGGCGCGCGGCCCGGCTCCACTCCGTCGAACCCCGCCGGGCTCACACCGATAATCGTCAACCCGCGGCCATTGACAACGATCTGCTTTCCGACGATGCCCCGGTCCGCGCCGAAACGCCCGCGCCAGTAGCCGTAACTGAGCACGGCCAGAGGATGCCCGCCCTGAATCAGATCGTCGGAAGCGGTGAAGACGCGGCCCGCCGCCGCGCCGATGCCCAAAACCGGGAAGTAGTTGCCCGAAACAAAATCCGCCCCGATCAGCTCCGTGCCGCCTTGGAACGACGCACTCACGGTACCCGGGTACGTGCAGAACATGCCGCTGAAGACCTGATTCTTGTCGCGGATCTCCCGATACATCGGATAAGAAAGCCGATCCGGCCCGTTGTTGCCGCCGTAATGTTTACCGCGTCCGGCCAGCATCACAAGCTGTTCCGGATTCTTCACCGGCAGCGGCTGCAAAATGAGCTGGTTGATGAGTGTGAAGATTGCCGTGTTGGCGCCGATCCCCAGAGCAAGCGAAAGCACGGCTACAGCCAGAAAAACGGGCGACTTGCGCAGCGTGCGCAGGGAATACCGGAGATCTTGCAGTATGGCGGCCATCGACCGTTATACTGCGCAGCGCGGAAAAGGTTACGAGTTTCCGATGAAACTCGCGTCAGAAAAGTCGTCAACCCCACCGACCCCACCGACCTCAGCGGCCCCAGCACAGGTTCTTACAGCCGCAGCCGGTCGAGCACCGGTTTCTCATACACGTCGTCCTCACCCGGGTAGCGCAGGCGGCCCTCGAACCTGCCTGTCTCCTTGGCTAAGGCCCAGATCAGGCTCTCGCCCGCGGGTGCGGTATCCGGCTGGCGTGTGAAGACGGTATCCGAGAAAGCTTCCTCAGCCTCGACGATGCCCCAACCCTTGGATCGGAACATCCCCAGGACATCCCCCAAAAACAGCGAATTGAGCAGGTTGTAGTGGATCAGCAGGGTGTGCGGCACGCTGCGCCCGAGTACATCGCGCGAGAGTTGGTCGTAATATCGCGCCCGATCCCAGATGTGATCGAGGTAGGGTTGCCGGTAGCGAGTCAAATCATAGGTGTGGTTCTTCTCAAGGCGGTCGAGGAGGCGCCGATCGTAATACCAATCCGACGCGTCAATTGTCACGGCCCCGTTGCGGTACCCGTGCCGCGCCAGAAACTCACGCAAACGATCGCGAACTCCTCGGGTCGTTCCCTCCTTGAGTGCGGGAAACCGGAACCACTTGCGGAACCCGGAGTACCCGCGCAAGACCTGGTCTGTGCGCAAGATGCCCTCTTCAAATTCCTCCGGCGTGGTCTTTCCCGGCAACGGGACGTGGTCATATGTGTGGTTCCCGATGCGATGACCGGCAGAACTCCAAGACGTCAAAATTCTACGGCCGTCCTCGTTGTCCACCGTTTTGCCAATCGCAAACAAAAATGCGCGCGTCGTACTCAAGGATTCCAGCAGGCGCATTTCCGCCTCTGCCCGGCGAATTTCGGGGATTTGCTGCCATCTGACATCGTCCATGGTGATGGCGACTCTCGGCCGCACTTGGGCGAATGCCGGAGCAGCGCACAAAATGAGGGCCTGGCGCCGCGTGATTACCATACTGGTTTCAGAAACTACGGGGTCAATGCTTCGAATACCAACTCCGTAGTGATCGTGATCGCCGGTTTCAAGGTGCGATAGACCGGACATCGGTCGGCGAAGAAACCGTGGACACGTTGTGCGGTTTCCCGGTGTGACTCCCCGGCTTTCAGTTTCAGGACCACATGGATGCGGCGGATCACGAGCACGTTTTCATCTAACTCCACTTCTCCCACCGCTTCAGACACCAATCGTTCATTCGAAGCGTCCACCTGACGCGCCTCCAGCGCGCCCCCGAAGGTTCCGGTCAGTCAACCCGCCGCGGCAGCGACAATGTAATCCAAGGTGGTGGCGTGAGGCTCCAGCACCGCCGGCGGAACCTTGTAGTGCTCTGCCACGGCGCCATGCACTCCGAATAGTACCGGCTCTGGTTCCGCCGGAAGGTACGCTCTGCGCAACGGGCCCTTCACGCGCTCAATGCGCACTTGGGATCGGTAAACCACGTCGGACATACTTGTCGGATGTTATCACGAAGAGGCGCCCACGGCGACCCCGAGTCATGTCACATGCAGTAAGCAGGCGCTCCCGGCGGCCCTCGAACACAAAGGCGGGGTCGAAAAAATCGATACACTAATCCGTGTGGGTCTTCCTGCATACCGCCGTCTCCTGCTTCTGGGCCTGCTGGGAGCCGTCATGCTTCGGACTGCCGGCGCCGCGGAGACGTGGCAATCCACCTGGAAATCCATTACTCCGCGGGAGGCGGGTTTGGACGCCGCCGCGCTGGCCGCATGGAAGAACGCGCTGGCGAACGCCGGGACCTCCGGCCTGCTGGTGGTGCGGCGCGGCGCTATCGCCTTCGAGTGGTACGCGCCGGATTCCGGTGTGGACAAACCGCACGGCACCGCCTCCATGGCGAAGGCCCTGGTGGGCGGCATGTCGCTCGCGATCGCACTCAGCGACGGACGGATTGCTCCCGACGACCCTGCGTCGAAGTATATTCCAGCCTGGCGCGCCGATCCCCTGAAATCAAAAATCAGTATTCGCCAGCTCGCCACCCACACCTCGGGCATCGAAGACGCCGAACAGGGCGGGCTTCCGCACGACCAGCTTCCCGGCTGGAAGGGAGCTTTTTGGAAGCGCGTGCCCGATCCGTTCTCGGTGGCCTTGCACGACGCGCCGGTGATCTTCGAGCCGGGCGGGCAATATGCCTACAGCAATCCCGGCATGGCGGCCTTGGCGTACGCCGTTACGGCCAGCCTCAAAGGTGGTGACATTCGCTCGCTGCTCAAGGACCGCATCTTCGATCCGCTGGGAATTCCCCCCAGCGACTGGTCCATCGGGTATGGCCGCGGTTATGAGTTGGACGGCCTCACGCTATACGCCAACTGGGGTGGGGCCAGTTTCACCGCTCGCGCGGCGGCGCGCGTGGGCCAACTCATGATGCAGCAGGGAACCTGGAACGGCCGCGACCTGGTGCGCCGGAGCGCCTTCCAGCAGATGGTGACTTACGCCGGAACGCCGAAGCCGCCGCGCACCACGGACCCATTCGCACCGGCATCAGGCCTGGCCTGGTACACCAATGAGGACGGCGTTTGGCCGGAGGTGCCCCGGGATGCCATCGCCGGGGCAGGAGCCGGTCATCAATTGATTGTCATCATCCCCTCCCTGCAACTGGCGGTAGTGCGAAACGGCCAGGCGATGAGCGACCGGAACGACGAATTCTGGACGCCCATCTACCAGAACGTGCTCAAGCCCTTGATGGCGGCCATTACCGAGCGGAGCCCCTATCCGCCGAGCCCCGTCATTCGCCGGCTTGTCTTTCTGCCGGATGTCCGGCGTGCCGCCATCGAGAGCGACAATTGGCCGATTACGTGGGGCGATGACGACGATCAGTACACCTCCTATGGTGACGGCTGGGGATTTGAGCCGCTCATCGAGCGCAAGCTCGGCATGGGCTTCGCACGAATCATCGGTCCGCCGGAGGAATTCCGCGGAATCAACCTGCGTTCCGCGGGCGAGCGCGTGGGCGGCGGCGCGGGAAGCCCGAAAGCCAGCGGAATCCTGATGGTGGATGGCGTGCTCTATTTGTGGATTCGCAATGTGGGCAATTCGCAACTGCTCTGGTCGAAGGACCACGGCCGCACGTGGGAATCCGGTTTCGTAATATCAACCGGCTTCGGTTCTCCCACGTTCCTGAACTTTGGCCGCGACTATCGCGGTTCGCGCGACCAGTTCGTGTACACCTATTCGCAGGATGGCGCCAGTGCGTACGAGAGTGACAATCAACTGGCGCTGGCGCGCGTTCCCAAGCGTAAGATCGCCGACCGGGCGGCCTGGGAATTCTTCCGGAAGCTGGACGAAAAGGGCCAAGCCTTGTGGACGCCGGACATTCACCAGCGCGGGGCTGTGTTCACCTACACCTCGAACTGCCGCCGATCCGATGTGGTTTTCAACCTGGGAATCCGGCGTTACCTCATGGCGCTGGCGTACGACGCAGCCGGAGACTGGGGCATTTTCGACGCCCCCGAACCCTGGGGTCCGTGGACGGCGGTGTTCCACAGCGCTGCCTCAAAATTCGCCGGCACGGATGCCTGGGGAGTCCCTGGCACGCACGGTTACCGCCTGCCGGCGAAGTGGATCAGCCCGGATGGTCTGGCGATGACCCTGATTTTTTCCGGCGTGCGGCTGAAAGAAATCACCTACGACGCGTTCTGCACCCGGACCATTCAGTTGCAGTTATGGCGCTGAAACCGGCGCTGGAAAAACGCGGCAGTTCAGGGCTTGAGCGAGGCGGTATAAGCGGCGATCTCCAGCATGTCGTCCTCGCTGAGCTGGCTCACCACCTTCGTCATGAGGGGGGTCCACAGGCCCTTGCGGGCACCCGCTTGCATGTCATACATCTGCCGCACCAGGTAGCTGGGTGACCGGCCTGCGATTCCCGGAACCGGGCCGAGGCCTTTCAAATCCGCGCCGTGGCAGGCTGCGCAGGCCAGCGTTTTGCCGCCGCCCGAAGTCACTAGCGCCCCACCTTTTCTGAGGCTGCCCGCGGGTGCGTAGGCGATGAAGCCCGAGCGCGGGTTCCGGTACGTCTCGGTAGCTTCGGCGCTTTCCGGCACTTCAATGATGCGCTTGCCCACCGGTTCTTTTTCGTCGCCTTCGAGCGCCAGGAACAGGCCGCCGGCGATGCGAGTCTTGGGCACCATGCCGGTCTCCACCACCTTGATCCATGGGGTCCACGGCATCGCGCCGAAGTACTCGGCGGTGGCCTTGATCTCTTCGTCGGTCATGGCCTTGGCAATTGCGATCATCACGTTCGTGTTGGCCTTCCGCGGCTCGGCGCTCTTGCGATTGCCGTTCTTGAAATCGTTCATCTGCTGGATAAAGTAGGCCACCGCATAACCGGCGATGGGGGCGTTTTCGGCGCGTCCCTTGCCGTTCGGATAGTGGCACAGGGCGCAGGCGCGCACGTCGGGCCGGCGGCCGTGCGCGACAATTTCCGGCATCGTAGGGTGGTCGCCCGGAAACCAGTCGGCTGGACCGAAACCGTCGCGGATCTGCGCCAAAGTGAACTCCAGGTTGCTGCCGGCGAGCCGCTTCGGGCTGGTGTCTGGAGCCGCCTGTCCGCCGCGGCCGCCGCCACCCGCCGGAGCCGCTGGGGCACCCGGTTGCGGAAAGCCGTATGCCCAAGCGGGCGGTCCATCGGCCGCGAAAGAGACGCTCAAAGACGCGCTCAAGGTTAGCGCGGACATGATCGCAATCATTCGAATTCCTGTCTGGCTGCTCATAGGGTTTCTAACACTCTACAGCACTTCCGGCTACGGTGGCGAAGCGGCGAAAACTCCCAGGCTGAGGATTCGGGATCACCGGCCTCCGCTGGCAGCGCTTGGAGTGCGCCCACCGTGGTCCGAACGAATCGCCGGGCCCCCGCGCCAAGGCCACGGGCAATCTGGCTGCCGCCCTCTTCTGCCGTTTCGGCGCCGCCGCTCGTTTGTATCAGGCGGATATTGCCTTGGCCCTCAAGACCCAAGAGGAGCTTTATTTTTTAGCCCCAACTTGGCCAGGGTTAGGACTTCATCAGCACGGCCCCAACCGCCGTCGACCACCTCGTCGACGAGCACCATGGAGAAGGCGCGCACGCCATCACCGAGGTAGTGGGCGAAGAGATCAGTGGTCCTATGAATGATCTCCTCCTTCTGCTCAGCAGTGAGTAGGCCTTCAGGGAATTTATAGTTTGCAAATGGCATGTGATTCTCCTCGTTTCTCATTTTGTGAAAGCTTAAATCGCACTGATCGCATTGATCTCTCGTTCTGTTAATCTTGTGCCTCCAGTGCCTAACTCGTGTTCATAACGCCTTCGCCTATCGGATGCTGATATTGCTTCGCTGAATAGATCCGCGAGGCCTGGCAAAACTTGCTACATGTATCTGGAGCCTGCCTTTCGGCGCCCTTGGCGGGTGTCTCCTTATCGCTGTGGCACGACGATGATACGTGCTGTTCGGAGTCATCGCACGCATTACACGGCGCCACAGCTGGCCGGCTTCAGGAGATCCGCAAGACCTATCTTGCGGAGCAGTTCGGCGCGAACGCGGTCGGCTAGGCCGTTTACAACCTCCGCTCCATCGTCCGCCGGGTCTATGTGGACGCGGAAGGGGCGCTTCCCGAACGGCAGTGCCACAACGCGTACAATTGCCTCCGCCACGGCCGAGACATCTGCGTCGGGCGGTGCCGTGCGTGCAACTCCGTCCATGATTTCCTTGGCAAGGGTTGCGTTGGGGCCGGTTTCGTAGGCGGCGATCACCCTCTTGTCGCTCGGCGAACCGGCATGGGCGAAATGGTTCGTTCCCGAGGTAAACGCGCCAGGGACAATGATCGAAGTCTCGATGCCAAATCGTGCCAATTCACCGGCGTAGCTGATAGCAAGGGCATCCATGGCGGCCTTTGCAGCGAAGTAAGGCGCGAGGTACGGAGGCGTGCCGCCGCGCGTACTGCTGCTGCTAACCCAAACTACGAGACCTTCGCCCTGCTTACGCAGCGTGGGCAACACTGCGCGGTTCACTCGCTGTGTGCTGAGGACATTCACGTCGTAGAGCTCGGCGAGTTGCTCAGGAGTAAACGCTTCTGCGGGTCCGAAAACCATATGCCCTGCGTTGTGGATGAGAACATCGAGTCGACTGTTCTCATCGAGAATCTGCTTGAATGCAACATCGATCGATTTTTGCGATGCCACGTCCATTTCAACCCAGCGAAGGTCACAGCCATGTTCTTTGGCGAACGCTGTCAGGCTTGCTACCCGGGCCGAATTGCGCCCCACGGTTTCGCGCATGCCAGCGTAGACTCTGTGACCCGCGACGGCAAGAGCACGAGCTGTCAATGCTCCAAATCCGCTGGATGCACCTGTAATGACGATGACTTTGCTCACGAAACTACCTCCTCTTTGGGATTGCGAGGTCGATGAGCCGGGCTTGTACCGTCCGAAGGGCAAGCGGGTTCAAGAATTAGTGCGGTGCCATCATGGCTTCGTTGAACTGCTTGAAGAAGCCATCGTACTTTTCAGAGCCACCCTGCTCGGCAAAGCGCAGCGGCTTGACGCGGTCAACGATGGTCTCTGCCACGGCTGACTGAGCCTTGAGGATGGCCATGGTTTCGGTTATGAAGTCCTCAAGCGGCATAGCTCGCTTGTCCGCCGCTTGGCGAGGTCCCATCAGCCCGGTGCGGACGTACGGCGGGATAATTTCGATCACCTGTACCTTCGTGGACCGCAGTTGGTAACGAAGTGCTTGGCTGTAGGAATGAATTGCAGCTTTCGTAGCGCAATAGGTTGGCGTGATGGCCATCGGCAGGAAAGCGAGTCCGGAGGAGATACTGAGGATCGCGCCGTCCGACTGCTTTACCAAATGCGGCAGCAGGACCGCATTCAGGCGGATCGGACCGAGGAAATTAGTAGTGATGGTGGATTCCGCAGTAGCCAGATCGACCTCTCCGGCGAGCAGGTTCTCGGTGCGCATGATTCCGGCGCTGTGGAGCACGACATTGAGTTTTGGGAAACGCTTGGTGATATCGCTGGCGAAGGACTTGATCGCCGCGGGATTCTCGATATCGAGTATAGCGGTTTCAAGGCCAGGATTTGCTGCGGCGATCTCGTCAAGGACCTGCTTGCGGCGCCCAGCGATGATCACCTGATTTCGGAGTTTGTGAAATGCCTCCGCAAATGCCCGGCCAATGCCGGAGCCTCCACCTGTAATGAGGATCGTGTTGCCTGTGGTCTTCATAGGATCAAGTCTCCTTGGTTCTAATCTTAGCCACGCTCTCATAATTCGTAAAGTGAGTAATGATCATTATAATCATGCGCGCAGTGCATGATTGACAGAATAAAACGGGCATCGAGGTTTCGGCAGGGTGCCGTACGTCGGGCTGAAGAAGAACAACGCGGAATTCAACGCGGGAAAACGATTCTATCCTCTCCTCCGTACGATAGGAGCCTTTATCATCTGCTGTCCCAGGCTGCGTACCTGCTCGCGAAACCAGCCGTGCGCCGGATCGTCGTCGAGCCGCTGGTGCCACATCATGTCGTAATTGAATCCCCGAATCTCGGGGGGGGCTGCCATCCACCGGACGGACCCGGATTGAGCAAAAGCAAGGGCCAGTCTTCGTGGAACCGTTAGGACCATATCGGTGTTCGCAACCGCCGGAATGGCAGGTGAGAAAAACGGAAGCGTGAGGCCGACTTCTCGGCGTATGGAAAGATCGCCCAGAGGGCGGTCCACGAGAGTCTGCTGTCCGCCGATCACAGCGATCACCACGTGGCGGTACTTGAGATACTGCGCCAGAGAAACCGTACGAACGTTCAGCGGATGACTGGTCGCGACGACGCAGGCAAACACGTCGGAGAAGATCGTTTCGCAATGAATCCCCTGCGGAACACTTAGCCCCGCTACCGTGATGACCGTGTCTATCCTTCCGCTTCGCAAATCGTCGAAACTCCGCTCGCTCCACCCGTGAACGTCAATCGAGCACTTCGGTGCGAGCCGTGTCGTGCGCTTCACGAGTTCAGGAAGGAGAACCATGCAGGCGTAATCTGTCATCGTCACTTGAAACTGGTCCTGACTTTTCTCCGGATCGAACGAGCGTCCCCGGAGGATTCCCTCGATGCGTGGCAACAACGGTTCCAGTTCTCGTAGAAGGCGTTCCCCCCTGGCGGTTCTTTCGTGCGACCGGCCGTTTCGCAGAAGCAACTCATCCCCAAGCGCTTCACGAAGGCGATCCAGCTGCCGGCTCATTGCCGACTGGCTCAGAAAGCAGCGCTTGGCGGCTCTTGTAACATGGCGTTCTTCAAGCAGTACGGCGAGGTGAACGAGTAGATCAAGGTCGAGTTTGCTTATATGCGGGTAGCGCATGACTGCCATCATATCAATGCGTTCGCCGAATCCTTGTGAGGGACTCATGCTGGTGGGGATTCAACCGCGTGAAAGCCTGGAACCGGCATGCATCGTTTACATCGCACAAATGCATCGACCTGCTTGAGGCTATTCTGCCCGAGCTTAAAATTGCAGGGCCGAAGGATGCGCGTCACGTGGACATTCATCTGCTGCGAAACTTTGGCAGGCCGACAGCCCTATTCGCGCTCAGGAAAATAATCTGGTCGCGTTCTCGACGCGGCATAATCCGGAACCGACTGCAGCTATAAATCGGCACGCACGAAAACACTGCTTACCAACTTCAAAAGTGCCCAGGGCCTGGACTCTGGACCGTTCACACGTCCATAGGCAGGGGTATCCACGGACACGTTGCTCTCGAATACATCCGAATCGCGAGGTTGTCAAGTCCGGCGTGCGCGCAGCCAAATTCCTGACCAGTGGGCGTGTGGTCGCGCGACTCGGAGACTGGTCAGTTAGAATTCGTGCTCCGAGGCCCTATTCAAGCCGACTTCGCGGAAAATGTGCAGCCCGTCGATGTGCCTCAGGCGTTCCCGCGGATCGGCGGCTTTCCGCAATTGAGATCGACCTTGTAACGGGTTAATAACCCGTATTTTGACGATCGCAAAACCCTTGAAAAACAAGCAGGCGCTGGGCATAAAGCACGGGGTTGGTAACGTAGTCTCCGCCCCCAGGAAAGGGAGCTGAGTTGAGTGGGTGTCTCCCAAATCGTTTCTGTTAATAAACAGAAGAGCTTGCCCGGAGTCCCTCCAGCGTTCTGGGCACGGCGGTGACGGTCGTGCTGCCGTGTAGGAGCACCTCCAGAAGCCGGATGATCCGGGTGTCGTGGATCTGGATTCCGGGATAGCGGACCGATCCGATGGTGACGGGCAGGGCCACGCTTGGCACAAGATGGAGATACGGACGAGGTTTACTTCGAGGAGACCGATACACGCTTCGCCTTCGGCTGGAAGGGCAAATACCGAATCGACGGTGTCGCCTTCATATACATTGACCGGGATTCCGGTCGTGTCGTCACCATCCTGGGCTACCTCGCCCGCCGCATCGCGGAATGGGGCTGAGCCGGTTTCCGTGTTATCTCAGTCCTCAACCCTAAGGGTGTAGTCGGCGATGCCGCACTTGTTCTGATTGCGAACGATCCGGAAATAGCCCAACTCGCCCCAATTCGGGCCTAGCGAGTTCTTGACAAGCCAGTAGTCCAGTCCTGTCGATGAGTCGTGGCCGTAGCCGACAATCAGAACGCTCCAAAATGAGGGAATCTGCGACTCGCACTGGGGATTCGCGACGCCACCGGTGTAGCGCGCAAACCAATTGCCGTTGATCACGACAGAAACGGGGCCAATGTCGACCAGTGTTCCCAAGACATTCTCGTCGCCGATAGGGCCACGACTGAAGCCGGTGATCTTCGTGTTGGCTGCGGCGGGGATCGAAGCATTGCATGCGCGTTTGCCGGTGCCCGTGTAGGGATATACGGCCTCCGTGTCGTCGCCGTTATTCACGGCCCACGTCATAGCCAGCGGAGTGCTTCCAAACAGGCAGCTTCGAGCCGCCGAACAATCGATGAATTCTTGTTCGGAAAGGCTGGTGAGCTGGCCGTGCTTGATTGCAATGGCGCTTTCAATCGCTCCGGTCGTGCTGAAGGCCCAACTGGCCGGGCAAAGCGCTCCCTGGTTTTTGATGGGGGTGACCGCGCCCTTCACGACCCAGTTCAGACTGCCGTTCGGATACGCCAACGCGCTCCCGGACGGCGTCGCGCTCCCGGACGGGATCGCTTTGTAGTCGCTCGCAAACGCGTACTCCCATCCGTAAACGGCAACCCAAATGGTGCCGCCGTTAAGCTCGACCGAGAGCGTATTGGCGGATTCGAGGGTAACGGGCTGGCTCTCAAAGAGCCCCGACAGATTGTTCTGGAACACAGGTGTGCCGTTCAGCGACATCGTGCCCGTGGCGCGGTCCGGGTTGAGGACGATCAGCGAATAAGGACCATGCACAAGCGGCACCAATCCAAACTGGAAATCGACGGGCGCGGGCCGTCCGCTGGGTGCTACGACCGCCTGGGGACCGAAAACAACAGCCGGAACCGCATTCGGCCCCTGCGCAGCAGCGCAGCCGAGAGATACGAGTGAGAGCACGAGAATTCGACGGAACACGTCACTTCTCCTTTTATTTGGAAGGAATTTCCGTTTTGGGGAGTCGGACCAAGGAAAATCCCAACCAGAGCAGTATGCCCAGCCGGTTGCCTCCCCGATCCGAGTACTAAAAATCATACTCTCCAAAGAGGAACTAATAATACACTAATATTGAGGCCAACGGTCTGTAAGGATCTTAAATATACGTACTTAAATATACGTACTTCCGGGGCGTTATGTAAACTCGGAGGATCGGACGAAGCCCTCCCCCCACCTGATTCCGCTCCTCACCACCTCGGAATGCACCATCCTGCTCCTAGCAGTTCACGTTTTTCTAAAGAGTTTTCTCAATCCCCTCAATCCCTTACAGCCCCTAATTTCAGACTCCAGCCCCCTCGCCTGCTATCCCCTGGTGGATGAGCACCCCGAAACAAATCGCCGCCAATCGTCGCTACGGTCAAGACTCGGGGTGCCCTCTGGGCCACCCACGCTCCGCCGAAGCCAAGACCGACTCCAGGGCAAAGTCCTTCAAGACTGGCCTCTACGCCAGATCCCAGCTCATCGCCGGCGAAGACCCCGCCGAACTCCGTGGCCTCGCTCGTGAACCGCCGGCAAAAGCCAAAGCCAATTTCGCCCAACTCCAATCGGCTCAGCGAAAATTGGGTTCGTTCTTTCAGTTTGCGCTACGCCGCACTCCGATCACCCCGAGCCCGTGCCGCCCGCCCTCGCGCCGGACCCGCAGCGCCCCGAGCCACTGGTGCTTGAACCCTTCGGGAGGTTGTGCAGATGCAGTCTCGGAAACCCCAAATCCAGCCCCTCGGCTCTTTTCCGCGGCCGGAGTTACCCGTAACGCGCTGGCGGAGTTCACCCGTCCCACGCCCCTTGGCGTCCGAGAGGCTCTTCTCGCCTCGAGCGTCTGCCCCAAAACGGTTACGCACTCTTCCAGGTGCCGGATGCCGGTGGCGCCGCCGTTTAGGATAGCCTGGGTGATAGAGTTTCTTGGCCAGACCGACGTTCCAAGTGGACATGGTCGGCCAACGGCAATACGGCAACCAGAGCGGGCTGCGAAAGGGTGGGATAGTCTTATGGCCGCCAACTGTGTGTTTCCGGTGGTGATGAGCTGGATTTTCGGAATTCTGACGCTTTTGGTTTTCGCTGGGGCGGTGTCCGGCGCCCCGCCGCAAGCCGGCGTCGAGCAGCGGATCGCGGCGCTCCTCGCGCGCATGACGTTGGACGAGAAGATCGGGCAAATGTCGCAATCCACGTCGATGGCAACGCCGCTCTCCGAGTCCATAAAGGAGGGAATCCGGCGAGGCGGGTGGGGCTCCTTCTTGAACGCGGGAAGTCCGGCGGACCGCGCGGAGGCGCAACGCATCGCCCGTAACGAAAGCCGGCTCGGTATCCCGCTGCTTTTCGGGCGGGACGTGATTCATGGTTACCACACCATTTTTCCGATCCCCCTGGGACAGGCGGCTAGCTGGGACCCCGAGTTGATTCAGCAAGCCGCCCGGACCGCGGCCACGGAGGCCAGCGGCGAAGGAATCCGTTGGACGTTCGCGCCCATGCTGGATGTGGCTCGCGATCCGCGCTGGGGGCGCATCGCCGAAAGCCTGGGAGAAGATCCTTATGTCGACGAGATTCTTGGCGCGGCCATGGTACGGGGCTTCCAAGGCGCCGGGCTCGACGACCCATCCTCGATGGCGTCATGCGCCAAGCATTTCGTCGGCTACGGCGCCGCGGAGGCGGGGCGCGATTACAACAGCGCCTGGATCCCCGAGGTGCTGCTCCGGGATGTTTACCTGCCGCCTTTTCGCGCCGCCCTGGCTGCCGGAGCGGCCACCATCATGACGGCCTTCAACACGGTCAACGGGGTTCCCGCCACCGGCAATTCGTTTCTGCTTCGCCAGATTCTGCGCGAGGAGTGGAAATTCAACGGACTGGTGGTAACGGATTATGAAGCCATCAACGAGATGGTTCCGCACGGCTACGCGGCTACTGCCCGCGATGCCGCGCGGGAAGCCGTGCGCGCCGGCGTCGAAATGGAGATGGTGAGCACGGCCTTCCACGACCACTTGAAATCGCTGGTAACAGAGGGCGAGGTGCCGATGAAGTACATCGACGACGCGGTGGGCAACATTCTGCGGCTGAAGTTTCGCCTGGGGTTGTTCGACGAACGAGTGGCCGCGCCGGGGACCGTGACGCCCATGGCGCAGACGCACGTCACCCCGGAATCGCGCGCGCTGGCCCAACGGCTGGCTACAGAGAGCGCGGTGCTGCTGAAGAACGAAGGCCGTCTGCTTCCGCTGGCGGAGTCGGTTGGCTCAGTGGCGGTGATCGGGCCGCTGGCTGACAGTCCCCTCGATCAAATGGGGACGTGGGTGATGGACGGCCGGCTGGAGGAAGTCGAGACGCCGTTGGGGGCCCTGCGGCGTATGCTGGGCGATGCGCGCGTGCTCTATGCCCCCGGCCTCAAGAACAGCCGGGATACCGGCCGGGACGGCTTTGAGGCCGCACTGGCCGCGGCGCGAAAGGCCGAAGTGGTGCTGCTCTTTCTTGGAGAAGAGCAGATTCTTTCGGGGGAAGCCCGCTCCCGCGCATTCCTCAATTTGCCCGGAGCCCAGGAAGATCTGGTGAACGAAATCGCCAAGCTGGGAAAACCGGCGGTAGCCGTGATTCTGGCCGGCCGTCCGCTTACATTTCACCAGACGGCGGCCCGGCTACAGGCGGTGTTGTGGGCCTGGCATCCGGGCACCATGGGCGGGCCGGCCATCGCCGATTTGTTGTTCGGCCGCGCCGTGCCTTCGGGAAAACTGACGGTCACGTTTCCGCGCACCGTTGGCCAGGTGCCTATCTACTATGCCCATCTCAACACCGGCCGTCCGGCAGCGGCGAATGAGCTGGGGGTTCCAATGGGCAATCCCGCGGAGCCGACAGGATACACGTCGAAATACATCGACGTCGATTTCACGCCGGAATATCCCTTTGGCTACGGCCTGTCCTACACCGATTTTGCGTACTCGAACCTGCGTTTGAGCGCGCCCACGGCCCTCAGAGACAGCGGGCTCTCGGTCTCGGCCGATGTCACTAACCGCGGTGCGCGTGAAGCCACCGAGGTAGTCCAGTTCTACGTTCATCCGGTGGCCGCCAGCGTAGTGCAGCCGGTCCGCGTGTTGAAGGGTTTTCGGCGTCTTCTTCTCAAGCCCGGCGAAACCCAGCGAGTGACGTTTCCCATCGCTGCCGGAGATCTCGCGTTTCATAACCGGCAGATGCAATTGGTGACGGAGCCGGGGCGCTACCGGGTCTGGATTGCTCCGGATTCGGTTGGCGGCCTGGAAAGCGAGTTTACCCTGCGGTAGCCGGCAACCTCCGTGGGATACAGTAGTAGCAAGGCCCGTGTATCGCAACCATGTCAGAGTCAGAACAGCCCACACCAGCGCCGCCGATTCGAGCCCGGTTGGTATCGCACCTTGGCGCGACTGCCGGACTCATGTATGAGCTGGCCGACGGCGCCACATCCGTAGGACGAGGCCCGCACAACGACCTGGTGATTCAGGGTCCCGATGTCGCCAGTGTTTCGCTGCAGCATCTGGAGATTCGCCGCGAGGGTAACAGCTTTCGGATTCGCGATCTGGACAGCACCAACGGAACATACTTGAATGGCGAGCCAATCACCGAAGCCGACCTGTGCGCTCCAGCCACCATCCGGTTCGGATCTCAGGGTCCTGAGCTGGTCTTCACCACCGAAGAGCCTGCGCCGGCTGAATTCGACAGGACAATGGCTATTCCGGAGGGCGTCCTCAATCCGCCAGGCAACCCGCCAGGCGGCCCCGAGCCCACTGCGCCAACCGAACCATACGAAGAATTGCTGTCGGTAGCGGTGGCGCGCGCCCGGCATGCGCGGTTAAAAGGTTTGAGCGGCGAGACTCTGACCATCATGCGGGAGACGCTGCAGGATGCCCTGCGCCACACCAGCCGGCGTTTCCACATGGTGATTGGCGTATTGGCGACAGGCTTGGTAGCCGTGGCGGGATTTGCAGCGTGGCAGATATCCGTATTGGATCGCCAGAAGCACTCCATCGACCAGCGCATCCGTGACGTGGAGGCTCAATTACAGAAAACGGCCGGCAGCCTGGCAGACTCCGACCGGCTCGTTTCCGAGCTCTCGGGTTATCAGAATCAGGCGGAACTGCTGGAGCGGAGTGTGTTTTACCGGTTTGGGCCGCATGAAAAAGAGGACTTCCTGATCCGGGAGATCCGGGCGCTGATGGCGGAATTCGGCGCCGAAGTGTACAGCGTGCCACCGGACTTCGTAGAGCGGGCCGGCCACTATATTGAGCAAGACCAGGGACCCAACCGTCCGCTGGTGGCGCATGTATTGAACGATGGCGCGCCGCAACTCAAGGTGATCCGGCAGGTGCTCCTGGAGGAACGTTTGCCCGCCGACTTAGCTTACATTCCTCTGGTTGAGAGCGCCCTGGCGCCTGACCAATCCAGCGCCGCGGGCGCGCGCGGCCCATGGCAGTTGACGCCGGCGACGGCCCGAACATTCGGTTTGCGCGTGGACAAGCAGTTAGACGAGCGGACGGATCTAACCAAGTCTACGCGCGCGAGCTGCCGCTTTCTCCGTGAATTGATCCTGGATTTCGGCGCCGGCAGCTCCGTCATGCTGGCATTGGCGGCATATAACCTGGGTCCCTCAAGGGTCAAGCAGGCCGTGATGAATGTCCGCGACCCGATCAAGCAACGCAACTTCTGGTATCTGTACCGGGTAAACGCCCTGCCGAAGGAAACGCGCGAATATGTTCCCAGAGTCGTCGCCGCCATGATCATCGGCCGCAACCCCCGTCATTTCGGATTTTGACACGCACTATGCCGGGCCCGGGCGCCCCCCGGCGACGAACGTTCGCCACCGCCCCGCCGGTTTGCCGTAAGATACAAAAGTGGGCGTAGAGAAGCACAAACTCAAAGGCAATCACACCTGGAAGAGCAATCCGGGGTATTCCATTTGCGTGATCGACCGCGGTCTGGTGCGATTCGATTACCCGAGCCACTGGATCGTCGAGCCGGAGGATGGCGCAGTTCATCTTCATGACCGGCCGCCATCGGTCGAAAGCTGCGATCTGGGCGTGTCGATCTTCCGGGTCCCAGCCGAGTACGTTCGGGAGTTGTCACTTGACGATACGCTGCGGGACACGCTGGGCACTGACCGGAAGGCGTATAAGCAGTCGGAGATCCACCACATTGAGCGCGGCGATCTGGAGATTGCCTGGCTGGAACAGAGATACATCGACACCGAGTACAAACGCGACGCACGTTTCCGCGTCGCCCTGGCGCGGGGGCCGATACTCTGCCTGATCTCGATGAATTACTGGTCGAACCGCGCCGCCGGACTCGAGATCGCGTGGAACGAAGTGCTGCGTACGCTGGTGATGGGCATGCGAATCGAGGATCCCACAGCGGGCCCAGTAGTACAGTAGCGCCTCGGCAGGCGCCCGCCGGTGTCGAACTGGTGGCACTGCGCCCTGAGCCGCCCAAGTATCCCGCCGTGGATAGGCCTCCGAGGCCTCCGGCGCGAAGCGGGGATTGCCGGCATCGCTACAGAATGCCGTAGTATCAGGTATGTTCCTCCGCTACTCTTCCGCAGCTCAGCGGTCCATAGCGGCAGTGCGAAAGGGCACTGTGGTGAGCTGGTACCGACGCTCGCGGCGATTTCAAGGTCCGCTAATATGCCACTATAAAAAGAGTTAGATGCTGGGCCAGATCGCTATCATCGCAGTTGGACTGGTCGCAGCCGGAACCGCCCAGCCAAGGTCAGGGGGAGTAAGTGCCGGAGGCTCCATCACCTTTGCGGAGAGGACAGAACCCAAAACGCTCAACCCAGTCACAGCCGTTGACAACGTCTCCAGGGACGTACTGCAACTGTTGATGGCTGACCTTGTTCACATCAACCGGAGGTCACTGAGAACCGAACCCGCCTTGGCCGAGAAGTGGGAGAGTTCCCCCGACGGGCGGCGATACACGGTGCACATTCGACGCGGCGTCCGTTTCTCGGACGGCCAGCCATTTGAAGTTGAGGATGTCCTGTTTACGTTCCAGCTCTTGCTGGATCCGGCCACCGGTTCACCCCAGCGTGATTTGCTGATGGTTCATGGCAAACCGGTGCAGGTCCGAAAGCTCGACACCGACACGGTCGTGTTCGAGTTTGCGGAGCCATATGCGCCGGGCGAGCGGCTGTTCGACAGCATTGCCATCCTGCCGCGTCATATTCTGGAGGCACCGTATCGCGAGCATCGTCTGGGTGAGACGTGGGGTGTCGGCAGTGCGCCCGGCCAAATCGTGGGGCTCGGGCCTTTCCGTTTGCGGGAGTACGTCCCCGGGCAGCGGCTGGTCTTAGAGAAAAATCCCTATTACTGGAGACTCGATGCAGCCGGGCAGCGCCTTCCCGCGGTGGACCGCGTGAACGTCCTGTTCGTCCCTACGGAGGACGACCAGGTCCTTCGATTCAGGGGCGGCGAAACCGACCTGATCGCCAGGCTGGGGGCGAAGAATTTCGAAGCGCTGGCCCGGCGCGACGGCGGCTACCGCATGGAAGATCTCGGGCCGAGCCTGGAATTCAACTTTCTCATGTTCAATCTGAACGATCTGGCGGGCCGCAAACTGGGTGCGATCGAGGCCAGGCAGAAGTGGTTTCAGGACGCCGGCTTCCGGCGCGCCGTTTCGTTTGCCATCGATCGGGAAAGCATCGTCAGACTCGTCTACGCAACGCACGGCGCTCCGATCTGGTGGCATGTGAGCCCGGGCGACCGCCTGTGGGAGAACCAATCGCTGCCGAAGCCCAAGCGTTCTCTGGAGAAAGCCCGCGACCTGCTGCGCGCATCTGGTTTCTTGTGGGATGCGAGTGGATTGCTGCATGATAAGACAGGCGCAGCCGTTGAGTTTTCGCTGC
The DNA here is from genome assembly GCA_035570275.1 of Candidatus Acidiferrales bacterium. Classification (GTDB taxonomy): domain Bacteria; phylum Acidobacteriota; class Terriglobia; order Bryobacterales; family Bryobacteraceae; genus DATMNI01. Next base: position 14,695 of record DATMNI010000208.1, on the reverse strand, counting down.
TGACAAGCGCCGGTAATACCGATCGCGAACAGATGGCCACTCTGGTACAGGCCGATTTACGTCAGCTCGGTATAACTGTGAACATCGTGACGCTCGAGTTCCGAAGCTTGCTGGACCGCGTATCGAACAGCCTGGATTATGAGTCGTGTCTGCTCGCTTTGGGCGGTGGCGACGCGGACCCGGCGCCGCAGATGAGCCTGCTCCTATCTTCCGGCGCGACCCACCTGTGGGATCTGACCCATAAGCAGCCCACCACAGCATGGCAAGCCGAGTTGGATAACCTGATGAAGTCCCAACTCGTAGCCACTTATGCCGAAAGGAAACGCCTCTACGATCGGGTTCAGCAAATCGTCGCGGAATTTCTGCCGATTATTTGCCTCGCAAGTCCGAACGTTCTCGTAGGCGCCAGGAAGGGACTGGCTGGCTGGCAACCCGGAATACTGCCCCCTTATGCTCTCGCCAATCTCGATCAGGTGTTCTGGTCCGGGAGGTAACGAGTATTCCAGGCGCGAAACCAGACTTGATTTCAATTGCCGCTGCCGGGAACACCAGCGATGCCAGGCTCATCAAGGCCTGTCGGGCCGGCGATCAGCGCGCCTGGGCCACTCTGGTCGACAGGTACAAACGTCTGATTTACTCCATCCCGTTTCGTTACCATTTCAGCCCGGAAGACTGCGCCGACGTGTTTCAGGCCGTGTGCCTGGAACTGTTCTCGGAACTCGATGAAATTCGCTCTCCTGACGCCCTTCGCTCTTGGCTGATGACGGTCACTTCCCGCAAATGCCAGGAATGGATAGAACGCTACTCTCTGCCGCCGCAGTCCGAGTCCGCCGAAGCCGTCGAACAGGTAACCGAGCCCGGCCGCAACATCGCCGAAATACTCCACGAAGCGGCCCGTGACCAGGACATCCGCGAGGCCATCGATCAATTGCAGCCGCGCTGCCAGGAACTGATTCGCCTGCTGTTCTTCTCGCAGCCGCCGCAACCGTATGACGCCATCGCGCAAAGGCTCGGTCTGGCTACGGGCTCCATCGGCTTCATCCGCGGGCGCTGTTTGCAACGTCTCAAGAACCTTCTCGAAGAGCGAGGTCTTTGAGATGGCAGCCCCCGGGAATCGGGCGGAACAATTGATCGGGATGCTGTCGGCGCTGCCGTCGAGACGCCAAAGGCTTGACCTGGTCCGCTCGAACCCGGAGATTTGGAATACCACATTCGTGGAACTGCTTTACGGCGAAGTGGTCAGGCTGGTCCGGGTCGATCTGATCCAGGCCGAACGGCTAGCCCAGCTTTCGGCCTGGATGGCGGAAGAAATCGAAGACCCGTACGCGCGCGCGCAAGCTCACCGGGCGCTCGGGCACGTGCGGTACGCGAAGTCGCAGCACGCCAACGCGCTGGAACACTATCAAGCAGCCCTCGCCATCCTCACCCGGCTGAAGCGCGATCTCGATGTGGCGCGCACGCTGAACGGCGCTATCCACAGCGCCGCTTATCTGGGCAAGTACCGGACCGCCCTGCGGTGGGCAGCCCGGGCGCGGCGGGTTTTCGAGAAACACGGCGATCGGCTGCGTCTTGCCCGGCTGGATGTCAATATCGGAAACGTCCTCTACCGTCAGGATCGATTTCAGGAGGCGCTCGAACGCTATCAGGCGGCCCAGGAAACGCTGCTGGCGATCGGGCTGCCGGAGGACGTAGCGGCGCTGTTCAGCAATCTGGCGGTCTGCCACATCAGCCTCAGCCACTTCGACGAAGCTCTACGCGCTTACCAGGAGGCGCGGGTGCATTGTGTGCGCCACAAGATGTCTGTCCTGGTGGCCGAAGCCGATTACAACATCGCCTATCTGCACTATCTGCGGGGCGAATATAAGAACGCAATCGCGCTGTACCGTCTCGCGCGCAACTATGCGGCCGATTTCGGAGACCGGTACCACATGGCCCTTTGTGACCTGGACGAATCCGAAATGTATCTCGAGCTCAACCTGATCGAACGGGCAGGCGGCCTGGCAAATAAGGCGCTTGACCAGTTCCGCGACCTGGGCATGAAATACGAAACCGCCAAAGCGCTGGCGAATGCCGGCCTGGTTGCCGCCAGGCAGGCTGACACGGCGCGGGCGCTGGAACTGTTCGAACAGGCGCGGCGGCTGTTTCGGGCGGAGCGCAACCGGGTTTGGCCTGCGATGCTCGATCTCCATAGCGGGCTGGTGATGTTTGAGGCCGGCCGGCTCCAGGAAGCTCGCCGGCTGTGCTCGTCCGCGTTAGGGTTCTTTTCGCGTCTCCGTCTTCAAGGCAAGGCGGCGATCTGCGAAATCGTTCTGGCGCGGATTGAGTCCCGGCATCGGAGGTTCGCCCATGCGCGCGCCGCCTGCCGCTCGGCCCTGCGGAGACTGGCGAGCGCCGGTTCGCCGTCCATCAGCTTTCACGCGCATCAGACGCACGGGGATATCGAAGAGGCGCTCGGAAACAGGGCCGCCGCCTTACGCGCCTTTCAGAAAGCCCACGCTTACCTGGAGGACCTTCGCAGCAACCTCGCCGGCGAGGAACTGAAGATTTCGATCTTGCAAGACAAGCTTGGAATCTACGAGAGCCTGGTATGGCTTACCCTCTCCGGCCGCGGGCGCGATTGGGAGCGCCGGGCGTTCACCTACATTGAGCAGGCGAAATCCCGAACGCTGGCCGATCTGATTGCGTTTCAATTGTCGTCCCTTCCGGCTCCGAACGGCAATCTGCTGGTGGAAGAACTGCGGACGCGGCGCAAGGAGATGCACGCGTGCTATCGCCGCATCGAAGCGCTGAACGCACAGGGCCGCGTCCGTACCCGCGAAACGCGCGCCTTGCGGGAGCGCGCCGGAGAGAACGAAAAGCACATCGAGAGCCTGATTCAAGAACTGCGGGCGAGTCACGCCGAATTCGCGTCCGTGCAGGAGAATGGAACGATCTCGCTCGAACAGGCACAGGCCGCGATTCCGGACGATGCCTGCATTCTGGAGTATTACGAGACTCGCGGCCGGCTCTGCGCTTGCATTATCACGCGCGACGGACTGCAAGTGGCCTCGTTGGGGGACGCCGCCCAGGCGCGGGACGCCGCGCGGTTGCTGCAGTTTCAGCTCTCCAAGTTCCGGCTCGGGCCGGAGTATTTCGACCAGCACCAAAGCCTGCTGCGCCAGGCTACCGACGAACACCTTTCCACGCTATACCGGCTTCTGGTGGAGCCATTGCGCTTGCAGGTGCGGGGCCGCAGCCTGGTGATTGTGCCGCATGGATTCCTTCACGAGGTCCCATTTCACGCGCTGAGGGACGGCGACCGTTACCTGATCGACATGTACTCTTTTTCGTACGCGCCGAGTGTCAGCGTGTTCCACCTCAGCCGGGCCAAACGCGAGCGGCCGGGCGAACAATCGCTGATCCTGGGTGTTCCCGACGCTTACGCCCCGCATATTGCGGGCGAGATCGAAGCCGTGGCCGCCAGCCTGCCAAAAGCCATCACGTTCACGGGGCCGTCCGCTACCGTCGAACGCCTCCGCGAGTATGCTCCATCCAGCCGGTTCGTGCATATCGCCACTCACGGCTGGTTCCGTCAGGACAATCCGATGTTTTCATCGGTTCGCCTCGGGACCAGCGAGGTTCGGGTCTACGAGTTTTATGAGTTGGACCTCGCCTGCGATCTGATCACGCTAAGCGGATGCGGAACCGGCTTGTCGACGGTGGTTGCCGGGGATGAACTTCTCGGCCTGGTCCGAGGACTCCTCTATGCGGGCGCGCGCGCCGTCCTGGTCAGTTTGTGGGATGTTTCCGACGCCAGCACAGCGCAATTCATGGAGTTCTTCTACCGGGAATTGGCGGCGCACGGAGACAAGTCCTCGGCACTTCGTGCGGCGATGACGCGCCTGCGCGTGGACTATCCGCACCCCTTCTTCTGGGCTCCGTTCGTCCTGATCGGCAGCTAATAACTTTAGTAGTAAGGGATAAAACCCGGCGGGCGGCTATATTTTTAGGGCCTGCCGTGCCCACTCTTAGGGTGAAATGACACCAGACCAGATGCTTCACCCGATACCCGGCACACACTTCACAGGCCCAGTGGGAGTCAGGCACATTGACGGGCGCGCGCAGCGCGGCTCTTCACTCGCAACCATCCTCGTAGTCGATGACGAGAGGCCGGTGCGGAACGTTGCTGAATTGCTGCTCCAACGATACGGCTATCGTACATTGCAGGCCGGCTCAGGCGCAGAGGCCATTTCAATTTGCGACGCGGAGGGGGTCGATCTCGTGCTGAGCGATGTGAGTATGCCCGGAATGGATGGCTTCACGCTGGCCCGCGAGTTGCAAAGGCATCACGCAGGGATCCCAGTTGTATTCATGTCGGGGCACATTCCGGACGAATTCTCCCCTCTGCAGGCCAAGTGGGCGATTCTGCGGAAGCCGCTTCTGGCCTCGGGGCACATTCCACACCAATTCTCCCCTCTCCGGGCCAAATGGGCGATTCTGCTGAAGCCGTTTCTGGCCGACAGTTTGGCTCAGGCCGTCGCTGGCTCGCTGAGGCATTTCAAGGATGCGGTGAGGAGTTGCACGCCGGCGGGGGCTGCCGGGCTCTCAACCGCTATTTCCTCCGAAGGGATTACCCTCGGATTATGAGCGTGCCGATGGAACATTTCAGCTTGGGAGAGTGGAGCGACTATGTGCGCGGCCTTCACTCACAAATAGACTTCGAAATCATGCGCAAGCACCTCACCACGGGCTGCGAACGCTGTAATGGCGAACGGTCGCGGATGGAGCAGGTCCTGACGTTTGCGCGGCGCGAAATTGAATTGGAGGTTCCGGAGGCGGAAGTCAACCGGATCAAGCAGCTTGCGATCTTTCAGTGCCCCGAGGGAGTATTTGCCGGCGCGCGAAGGATTTGCGATTTGATGTTCGACAGCTTTCGCGAGCCCTTTGCGCTGGGGGTGAGGAACGCTTCGCATTCCGCACGCCAGACGTTGTATAGCGGTTCGGGTTACTCGGTTGACGTTCAGCAGAATGCCGTTTCGGGAGGACACGCCGTACGGCTGATCGGGCAGGTGACGTGGAAGTCCGGCGTCGGCGAGCAGTCGGCTGGAACGACTGTGACCTTGAAGGCCGGCGCCGAGGTGCTGGCGCGCGCCGTGACGAACCAATTCGGCGAGTTTCAGATGGAGTATGTTCCTGGGCGCAGGTTCAGGATCGTGGTGGGAGTGGGCGGCCAGTAGTCGGCCGCTGGTTCAGCGCGCGCCGCCGTGCCGCGTCACCCCGTGAGGGGAGTAATCCGCATGAGAAGAGCTGGTATTCTTGCGCTTTCACTGTTTCTATTGTTGCCTGGGAGCGGCTTCTGCCGCCAATATATCCTTCGGGCTAACTCCTTGCTTGTTCCGATAATTGCTCTGCTGAACGGCCTGACAGTCATTGCCCCGCTGAACGATCCCGGCCACACACTGTACCTGGTCAGCGCGCCGGACGGTTTCCTTCCTGACCTGTTGATCCCTCTGGTGCAGTCAACCCTGGGAGTCCTCGGTTTCGAACTGGACAATGTGGCCAGTTTGCCCGAATCGGGCGCGTCGGTCAATCAATCCACCGTCGGCATATTGGACGGCTTGTCGGTCCGGACGTACACGCCATTTGACGGCCAGAACTGGTGGGACACCTACCTGAACCAGCCGGCGGCGGGGATCATCAACCTTCCGGCGGCCCAGCAGATCGCGCTTGGGGCCGGGACCGTGGCGGTGATCGATACGGGCATCGACGCCTCGCATCCGGCGCTGCAAAATGTGGTTGTTGCCGGATACGACTTCACGCGCAATCAGGCTGGATTGGCCTCGGACTTGGCCGACCTCAGTCCGATTCTTGCATTGGTTCTTGCTCAATCCTCAACGTCGTTGCAGAACAAGGCCCCAACGAGCGTCAACAGTTCAACCGTGGCCCTTCTGGACCAATCCACGGTCGGCATCCTCGACGGGAATTTGCCGGAGGAATTCGGCCACGGCACGATGGTGGCGGGACTGATCCACCGCGTCGCTCCGGGCGCGAAATTGATGCCGTTGAAGGCATTCGGAAGCAACGGAACCGGGCGGCTCTCCGATATCGTGCGAGCGATTTACTATGCGGCCAACGCGCGCGTAAACGTGATCAACATGAGCTTCAGCCTCACCCAGCCGTCCCTTGAACTGTACCTGGCGCTGTCCTACGCGAACGGAAGAAACATTGCAGCGGTCGCGTCGGTTGGCAATGGCGCGTCTCAGACGACGGTGTATCCCGCCGGTTGGGGCAATTTGGTGGAGGGAGTGGCGTCGACAACAGATCAGGATGCGCGAAGCGCATTCTCGAACTACGGAGACAGTTGGGTCGCGGTCGCGGCGCCCGGCGAGGGTCTGATCACCACGTATCCCGGAAATAACTACGCCGTAGTTTCCGGGACCTCCTTCAGCGCGGCGCTCGTCTCCGGCGGGTCGGCGCTGTTGGTGGGCATCAACCCTGGCATCAAACCCGCGGTATCGCGATCGGCAATGACTCAGACCTATGCCATCCCAAACCAAGGTCTGGGAGCCGGCCGCATCGACCTGTACCAGGCCTGCGGTTACGCTTTGAGAGTCCCGTGAATGCGTGCGCACGTCCGTTCATTCCGGACGCGCTCTATTGGCCATCAGCTTCAGCGATCAGCTTTCAGCAAAACCAGCACCCCGGTGCGCGAGCCAAGGTTCAAGCTGACCGCTGACCGCTGAAAAGCTCCCTACGCCGCCCCGTGGCACTTCTTATACTTCTTGCCGCTGCCGCAGGGGCACGGGTCATTGCGGCCCACCTTCTGGCCGGCTTGCACGGGGCGGGCGCTCGAGCTGTCGTCGCCGCCGAACGTGAGTTGCGCCAACTCCTTCTCCTTCTTGCGCTGAATGTTGCGCGTGAAGTCTTCCATCGAGCTCTTGGCAGCCAGACGCGCCTGCTCGGTGGGGTCGGGGCGCGCGGGTTGGCCGTTCTCCGCCTCTTCCTCCTCCTCATCAGGGAACGGCATCACCGGGCCTGCGCCCGAAGTCACCTGCAGGAAGAACAGGTAGCGGACCGTTTCGTCTTCGATCCGGTCCATCATGGCGGTGAAAATCTCGTAGGATTCCTTCTTGTACTCAACCAGCGGGTCCTTCTGCCCGTAGGCGCGGTTGCCAATGCCCTGCTTCAACTCGTCCATCGACAGCAGATGGTCTTTCCACTGGTTGTCGATCACCTGCAGCATGACAATGCGCTCGGTCTGCCGCATCACGTCAGGGCCCACCAGGTCTTCCTTCTCCTGGTACTTCTGCTTGAGCCGCTCGACCACGAACTCCGACATCTCCTGCTGGGTCATCTGGGCGACCTCGGAGGGATCGACCTTGGCGCCGAACTGGCTGAGGATGTCGTTTCGGAGATCGGCCAGTTCCCAGGTGTCGGGGTGCTTGGCGTCGGGGCAGCGCATGTCGATGAACTGGTCGACGATGCCCTGCACCATATCCATCACCCGTTCCTTCTGGTCCACGCCTTCCAGCAAGCCGCGGCGCATGCCATAGACGGCCTTGCGCTGCTTGTTGTTGACGTCGTCATATTCCAGCAGGTGTTTGCGGGCTTCGAAGTTTTGGGCCTCCACCGCCTCCTGCGCCTTGGCGATGCGCCGGGTGATCATCTTGGACTCGATGGGCACATCCTCTTCCATGCCCAGGCGCAGCATCAGGTTCTGCATCTTCTCGCCGCCGAAAATTCGCAGCAGGTCGTCCTGCAGGGAGAGGAAGAAGCGCGAACTGCCGGGGTCGCCCTGGCGGCCGGCGCGTCCGCGGAGCTGATTGTCGATGCGGCGGGATTCGTGGCGCTCGGTGGCCACAATATGCAGCCCGCCCAACGCCGTGACTTCGTCGTGCTCTACATCGGTCTCGGCCTTGAAGCCGGCATAAATCGCGTCCCATTTTTCGCGCGGCACACGGTAGAACAGGTCGTGGTGGGTGAAGTAGTAGAAGTGCTCGTCGGCCACGAATTTGGCCTGGTCTTCGGGCAGGCGCTCAGCCACCTTCTGCTTGATGGCGGCGTCTTTGGTCATGAACTCGGCATTGCCGCCCAGCAGAATGTCGGTACCGCGGCCGGCCATGTTGGTGGAAACCGTGACCGCGCTCTTGCGGCCGGCCTGGGCCACGATGGAGGCTTCGCGCTCATGGTTCTTGGCGTTCAGCACCTCATGCCGGACGCCCATCTTCTTGAGGATGCCGGAGAGGTGTTCGGATTTCTCCACCGAAATGGTGCCCACCAGAACCGGCTGGCCCTTGGAATTGAATTCTTTGATTTCCTTGGCGGCGTTGCGAAACTTCTCCACCTCGGTGCGGTAAACCATGTCCGGGTTTTCCAGCCGGATCATAGTGCGGTTAGTGGGGATCACCACCACATCCAGCTTGTAGATCTTCTGGAACTCGGCCGCCTCGGTTTCCGCCGTACCAGTCATACCCGAGAGCTTCTTGTACATGCGGAAATAGTTCTGGAAGGTGATGGTGGCCAGCGTCTGGTTTTCGCGCTGGATCTTGACGCCTTCCTTAGCCTCTACGGCCTGGTGCAGACCGTCGGACCAGCGGCGGCCGGGCATCAGACGGCCGGTGAATTCGTCCACGATGATGACTTCGGGGCCTTCGTCGCCATCCTTCACCACGTACTCGCGGTCGCGCTGGTAGAGCACGTGCGCGCGCAGGGCCTGTTGCACGTGGTGATTGTACTCGATGTTCTGCGGCTCGTAGAGATTGCCGATGCCGAGCAGCTTTTCCACCTTCAGCACGCCCTCCTCGGTGAGCGCCGAGCTTTTGTGCTTCTCGTCGATGGTGTAGTCGCCCGTAGTATATTTTTCGCCGGGCTCCTTGCCCTCGATCACCTCACCCCGGACCAGTTTGGGGATGATGCGGTTCACCTTGTAGTACTTGTCCGTGGATTCCTCACTCGGGCCGGAAATAATCAGTGGGGTGCGCGCCTCGTCCACCAGGATGGAATCCACCTCGTCGACGATGGCGTAGGAGTGCACACGCTGCACGCAATCTTCGATGCGGAACTTCATGTTGTCGCGCAGGTAATCGAAGCCGAATTCGTTGTTGGTACCGTAGGTGATGTCGGCGGCGTAGGCGTCCTTGCGTTCCTGGTCGTCCAGATCGTGCACGATCACGCCCACGCGCAGGCCCAGCGATTTGTAGAGACGGCCCATCCATTCGGAGTCGCGTTTGGCCAGGTAGTCGTTGACGGTAATGACGTGGACTCCTTCGCCCGAGAGCGCGTTGAGGTAGCACGGCAGCGTGGCCACCAGCGTTTTTCCTTCGCCGGTCTTCATTTCGGCGATTTTGCCCTGATGCAGCACCATGCCGCCGATCAACTGCACGTCGAAATGGCGCATGTTGAGAATGCGGCGGCCGGCCTCCCGCACTACGGCGAAGGCTTCAACCAGGATGTCGTCAAGGGTAGCGCCCTGGCCCAGTTTCTCTTTGAATTCGATGGTTTTGGCAGCCAGGTCGATGTCCGAGAGTTGGCGCATCTGGGGTTCCAGGGAACTGATAGCCGCCACGGTGGGCAGCATCGCCTTGATTTCGCGCTCGTTTTTGGTGCCAAAGATTTTGGCCAGAACTGCATCAATCATGCACAGGTCTCGATAGCATAGGTCTCGATAGGGCGGGAACTCCGCAAATACTATTTTACTCTGATAGAGATGACGGGCGGGGTGGAGTGAGTTTAGCGGGCGCTCGAACCCGACCGGAGTCCTCCACGAAATGTTGGTGTTACCTGAACTCGATCCGAGATGATCAAGCCTCCGGCGCGCGACAAGAATCGGGAGGTCGGGAACGCGGACGCAGTTATACGCGATCTTCGCGAACACAGGGCACCTGCAAAGTAAAGCGCACCGCCGAGATTTACGCCCCCGGGTCGACCCAATACTCGCAGAAGTGGAAAAGGGGGAAAGGAATCATGGCCGAATCTATACATGAAAACGAACCTCAATCCCACCCGGCGGCAGCACCGTAGTTCAGCAGGCCAGATGCATGAAATGAACGCGGTTGACGAACTATGCTGCGACGATAATCCGCTCCGCCTCGGCGGTAGGCCGCGGAACCGTCTCGCCGTGGGCGCGGAGGGAGGCAATGTGGAGCGGGATGGAAAACGCAATGCTCTCCCTTGCCTCTTCCCGCGTCCTGCCAGTCGCAACACAACCAGGCAGGTTGGGGACGTATGCGCCAAAACCCGATCCATCTTCGGCTGGCTCGATGATCACCAGATACTCAATCATTACTTCAGATCCTCCTTGGTCAGTCCAGCTTGTTTCAGAATACTACCGACAAGCCAATGAGGTAGTGAATCGCCATCATGACCGTTGACCGTGACGGTGCCTTTCTTGCTGGCGTGACGGAATTGCCGGTGGCTGGTCCCCTCGTGACGTTCCAGCCACCAGCCATCACGCCTCAACATCTTCAGAATATCCCTAATCTTGGCAACCGCCATTCGGTTCACGCCATCGAGGCTCCACCTGCCGGCGCAACTTCGGACTCGATTTCCACTATAGGGGCTTACTGCCCCAGCAGTTCTTTCACCAGCGCCGGAGCGTTGTACAGCTTCTTCAGCACCTCCGTCATGCCCGCTTTGTGCACGGCGACGATGCGATTGGTTTCGCCTTCGTATACGAAATCGCACGCAGGAGAGCCGGATTTGGTCAAGCCACGCCTGCGTGGGCGTGAACCCGTACTGGCGCTGCAGCAACTTGAGAGGCGGGTTGTCGAACGCCCACATGCCCTCATCGGTGCCCGCGGGCGCCAGGATTGCGCCCAAAGCCGCGAGCGCGAAAGTGAAGCCAAGAGTTCTTTCCCCATAACGTTTTTCCGCCGTTTCCCCAGGATAGCAAGGTTGCCTGTGCGGGGCAGGTTGTTAACCAGGTCGTTAACCTGTTTCGACGAGCGCCGCGGGCGCACGGAGGAGGGATGACAGTGCCGCCTATCGCGGCGATACCGGCCCTGTTCGGCGGGCTCGCAGGCAGGCAATCGTCACCGCACTCCGAACGCGTCCATCGCGCCGAGTGAAGAGGTCAACCTTTCTGTGGCGGTCAATACATTCCGGTGTCATGATATTGATATGTCACTTCGAACAGCGCCGCCGTTCCGGGCGGACCACGTGGGGAGCCTGCTCCGGCCGCCGGAACTCAGGCAGGCGCGCGCCCGCCGGGAACGCGGTGAAAGCGGCGCCGACGAACTGAAGACCGTCGAAGACCGCGCCATTCAGGCGGTGATTGCCAAACAGGAATCGATCGGCCTGAGGGGCGTAACCGACGGGGAATTCCGGCGCGAATTCTGGCACCTCGATTTTCTGGCGGGCCTGGAAGGTGTAGAGTCGTACCAGGCCGAACACGGCATCCAGTTCAAAGGCGGCGAGACCAAACCCAAAGGCCTGCGCGTAACCGGTAAGATCGGCTTCCACGGGCACCCGATGATCGAGCACTTCCGGTTTCTGAAGGCTCACACCAGTCTGAACGATCACACCGGTCTGAACGATCACACCAGTCTGAACGATCACACCGGGGTCGCGGCCAAGATGACCATCCCGTCGCCTTCCGTGCTGCATTTTCGCGGCGGCCGCAAAGCCGTGCCGGAATCGATTTATCCCAGCATGGACGATTTTTACCGCGACCTCGGGAACGCCTACCGGCAGGCGGTCGAAGCCTTCGCCGCCGCGGGCTGCCGCTATCTCCAGCTTGACGAGACCAATCTGGCCTACCTCTGCGACCCGGAGCAGCGCCAGATGCTCAGGGATCGCGGTGACGATCCCGACCGATTGCCCGGGATTTACGCGGACCTGATCAACACCGCCATCGCCGGCCGCCCGTCCGATATGGTCGTCACCATGCACCTGTGCCGGGGCAATTTCCGTTCTATGTGGATCGCGCAGGGCGGATATGAGCCGGTAGCCGAGATCCTATTCCACCGCATCGGCGTCAACGGCTATTTCATGGAGTACGACACGGAGCGGGCCGGCGGCTTCGAACCGCTGCGCTTCGTGCCCAAGGGCAAGGCCGTGGTGCTTGGCCTGGTGACCTCGAAGACCGGCGCCCTGGAGACGAAGGACGACCTGAAGCGGCGGCTGGACGACGCAGCCAGATACCTTGACCTGGAGCAGTTGTGCCTGAGCCCCCAGTGCGGATTCGCCAGCACGGAAGAAGGCAATGTGCTGGCCGAAGCCGAGCAGTGGGCGAAACTCTCGCTGATCGTCGAGACCGCTCGCGAGGTTTGGGGCCGTGATTGAAACCCTGCAGAAAGCGAGGCTGCCTCAATCACTAAGCCCGTGAGTTTGGCAGCGCTCCATCCCCGGCGCGCGGTCGGCGCCGGCACCGCTGGCAAGCCCTGACTGGCCTCCTCAGGTTTACTATAAGGAGGGCGGCTGGATGCGCTTTCACTAGCCCGCGCCCGTAGCAGTGTGGAGGGGAAGTCCATGATGCGAATCCTGACGATGCGAATCCTGACGGCCGGCCTGTTTACGGCGGCGGGTCTGTTAATGGCGGGGGATGTCCGGCCGGTCCCGACCTTCAACAAGGACGTGCTTCCGACCTTGCAGGCGCAGTGTCAGGAGTGTCACCGGCCGGGCGAAATCGCCCCCATGTCGTTCATGACCTACGGGGAGACTCGGCCTTGGGCCAAAGCCATCAAGGACGCGGTTCTCACTCAAAAGATGCCGCCCTGGTTCGTGGAATCGGGCCATCGTGCATTGACCCACGAGCGCAGGCTCTCGAAGAACGAGATCGACACGCTCGTATCCTGGGCCAGCAATGGGGCGCCGGAGGGGGACGCGAAAGACAAACCTGCGCCCGTCAAATTCGCCGAGGGCTGGAGCATCGGCAGTCCCGATATGGTCATCGAATTCCCGCATGAGATCTCCATTCCGGAGACCGGCGTCCTGGATCAATCCAATCTCCTGGTCAAGGTCAATTTTCCGCGGGACATCTGGGTCAAAGCGGCGGAAATCCGTCCGGGAAATCCCAAAGTGGTGCACCACATGAAGGCGTGGGTTCGGCCTCCTGGATCACCTTGGATGAAGGATGCGCCGGAAGGTGAGCTCTACAAGCCGACGCGCGCGCAGTTTTTTATTGTCCCGGGCACGGCGGGCCCGGACACGGCGGGCCCGGACACGGCGCGCCAGACTCCCGGCGAAGCCACCGACCGCACCCGCCCGGTGCAAGAAATTTTGGCGAAATATAACCCCGGCTTGAATGCGCAGGAGTTCGCTCTGGGAGGCGCAGCCAAGTTCATCGCGGCCGGATCGGATATCGTTTTTGAGGTTCACTATACGACCTCCGGGAAGCCGGAGACCGACCGGTCGAAAGTCGGGATCGTCTTCGCCGGCGGACCGCCCCAGCAGCGCTACATCACTACTACCGGCATCAACAACACCCGGTTCGTGATTCCGGCCCATGCGTTGCACTATGAGGTGAAGGCGGAGACGACGCTCCAGGCCGATTCTCAACTGGCGTGGGTGCAGCCGCATATGCACCTTCGTGCCAAGGACTACGAACTGCGCGCGTTCTATCCATCGGGCGAGTCGGAGACTCTGCTGAAGGGAAAGTTCGATTTCAACTGGCAGCTCGGGTATGAATTCGCCAAGGCCGTGGTATTGCCGAAAGGCACTCGGCTGGAGTCAACAGCTCACTTCGATAATTCGGAAAACAACCCATACAATCCGAACCCGAACATCGACGTGAAGTACGGCCCGCAGACCACCGACGAAATGGCCGTCAGCTTCATGGGCTTTATCATCGACGTGAAGGCAGACCCGAGTCGATTGCTTCCCCGCAGGGGTCCGCAGCAAGTTGTCGAATGAGGCGCCACGCTCGGGATTCGCGTTGCGTCATTGCTCATCTGTGTGCTGCTTATACCGCTTCACCTGTGCCCGTAATCCGTGAAAACGTAATCTCTTGTCTTCACGCTCGTGTGGCACGCGAACCCGCACTTGGCGTCGTTCCCCTGCGGCGGCTTGCCAGCCAAAGTGCCGGGCTTGAACGTATCGGATGCAGCGTCATACTCGAACACGGCCCATCCCCACCCTCCGCTGTCCGCGAACCTCTTGCTGTCCTTCACCATGAAGTCGACGTCATGCTGGGTACCTGGCACCGTCGCTGCGGGGAACGTCTCCAACTTTTTCGGGTTCCAATGGATCTTCGCCATCCTCGCGCCGTCAGGGAAAGGCTTGCCGTTGCCGGGAACGCCGGCCGAGTAGGCATCGATCATCACAGGATTAGCGAGGATCGCAGCAATAAGGGGTCCATCCTGACTAATGGAGACAACCTGCCAGGCCTCGTATCCTCTGAACTCAGAGAACGAGAGCCCATTCGGCACTTTCAAGGTGTACTTGTCCTGCGCGGAAATCGTCCAGCAGACCGCGAACGCGAGCATTCCGGTCATAATCGGAATCGCGAACATCTTTTTTCCCTTCATCGCCAGAACCTCCTGTGTCAATTTTAGCGTTTTTTTTGGTGATCTTTCGGTCAACCTGGTCTAGGCTAGCGTTTTGCACTTTTATGCAGCAGCTTTGACCCACGCTGCAAGGGGTTGAAGGATTTCTCGCGTGTGCGCGTCCAGTCTGGGGTCGCCGAAAATCTTTTCCTGCCAGGTGGCTTGCCTCAGATTTCGAAGAATATCTTCGAAGGAAACTGAGGTCTTGCGCTTGTACCAGGGACGCCCGATAG
>DATMNI010000207.1:0-4328 GCA_035570275.1 Candidatus Acidiferrales bacterium | reverse complement strand
GCCCAACGGGAGAAACGGTTCGAAGCCAAACTCAAACGGCAGGCTCAGCAACTCGGCTACAAACTCGTACCCATTGAAGAAAAACCCAGCCGCGTAACCGGCTGAATCGAATCGCTCGCGGGGGGAGTTCCTTAGGAGGAGCGGTTCGTGGCCGCCAATCCCTAAGCTGATGGCTGAAAGCTGATCGCTGAAAGCTGATGCCTTTTCGCTTACCCCGCCGCCTGCCCGCTGGCCGCGCAGTACGCAAACAACAACTGCCATTCCGCCCGCTGCACTTCCATCGCGCGCATCTCCGCGGCCGATCCCGGCTTCGTCCTGGCCTTCTCGCAGAGGTCGATGAACGCCAACGGGTCCCACCGGCCGCCGAAATCCACCCCCAGCGCCGCCGCCCGCTCGCGCAGCGCCGGAAAAATCGGATGCGCCCCCACCCTCCGGAACCAGTACCCCGCGTTGTCCGCATCGGGTTCCTGCCGGTGCAGAATAGCGTGCCAGAAGCTGCCCTCCGCGCTACCCACGCCCTGCGCGATCTGGTGCGCCTCCTCAATACAAGAAAAGTAGAGATACAGCCCGGCCATCGCCGCTTCCGGCGCCCGCGCATTCGGGAACAGCCCGCGCGCCGTATTCGTCCGTATCAGTGCCCGAGCCTGCTCCGCACTGCTGCGACCGGCGCCTGCAGGGAGCATGGCCAGCGGCATCAGGCGCTCGCCGTTGCCATCAAGTGCGAGAATGGAAGAGACCGCTTCACCGTAAGCCGATGCGTCAAACATGAAACTAATTTGGCATAGTGGCGGGCCGCTCGCCAAACCGGCCCGCGCCACGTGACCACGGCGTTGGTCCTCTCCGCGGGTGGCCTGTGGGCCGCTTGGGAGGTGGGCGCCTGGAAAGTTCTCAGCCGCCATTTCACGCCCGACCTGATCGTCGGCGCATCCTCCGGCGCCATCAACGGCTGGTCGATCGCGGGCGGTTGCTCGCCGGACGACTTGATCCGCGACTGGCTCGACCCGCGCACCAGCCAGATCATGCGCTTCGGCATTACTCCCGGCGGAGTCCTGCGCCCCGAACCGCTGCACACCAAAGCCCGCGAACTCTTCGCGCGCTATCGCCCCCGCATTCCCTTCGGCCTCACCGTGGTGGAGGTGCCGAGTCTGCGCGTCCGCCTGGTTCGCGATTCCGAAATCACCGCGGACCACCTGGCGGCGTCCTGCGCCATCCCATTCGGATTCCCTCCCGTCCGCATCCAGGGCAAGCTTTATGTGGATGGCGGCCTGCGCGGAGCCCTGCCGTTGCGCGCGGCTCAGACCATGGGCGCCACCCGCGCCATTGCGCTCAACGTGCTCAATACACCGCTCTTCCGTCTGCTTCGCAAAACCATGTTTGTACCTCAAGCGACCCCGGCCCTTCAGGTGATCCGCCTGGAGCCCTCCGAACCCCTCGGTTCGCTGCGCGATGCGGTGGTCTGGTCGGCCGGCAACATCGAACGCTGGATCGCCCTGGGCGAGCGGGACGCGAATCGTGCCGTCACTTCGATTACAATGTAATGCGATGGCGCGCTATCGGATCTTCCGCATGAAGGATTCGCCCAGGCAGCAGTTTCGCTGGGCGCCCCACGTCGCAGGCACCGCAACGGCCAAGCCGAAGGACTACGAACCGCGCGGTGAGGTTGATGCGCTGCATGAGTACGACGCCTGGCGCGGATTGCGCGAAGCGGGTGACCCGCTGATGGTAGGCGACCTCCTGGAGGCTGAAACCGGCCAGTTGCGCATCTGCAAATATGTCGGTTTCGAACCGGCGCAATGGGTTCTGCCCGAGCCGAAATTGCCGATCGAGCCCGAACCCGAGTCCGCCAGCCCGTCCGCCGCCGGTTAAGGATGCTTCCTATGCGTGAACCTCGCCTGGGCGATGACATCGACGATTTTTGCGTGCGCTGCAAGCGCGTCATGAACCACAACATCGTCTCCGTGATCGGCGGCGCGCCGGCCAAAGTCCGCTGCCGCACCTGCCACTCCGATCACGATTTCCGCAATGAGCAACCGCCGCCACCCAAGGTAGACCTGAAAAAACAGGCGCTCTTTAACGAAGTGTTGCAAAAGGTGAGCCCCGGCGCGGCCGCCGTGGTGGACGATCCTGACGTCGATCTGGACCTCGTCGCGGATGTCGAACTGGAGCCGGAAGCCGAAGCCGAGGCCGAGGCACCCGAGCCGGAAGTCGTCGAACCGGAGCCGGAACCGGAACCGGTCGAGGTCGAAACACCGAAGCCCAAGAAGGCCAAAGGCCGCCCCAAAAAGTAGGTGCGCTTGATTGTGAGGCAGGTTGCTAACCTGCGGCGGATTGGCAATCCGCCTGCCGCTAATTTTAAGCGCAGCCGCGACCTATGATCGTCAGCGGCGGCTATGACGCCAACAATGCCTGAATCCCCTTCGGAACATAGCGCGCGGGGCGTCCCAGCCATCACTACCTTCCTGATTGTCCACCGGCAGCAGTTGGAACTGCTTGGCATATTCGGCGCGATCCTCTCGCTCGCGTGGGGCGCCATCGTATTCTTCGGCATGGAGCGCCTGAACCGTGCCGCAGCGCTTCCCCTTCTTCTGGGATGCGGAGTTCTCCTCTTGATCGCAAACCGCACGGCCAGAAGTGCACCCCGTCGTGAATGGCTATGGAGGAATCCAGTTGACAACATGCGCCACCGCATCCTCGGGATTGCTTTTGTCACAGTGTTCTGGTTGTGGCTGATCGTCCAGTTGCCCTTCGCCTGGTCTCTGGTCTCTCGTCTGCTTTCGTCCGTCCCTGGATTCGGCTGGCTCGCCCGGGCCGACACTCATCAACAGATTTCACGCATCGTCAGCTCACTCTCAGTCGCAGGCGGCTATTCACTTCTCGCCCTGTTTTTCCGTGACGGACAAATGCGGTTGCCGCCAACGGATGATTCCGCGCCTGCCGCTGCTATTTTAGGGAGATGATCACTCGCCGCAATTTCCTCACCGCCTCCGCCGCCCTCGCCGCCGCGCGTGCCGCGTCCGCCCCAGCCCCTTACGGCGCCATCCCCACGGCTCGCCAACTCCGGTGGCACGAACTGGAATTCACCGGCTTCCTGCATTTCACCGTCAACACCTTCACCGGCAAGGAGTGGGGTTACGGCGACGAAGACCCCAACATCTTCAATCCCGCCAGATTCGACGCGGACGCCATTGTCGCCGCGCTGGCCGCGGGCGGCATGCGCGGCGTCATCCTCACCTGCAAACACCACGATGGCTTCTGCCTGTGGCCCACCAAAACCACCGACCACTGCATCCGCAACAGCGCCTGGCGCTTGGGCAAGGGCGATGTGGTGAGCGAAATTTCCCAGGCCGCGCGCCGCCACAACCTCAAGTTCGGCGTCTACCTTTCTCCCTGGGACCGCAACAGCGCCGAGTACGGCAAGCCCGGCTACCTGCCGATCTACCGTCAACAACTCACCGAACTGCTCACTGGTTACGGCGAGATTTTCGAGGTCTGGCACGATGGCGCCAACGGCGGCGACGGCTTCTACGGCGGCGCCCGCGAGAAACGCACCATCGACAAGAACGCCTACTACCAGTGGCCCGAGACCTGGGATCTGGTCCGCCGCCTGCAGCCCGGCGCCGTCATCTTCAGCGACGTCGGCCCCGATGTCCGCTGGGTGGGTAACGAGCGCGGCATCGCGGGCGACCCCTGCTGGGAAACGTTCGACCCCGTGGGCGTTGATGGCGGCCCGGCCTCGCCCGGCAACGTGCGCGATAAGGAATCGCCCGGCGGCCATCGCCACGGCTCGAGATGGCTGCCGCCGGAATGCGACGTATCCATCCGCCCCGGCTGGTTCTGGCATGAAAACGAAAACGCCCGCGTCAAACAGCCGGCCCAGCTCATCGACCTCTATTACCAGTCGGTAGGCCGCGGCGGCACCCTGCTGCTCAATGTGCCGCCCAATCGCGACGGCCTGCTGCCAGCCGAGGATATCGCCTCGCTCCAGGGCTTCGGCGGCTACCTGCGCAAGACGTTTGGCACGAACCTGGCGGCCCGCGCCCAAGCCTCGGCCTCGAACGTCCGCGGCAAGGACAAGGCGTACGCGGCGGCGAATCTGCTGGATGGGCGGGCCGAAACATTCTGGGCCACCGATGATTCAGCACTGACGGCCGACGCAACCATCGAGTTCGCCCGGCCCACCACTTTCCGCGTGATTCGCATTGTCGAGGAAATCCGCTTCGGTCAACGGGTGGACGCCGTTGTGGTCGAGAACTGGAACGCCGGCACGTGGGAACCCGTGGCCCAAGCCACCAGCATCGGCGCGCGGCGCCTCATCCGGCTCCAAAACC
>DATMNI010000206.1:0-5215 GCA_035570275.1 Candidatus Acidiferrales bacterium | reverse complement strand
GTCGCTTTGGTCGATGTCGGGACGGTCGATGTCGAGAAAAAGGACCAGAAGAAATGAAGAGACTACGCGGCCTTCTCATTCTGTTCCTGGTGCTCTCGGTAGTCGCCGCTATCGCCTGGGGCGCTATGCGCTTCGCTAAGTTCACCAGTACCACGGCCACCGCTGAGTTGCCCACCACCCGGGTCAGGCGCGGCCGCGTCACCCTCACCGTGGCTGCCCGCGGCGAACTCCAGGGCGGCAATTCGGAAATGTTGACCGCCCCCATGACCGGCGGCGGCGACATCGCGATCACCTCCCTTCGCGCGCCTGGAGAATTGGTGAACCCCGGCGATATCGTAGTCCAGTTCGATACCACCGAACAGGAGTTTAAGCTCAAGGAGGCAGAGGCCGATCTGGCCGAGGCCGAACAGCAGGTCATCAAAGCCGAAGCCGAAAGCCAGGCCGTCGAAGAAGAGTCCCGCTGGGCCGTCATCTCCGACGAGTCCGACGTCAAGCTGGCCGAATTGGAAATCCGCAAGAATCCTCTGATCGCCGCCATCACCGCCCGCCAGAACGATCTGACGCTCGAAGCCGCACGCAACCGCCTGCGCCAGGCCAATCAGGACTTCACCAACAAGAAAACCACTTCGGCCGCGGGAATCGCTATTCAGAAGGCCGCCGAAAACAAAGCCCGCGTGGCGGCCCAGACGGCGCAAAAAACCATGGACAGCATGACCCTCAAGGCCAAGACCGGCGGCTACGTCAACGTCCAGCAAAACACCAACCTGAACATGATGTACTTTGGCATGGCAC
Source organism: Candidatus Acidiferrales bacterium (assembly GCA_035570275.1). GTDB lineage: Bacteria > Acidobacteriota > Terriglobia > Bryobacterales > Bryobacteraceae > DATMNI01. The sequence continues at coordinate 4,423 of DATMNI010000206.1, read as the reverse complement.
TGCCGCCCTTCCAGATCGGCGACACCAGCCGTGCCGGCATGGCCGTGGCTCAGATTCCCGACCTCAAGAGTTGGGAGGTGAGCGCCAACGTCGGCGAGTTGGACCGCGGCCACTTGACGGAAGGCCAGAAGGTCACCGTCCGCGTCGTCGCTTTAGCCGGCAAGGAATTCCATGGCCATGTAAAAAGCATCGGCGGCACCAGCGGATCTCCCTGGGATCGTCACTTCGAATGCCGGATTGCCCTGGACGACATATCCCCGCTTCTCCGCCCCGGTATGACGTCCAATCTGGTGATCACGCTCGAAACGCTCGATGATGTCCTCTGGATCCCCTCACAGGCCCTATTTGAAAGCGACGGCCGGACTTTCGTCTACGCCCAGACACCCAACGGATTCATGCCGCAGGACGTCACCCTGGTGCGTCGAAGCGAAAGCCAGGCCGTGATTGCCGGCACCAAAGAGAATACCCTGGTCTCCATGTCCAACCCGGATCAACTCAACAAGCCCGCCGCCGCCCAGCAGAACAGCGCCATGAAGGCACTCGCCAGGTGAACGCCCAAATAAACGCCCAAGTGAATGCCAAAGTGAACCCCAAATGATCGTCTTCTCCGACATCGGCCAGGCTGTCGCCAATCTCCGCGCTCAAAAAACCCGTACCCTGCTGACCGCCCTCGGCATCGTCTTCGGCGTGGGCTCCGTCATTGGCATGCTCGCCATCGGCTCCGGCGCCCGCGAAGAATCCCTGCGCTTCATTGAGCAGTTGGGCGTACGCAACGTCCTCATCGATTCCCGCCCCGCCGCCAGCCAGCAGGAATTGCAGCAGCGCCGCCGCTCCTCGCCCGGCCTTTCCGAGCGCGACCTCCGCATCCTCAAAGCCAACGTGGAATCGCTCGAAAACATCTCGGCCCGCCGCACACTTCACCCCGCCGCCGTGCTGCCCAAACCGGCCCGCGACATCCCGGAACTCTACGGCGTTGACCCGTCCTACAGCATCATTCACAGCCTCCGCCTCGCCGAAGGCAAGTTCTTCGACGACACCGATAACGCCGCCAGCGCCACCGTCTGCGTGTTGGGTGAAGGCGCCAAAGTCAACCTGCTTGGCTACGGCCCCGCCGCCGGCAGATTCGTCAAAGTCAACGACGCCTGGCTGGAAGTGGTCGGCGTGCTCAACGAACAGCTCATGGCCGGCTCCCAATCGTCGGGCGGCGCCATGCAGGACATCAACAACATCATCTACATCCCCATCAATACCCTGCAATACCGTTTCTGGGACCAGAGTTTCGCCAACCTGAAGGACGATCTCGACGGTGTCGAACTCCGCCTGCGCGCCGACGCCGACAGCATCGAAGTCGCAAAGGTGGTGACCGCGGTTCTCAACTCCACCCACCACAACATGCAGGATTTCACCGTCACCATCCCCGCCGCCCTGCTCGCCCAGCAGCAGCGCACCCAAACCATTTTCACCTACGTGATGGTGGCCATCGCCGCCATTTCGCTGCTGGTCGGCGGCATTGGAATCATGAATATCGTGCTGGCGACGGTGCTGGAGCGCACCCGCGAAATCGGCATCCGCCGCTCCATCGGCGCGCGCCGCTTCGACATCGTCCGTCAGTTCCTCACCGAATCCATCCTGATCTCCGTCGGCGGCGGCCTGCTCGGCATCGCCTTCGGCTATTTCCTGGCCTGGCTGATCGCCCGCACGGCCGAATGGAAAACCATCGTGACCACCTCCTCGGTAGTCATCGCCTTCGGCGTCTCGGTGGTGGTAGGGTTGGTCTTCGGAATCTACCCCGCCACCAAAGCCTCCCGAATCAATCCCATCGACGCGTTGCGCTACGAGTAACCATAGTGGCCGCGACCCTCAGGGTCGCGTGCCGGTATCGGCTTTGCCCCTTACGTACTTCCCCCTGCCCCGCGAGTACCCTGCAAAACGGAGTGCGGCCAATTCCTGCTAATTCCTGCTACTGGAATTGTTCGAGGCGAAGATACCACGCCTGGTGACGCCGCCGGCTCGCCTGAAATCGTCGATAGAATCGCCCGGGTGACGCTTAGCATAAACGGGAGGGTAAGAAACTAAGAAACATCTACTCATTCGCAACCAAGTACTGCGGTTGGCATAAGCCGGCCTCCTAACAGGATGCTGAAAAAGGGCCTTGAAAGCCGGTTTGGGGACACAGTGTCCCAATCTGGAAGTACCGGACATTGGTAGCAAATGACTTACACGTCAGTTTGGGACACGTGTCCCAACTGGTCTCGCTCAGCTCGTTTTTTTCCGCGGCCTGCTAACCTGTCTTGCGGCCGGAAATATGGGTATTAAGGGCGAACCGTGTTACAGTTACTCCGGCAGGTTATCCTGCTGCGGCTCGGGCAGCCAGAAACTGGCAATCAATCCACCGGCGTAAACCAGCAGCGCCACGGCCGCGGCGGCGTACGCCAACTGCGTGGATGGGTTACCCCCTGGCATGTCGTTCGCCAGTTGCGTTGTCAGCAGCGCCGCGGACGTGCCGATCATTCTGCCGCCGATATTGGCGGCAAAGCTCTCGCCCGTGCCGCGCAGATACGTCGGATAAACACGCGGCAGATAGTTGCCCCAGAAGCTGAACTGCGCCACCGTCAGCAGGCCGGCTGCAAATATCCCCACCTGCGTCATGCTCAGGCTGTGCGTCGCCGGATAGAAGAAGACGAAGGGCACAATGAAGAGTCCGGGCACCAGAAAGATTCTCAACAGGCGCCGGCGGCTGACGATGATCACCGCCAGAATCGCCAGGATGACGCGGCCGGTGAGGCCCCCCATTTCCTGCAGAAACTGCACTTTGCTCACCGCTTGTTCCTGTGCGGCGCGGGCCAGGTGCGCTACCTCGGGCAGCCCGGGAACGATGCGCGGAATATGCTGGATGGCGCCGAACGCCGCGCCGAAGGCGAATGCCGACATCAGAGCGGTGATCCATGTCGTCTTGCGGAATTCGGGCCGGAACAACTCGCCGAAGCTCGGGCGCTTCAGCGTGCCCTTCAACTTCTTCTCCCGCCAGAGGGGCGACTCGGGCAGGAACGGGCGCACGGCGATCAGCGGAATCGCCGGGAGCAGGCCGGAAATCAGCGTGTAGCGCCAGGCTTCGTGGCCCCCGTGAATGGCGGGGAATGAACGGCCATAAGTCACCGCGATGTAGTACGCGCCGCTGATCAACAGACCGCCCACGGAGGAGAACGCCTGGGTGTAGCCCAGCACCTTCTCGCGCTGCTTGGGATTGGGAAAGAGCTCCGCCAGCCACGCCACCGCCGCCACGAATTCCACACACACGCCGATAAAGGTGGTGCACCGCAAGACCAGAAGTTGGGTCACGGACGTGGCGTATCCGGCGCCCACAGCCGAAACGGCGTAAATCAGAATGCTCCAGACCAGCACGCGGCGCCGGCCCAGACGATCCGTGAGATAGCCTCCCAAAAGGCCGAATATGCCGCCGGCCACCGCCGGGATGTAGAACAACAGGCCCACCCACAGATTGAACTCGGGCGTTCCCGGCTTGATCTTGGCCATCTCCATGAGCGCCGGCCGGACGATGAGCGGCAGAACCAGCAGCTCATAAGTGTCGAAGGCGAACCCAAGGGCGGCAATGACGCAGATCAGCCATTGCACGCCGGTGAGCCGGGGCGCGATCTCAGCGGGTCTCGACCGGTCCATCGGATAAAGTTCCTTCCGTGCGATTTTCAGGTAGTATGGCACAGTGCATTGAGCCATTGCAGCGCAAAAAGCTGATAGAATTTGGAGAAACTCATGCAACCGGGCGGCGCGGCAACAAAACTCGCGGGAAACAAAAAAGCTGGAGGGAAACGTTCCATGGTCTGGATGATCTTCACCCTGGGGGCAGTGCTCTCGTGGGGCGTGTACGGCGCCGCACTGCACAAAGGGCAGGTGCAGCTCGGCAACCCATTGAAGGCTCTCCTCTGCGTGGGTGTCGCCTACTTCTTCATCGGCGTCCTGGCGCCGGTGCTGGCGTTATCGGGACAAGGCGGCATCTCGGGCTTTAACACGTCGGGTACCATCTGGGCCGGCCTGGGCGGCGCGCTGGGTGCTGTGGGTGCGGTGTGCATCATCTACGCTTTCCGCAACGGCGGTCTGCCGAATTACGTGATGCCGCTGGTATTCGGCGGAGCGCCCGTGATCAACGTGCTGGTCACGATGGCCATGCACCCACCTAAGACGGCGCCCAGCCCGATGCTCTATCTGGGCTTCCTGCTGGTGGTGTCGGGAGCTGGCATGGTGCTGTACTACAAACCATCCTAGCCTCCTCCTAAGGAACTCCCCCCGCGAGCGATTCGATTCAGCCGGTTACGCGGCTGGGTTTTTCTTCAATGGGTACGAGTTTGTAGCCGAGTTGCTGAGCCTGCCGTTTGAGTTTGGCTTCGAACCGTTTCTCCCGTTGGGC
>DATMNI010000205.1:0-20702 GCA_035570275.1 Candidatus Acidiferrales bacterium | reverse complement strand
GCTTGATCAGCTTGATGACCCAACGCGGATCCAGGTCTGTCATGAAACAAATGCCGCCTCGATGCTGTGCCAGATGCTCGACGGCCAACCTCAGGCGCCGGGGCCCGCTTGGTCCTACCATGATCCAGTCCGAGCCCTTCGGAAATCCGTCGTCGGGCAGTTCATCACTGAAGGCCTCGTAATCGATGCGGAAATCGTCGATGGTGATCCGCGACTTGGGCACGCCGGTGCTGCCGCCGGTCTCGAAGACATAAATCGGCCGGTCCGCGTAGGCCTTGGGCACCCAGCGCCGCACGGGACCGCCGCGCAGCCAGTCGTCCTGGAAGGGGCCGAAGCGGTCGAGATCGTCGTAGGTGTTCACCTCACGCCGCGGATCCCAATCGAGCCGGCTGGCGTAATCGAGCCAGAAAGGGCAGCCGGTCTGGGGATCGAAGTGCCACTGGACCACTTCACGAGTCCAGTCATCCAGGGCCTGGCGTGCGGATTGAGTCTTTTCAGCGGCGGGTGTCACGTTTTTCCAGTGTAATACGCGGGGGCCAGGGGCCGGTGGCTGGTGGCCGGTGGCCGGTGGCCGGTAGCCGGTTCTGGCGGCGGTGCGGGTGGGTCTGGGGCGGGCATGGCGGTTTCGGGGAACATTGGGTTCGTTTCGGAAGAGGGGCAAGTGGGTTCGGTTGGTTCGGGTTGGGGGTCGAAAATGGGTTCGATTGGTAATTCGGGCCGCAGGGCTTTGAGCCGGTCGAATTCCTCGATGGCGCGGCGGTATTGACGCTCGGCCTGGGCCTGGTAGCGCAGGAACAGAGACCAGACGTTGGATGCCTTGGCCGCCAGGGTGAAACCTTCCGCCAGGAGGTAGTTGCGGTTCTGTTGGCGAGTGACTTCGGTATCGCCACCTACCATATCCGGGGCCAAGAAAACCATGGGCCTGTCCTTTTGGTCGAGGGTCTCGTTGAGGCTGGTGGTGAAGAGGCCGGACTCCAGGCGGGCGGCGCGGAGCATGGACTGCTGGGCGAGGGCGATACGCTCGACGGCGAAGAGTTCCTGCGAGTTGACGGGCTGGTAGACGGCCACGGCGTCGTCCCGGAGGTGCGCAATCTCGTTGATATCTTCGAGGCGCACGACGGCGAAGGTGGAGGCGGTGAAGCCGTGTTTGCGGGCGTTTTGGGCTGCGCGGGCCTTGCCCTCAGGGGAGCGCGGGCCGGTGGAACGGGCGGCGTTGGCGCGATTGGCGGCGAGTTGTTCGTCGGAGACGGGTTTGGGTTTCGAGCGCGGCATGGGTTAGTTGAGTTAGCCCTCCGGTTTGAGATGTAGCACGGGGAGGGGGTGGAGTCTGAAATAGGGAGGGGGTAAGCGATGGGGAGGAAAGGAGTTGTTTTCTGGAAAAAGGTGTCACCGTTAAGCGCCCAATCGGGAAAAGCGCGGGGTCAGAAGGAGAACTCTCTCTTTTTCAGATGGATCTGTTATGACGACGCCAATGTCGAGGGGTGTGCAGCACTTCGGGGCAGCGAACTCACCGCGGAGGCGCGGAGACGCTGAGGAAAGCGCCGAGAAGGCGTTTGAACGTCAAAACCTGAGAGCGCGGAGCGAGCGGAGGTCGCGGAGCAAGCCAGTGAGGGAGGTAGTCGCGGCGACCTGGGTATTGATCAGAATGCATCGAAAATGTTTGATGGCATCCGCTCAAAAAGCAGGGCTCCAGGGTCGAATCGACGGCTGGAAGGTTCGACGCGGATTAGCCGGCCGCAGTCTACTCGCTCCGGTCTTTCGTGTCCGCGATGAATGCAGGGCACTGGCTCTCTTCCCTTACCTTGGCATACGCCTATGGGAGCCACTGGACCCGGTTGTGCAAGTCGTCAGGCGTCCAGTTCGACCAAACGAAAAGCAGCCCTTCGATTGCGGCTCCGATGGATCGGGAAGACGGAATCATCAAGACTCCAGGCGATTCGTGGGTCGCAACGAAGCCGTGGAAATGGACGCTCATGGTTCGGAGAATTGTGCCCGCGGCCGGGAGGAAGTCTATCGCGGGCTCTCTCCGGAGGTCCTTTCCGAATGTCGGGATCGATGTCGGCGTCGGCTTGAAAGCGGATCTTCAAGCGAGCCTTGGCTCCGATTCTTTCCTGGCCCGCTCAAAACGGTCGATCATTTCCTGAGGCATGGGATATTGCGCCTTGATCTGTTCGAAGATGCGGTCCTGATCTTTCAGGTAAGCGTCAACGTCAGGCGGGTGCTCCAATATGAAGGTGATGGCGCCGTAAACCTTCGCCAACGATCTAATTGACGGGTAAGCCTCGAAGATCGCTTCCGCCGACCGTCCGCGTCGAAAGTCGTAGACCAGCACGTCCAGGCCAATGCGTGTCCCGGCCACGTAGTAGCCGCCGTTGCGGACTTCGACGTATTCGTTAGTCGGCATCATCCCAATCCAAAGCCCTCCTTTATTTTACCCGAGCGCAGAGGCCGCCAGCGGTGATCGGCTAGGCAGGCCCCGCAGCGGCCGCGTGGCTATCATTGACTGGTCGTCCCTACCGCGCCAGAAATCTGTCCGTGCGCTTGCGGGCTCGTTTCAGGCATTCGGCGGCGTAATGCCCCTGGGGTTGTGGTCCTTCAGTCACTTTCAATTACTCGCAAGGCTGCTTCCCGCACCACCTATTGAGCATCATGTAATCAAGGTTAGCTGCGCGCGCTCAAAACAAGTTTAAAACACGACTGGGGTGTGTTGCTTTAGTAAACTTCGTGCGCGAGCTTCGATAACGTCCACAGTGGAAGATCTTATTGCGTGATACTGATATGGCCGTCGAATGTACGGCTCCATGCTTATAACTGGAGTAGTTTGTAGTTTGGGTAGGGGCAAATCGCTTCTTGTGTCCTACTGTCTCGCTTTACAAACGTTACTAGGAAGGTTTAATGGTCAAGGGTTGGTTTGTTACTATTAATTGTGCCTCCGGGTCTTTGGGTTTGTCATCGGTACGTAAAATGGTTTGAACTGCCGTCCGATTATGAGAAAATCGCGGTCAAGTGCGTCGGCACCGTCTTTGCGTTAGCAATCGCAGCGTTCTCTGCCAAGGAGATGAGGCTTCTCGGCTAGATATTAACGACTGGGGTGATGGCAAGACTCACCCCTCTTTTTCCTCCGTATGACCTGAGCGCTTCATTGGAAGAATCAGCCGCCATTCTCGGCTTAGGGCCGTCGGCTTCCTTCGACGTCATCTCCGCCCACCTCGCCAGAGTCGCTTCGAGCACCCGCGCCATCGCTTCAAGCGTCCACACTAGAATCAATGACTCGACAATCGCGCCCCCCGGTCATCTGTGATCAAGATCCGGTCTTGGTTACCCCCAACACAAATATCCTTCAGAAGCGGAGAACTTGGAAACGGACGTGGTTCCGGCAGTCGTCGATTATCTGTCTCCGATGCCCGCCTAAGTGCCGTCGATGTTCGGCCAAGCGCGACGCCGCTGAGGCGCGCACGGCGGGGGGTTCGAAATAACCTCAACGCGGGGTGCCGAAACAATAGAGGGCGCCGTGTGTCCGCACGTAAATCCGGCCCTCGCTGAGAGCGGGCGTGGCGTGCACTTCATCGGCCAGATCGTTCACGCGAAGCACCTCCCACTCTGCCGCGGCCTTTAATACGGTGATCTTACCTTCGGAGCTTGCCAGAAATACTTTGCCGTCCGCGGCCACCGGCGACGAGTAATATTCGCCCAGTGCCTCGGGGGTCCGCCCTTGTTTCAACAGCCGGCCTGTTGCCGCATCGAGTGACGTGATAATGCCTCCGTCGCGCACCATGAAGTAGACGTCGCGGTAGACCAGAGGAGCCGGAATGTACGGCAGGTTTTTCTTGAACCGCCAACGTACGGCGGAGGATTCCAACTGGCCTCGCAACTTCTCCGGCTCCAGAGCGATGGCGCCGAAGTCGCCCGTTCCCAGGCTGCGGGCCTTGTTCCATTCCGCTTCGGTGATGAAGCCGTCGCTGTTGCCGTCAATCCAGCCGAAGTGTTCGCCTAGGTCCTTGTCGCCCTTGAACTCATCGTGCGACAGGCGTCCGTCGTGGTCCTTGTCGTACATGGTCAAAACGGACGCGAAGGCCGGCATCATCGGCTCGCTGCTGCTCAAGGTGGAGACATACAGAGTGCTTCCCGTGGCGACGGGCGTGCCCAGCGATCCTCCCGACCCGACAGGCATCCACCATCGAGACTCGCCGGTGTCGAGGTAGTAGGAATCCAGCCTGGTGGATCCCAGCACGATCAGTTGCACCGGGCCTTGCGACGGGCGGAAGACCATTGGAGTCGCCCAGCCGATGTCCGAAGCCGGACGCTCCGTTCTCCAACGCTGCCTTCCGGTCTGGCGGTCCACCGCCAGAAGGAAGGACCCGCTCTGTTGATCGCAGACCTGCACCACCAGGCCGCCGGCGAGGATGGGAGATGCGGCCATGCCGTAGAAATTCTTGAACGGACCGAGAGGCACGCTCCAGCGGTCCTTCCCGGCGGCCGAGTAGGCGACAAGACCGAACTCGGCGAAAAACGCTACCACTCCATTTTCATCGGCTACGGGAGTGGGCGAGGCTGGATCGTTGGCTCGAAAAACAGCCTGGGGCATTTTGCGAGGGAGGGCGCGACGCCACAACTCATGGCCCGTTTTGGCGTCGAGACAGATGGTCAGCAGCTTGTCGGGTTGGCTGGCGGTGAGATAGACGCGGCCGCCGGCGAGGACGGGAGAGGACTGCGCGAAGGGAATCGCAGTTTTCCAAACGACATTCGTTGAGGGCGAGAACTCCACGGGGTATCCGGCCGAGGAATCGACACCAGAGCCGTTGGGTCCACGGAATTGCGTCCACTGATTGTCCGCAACAGCCGCCATCACGCCAAGAAGCAGAGATGCGCATAGCCGTAGCTGCCAGTTCATCATTGTCGGGGCCCCACCCGCAATTAGAGTGGATTATACTCTAACACACCAACGCGAAGTTCGATTTCCACCGTTTTCAATCCGCCGTTTTCAATCCGATCGTGCTTCAAGCCGATCATGCTTCAAGCAGGCCCGGACGGCAAAAACTCTCGCCTGGTTTATTCCTGTCTGGTTTATTCCTGTACTTTTCCAGCGGAGTACGGAATCATTTGGCCATAAATGCGCGAGCCACTTCCGTGCAGGGCTCCAGCTTAGGCGGAGTCAAACAATAAGCTGGACAATTTGCGTCAAGCGTAAGGGATGATCGGCTTTGGAGAGTGGAATTCAAAAAGGCAAGATTTCACGCAAAGCCGCAAAGGCGCAAAGAAGGCTACCGGGGAGCCCAATAGTGGACGGGCGTGATGCCCTCCTCGATCAAGGGCCACGTTGAAGTTCACGAGTAAGCCCAAAGGTTGTTGGCTAGCCGCAGATGGGTTAGAAGCTGCTTCTTGTGCACGGGCGCAAGCACCTCGACCGACTTTACCTCCACGATCACCAGGTCCTCAACCGCGTCCGGAGCAAGACCGGTATGCTGTAGGTGAGGTAACGGCGCCTGCTTCAGACGCCAGCCTTGTTGAGGAGGAGGACTCCACTGCTGATTCGCATCGCATTCGTCACCATGATCGCAGTGGCTGCGATGGCCGAAGACTGGCCGCAGTTTCTGGGGCCGGCGCGCAATGGAATTTATTCCGGCAATGACCTGGCGGCGAAGTGGCCGCCGGGCGGCCCGGCAGTGGTGTGGAAGAAGGACGTGGGGCAGGGCTTCAGCAGTCCGGTGGTGGCGCAGGGCCGATTGATTCTCTTCCACCGTCTCGGAAACAAAGAAGCGATCGAGGCGCTGGATGCGGCGACCGGGCGAGAGATCTGGTCGTTCGACTACGCCACACAGTATCGCGACGACTTTGGCTTTGACGAGGGACCGCGAGCCGCCCCCACCATCGCGGGAGGACGGGTCTACACTTTCGGCGCGGAGGGCACACTGCACTGCCTGGATTTCGCCACCGGCAAGAAGATCTGGAGCGTGGACACGCACCGCCAGTTCCAGGTGGCCAAAGGTTACTTCGGCGCTGCCGGAGCGCCTCTGGTGGATGGCGACCGCGTACTGATGAATATCGGCGGCGCCCTGGCCGGCCTGGTTGCCTTTGACGCGGCCACCGGCAAGACGTTGTGGACGGTGCCGAATCAGGAGGCCAGTTATTCGTCACCGGTGGCCGCGACCATTCAGGGATTGCGCCATGCGCTGTTCTTCACCAGGAGCGGCCTGGTGGATGTGGACCCTGCCGACGGAAAGGTGCGCTACCAGTTGCCCTGGCACGCCCGGATGAAAGCTTCGGTGAATGCGGCCACGCCGATTGTGGTGGACGATTTGGTGTTTCTGTCGTCGAGCTACGGGACCGGTGCGACGCTGTTACAACTCGGCACAAACAGCCTGAAGCCGATCTGGGCTTCCAATGACGCGCTGACCAATCACTACGCGACCTCGGTGTACAAGGACGGATTGCTGTATGGATTTCACGGCCGGCAGGAGGAGGGGCAAAGCCTGCGCTCGATCGAGTTCAAAACCGGGAAGGTGCGGTGGGAAGTGGAGGGCTTTGGCGCGGGAACCATTACGCTGGCCGGGGACAAACTATTGATCGTGCGGGAAGGCGGCGAGTTGGTGCTGGCGGCGGCGACGCCATCCGCGTTCCAGCAGATCTCGGCGGCGAAGGTGATGGCCCCGACGGTTCGCGCCTACCCGGCGATCGCCAACGGACGAATCTATATTCGCAACGAGAAGACGCTGATGTGCTTCAACCTCAGGTAGGGAGTGTGGGCTGACGCGCGGTTTCATTTCGTGAACGGCGTGTCGCGGGCGGTGTCGCGAGCTGTCGTGTCGCGAGCTGTGGTGTCGCGAGCGGTGGTTGCATCAGAAACCCGATTGTAATAAGATCTGATCCACCGGGAGGGTTTCAACTTGGAGAAAATCGCTAATTCTCTATCCTTGCGCAATATTCCCAATGTGCTGCTGCGAATTGCTGTTTTCACCGTTTTGATCCACCCATCGGTCTTCGCCCAGATCGACACGGGCGCCATCGTGGGCTCAATTCTCGATCCGAGCGGCGCGGCGGTCCCGAAGGCTGCGATCACTGTCACTAACGCTGCCACACACGAAGTACTCACTACCGTCAGCAATAGCTCCGGACAGTATCAATTTACGGGGTTGCGCGTGGGCGAGTACACCGTCCAGGCCAAGGCGCCTGGATTCAGTCAGCAAATAGTGAGTTCCGTTCAGATCGATGTGCAGTCGCGTCCTTCGATCGACTTTACGCTGAAGATCGGCGACGCGTCGCAGACCGTCCAAGTCGAGTCGACGGCGCCGCTGCTGAATACGCAGACGGCGGACGTAGGCGGCGTTGTTCAGCAAAAGCAGATTCGCGATTTGCCTCTGAACGGACGCCGTTACGCGGACCTCGCCTTGCTCGAGGCCGGCATCCAGAAAGATCCAACCGTGTCCAACGCGGCTGCGGATCGCTTCAGTTCGAACGGAAACCTGGAAACGCAGAACTATTTCTCGCTCGACGGCATCGAAAACAACTCCGGTTCGACGAACCTTCAAGAGGGCTCGGTTCAGACCGTGCAGCCTCCACCTGACGCGCTGTCGGAATTTCGGGTGCAAACGCGGACCTATTCCGCCGAGTTTGGAACTTCCGCCGGAGCGGTCATTAACGCGTCCATCAAGAGCGGAACCGATTCGTTCCATGGCGACGTGTGGGAATTCGTGCGCAACAACCACTTCGATGCGAACACGTTCCTGAACAACGCCGGCGGGGTGCCCAGGGGCCACTTCAGCCAGAATCAGTTTGGCGGCACCATCGGCGGGCCGATCATCAAGCACAAGACCTTCTTTTTCGGCGACGCGCAGGATTTCAGAAGCAGCAAAGCGACCACGATTCTTTCCACCGTTCCGACACCCTTGATGAAGACCGGCAACTTCACGGAGTTGAAGCCCACCCTGGCTGCACCGGGCGTGGCGGGACAATCCGCGTGCATCACGGGCAACATCATCGCGCCTTCCTGCATCGATCCCGTGGGGTCGAAGCTGCTGGCGCTGTATCCGGATCCGAACATCCCTTCGCTGGTAGCCAGGCAGGGAGCTCCGGGAAGCTGGACCGGGGGATCGAACTATCAGTTCCAGTATGGCATTCCAAATAATACGTACTCCTGGGACGCGCGAGTCGATCACAACATCAACGACAACAATCGGATCTTCGGCCGCTTCAGCGCCTACAACGTCACGCGGCAGGACGCTCCGTGGACCGGGAACGCTCTGGCGGGGAACGGAAACTTCGCCACGCAATATCAAATCACCGGCAAGTCGGTTGCACTCTCCTGGACCGACGTGCTTTCGTCCGGCATGGTCAATGAAATCCGCGCCGGCTTCACACGCGATAACGCCAACAGTCTGCCGATCGGTGTCACTCTGGGAACATCGGCGGCCACTCAGTTCGGCCTGACCGGAATTCCCAGCGGCCCGTTCAATGCGGGACTGCCGCCGATCAACATCACGGGTCTGCAGCGTCTGGGAACCGCGCCGTGGCGCCCGCAGGTTCAGATTGCGCAGGTGTGGCAGTTACTAGATACCTTGAGTTGGTTGAAGGGCAACCACAGCCTGAAGTTCGGTTTCGAAAGCCGGCACACCAGCGACAACTTCCTGGATGCGCAATCGCTTCAAGGTCAGATCACTTCCAGCGGAATCTACACCGGCAACGTCGGACTCGGCGTGGCGGATTTCCTGCTCGGAGACGTAAGCACGGCTTCCTTTACCACGCCGGCCATCGTTCACAACTACAAGCAAGGTTACAGCTTCTTCGGCCAGGATACGTGGCGCGTGCGCCCGAACCTGACGATCAACCTGGGCCTGAGGTACGAGCTGTTTTCGCCCCTGCTGAATCATCAGAACGCAATCTCGAATTTCATCAACGACGCATTCGTCACGGCCACCGGCGGAGACTGGTTCGCGCGCGGCCTGGTTCATCCCGACAAGAACGATTTCGCCCCACGATTTGGCTTCGCTTACCAGGCGACCAAAAAACTCGTGCTCCGCGGCGGTTTCGGCATCTTTTACCAGCACGACGTGAGGATCGGCTCGGAGAGCGTTCTCGGTGAAAACCCGCCGGCATTCTACGATCAATCGCTGGCGCAATCGCCCGGGAGTGTCACGCCCGTGTTTTTCCTGAAGAACGGATTCCCGGCGACACAGTTCGGCCCGCAGATTCTGAACCTGACCACGCTGCAGATCCGCGCGCAGGATCCCAACCAGCGCACTCCCTATGTACAGCAGGTTAGTTTTGGGCCGCAGTGGGAGATTTCGCAGAGCACGGTGCTCGACATCTCATATGTCGGTAATTTCGGGCGCAAGGAGAACCGGCTGCGCAACGCCAACCAGGGCATAGTGACCGGATTCCTGAATGGCGCTCCGGTGACGTTATTTCCGTATGCGAATCTCAGCACCAACGTGAATACGCTGGCGGGCAGCCACGCGTACCTGGAACTGGCGACGAACGACGGCAACACCAATTACAACGGCCTGTTGGTTTCGCTGAAACGGCGCTTTGGGAAGGGGCTGACCTACGGAATCAGTTACACATTCAGCAAGAACCTCGCCGATTTTGTGGACAATCTTACGGGCGGATCGACGCCGGCCAACGCGTATAACTACAGCCTGGAGCGCAGTTTTTCTCCGTTTGACGTCAAACACCGCTTCGTCGCCAACGCTTTGTATGTTCTCCCGATCGGCAAGGGAGGATTGATTCTGAATAACAACTCGATGGCCAGCCGAATGATTGGAGGATGGCAGCTCAACGGCGTTCTCACGCTGCAAAGCGGCCTGCCCTTCTCCGTGGCTGCTCCCGATGCCAGCGCGACCGGCGGCAGCCATGCCAGCCGTGCCAATTGCATCGGCGATCCGTTTGTGGGAGCGACCACCGATCCGGCGCAACTCGCCGGCGCCACGGCTCCGGGCTTCTTCTTGAATCCGGCCGCCTTTTCCCTGGCTACAACCGGCACTTTCGGCACGTGTGCTCCGCGGAAATTCCATGGCCCCGGTATTGAAAACCTGGACATGAGCATCTTCAAGAGTTTCGCGGTGACCGAGCGTTACAAAGTGGAGTTCCGAAGCGAGTTCTTCAACACGTACAACCATGTGAACTTCGGGAACCCGAGCGCCAACGCCGCGCCCGCGTCCCTACCGACTTTCGGAAAACTATTGTCGACCATCGGCGATCCCAGAGAAATTCAGTTCGCCTTGAAGGTCTATTTCTAGCTTATGAAGTCAGTTCTAGTGTTGGCAGGCGTTTGGGCCCTGAATCCCACGGCGCTGGCGCAGTTACCCTATAGCACTGCAATCCAGCCCTCGACGGCGGCTCACGAAATCGCCGTCAATCGCGGGTCAGCGGCGCTTTGGCAAAGCCTCAAGAAGCTCCATACCCGCGCCAGCATGATCATGATTACCGCGCACCCGGACGACGAGGATGGCGGCATGCTGGCTTACGAGTCGCGCGGACAAGGCGCGCGCGTTGCGCTGCTGACTCTCAATCGCGGCGAAGGCGGCGCCAACGTCATGTCGCCGGATTACTTCGACGCGCTGGGACTGGTCCGGACCATGGAGTTGCTGGCCGCGGGAAGATACTACGGGGTGGATCAATATTGGACCCGGGTGATCGACTACGGATTCTCGAAAACCAAGGCCGAATCGATCGGCAAGTGGACCCACGATCGTGTTCTCTATGATGTAGTGCGCGTCGTCCGCACCGTGCGGCCACTGGTGATCACCTCCGTATTTGTGGGCGGACCCAGCGACGGGCACGG
This sequence comes from Candidatus Acidiferrales bacterium, assembly GCA_035570275.1. Taxonomy (GTDB): domain Bacteria; phylum Acidobacteriota; class Terriglobia; order Bryobacterales; family Bryobacteraceae; genus DATMNI01. The sequence continues at coordinate 9,925 of DATMNI010000205.1, read as the reverse complement.
AAATCACCAGACCGCGGGAGCGATGGCTCAGGAAGTCTTCAAGGCGGCCGGCGACGCGAGCGTGTTTCCCGACCAGATCGAGGCTGGCCTTCGCCCGTGGACGCCGCTCAAGGACTATGCGCGCGCGCCGATGGGACGACGCGGCAATAACCTTGCGGCGAATCTTCAGATCCCGGAGGGAACCTACGATCCGGTGCTGGGCGCCACTTACCAGCAGATCTCGCGCGAAGGGTTGGGCTATCAGAAATCGCAGAACGGCGGCAGCGCGATTCCCGACGCCGGACAAATGCTCAGCGCGTATCACCGGTTCGGCTCCGTGGTGCCGGCGCAGGAGAAGGAGGAGAGCTTTTTCGACGGCATCGATATTTCCCTAATGGGCATAGCGACGTTGGCCAGCGGCGATGCCGCCTTTCCGAACAGCGGCGATGCCGCGTTTCTGAAGAGCGGCCTGACGCCGATCAACGCGGCCGTGGAAGAGGCCATTGCAAAATACTCCGCGCAGCAACCTGCGGCCACGGCGCCCGCACTCGCCAGAGGCTTGACGGCCACGGCGAACCTGCTCGATGCCGTCGCCAGGAGCGCCCTCTCCGAAGAAGCGAAATACAATATCCGGCACGAACTGCAGATCAAGCGGGTGCAGTTCAACGACGCACTGGCCGAGGCTCTTGGACTTTCCCTTTCCGCCAATGTCGCGCCCGACGTGGAGTCCGATTCGCCCTTTCGAATGGACCCCGACACGTTCCGGGTCGCGATTCCGGGGCAGAAATTTGTCGTGAAGGTGCGCGCCGTGAATCAGACCGCGATTCCCGTGACGCTGCACGCCGTGACCCTGGAGCCATCCGGCGGAAAAGAACAATGGAGCATTTCTCCGGAGAAACCCCTTGCCGCTTCCCCCATCGCCGATGCCAAACCTGTGGATGCCCGCTTCCGCGTGACCGTGCCGGAAAACGCGGCCTTCACCCGCCCGTACTTCTCCCGGCCCGACATCGAACGCTCCTACTACGATATTGCAGACGATCAATTCCGGAACCAGCCGCTGGCACCTTACCCGCTGGCTGCCTGGGCCGACTTCGAATATGGGGGTGTGCCGATTCGCATCGGCAGGTATGTCCAAACAACCAGGAGGGTGACCGGTGCCGGAACCGTCTCCGAACCACTGGCGGTGGGTCCGGCCATTAGCGTGGAGATTACCCCGCATGCGGGCATTGTGCCGCTGGCGTCCAAATCCTTTGCGGCGACCGCGGTGGTTCACAGCAACGTGAAAGGACCCGCGAAGGGTTCGATCCATCTGGACATTCCAAGCGGCTGGAAGTCACAGCCGGCGTCAGCGGATTTCGGCTTCACCGCCGATGGCGAGGATCGGTCGGTCACGTTTCAGGTAACGCCAGGCAATCTAGCCGAGAAGCCTTATCAAATTAAGGCGATCGCCGAATACGGCGGCCGCCGTTACAACGAGGGATATGAACTCACCGGGTATCCAGGCCTGCGTCCGTATTTCCTCTACCGGCCGGCGACTTATCGGTTGAGCGGCGTTGACGTCAGAACAGCCCCGAACCTGCGAGTCGGCTACGTGATGGGCAGCGGCGACGAAGTGCCTGCTTCGCTGGAGAATCTCGGCGTGAAACCGAGTTTCCTCTCGCCCGCTGACATCGCGACGGGCGATCTGTCGAAATTCGATGTGCTGTTGTTGGGCGTTCGCACTTACGCCGTCCGCGAAGACCTGCGCACTTACAATTCCCGCATACTCGAGTACGTAAAGAATGGCGGCGTGGTGGTGGTTCAATATAACACTCCCGAATTCGATCACAACTTCGGGCCCTATCCTTACACCATGACATCCAATCCGGAGGAGGTTACGGACGAAGCGTCCAAGGTGGAGATCCTGGCGCCGGCGAACCCGGTCTTCAACTGGCCGAACAAAATCACCGAAAAGGATTTCGACGGCTGGGTCGAAGAACGTGGTTCCAAGTGGATGAAGTCCTGGGATCCGCAGTATCAGGCTCTGATCGAAACCCACGACGAAGGTCAGGAACCTCAAAAGGGCGGGCTGTTGTATGCGAAGTACGGCAAAGGCATCTACATTTACAACGCGCTCGCCTTCTACCGCCAACTGCCGGAGGGTGTTCCCGGCGCGTACCGCATCTTTGCCAACATGATCAGCCTGCCCAAAAACCCGCAGCGTTGACTGGTTTGCGTTGACTGGCGTGCGACGATTCCTTGGAACATATTTCTTCCTCGCCGCGGCCACCGCGTATGGCGCTCCGGAGTGTGCACGCTGCCATCCCAATGAAGCGGCCCGATTTCCGGCTACGCCGATGGGCCGGTCCATCGGGCCGCCTGAAACCATCGCCGCGGGCCGGGTAACCCATCAGGCGTCGCAAAGTGTGCTGTCGGCCGAGTATCGCCAAGGGCGCATGTTCCATGTCCTCGCAGAGCGCGGACTCACCGCGGAATATGAGGTGGCCTACCAGATCGGCAGCGGAACCAAAGGACGGACCTACGCCGTACAGGTTGGCCGCTATCTTCTGGAATCGCCGCTCTCCTGGTATGCAGGTTCAGCTTGGGACGTCTCGCCGGGATTCGAATCCCTGCCACTGCTCGATTTCGACCGGCCCATCACGGCAAACTGCCTGTTCTGTCACGCGGGCAGAGTCAAGTTCGACGATGCGGACGGCAGGCGTTTGGGCGTAGCCGTCGATGGAGGCCGCGTACCGGCGATCACCTGCGAGCGCTGCCACGGCGATGGCGCGGCGCACGCCCGGCGGCCATCGTCTAAGAACATCGTCAATCCCGCGGCGCTTTCCGGCGCGGCTCGTGACAGCGTCTGCGAGCAATGCCACCTGGAAGGCGATACGCGGATTCTGAATCCCGGAAAGTCCTTGGGCGATTACCGCCCCGGCGAGCTTCTCGAACAAACCGTGGTCACGTATCTCTTCCATCAAGAGAATGCGGCGAAGCGTGCCGTTTCGCAGGTCGAGGAACTGGCGGAGAGCCAGTGCGCGCGCGGCAGCAACGGCAAGCTGTGGTGTGGTTCCTGCCACCATCCGCATGAACCGGCAATTCGATCGGCACAGCACGCTTCCCGGATCACTCAAGTCTGCAACTCCTGCCATGCCGTACTGTCCAAGGCGGTGCATCCGGCCGGTCAGCACGAATGCATCAGTTGCCACATGCCGGCCAGGCCCGCCAACAACATCGCTCACCTGGCGGTGACCGATCATCGGATTCGGCGTCCCAAGGCGGCCGGCAGCTCTGGTTCGAACGCTGGTTCGAACGCTGCGTTCCACACCGTCGTCGCGTGGCGCGAGCCACCGGCCGAGTTCCGCGGGCGCGATTTGGCACTCGCCCAATTGCAAATCGCTTCCAACGAAAAACTGCCGGCGATGATCCGCGCCAGCGTCAAAATGCTCGAAGCCTTGCCGGAGACCCAGCAGAATAGCGATCCCGACGTCCTCTCGAGCCTCGAGGTCGCCTTCCTTGCAAGCAGTCCTCCGGATCGGGCCGTCGCACTGAGCCGTTGGGCGGTGGAGTCAATGCCAAATAGCGCGACGTTCGCGTTGAACTACGGCTTAGCCCTCAAACGTGCAGGCGATCTGAAGCCAGCCGAACACGAGCTGCTTCGTGCGATCGAGCTGGACCCTTCGCTCGCACGATCCTATGCCGAGCTCGCTGTCCTCTATGACGGTGAAGGACGGCAGCCGGAATCGATGGCGATCGTCAACCGATTCCTTAAGTGGAACCCTCAAACCATACAATTCCGGCTGGCAAGCCGCCCGTAGCAGTTGCTATATTTGTCAGGCCAAAACGATCACCGGCCGTTTACTTCACTTTATTGAACAGCTTGGCCAGGATCTTGACGGCCTGGTCCACTTCCTTCTCGGTTACGATGTAGGGCGGCAGGCAGCGCAGCACGGTGTCGTGGGTGCAGTTGATGAGCAGGCCCTCCGCCATGGCATCGAGCACCAATTGCTTGCCTGGAATGTTCAAATCGACGCCGATCATGAGCCCGAAGCCGCGCACCTCTTTCACGAACGAGTGCTTGCGGGCCAACTCGTTCAGTTGGACGTGGAAGTAACCGCCCACGCGCTGGATCTGCGGCAGCAGTTCGTCGAGAATTTCGCAGAACTCCAGGGCCACGCGGCAGGCCAAGGGGCCGCCGCCGAAGGTGGAGCCGTGCATCCCGGGCTTGATGGCGGCCGCGGCTCTCTCGTTGGCCATAATCACGCCCAACGGAATGCCGCAGGCCAGCGGCTTGGCCGTCACCATCACGTCAGGCAGGATGACGTGGTTGGTCCGCTGGTAGGCAAAGTAAGCTCCGGTGCGGCCCACGCCGCACTGGATTTCATCGGCCACCAGCAGCGCGTCGAAGCGGTCGGCCAATTCGCGCGCCTTGGCCACGAATTGCGGGGTCAGCGGAAAGATGCCGCCTTCGCCCTGGATCATTTCCAGTACAATGCCGGCGGTGCGGTCGCTGAACGCGGCTTCCAGGGCTTCCAGGTCGTTGACTGGAACGAACCTGGCGCCGGGAACCAGCGGTTCGAAATCCTGCCGGTACTTGGCCTGGCCGGTGATGGAAAGCGCGCCAAACGTGCGTCCGTGGAACGAATTCTCCAGGGCGATGACCTCGAATTTTTCCGGGCTGATGGCGTGGCCGTGCGCACGCACCATCTTCAGCCCGCCTTCCATCGCCTCGGTTCCGGTGTTGCCGAAGAAGGCGCGGGCAAGGCCGCTCATTGCCGACAGGCGCTCCGCCAGCGGGCCCTGATACTGGTGATAGTAGAGGTTCGAGGAATGGATCAGCAACCCGGCCTGCTCGCGAATGACTTTGACGATGCGGGGATGCGCATGGCCAAGGGCATTGACACCAATACCGGTGATGAAATCCAGGTAGCGGCGGCCTTCCAGATCGTAAGTGTAGCAGCCCTTGCCGCGGGCCAGCACCAGCGGATAACGGGCGTAGTTCTGCAGTAAATATTCCCGCTCCAGGTCCATCGTCGCCTGGGCAGCATTCTCCACAACGGGGGGAAGGGCGCTTGTCATTTACTTATATTACCAGGACACTTGCGGAGCCGTGACCGTCAGGGAGCGGTTGGCCCATTTGCTATCATCGCAGCAAGGCCGCTTCCTTCATGCGCCGTCCGGTCTGGCTCCTCGCGATTTCGATTCTCGTCTGCCGGGTAAGGCCGACGATGACCGCGGCCTCCGCCGATCTGGAAGGCCTGTTTCCGGGCGGCCGCGATCATCCCGCCATTGGATATCCTACACGGCGGGTGCAGAATACCGTATCGCAGTTGAACGTCGAGATCGGGCAGGACCTGGTTCACCTCCAGTTCGATGGCGTCAAAGGATACCTGCGATCGGTGCTGGATGCCCTGGACGTTCCTATCGAATCACAGATCGTGGTCTTTTCGAAGACCAGCCTGATGTCGCCGATCATCAGCCCGGGGCACCCGCGCAGCATCTTCTTTAACGATCGTGTGGCCGTGGCCTGGGTGCCCGGCGAGCCGTTTATCGAAGTGGCGGCGGTGGACCCGCGGCAGGGCGTGGTCTTCTACACCTTGGACCAAGGGCCGGCGTATCGACCGCGATTCGTGCGCAGCGATTACTGCCTGGTTTGCCACGAATCCTACGGCAGTCTCGGTGTGCCCGGCATGTTGGTACGCAGCGTGTTTCCCGCACCCACCGGCCTGCCGGTGCGTACGCTGGGCGACTACACTACCGACGATCGCAGCCCCTGGAAAGAACGCTGGGGTGGTTGGTATGTAACGGGCAAACACGTTACCGCGGATCACATGGGCAATGCGACATTCGCCGATTCGGGCGAACCCAGCGGCGCTGCCGGCACTCCCGAATCGCTCGCAGGGAAATTCGATACAAGCGCCTACCTCACTCCCTACAGCGATGTGGTTGCCCTGATGGTGTTCGAGCACCAGGCGCACCTGATCAATTTACTGACTCGCGTTGGCTGGGAGGTTCGTTACGCGATGTACGAAGGGCGCCTGCGAAACACGCCGCTCGACCAGCGCCTGCTGCTGGATACCGCCAGCGAAGTGGTGGACTACCTGCTGTTCGTGGATGAGGCGCCGCTGGCTGGCCCCAGCTCACCTGACGGCTCGCCTGGCAAGGTCCAAGGCAGTTCCGGGTTTACGGCGCGGTTCGAAGCGGCGGGACCTCGCGACACCAAGGGACGGTCGTTGCGCCAACTCGATCTTGACCGCCGCCTTATGCGGTATCCGTGCAGCTACATGATCTATTCGGCTGCCTTCGACAGCTTGCCGGACCCAGCCAAGGCGGCCATCTACCGGCGCATGTGGCAAGTCCTGTCCGGTGAGGAAAAGGGCAGCCGCTACGCCCGCCTCACGCCGGACAGCCGCCGGGCGGTGGTGGAAATATTGCGTGAAACCAAGCCGGGCCTGCCCGATTACTTTATGCCCGTAGTATTGTAAATTCCATGGACATCATCCAGAGACTCGAAGCCGCCAGAGACCGCACGGTGCCGTATTTTGACCTGAATGACGACCAACTCGCGCGGAGTTACGCGCCGGGGAAGTGGCCGGTGCGGTTTCTTCTGCACCATTTGGCCGACTCCGAGGCAGTTCTGTACGACCGGATCAGCCGCGCCATCAGCGAGCCCAGGGGTGTGTTGTGGGCCTTCGATCAGGATGCCTGGGCTGCGGGTCTGGACTACTCGAAGGTGCCGCTCGATGTGTCCCGGCGAATCTACGAGGCATTGCGAGCCGGCATCATCCATCAGGCCCGGATGCACTATGACATCAGCGGCCACCGTGAGTTTGTCCACAGCGAAACCGGCGTGCGGACGGTGAGGGACGAGTTCGATAAGGTGGCGTGGCACAACGAGCACCACCTAGCCCAGATCGAACGGGCGCTCTCGGTTTAGGCGAGAAAAGGCGGATCAACAATCCGCCGCACTCTCGAAAGTCGCTTGTGGAAGTTCGGCTGCGCGCCAACTCCCGGCGGGCGGATTGCCAATCCGCCGCAGCTTGCCAAGCTGCCCCACATGGCGCCTGCGGCTGGCGCACAGCGCCTACAGGTTGGCAACCTGCCCCACAAATTTAGAACTCCGTGCGGAGGCGGATTCCCAAGCTGCGGGGGGGCGCCAGCGCCGTGCCCGAGAGCAGCCCGGCGAAATTGATCACGTTGAGCCGGTCGGTCAGATTGAGTACGTCCGCCTGCACCGTAACCGAGCGCTTCTCTTTGCGCCACAGGTCGGCGCCCACGGAAGCGTCCAGCGCGAAGGAGGGGCGCACGCGGCCGGCATCGAAATTCACCCGGGCCAGCACGGCCGAACCGTATTGCGAGGCCAGGAAGTCCAGCGTCTGACCCGAGTCCTCTACCGGGAGACCGGAGTTGTAGGAGGCCGTCCACGTAGTCCACAGCCGCTTGGAAAGCTGATACCGAACGGCTGCCCGCACGGTGTTGCGTTGATCCTGACTCACCGGGAACCGGTCGGTGGCGGTCAATAATTGTTGCGCCGAATCGTCCAGAAACAGGCCGCCGGCAATGGGGAACCGGCCCACGCCGATCATGTTCGAGTAGCTGATGAAACCCGAGAAGGGACCCCAGCGCGGCGCCTCCAGCTTGACTTCCACGCCGCGGATTTCCGCGCTGTGAAAAGCGATCGGGAAGCTGACGCCGGTGTTGACCAGCAGATCGTCGTCGGCGAAGTTGTTCATGTTGCGCCGGAAGGCGTTGGCTTCCAGGCGCAGTCTCTTGGCAATCGCCTGCGTGAAGCCGGCTTCGTAATAGTTGCCGCGCGAAGGCCGCAGGGGCAGGTAAATGCCGGCGTTGTTTAACTTCAGGGTGTTTTGATCGGCCGACACCAGAATGTTCTCGACGGCCGGTGTACCGAATGTCCGGTCGTAAGAGGTGTGGAGCACCAGTCCCAGGCGCGGCAGGCTCCAGGCAAGGCCCAGGCGCGGGCTGAACGCGGTTTCGTCCACCAGCAGGCGGTAGTGGTCGAACCGCAGCCCGGCGCTCAGCGTCACACTGCCCAGTCTGATGAGATCCTGCACATACGCGGATTGTTCGCGGTCCTGCGCGCGGCCCTTGAAAGCGAACGCCTGGGGAGTGTCCGGGTCGAAGATGCCCGCGCCGTTGACCGAGAAGGCGGTGATGTTGAAGCCGAAGGCCTCGCGGATGGAAGCAAAGCTGGCCTCGCCACCGGCCTTCCACTCATGCCGCCCTTTATGGCCGGAGAGGCTGGCGTTGAAATAACCTTCGCGAAAGCCACGGTCCTGGTTGGCCGCGATGGGGGTGGCCAGCGGATTCGACCAGAGTTCCGCCGTCACGTCGCGCACCATGCCGCGCACCGCACCCACCAGCGCCGGTCCGAAAATGTGCTGGTATGAGACCTGCCCCTGGCTTTCTTCGCCGGTGCGGTCCTGGCGCTGGCCGGCCGCTTCCTGGAGCAATTCGTTGGGCACCAGAAACCAGGTTTCGTGATGCGTGGCCGAAACGCGCACGCGGTCCGAATCGGTGAAGTCGCGCTCCACGGTGCCCGTGAACGCCGTGTTGGAGCCGTGATTGGTGAAGTTGGCCTGGACCGGCGGGTCCAGGTAGCGGTCCGTCAGAAAACCTTCCGCGCTGACCGTGCCGGTGGTTCGTCCGGCGGTATATTGCCCCGAAAGAAACCCGCCTGCGGTGGCGAAACTGCCGCCCTGCACCTCGGCCGTTCCGTGGAAGCCCGGGGTGGAATTCCGAGCTGTATTCAGTTCGATGATGCCTCCCAGCTTGCGCCCGAATTCGGCCGGAATACCGCTGGTGTAAATCTTCATGGACTGTACGTCATCGGCTTCCAGGCCCGGCGAAAAGGCCGGAGATCGGTTGTCCTGGATGGGGAAGCCGTTGACGATATACTGGGCCTGATATTCCGACTCTCGCGGGTGCAGCGAGCCGTTGGCCTCCAGGAACCAGCCGGGCTGCTGTGCGATCAGATCGATCAGGTCGCGGCCCGGCAGGCCCATGCGGCGCTCCTGCACGTCCTTGGAGCCGACGTAATAGGCCGTGCCCGTGCGGCTCGGATCCACCAGCGTCGCCTGATCGCTGACTTGGATGGCGGTCTCCACGGGCTGAATCCCGAGGACGATTTCGCGGGTCTGGGGCACTTCGGAGCGGATCTCGACGATTTCGCTGGCCGCTGCAAATCCGGTGTGCGTGACCAGCAGCCGATACAAGCCGAACGGCAGGTTCTTGAAAGCGTAGTGCCCGTCGGAAGGCAGTCCCAGGGCCTGATGAGTCTTGGTGGCTTCGTTCACCAGGTCAACCGCGGCCGCGACTGGCGCGCCGGCGCCGTCCTTAACGCCCAGGCGCAGTTCCCCGGTCCCGCGCTGTGCCGGCGCCGGGGAAATCAGGCAGGCCGCCAGCAGCGCCGCCTGTAACGCGAGGTTCGAGTGGTAGCCGACAGATTTCACCATAGCCAAGTCCCAGTAGTATCAAGTCCAAGTTCAGTATACGAGAGTTCGGCGCCGCACCTGGGCCCGGTAGTCAATCGTACATACCCGTGAGACCTAAAGAAACCCAGGTGCATCTAACCATCGTCAATTTGTGGACGCAGATTTGCGCGGGCGCGCGAAAACGCGAAAGGAGAATCTCAATGCCATATACCACTGTCGGGAAGGAAAACTCCGGCAACATCGATCTCTATTATGAGGACCACGGCTCGGGTAAGCCGGTTGTCCTTATCCACGGATATCCGCTAAGCGGTGCTTCCTGGGAAAAGCAGACCGCGGTGCTTCTGGCCGCGGGGCATCGGGTGATCACCTATGACCGCAGAGGATTCGGCAAGTCAAGCCAGCCAGCAACGGGCTACAACTACGACACCTTCGCCGAAGACCTGCACAAGCTTGTGACCCACCTTAACCTACGCGATTTCGCGCTAGTCGGGTTCTCCATGGGTGGCGGCGAA
>DATMNI010000204.1:0-15532 GCA_035570275.1 Candidatus Acidiferrales bacterium | reverse complement strand
GCGGCGCGGCCGCAGTGGGCGGTGCGCTGGCCGGAATGGCGATCGAGCCCGCGCCCGCCATGGGCGCGAAGACTGTGGACGGGGCGGGTTCGCCGAACCTGAACCCGCCGGTTGTGCAGGTGACGGGTGGCAAGCTGCGCGGCTTCCGCGACGGCAAAACGAGCACCTTCCTCGGCATTCCCTACGCCGAAGCTGAGCGCTTCGAAATGCCGAAGGCGGTGAAACCCTGGGACGGTATCAAGAGCGCGCAGGCGTGGGGCCCGGTGTGCCCTATTCCGGAGCAAAATAGGCCCGGCCCCGATGAGTTCGTTTTTCCGCACCGCTACTGGCTGCAGAATGAAGCGTGCCAGGTGCTGAATATCTGGACTCAGAACGCCAGCGCGAGCGTGAAGAAGCCGGTGATGGTTTGGATGCACGGCGGCGGATTCACCAACGGCTCGTCGATGGAGTCGTATGCTTACGACGGCAAGAATCTCAGCGAGTTCGGCGATGTGGTGGTGGTCAGTCTCAATCACCGGCTGAACATCATCGGCACGTTGGACCTTTCCGCGTATGGGGCTCAGTACGAGAATTCGCGCTACACGGGCATGGCCGACCTGGTCGCCGCGTTGCAGTACGTGCAGGCGAACATCGCACAGTTCGGAGGCGATCCGGGCAACGTGACGATATTCGGCCAATCCGGCGGCGGCAGTAAGGTGACGCGCCTGATGCATATGCCCGTAGCGAAGGGACTCTTCCATAAGGCAATTGCGCAGAGCGGGGGTGGTCTGAACTACCGCACCGTGGAGCCGGACGCTGCCATAAAAAGGCAGCGGGCGATTGCGGCGGGCACCCTCAAGCAACTGGGCCTCGACGGTTCGCAAATCGACAGGCTGAAGAAGGTTCCGTATAAAGAGCTGATTATCGCAGGCAACGCGGCTTCCCGCGAACTGGCGCAGGGGGCCGGCGGACGCGGCGGTGGCGGAGGCTGGGAAGTCATTGCGGACGACAAGTACGTGATGCGCGAACTCTGCGACTGGGCGGACACGATTCCGCTAATGGCCGGGACCGTATTCAGCGAAATGCAGGGAACCATGACACGCGGCGACGGGCGCAAAAATGAGTGGAGCACGTCGGAGATCGACGAGAACCTGACGATGGCTTACGGGGAGAAAAAGGCGCAGGTTGCAGCGGAATTCCAGAAAGCGTTCCCCCGCAAAAAGGTGCAGGACGTTCTGTATTTCGCCAATGGCTCGCGGCCAGGGGTCAAGCAGACACTGGAGTGGAAGCGCGAAAAGAGCAAGACGCCGGTGTGGAATTATCTGTTCGCGTGGGAGTATCCCGTGAATGGTGGGATCACCTCGTTCCATTGTTCCGAGATCGCCTTCGCCTTCCATAACGTGAACGAACCGCACGTCAGAGTAGCCACTGGCGGTGGTGCGCCGGCGTTGGCGCTGCAGGATAAGGTCGCCGGAGCGTGGCTCAGCTTCGCGAAAACAGGCAATCCGGGACCAAGCTTCAAGCCATGGACAACGGCGGAGCCGAATACGATGGTGTTCGACACCGTGAGCGAATGCAAGCCGCTACGCGACGATGAACTGATCACGCTGATGGGCAACACCGGCGGCCGCGGCAGAGGAGCTGCATAACAGTGTCCTCACGTGGCGACATATTTTGAACTCGCGGAGTGCGGAATCGATCCGCGGGAACCACCGTAATCGGCGGCCAGAGGAGCGATCAATCAATATATCTGCACGCTCAACGCATCGTAACTCGACTGGCGGCTCGTACCGCCTGTGGTGACTAGTCCGCAAGAAGGGAGGGGAGACACAAACGTGATATCAAGAAGACTGTGGTCATCGCAGTTGCTTTGCTGCCAGCGGCCTTTTTCGCAACAATCGCCGCCACCGATGGGGCAGGCGTCGCCGGCCCTCAGGCCGCCGACCGCATCTCGGCAGCAGGCTGCTTCCTCTTTGCTGCGAACGCAACCGCGCCCCAAATCGGCAGAAAGTATTCGAACTGCACCCTAGAAGAGTGTGATTTTGACCCAGGTTGGCCCTTGGAAAGATCGAGATTCTTCCGTAGTGTATAAAGCAATGTGGCGTCGAGGAATTCTATTTAAACGAGGAAGCGTGTATACTGCCGGGCTTCTCATGCTCGCCAGTCTGTTTGCGGCCCATGCCGTCGCGCAGGAACCGGATGGCCCTCCGGCCGGCGGCGGTCGAGGCGGCCGCGGGGGACGCGGTGGGGGAGGGACCAGGGAATTCCTCGGGCTTGGACCCGCACCAGATGCCGCCGCGGCAAAGAAGGGCGAACCGTTGTACCAACAGAACTGCGCTGCCTGTCACGGCGAAAACGCGCGCGGATCGCAGGGCCCGAACCTGCTTCGCTCTATTGTGGTTCTCCACGATGAAAAAGATGAAGAGATCGGCGCGGTGATCAAGAGCGGACGCCCTCAGGGAGGAATGCCCCCATTTCCCCAACTTTCCACCGATGACGTTCACAATATCGATCAGTATTTAAAAATGCAGATCGAGCGGGCGGCCAACCGCGGCACCTACGGGGCCACGTACGGGGATCTTCGCAATAAGGTGTCCGGCGACGCCAGCGCCGGCCAGGCATTCTTCGCAGGTCACTGCACACAATGCCATTCGACGACGGGAGATCTGGCGCACATCGGGGCGAAATTCCAGCAGGCCGCGCAGCTTCAACAACGCTTTCTCTGGCCCGCCACTCCCGGACCGCAGAAGGCCACCGTCACAACATCTTCCGGGCAGAAGGTGGCGGGGACGGTCCTCAAGAACGACGACTTTATCATCGCTCTCCGGGACGCCTCCGGTGAATTCCACGAATGGCCCAAGACTCAAGTCAAAGTCGAAGTGGAAGATCGGATGCAGGGACACCGCGCGATGCTGCCGCTGTACTCCAACGCCGACATTCACAATATGACCGCTTATCTGGTGACACTGAAGTGAAAATCCACCTTGCGATTCTCCTCCTACCCTTGTGCGCTCTGGCGCAGGGACTCGATCCGAAAACACTGACACTCGATCATCAACCGCCCGGCGTCTGGCCGACCTACAACGGCGACTATTCCGGGCGCCGCTTCAGCGATCTCACGCAGATCGCGCAATCGAACGTGGATCTCCTCAAGATCGACTGGATCTACCGCATCACGAGTGTCGGACCGCAGCGCGGTGTCGGCAATCCGACGATTAAGTCCACTCCGCTGATGGTCAATGGGATTCTGTATTTCACGATCCCGGATCACGTCTTCGCGGTCAGCGCCCGCACCGGGCAGGAACTCTGGCAATACGACTTTCAAGACAAGGGCGGACATCTTGTCGGGCAGCGCGGCGTTGCCATGTACGGCAACTGGCTCTATTTCCTTACGCCGGACGGGTGGTTCATCTCGCTGGACGCGAAAAACGGCAAAGAGAGATGGCGGAAAAAGATCGCGGATGAAAAGCTGCAATACTTCACCACCATCGCCCCGCTGGTAGTGAAGAATCACGTCATCGTAGGCGTGGGCGGCGATGCCATGGACGTGCGCGGCTATCTGGAGGCGCGCGATCTGGAAACGGGCGATGTCCAGTGGAAGTGGTGGAGCGAACCGTTGAAAATGGGTGATCCAGGCTCGGACACATGGCCTAATCAAGAGGCGATGGATCATGGCGGAGGAATGACTTGGTTACCCGGGACCTACGACCCTGAATTGAACCTCATTTATTGGGGGACGGGCAACGCCAATCCGGTATTTGCCGGCCAGGGACGCCTGGGCCCCGATCTTTACACGGCTTCCATCGTGGCGCTCAATGCCGATACTGGTAAGCTCGCCTGGTACTTTCAGGCGTCGCCGCACGACACTCACGATTGGGACAACGTCGAGACGCCGGTTCTCTTCAACGCCACCATAGACGGCAAACCCCGAAAGCTTCTGGGACAAGCCGGGCGGTGCGGATGGTTCTTTGTTCTGGACCGGACCGATGGCAAGGCGCTCGTTTCCAAGCCGTTCTCCGGAACGGGCAACTGGGCCAAAGGCGTCGACGCGAAAGGACAGCCGATTCCCGATCCCGACAAAGAGCCCAAAGTCGACGGCTCCATGATCGATATGCCGGCCATGGGCGCCACCAACTGGCCGCCGCCCAGTTACGATCCGCAGACCGAGCTCTTTTACGTGAACGGAACGGAGGGTTATGGCGTGGCCTATCTCTACGACACGTCGGATCATCCGGAAGGCTATGGCGGCGGCGGTGGCGGAAACTTCGATTCGCGGTCGGCGCTGTTTGCGCTCGACATCCGCAGCGGCGCGGCGAAGTGGAAACACGAGCATGCCGGCGGGGGAGGCATGAGCGGCGGCATCATGACTACATCTGGGCATCTTTTGTTCACCGGCGATTCGGGTAATCTGGTGGCGTTTGATCCGGCGACGGGAAGCATTCTATGGCATCAGCAACTCACTTCGCCGGTGAGCAACGGCCCTTCCACCTGGATGCTCGACGGCAAACAATATTTGATCGTGGGTGCTGGTGACAGCCTGTATGCTTTGACTCTCGCGGGCAAGCCTTAGGGAAGGCTGCCCCGCTCCGTCGAGAATCAGGCCACGGGCACCTCCGCAACGGTGGGTATGGAATAGCCGAGCCGGCGAAGGGCCTTGAGATGGTGATTTATCGCGCGTTGAATTGCCGGCGGGTTTCTCGCTTCGCCGATTCCGTAAAGCGCGCCCCTTTTTGGAGGACGTTTCAGAGGATTTTTGCAGTTGCGGTGAGCAATGGCCCAAACCGCCTTGACGTACCCCAGACGGATAATCATGCGTTTGAAAATTGCCTGCAGGTGGCTCCTGCCACGCAAGATGAGATTTGTGATGTGATTCGCTTTCTGTTGAACAAAGGTGCTGACCCTGATCCCGTAAATCAGGGTAGGACGCCAATCGATATTGCGATTTTCCTTCCAATCGATAAAAGCAGTGGACCTGCTTAGGGACTACATTATCAAGTCGGGACAAACACCCAAGATAACGACGAACGCTAATAACCAGAGGAAGACCATGACATGCGACGGATTTCAGGCACTCGCGCTGGCGGCGCTGGTGTTTGTCGGGGCCGCACCGGCGGTCGCGCAGCGGTACCACGCGAAGCAGGACGGTGATTTGGTTGCGCTTGAGGATACCAGCGCCAAGATGAAGGTCGAGGTTGTCACGAGCATGGGGAAGGCGTGGAAGATCCAGGTGAACGGGCAGAATCTGGTGCGCACCTCGGCATCGCTCGAGTCCTTCCTACAGAACTCCGGCCTGAACGGGATGCCGCTGCTCGCGCCATTCGCCAACCGCCTGGACGAGACCGCCTTCTACGCTAACGGCAAGAAGTACAACTTCGATCTGGAGTTGGGCAATGTGCGCGGCCCGATTCCAGGGACCGGCTACGTGAATGGCTCGAAAGCATGGCAGCTCGTCGAATACAAAGCCGATGGCAAGAGCGCGTGGGTCACTTGCCGGCTGGATTTCTACAAGATTCCGATTTACATGAAACAGTTCCCGTTTGCGCACATAATCACGCTGACGTATCGCGTTGCGGATGGCGCGCTCGAAGTACGCACGCGGCTGGACAACTTGAGCAACGAGCCGATGCCGGCGGTGATCGGCTTCCATCCGATCTACGAACTTCCGGACGGCAATCGCGATGACTGGACGGTCTCGGTTGACGCGAAGACGCACTGGATTGAGATTCCGCAGCGGCTGCCGACCGGTGAGACGCAACCCATCGAGAGCTTTTTCAGCGCCGACAAGGACCACACCAAAATCCATCTCAAGAACTATGCGCTGATTGACGACGTGTTCAGCGACCTGATTCGCGACGCCAACGGTCGCGCAACTGTCCGACTTATGTACAACGGCAAAGAACTGGATGAGATACTTGGGCCAAAATTCAAGACGGTGCTGCTGTGGTCCACGCCTCTGAGCGCAGGCAATGCTGGCAGTGGCGGTCGTGGAAATGGCGGAGGGGGCCGCGGCAACGGGGGTGGGCGCGGCAACGGCGGCGCGGCGCCTACTCCATCTGGTCCCTTTCCGGTGGACCCCGCGCAAGGCGTGCGGACCGCACCTTCGGCGGTCCCACCCACTGAGAGTGCAGCCCCGCCGATCACCAAGGGCTTTATTGCATTCGAGCCGATGGTCGCCATCACGGACGCCTTGAACCTCGCACAGAAAGGCATTTACAAAGAACTCCAGTCGATACCAGTTGGCGGGTCGTGGGAGGAAAGCTTCTGGATCACGACAAAGGGATATTGATCGGGAGGCAGGCAATATCTTGAGTTTGCAGCTTTCGGAAGGCTTTGACGATGATCATGAACAAAGTAGGTTCCTCCATGGTGCTGGCGGGCGCAGCACTGATCGGGTGGAGTAGTTTGTGCGCACAGCAAAAACCGGCGGCGCCAGTTGCCGGCATCCAGCAGCAGGGCGGCCGCGGCGGACAAGGAGGCGGTGGCGGACGCGGCGGTGGGCGCGCCAGCCAAATGTTGTTCGACGCCCAATGCTCGGGCTGCCACGGCGGCTCGGATGGCACCTTGGGCCGCGCCCCGAACTTGTTCGACTCTAAATGGCTGGGCACGGTTTCCGATAGCGATATTCAGAAACTCGTCCGCGACGGCATTCCGAACACCGAAATGCAGGGCTTTTCGGCGACTCAGGTAAACGACCAGCAACTCTTCGAACTGACCGCGTTCCTACGCACTGCCAGCACCAACTTCGAGCCGAAAATCGAATTCGTCGCCGATCCCGATGGCAAGGTTATCAACTCGGAGAAGCAGAAGTTTAGAATTGAAGTACTCACGCGCGATCTCAAGACGCCCTTCGGTCTGGCGTTTCTGCCCGACGGCCGGCTGCTGATCACAGAGCGCGACGGAGACATCCGTATTTATAACAAGGGAAAGCTCTCCGATCCCGTGACGAACACGCCGAAGCCGAACGTGCAGCAGGACGGCGGGTATCTCGACATCACGGTGCATCCGCAATATGCACGCCATGGCTGGATCTATCTGTCGTATTCCGAAGTGCTGCCGGGCTGGACTCCGCCTCCACCCGATGCCAATCCGCCTACTCCGGGTGCGGCGGCCGGTGGCCAAGGTGGTGGCGGCGGGCGTGGACGTGGGCCGCAGATTCCCTCGAATACGGTGATCGTGCGCGGCAAGATCAACGCGCAAAACGAGTGGACCGATAATCAGGTGATTTTTCGTTCGCCCGAGAAGTTGTACGCCACCACGGCTGTTCACTATGGCTCCCGCTTCCTGTGGGACAAGCAGGACCACCTGTTCTTCACGCTCGGCGAGCGCGGCACCATGCAGAGCGCGCAGGACATCATCGGCAACTCACTGGGCAAGATCCACCGCATTAACGACGATGGCTCCGCGCCCAAGGACAATCCGTTCTACAACAAGGAAGGTGCCGACAAGACTATCTGGAGCTACGGTCATCGGAATCCCGAAGGTCTGGCGTGGGATCCGGTGACAGGCAAGCTGTGGGAGTCGGAGCACGGCCCCACCGGCGGCGATGAGATCAACATCATCCAGCCCGGCCACAACTACGGGTGGGGCGTGATCTCGAACGGCGTCCAGCCCGGTATCACCGAACGCGAGCATGAAGGCATGGAACAGCCGATCGTGTACTACACGCCGGCGATCGCTCCCGCGGGGATCTCGTTCTACACTGGCGACAAGTATCCGGGCTGGAAGAATACGTCGCTGTTCGTCGGGGCTCTGAAAGGCCAGCAACTTCGCCGTCTGGAAATCAACGGCGATAAGGTGACACACCAGGAAGTGGTTTTCAATGCGTTCGGCCGCGTTCGCGATATCATCCAGGGGGCGGACGGCTATTTCTACATCGCCCTGCAGAATCCCACGGGTGTAAACGGCATTCCGCTCGCGGCGTCGACGCCAGGTTTACTCATTCGATTAATGCCGGAAAAGTAAATCGGCGATCGGCATCAAGCAAAGCCAAAATGTCCCTGCGGCCGAAGGCCCGCAGACATCGGAATTGATGAATCTCCCAAATAGTGCACGGTGTGAAGAGGTCGAGACCGCTTTGGAGTAGTTGAGTCCGCCAGCAAACCTGATCCGGAGTGCGCGTTGGAATTGGTAAGAGCCTCGATATTCCCGGCCCGGGAAGATCGAGAGCACGAGACGGTGCGTATATTGTTCCGCGCTTTCCTCGCCCCGTGCCTGGAGAGGAATATGGCTCATCACATAGCGGGAATTGACGTACACAAGAAGCTCTTGGTGGTGGTCGTGGTGGATGTAGCAAAGCCGGGACGTGGTGCTGCAGCACGGGAAATTCGGTACCGGTGCGAGTGAGTTGAGCCGTTCAGCTGCGCCAATACAGCGTGGTGGAAGCGATGATTGAAAGCACGGCCCAATATTGGTGTTGGCGTCTCGCAAGAAAATATTCCGAGAATTTTGCCCCGTGGGGTTGTTTTTCACGCCTTTGCAGAAAGACGTCGGAGGGCATCCGCAGTCCTGTTTGGCTGGCGCGGTCTCGAACAAGCGGAAATTCCGAGAATTGTGGCCTCGCCTACTGTTGGGGCCGGCGGGGCAACCCACCCGGGGGAAAGACGGGTGGAGGTGGTGCAAAAGCTGCGAGTGCGCGCCACGAACGGTCTCGGCCTTCATAGCTCCCTAGTCTTGTCCGAGGGAGGTCAGGACAGAACAGAGAGAGGGTACCCCGAATCGCCATATCGCCACGTCAGCCCCGGGTCCGACGAAGGGTTGCTCAAGAGACTCCGACTTCGACAGAGGATGTGGCGGTCTATCCCTTATCTCTAGCCCAGTAACGCCATGGGCAACGATTCTCCCAAATTCGTTCGCAAGGCTCAATTGGCCCGGCCGCTCGCTGAGATGGAGATCGCGTCGGTAATCCCCCATAGTGACCTTCGGCCAAAAAACGGACACTGAGAGATCGAGCTGCTACGAATAGAAGACCTGGGGCGTCGTGGGGGCCAAGAATGGCTAAGGGGGAGGAGAGCAAGCAAATCTGGAGGCTCGTGGGCGGGGGGATCTGACGGGACTTATTCATAGCGTTGCCATCGGATCTCTATGCCGATCATCAGGGACGATCTCCCCCGTTCTGGGCGCTTGCGTTCAATAATACGATGGTGCACTGCCTGGCAACAGACCTGCGCTCCGGTTACGGGAGCATCACCGGGTTCACGCCTGCCACAGCGAACGCGTGTGCCTTCTTCACGGGCTGCTTGGGAGAGACCCAACATCACATTCGACAGCGTGCTGCACTGAGACGCAAGCTCTTTCAAGTCAGTCCCTTTTGAAGGGCCGAATGTACGTGCACTGGAGATCGCCGGGCCGGAGCCGGCACTCGGAGCACAGGCTGCTCTTCGTTATCGCTAGCTTGGCAGTTGTAGACTTTACGACGCGCGCGGAGAGTCTACCCTCCCAACTTCCGGATAGGCGTGATTCGCCCAGAATCGGTAAACGCTGCGCGACCAGGCAGGTTCTATGGCGCGCCACGAACTGCCGAACACCGCCCCTGACCTACCGCCCGTGCCTGGCAAGCATCCCACAATCAGCCGCGATCACGAATACGAGAGACGGCACCTGTTCCATCCTGGCAGCGCTGGATCTCCAAGATGGTCACGTCACGGCGCGTGTGGAAGACCGCCGCCGCAGCGTGGAATTCATTCGCCTGTTGTCCGACCTCGATGCGAAATATCCGGCCTGTCGGCGGCGCCGGTCCGCGCGCACGACGCTTCTCCGCCAAGCCCGCATAGTGTGCCGGATCCGTGACCATCACGCCACGCGCTTCGGCCAGCCGAGTGTACCCTCGCCTCCAACGTCCACACCCTTCGATTGGACATTGACATTCAAGCCCCGCGGACAGGCTACGCAGCGGGCGAAGTGAATGCGGACTCGTTACCCGAAGACAATTCTTTTAAGGGCCATTTCTGCGATTCATTGCCCGATAGAGGTGTTTTGCCACCCACATTAGCAAACTAAACCATTGAAAACACGGGTGTGCCGGAGGTGGGACTTGAACCCACACGCCCAGTGAAGTGCGCCGGATTTTGAGTCCGGTTCGTCTGCCAATTCCGACACTCCGGCCCAGACGACATTCCGAGTTTACCATGTCTTTATTCGCCCGCATGATGCGTGACCCGGCGCCACGCCTGGCATGCCGGGCGGGCGCTACCAACTGCGATACTGTTGAAAGTGGATTTCGAGAACGTTGCCAACAACCTGCGGGAATCGTTTCGCGTCGTGGCGGGGAGCCGCGCGGCCGGCGAGGTGCGCGAACTGCGCGGGGTGAGCATCGCTTCGGCGGGGGTGACGTTCCAGATGTTCAACGCGGCGTTTCTCTCGGGACCGGTGACTAGCGAGCCGGAACTGATGCAGCGCCTGCTGTTGCCCAAGGTTCACTTCGATGCGCGCGGGCTGGAATGGGCCTACTGGGTCTGCGAGGACTGGCTCGAGGGCCGGTTGCGGAAACGGTCGCGGACCCTCTTCGAGCGGCACGGGCTACGGCTTTCGACAAGCCTGCCCGGAATGATGGCGGAGCAGATTCTGCCGCCGGTGAAGGCGCTGCCCCGCATCGAGATCCGGCGGGTATGCGACGCGGCTACGCGCGATGCGTTTTGCGAAATCGGGTCGGTATGTTTTCACGTGCCGATTTCCTGGTTCAAAGAAGTCTTTGCCGGCGATTCGGTGTGGGAGCGATTCATCAGCTATGTGGGCTATGTGGACGGAGAGCCGGTGACCACCGCGGCGATCGTGGTAGGGGGCGGAGTGGTGGGAGTGTACAACGTGGCCACGCTGCCGGGCCATCAGAAGCGCGGATACGGGGAAGCCGTGATGCGCCACGCCATGGCGGACGGGCACCGGGAGCGCGGTATGGAGCGGGCGATTCTGCAATCGACACCGGCGGGGTTCAACCTGTACCGGCGGATGGGCTTTCGCACGGTGGCACGGGTGGCGGTTTATTCGAGTTGAAGGGTTTGCGGCAGGCCGGCATGGGAGCCCATGAGGACTATGCTACCCGCTACCCTACCTCCCCTTTTTGCGCGCGGAGATCAGTTCTTCGATGTTGATCAGCTCGGTGGGGTAGTCGCCGGTGTAGCAGGCGTAGCAGTATTCGTGGCGGTCATCGGCAACGGCTTGGCGCAAGGAGGCCAGGGACAGGTAGCCCAACGAATCGGCTTCCACGAAACGGCGGATCTCTTCCACGCTGTGGTTGAAGCCGATCAGTTCGCTGCGCGTGGGGGTATCCACGCCGTAGAAGCAGGGCGAAACCGTGGGCGGGCAGGAGATGCGGAGGTGGATTTCGCGGGCGCCGGCCTGGCGCACCATGCGGACGATCTTGCGGCTGGTGGTGCCGCGCACGATAGAATCGTCCACCAGGATCACGCGCTTGCCTTGCAACAGGTGGCGCACGGGATTGAGCTTGAGCTTGACGCCGAAATCGCGGATGGCCTGCGACGGCTCGATGAAGGTGCGGCCCACGTAGTGATTGCGGATGAGCGCCTGACGGAACGGCAGTCCGGACTCGGCGGAATAGCCGATGGCGGCGGCGACTCCGGAATCGGGCACGGGCACCACCAGGTCGGCATCGGCGGGAGACTCGCGGGCCAGCAGGCGGCCCAGGTTTTCGCGGGACTCCTCCACGGCCCGGCCGAAGACGATGGAGTCGGGGCGGGCGAAGTAAACGTGCTCGAAGACGCACTGGGAGTGCGGCTGCTCGGGGACGAAGCGTTCGCGCGTGACACCCTCGGGGCCGACAATCACCATTTCGCCGGGTTCCACATCGTGCAGGTAGACGGCGCCGATCAGGTCAAAGGCGCAGGTCTCGGAAGCAAACACGTAGCACTTGCGGCCGCCGGGCGCTTCCATTTCGCCCATGGCCAGGGGGCGAAAACCGTGAGGGTCGCGGGCCACGATGATGCGGTCCTGCGCCAGAAAGACCAGCGAGAAGGCGCCTTCCAGTTGCAGCAGGGCGTCGCGCAGCGAGCCTGCCAGCGTGCGTTCGGAGGAGTGCGCCATCAGGTGCAGAATGACCTCGGTGTCGCTGGAGGCCTGGAAGATGGCGCCGCGGCGCTCCAGGTCGGCGCGCAGTTCGGCGGCGTTGGTGATGTTGCCGTTGTGCGCCACCGCCAGCTTGCCCTTATTGCAGAAGACGGAGAAAGGCTGGGCGTTGAGCAGCACGGTATCGCCGGCGGTGGAGTAGCGCGTGTGGCCGATGGCGCGTTCGCCCGGCAGCGTGGTGAGGACGGCGCTGGTGAAGATGTCAGCCACGTGGCCCATGGACTTGTGGGTGTGGACGCCGGCGCTATCGCTGGTGCAGATACCGGCGCTTTCCTGGCCGCGGTGCTGCAACGCGTAGAGGCCGAGATAGGCGAGTTTGGATGCTTCCGGGTGGCCGTAAATGGCAACTACGCCGCACTCATCGTGGAATTTGTCGAGCTGGAATTGATCGAACATTGGCCTCCAGTGACTGTCGTAAGAGCTCAGGCAGGAACGCCGGTGCTACAACGCCGCCTCCAGTGCGTGCTCGTGCGCGGCTTTCAGCGCCGCGATTTCCCAGGTACCCAGCGTGACCGAACGCTGCCTTATTTCAATCTCTTTCTCAATTGTAATGCCCACCACCGGCGCTTCCACCCCGTGCTTTTCGGCGATGGCAGCGACTTTCATCGGGTTAGCCGTACTGATCAGCACACGCGAAGGAGCTTCGTGGAAGGCCAGCACTTCGGGGCGCAGGTCGCTCGGCAGCTCGATCTGCGCGCCGATTTCGGCGGGGCCGAAACTGCACTCTGCCAACGCTACCGCGAGGCCGCCATCGCTCAGGTCGTGGGCCGATTCGGCCCAGCCCCCGGAAACGATTTCGCGAATGGCCGATTGCACACGCTTTTCGCGATCCATATCGAGCGCCGGCGGCAGCCCCCAGAGATGCTTCAGAATCTCCTTGGCGTACTGCGTGCCGCCGAACCGTATGTCTTCGCACGTGCCCGGGCCGCCCAGCAGCATCACGCTGCGGCCGGAGTTCTTGAACGGAATCGTCACCGGCGCCGCAGTCTTCATCAGGCCTACGATGCCGATCACGGGCGTGGGGTAGATGGCTCCGCCGAGGGTTTCGTTGTACAGGCTGACATTGCCGCCGGTGATGGGAGTATCGAAAAAGCGGCAGGCGTCGGACATGCCTTCGATAGCTTCCACCAACTGGGCCATGATCTCCGGCCGCTCGGGGTTGCCGAAGTTGAGGCAGTTGGTGGCGGCCACGGGTTCGGCGCCCGACGTGGAAAGATTACGGCAGCACTCGGCAACGGCCAGTTGCGCGCCTTCGCGCGGGGAGAGATAGCAATAGCGGCCGTTGCCATCGAGCGACATCGCCACCGACGTGCCGGTTTCCTTGATTCGCACGATGGCGGCGTCAGTCTGTTCCGGACGGGTGAGGGTGTTGGTGCGGACCTGGTAATCGTACTGTTCCCAGATGTAACGTTTGGAACAGATGTCGGGGGCCGCCAGCAGTTTGGGCAGCGCGGTCTGCACGCTGAGTTGGAAGAACGAAGCCAATTGTTGGGCGGCCGGGGAGGATTTGATCGATGAGCCGGCGGGCAGGCCGTGGGACTCCTCCACTTTGGGGGGCGCCGTGTAAGGGCGGTTGTAAAGCGGCGCTTCGTCGGCCAGTTCGCGGTTCGGGATCTCGGCGACGATCTGGCCGTGGTGGCGGACGCGCAGTTTGCCATCGCCCGTAACCTCGCCGATTTCGGCGGCTTCCAGGCCCCACTTCTTGAAGACGCGGAAGACCTCACTCTGGCGGCCCTTATCGGCCACCAGCAACATGCGCTCCTGGCTTTCGGAGAGCATAATCTCGTATGGCGTCATGCCGGTTTCGCGCTGCGGGACGCGGTCGAGTTCGATCTCGATGCCAACTGCACCGCGGCTGCCCATCTCGCAGGTGGAGCAGGTGAGGCCGGCCGCGCCCATATCCTGAATGCCCACGATGGCGCCGGTGGCCATGGCTTCGATGCAGGCTTCGAGCAGCAACTTCTCCATGAACGGGTCGCCCACCTGCACATTGGGGCGCTTCTGCTTGGACTCCTCGGTGAATTCGGCGCTGGCCATGGAGGCGCCGTGGATGCCGTCGCGGCCGGTGCGCGCGCCCACGTAAATCACCGGGTTGCCCACGCCGGCGGCCTTGGCGTAAAAGACGTCTTCCTTCCGGCAGACGCCCAGTGCGAAGACGTTGACCAGCGGGTTGCCATCGTAGCCAGGCTCGAAGATGCACTCGCCGCCTACGGTCGGAACGCCGAAGCAATTGCCGTAATGCGCGATGCCGGCCACCACGCCGCCCAGGATGCGGCGGTTGCGCGGCCCGGTTGCCTGGTCATCCAGACGGCCGAAGCGCAGCGAATCCAAGACCGCGATGGGGCGCGCGCCCATCGTAAAGATGTCGCGGAGAATGCCTCCCACGCCGGTGGCGGCTCCCTGAAATGGCTCGATGAAGCTGGGGTGATTGTGCGATTCGATCTTGAAAGCGATGACGTAGCCGCCGCCGATATCGATGATGCCGGCGTTCTCACCGGGGCCCTGCACCACCAGTTTGCCGCGGGTAGGCAGCTTCTTCAGATGCACGCGGGAGCTTTTATAGGAGCAGTGCTCGCTCCACATCACGCTGAAGATGCCGAGTTCGGTGTAGCTGGGCTCGCGGCCCAGAATCCGGACGATCTTCCCGTACTCGCTTTCGGTCAACTGATGCTGGGCGATGAGGTCGGCCGTGATGGTCATGCCCACACCGCCGGCATCGAGGCGGGCCCAGGTAGGGGCGACGTCGCGTGGGCCATCAGCATGGAGTGGAAGACTACCAGGCCGTCGGTCGAACCCATCAGGGGCTCGGTGGCGCGCTCGGGGTGCGGCATCATCCCGATCACGTTGCGCTCGCGGTTGAGCACGCCGGCGATGTTGCGCAGGGAGCCGTTGGCGTTATCGATGTAGCGGAAGGCGATGCGGTCTTCGGCTTCGAGTTCGTCGAGTGTACGCTCGTCGGCGAAGTAGCAGCCTTCCCCGTGGGCGATGGGCATGCGCAGGATGCGATCGGTCTGCCCGGCCATGGTGAACGGCGAGTTTCGGGTGGCGACGCGCAGCCGCAATTCGCGGCAGATGAACTTGAGGCCGCGGTTGCGGATGAGCGCCCCTGGGAGCAGGCCGGCTTCCACCAGGATCTGGAAGCCGTTGCAGATGCCGAGCACCAGGCCGCCCTCGGCGGCGAAGCGGCGCACGGCTTTCATGACCGGCGAAAACCGGGCGATGGCGCCGCAGCGCAGGTAGTCGCCATAGGCGAAGCCGCCGGGCAGGATGACGGCATCGACGTTGCCGAAGGTTGCAGAGTCATGCCAGATATACTCCACCGGCTGCCCCAGGTTGTTGCCGACCGCGTAAAAAGCATCGTGATCGCAATTGCTTCCGGGAAAAACAATGACGCCAAATCGCATGGTTTTTTGTTTGGGGAGGCTGCGCTTTAATTTTAGCAGACGCGGGGCTTGGGCTCGCTCTTGCTCGCGGGGCT
>DATMNI010000203.1:0-13921 GCA_035570275.1 Candidatus Acidiferrales bacterium | reverse complement strand
GTTGTCGTCGTCGGCCAGATCCTCCGAAAGCTGGTAGTTCATCTGGAACTGGAAGTGCCGCGAAAACTGTTTCTGCATGCCCAGCGTAACGCCGCGGAAGAGCGATTTGGCGGAGCTTTCGAGCGTCGTCAACTGCCCCAGGCCGTTGGTCTTATCGGCGCCCAGACCGGTGTTCCAGACGCCACCGAAGACGGGGTCGTTGCGGTCCACGAACCGGCTGCCGTGAACGCCCTTGGCGTAGGTGAAAGCGCCTGTGAATTTCAGGGTATTGGTCAGCGCCTGTTCCACGGTAAGCGCCCACGTGTAGGTGCGTGGGTTGACGAAGTTCTTGTCGGTTACGTATACCTGCGGATCGCTGGGCGGAAGGTTGCTGGCATTAGGAATCAATTGGTCGTAAGCGGGCGGCGTCACGCCGAAGCCGTTAAAGAAGGAAGCCTCGAAAATCGACTGGCCTACCGAACCATTGGTCGAACGGGTGCTTGCGAAATCCAGGCCCGGCGTGCGCGCGTAATAGATGCCGCCCCCGAGCCGGACTAAAGTCTTGCCTTTCTTGCCGGGATCCCAAACGATGCCGAGCCGCGGCTGGAACTGCTTCTTCGAAGAGGGAATCGATCCGTTGGAGGGGAAGCCGGGCTTACCGATAAACGGCGCGAAGAAAACCTGGCTGGGCGGGGTGAGGGGCGACGGTTCAATCTCCGCATCCCACCGCAGGCCGTAGCTCAACGTCAGATTCGGACGGATCTGCCACTTGTCCTGAACGAACAGCGCCGGTTCCAGTTGCGCTATGGTCTGCGTGCCGGCGGCATCGGTGCTCTTCCCGTTGACGCCCGCGAATTGCAGGAACAGCTCCAGCGGGCCGGTGATTGACGCGCCATTCGGGCAGGTTCCATTATTATTGGTCGACCCGTCCGAGCACTCCACGAATTTCGGCCCGATGTTCACGTAGTTCATGAAGCCCTGTACGCTGTCAAAAATGTAGCGCCCATTTGCGAAGCCGATGAAGGTCTGTGTAGTGGCGGTGCGGTTGAGCTCGGCGCCGAACTTGAAGTTGTGCGCGCCGCGAACCACTGACACGTTGTCGTTCACCTGGAACCGGGTGTCGTGATCTTTGGTGGGAATGAAGAACGGCAAGCCGAAACGGTACTGGCCGGCGAAATCGATTCCGGTGTCGGGCAGCGGGCGGTTCTGGCCCGGCAGGCTGGGCCCCACGTAATCGCGCGGGCGGTCTTCGCGCGAGAACTGGAATCGCGCTTCGTTGAGCGTGTTGGCTGAAATCGTGGTGTTCAACTGCAGGCTGATGGTGTTCGAAAAGTCGCGCTCAATCGCATTGGCGCTGCGGCCCCATTGTTCCACGTCGAAGGTGCCGTTGGGCTGCCGCGCCCACGCGAAGTTGTAGCGGGCCGTGAACAGGTTCTTCGGGCTGGCGTACCAGTCGATTTTGCCCAGCGTGGCCAGCGCGTTGTTTCCCCGGGTGATGGGGCCGTTCTCGTTCGGGTCCTGAAACTTGGTGGCGAAGAAGTTAACCAGAGTGGGGTCGATCCGGTTGGGGTTGTTCTGCTTGGTCTGGGTAAAAAACTGCTGGTCGAAGGCCACGAAGTAGAACAGCTTGTCTTTCTTGATGGCCCCGCCAAGAGTGCCGCCGTACTGCTCCTGGGAGAACGCACTCAGCCGTGTGCCATCGGAAAGGCGCGAGGTCAGGCCCGTCCACTTTTGATACTCGTGCAGGCTGCCGTGGAGGGCGTTGGTGCCCGATCTGGTAACCACGTTGATGAAGCCGCCGGAACTGCGCCCGAATTCTGCCGGCGCGCTATCGGCCACCACCTGAAATTCCTTGACCGCGTCCAGGCTGACCGTAAAGGCGGGGCGCTGGCCGCCGCGCTGCTCGCCGAAAAACGGGTTGTTGTTGTCCGCGCCATCGATCGACACATTGTTGTTGATGCCTTTTTGGCCGTTGATCGAAATTTCGTCGCCGTCCGGACCCTGCACGATGGAGACGCCCGGGGTGAGCGGCACCAGGCTCAGGAAGTTGCGTCCGTTGTTCGGCAGATCGTGCACGGACCGCTGGTCCATGTACGTGGAGCTTTCGACGCGGCCCGATTCCAGAATCGGCGCCTCGGCCGAGACCGAGATCACCTGCTCTACCTGCGAGATGCTCAACGTCAGCGCCAGGGAAATGGTTTGGCCAACCGCCAGGTCCATCCCTTCGCGAACCAGGGTTCCGAAGTTCGGGGCCTTGACTGTGACTTTGTACGGCCCCAGCGGCAGCAGAAGGGCGCGGAAGCGGCCCTCGGCATCGGTGCTCAGGCCGCGGGTGAAGTTGGTGCCGAGGTTGGTGACCGTAACCTGCGCGCCCGCGGCGGCGCGGCCGGATGGGTCGCTCACGATCCCTTCAATGGTTCCGGTGTTGGCTTGAGACTGGGCGAAAACCAATCCCTGGGTGACCAGCCCTGGAGTGAGGGCGATGGCTGCCAGGAAGCAAATGAACACGAGCCGGTACTGACGCATGAAATGTTCTCCTTTGACTGAGCTTCTGGTGGTTTAGGAGAGCGAACGGAGCTCCCGGTTAGGCGGAACGAACGAGGGTCTGTAGCTGTTTTGTAACGCGCTGATTCTCTAGTCCCCATTAAGCTTTGCCTTAGAGTATTGCCGCCGATTCACGGTTTTGTCAAGGTTCCCGGAGGTGTTTGTGGGGCCGATTGTGAATCGGCGGCGGATTGTTAATCCGCCTGCGCGATGCGGCAGCGAGCGCCCCGCCCGATGCGGCAGCAAGCGGCCCGCCCGGAATGTATGCCGATGATATTCTGATTCTTTGCCTCGGGATTTCCTCATCGACACCGACACTGCGTCCGACGACGCCGTGGCGCTGATCATGGCGCTCCGCGCTCCGGATGTTCACGTCCGCGCCATCACCACGGTCGCGGGAAACGTGCCGGTGGAGCAGGCAACCAGGAACGCGTTATACGTCGCGCAACTTTGCGGTTCGAATGTTCCGGTGTATGGCGGCGCGGCGCGTCCGATCTGGCGGGAGCACGCGCCGGCCGATTGGTTCCACGGAAAAGACGGCCTGGGCGATCGCGGGTATCCGGCTCCAGCGCGCTCCGCCGAACCAGGCCATGCGGTGGACGCGATTGTTGCGGCCATCCAGGCGCATCCTGGAATCGTCCTGGTGACCCTCGGCCCGTTGACGAACGTGGCGTTGGCGCTTTCGAAAGTGGCGGGCATCGCCCGAAACGTGAGCCGGTGCGTGGTCATGGGCGGTAACCCCTGTTGCGAAGGCAACGTGACGCCGGCGGCCGAGTACAACATCTGGGTGGACCCGGAGGCCGCGCGCGTGGTGCTGCGGTCGGGGCTTCCCATTGAATTGGCGGGCTGGCACCTCTGCCGCGGCGAAGCCGTTCTCAGCGCCGAAGACATCGAATATGCCTCGTCGCTGGGCACGCCGCTGGCCCGCTTTGCGGTGGAGTGCAACTCCCGCGCCATGGAGGCCTATCGGATTCAGACCGGCGAGACCGGAATCTCGCTGCCGGACCCGGTGGCGATGTGTATCGCCCTGGACCCCACAGTCTGCACGGCGGTTAGCCGGCACCTTGTGGATGTCGAGGTGAGCAGCGACCTGACCAGGGGAATGACCGTGGTGGACCGCCTGGGCGTGGCGGCCGATGAGCGCAATCGTACCGTATGGAGTAGTGTGCTCAAACGGGTGCCGCCGGCTCAGGTGGTATGGAGCATCGACAACGCCCGCTGGAAAAAGGCACTTTATGCGGCGTTAGCATAGCTCTTTATAGTCATTACTTCCAGGTGAGGTAACCAAAGAATGGTTTCGTGTGCCACCATGATAGAGTGATCTCGCGATCCGATATCTGGGGTGCACTGGTTCTAGCCGCAACACTTGTGTCTGGCGCCAACGCACAGTTGCCGGTCCACGATGCCCGCGATGCAGACGATAGCTCGATCGCCGCTCTCCTTCCGGAACCAGTAATTCCGGTAACTCCCGTCAGCCCGGTTACGGCGGTAACCCCGATCGGCGCCAACCGCATCATGGGTGTCATTCCCGACTTCCAGACTGTGAGGGATCCGAATGCCGCATTTGTGCCTCTGACGCCGAAACAGAAGTGGAGCCTGGCGATCAAAGAAAACGTGGACCCGTTCAACATCGCCAGTGCGGCTATGGCCGCGGCTTTTTCGCAGATGGGCAACCAGACGCCGAAGTATGGCGAAGGCGGGCCGGCTTACGGAAAACGGTTTGGCGCGGCACTCGCCGATTTTGGAACCCAGAACATCTTCAGCGCCGGGCTGCTGGCAAACCTGCTGCACCAGGATCCCCGCTACTATCGGAAGGGACCGGGAACAGGCGTGCTGAAGCGCGTGGTTTATTCCGCCAGCCGGATCGTGATTGCGCGGCAGGATTCGGGCGCTTCCGCGTTCAATGCCTCCGGGGTGTTTGGCACGATGATGGGAATCGCCGCGTCCAACCTGTATTACCCCGCGGCCAGCGTGCGCGGCTCGGTGATGCTCGGCCGGCTGAGCACCAGTTTCACCGGCGGCATGATGGGCAACCTGATGTCCGAATTCTGGCCCGATCTGGAGCACCTGGAGAAGAAGTTCTTGCATCGGAAGCAGGCAGTCACCGAATGAAGAATTCGGGTAACTCCCTGAAGGACGCAAGACGCGGGCAAACGCAAGCTTAGTTGCGCTTTTCGTCAGTAACTCCTTCTATTTCTGTCCAAGCACCGCAACGATAGTTGCGTTTATAAAGTGTAACCCGCGCCGGAACTGCGGGCCGCTCCTTGGCTATTGCGTCAGGAAAAGCTCCCGGGATCGCCGGCCGCATGGCAGCGCTATCGCAGCGCGCCGCAGCCTCCGAAAAACGGTATCAGCAGGTTCGCATCAAAGCCTGGCTGCAAGCGGCCAAAGACTTCGGTTACCAGCTTATCTCGATGGCCAGCCAAGCCTGACAGTTACGCCGCTCGCCAGGGGAAGTCACAGAGCAGAGACGCGTGTGCTATATTCGGGCACAAAAGACCTGAGGAAGGAGTGCAAACGCATGGATCAACAACAGGGTAGCGGTCTCCATTTGGACCGGCGGAATTTTCTCAAGGCCACCGGGGCCGGTATCGGCGCCACCGGCCTGGCTCTGGCCCCGGCCCAGCAGGCGGCGGCCAGCCCGCTCACGGAAAAGCAGAAACTGGACCGCATCGCCTCCAACACGTGGCCGCTCCGTTTCATTTTCAAGAGCCGCATGAGTTTCGGCGCCAACCCGCGAACCGCCGAGCTGAAGAAGAAGTATGGCGAGATCACCATGCTCGACATGCCCCAGTTCACCAAGGACAACTTCCCGGGCGTGACCCACATGGACCTGTTTTCCGGCCTGTTCGGCGATGTGGCAGACGACAGCATGTACGTTGAGGTGCCGCTGATGGTAGGCACCGCCACGCGCACCACGCGCGAATTCGACCCTGCCAGCGAATCGGGCAAACGCTGGCTCACCAGGCTGGCGGAAAAGATGGCTGCGACCGGCACCCGGTGCCAGCACATTTCCAACAACGCGCCGCGCGATATTTGCGAACCCGACGAGGAAAAGCGCAAGGCTGGAATTGAAGTCGCCAGGAAGTGGCTGGACGGCGCCAAGATCATCGGCGCGAAATCGATGCGGGTGAACAGCGGCGGGCCGCGCCTCGCGCCGGTACCGGTGGCCACTGCTGACTACCCTCGGAATAACGACATTGAGAAGTACCTGGCCAACTGCATCGAGTCGTTCAAAGCCATGGCTGATCACGGCTCCAAGGTGGGGGTGAAGGTGACGCTGGAAAACCACTGGGGGCTGACGGCCAATCCCATCAACATCCGGATCATTGTGGACGCGGTGAACAGCCCGTTCTGCGAGGCATCGCCCGACTTCTGCAACTGGGAGCACGAGTACCTGATGTACCACGGGTTGAAGTCGCTGGCTCCGTATGCCCACACCAACGTTCACGCCAAGTAT
This sequence comes from Candidatus Acidiferrales bacterium, assembly GCA_035570275.1. Lineage (GTDB taxonomy): Bacteria > Acidobacteriota > Terriglobia > Bryobacterales > Bryobacteraceae > DATMNI01. The sequence goes on along the minus strand of DATMNI010000203.1, from coordinate 7,938 downwards.
TGGAATCGCTGGAAAGACAACGACGTGAAGCGGTCGGTGAAGATCATGATCGCCGGCGGATTTGAGGGCACGTTCGCGCTGGAGTACGAAGACGGGCCTTGGGATGGCGTGGAAGGGTCGAAGTACTTGTATAAGGAAGTGCTGGCGGCACTATAAATCGAGTTACTCACTCAAGTTATTACCGATGCGTCCATCGTGCTTGTTCCTCAATCTTTCCGCGGCCCTGCTGTTTACGGCCGCCAGCGCGCTCACCGCGCAGATGCCATCCGCCACGGCGGTCAAGATTGATGAGATCGCCGCCAAAGCGCTCACCGAGAGCGGCACGCCCAGTCTTTCCCTTGCCATCGTGCAGTCTGGCAAGGTCGCGTACCAGAAGGCCTACGGCAAGTCGCGGCTGGATCCGGCCACGGATGCTCAACCAGACATGCGCTACAGCATCGGCTCGGTCAGCAAACAGTTCCTGGCGGGCGCCATCCTGTTGCTGGTCCAGGATGGCAAGTTGTCACTCGACGACCAGGTTTCGCGCTACCTCCCCAACCTGACGCGGGCGGGGGAGATCACCATCCGCCAGTTGCTCTCGCACACCTCCGGATACCAGGACTATTACCCGCAGGACTACGTGGCGCCGTTCATGCAGCAGCCGGTGACGCCCGAGAGCATACTCGACCAGTGGGCCAGAAAGCCGCTGGATTTCGACCCGGGCACGCGCTGGCAGTACAGCAACACGAACTACGCGGTGGCGGGCCGGATTGTGGAGCGGGTCACCGGCGGCCCTTTCTTCGCCTTCCTGGCGAAGCGCATCCTGCGACCGCTGGGAATGACCAGTGCCATCGACCTGGACGAGCAGACGCTGGGGCCGTCGGACGCCGCGGGTTATACGCGATTTGCACTGGGTCCTCCGCGGCCGGCGCTGCCGGAGGGCCGCGGCTGGCTGTATGCGGCCGGGGAACTGGCGATGACGGCGCACGACCTGGCGCTGTGGGACGTCGCCCTGATGGAACATAAGCTGCTGAAGCCCGCGTCGCTCGAAGCCATGACCACTCCGATGCGCCTGCGCAATGGCACGCCCACCAACTACGGGTTAGGAGTGTCCGTGTCGAACGCCAACGGGCACGCCAGGCTGGCTCATGGCGGCGCGGTGTCCGGGTTCGTGAGCTCGAACACCGTCTGGCCGGATCAAGGTGCGGCCGTCGTGGTGTTCGCCAATGCGGACGGCTCCGGCGCGCCCGGAACCATCACGAATCAGATCGCGCCGCTGCTGTTGACGGAGGCGGCAGATCCGCAGGCGGATCGGGCGCTGCAACAAGCGCGGCAGATTTTCGACGGATTGCTGGAAGGCAAGATCGATCAGGGCCTGCTGACCTCCAATGCGGATGCCTTTTTCACCCGTCAGGTTCTAGAGGACGCCTCGGCCAGCCTGAAGGCGCTGGGACCGCCGGAATCTTTGAAGCAGACTGCAGTGGAGCTGCGCGGCGGGATGACGTACCGCCATTTCGACATCAAGTTCAAGGACAAGTCACTGCGCCTGAGCACGCTCACCGTGTCAGGCGGGAAGTTGGAGCAGTATCTGATTCAGTAGCCGGTGGGTGGGACGGACGATCGGTTTTCGTCGTCTGTCATGCCGGTGGGTGGGACAGACGGATTTTAAGAAGTTCGGCGACATTGCGGCATTATTGGGCCAGCTTGGCCCAGAAATCGAAATGATAACTTCCCTGTTTTCAACAAAACCTCCTGGATTTTGGGCCACCCTGGCCCGAAAATGACCAGGCTTCGTTTTCCCCCACGGGCATTGGGAGTTCTCCGCGGCGGCGGGCATATGATAAGCACGTTCGAGATCGGCCTTGATACGTGCCGGTCCCTTCGGCTACCAACCCCATCACCTGAAAACTCCACCTCATCCCAAAAATGTCGCGCCCGAAGCGCTCTTCCGGCACACTGCCGCTATGCCGAAACTCACTCCGCTTCTCATGGCTTTCATTCTCTCTGTTGCTTACACGCTCCCTGGGGCGGCCCAACCTAATCTTTCGGGAGTCTGGGAGGCCACCACCCCGGAGCACATCATGGCCAAGATCGACCAGCAGGGTCAGGCATTTGAATCCACCGTGCGCGCGGCCGGAACCGTGCAGACGTATCAAGCGGTCATCGGCCAGGAAACGAAAGGCGCGATTGGCGGTATCCCCATCACCACCAGTGCCGAATGGGACGGCGTCACCCTGGTGGTCCACATTTCCGCCGCTGCCCAGGGAAAAGAATTGCGGGTGACCAGCCGCTACACGCTTTCAAGCGACGGCAACACTCTCGACTTCCAGGAGGTTCACAAGCTCGGCGACAATCCCGAAGGTAGGGAGGCCCGCGTCTATACCCGCCGGCCGGCTACGGCGTGGGTGAAGGACCCGCCTCCTGCGCCGGCCGAATCGGTGTATAAGAATATTCAGATCATGAAGGGTGTTCCCGCACCGCGCCTGCAAGATGTCATGATGAGACTCACGCGCTGGCTCGGCGTTGAGTGCGCCTACTGCCACGTGCCCGGCAAATTTGAAAGCGACGACAAACCGGCCAAACAAACCGCGCGCAAAATGTTCACCATGGTTCGCGCCATCAACCACGATAACTTCCCCGAAACCGACCCCGTCACCTGCTGGACTTGCCACCGGGGAGCAGCCAAGCCACAGAGTCTGCCGCCGCAATGAGAATGCTGCGCCTGGCGATTGCGATCTGGGCGGCATGGACCCTCTACGCCGTATTTACCGCCAGCGAGAACTACATCACCGCCTACGGCCCCATGGCCGGATGGAGCCGGGCCTTTGCCTACTCGCTGGCCGACGCCTGGCCATGGGCGCTGCTGACGCCGGTCGCGTTCCTGATTGCCGGGCGGTTGCTGGTGCGGCGAGCCAACTGGTGGTGGGTGCTGCCGCTCCTGTTCGTCTGCGGCATCGCAGTCGGTACTCTGCACCTGATCGCTTTCATCGGCCTGCTGCTCCGCATGGGCTATGTCCAGAGCAGCCAGATGGTGGGTTCGGTGGTGCGCGGGAAATTCCACTCCGAGGTGTTGACTTGTTGGACGCTCTTCGGCATCCGGCACGCCACCGAATACTACCGGCGCTACCGCGTGCGCGAGGTGGCCGCCAGCCGCCTGCAGGCGCAACTCGCACGGGCGCAGCTTGAAGTGCTGCGCATGCAGTTGCAGCCGCATTTTCTTTTCAACACGCTGCACGCCATCTCCGCGCTCATGTATCGTGATGTGGAGGGCGCCGACCGGATGGTGACGCGCCTCAGCGATTTCCTGCGGCTGACGCTGGATAGCGCGGGCGTGCAGGAGGTAACGCTCAAACGCGAGATGGAGTACCTCGACAAATACCTCGATATCGAGCAGGTCCGCTTCGGCGAGCGGCTGCAAGTGGCGCGTTCTATCGAGCCCGATGCGCTCGATCTGCTGGTGCCCAATCTGGCGCTGCAACCACTGGTGGAGAACGCGGTGCGGTACGCCGTCGCGCCGCGTGCCGCGGGCGGGCGGGTCGAAATTGCCGCCAGGGTTGCCGGTGGATCGCTGACCATCGAGGTGCAAGACGACGGGCCGGGGGCGCCCGGAGGCTTTCGGGAAGGCGTCGGTCTTTCGAACACACGCGCGCGCCTGGAGCAGTTGTACGGAGTCTCCTCACACCTGGAACTGGGCAATACTCCGGGCGGCGGCTTCCGCGCGCGGATGGCTATTCCCGCCCACATGGAGCCGCTGGATGCGAGTTCTGATCGTCGATGATGAGCCGCTTGCCTGCGAGCGCATCCGCACGCTGCTCGCCGGGGAGTCCGATATCGAAATCGCCGGCGAATGCCACGATGGACGGTCGGCGGTGGACGCCATCCGCCGGATCGCGCCGGACCTGGTGTTCCTGGATGTGCAGATGCCGGAGATGGATGGCTTCGCGGTATTACAGGCGGTGGAGCGTATGCCGGCCGTCATCTTCGTGACCGCCTTCGATCAGTTCGCCATCAAGGCATTCGAAGTTCACGCGCTGGATTACCTGCTGAAGCCGTTCGACCGCGAGCGCTTCCACAGAGCCCTGGCGCGGGCGCGCCGCGGCGATCTGGACGGGCGGCTGCGCGGTCTGATGGCAGAACTGCGCGGACGGAAGGAGTACCTGGAGCGGCTTGTCGTCCGGGCCGGCGGCCGCGTGCTGTTCCTGCGGGTGGATGAGCTGGACTACATCGAAGCGGCCGGAAACTACGTACGGCTGCATGCCGGAGGCGATGAGTATCTGTACCGGGAAACGATGTCGCATCTGGAAACTTCGCTGGATCCGGCGCAGTTCGCACGGATTCACCGGTCGACGATGGTGAACGTGAACCGCGTCAAGGAGCTGTATCCGCTTTTTCGGGGCGACTATACGGTGGTGCTGCGCGATGGACGGCAGCTTACGCTGGCCAAGTCGTACCGGGAGCGGTTGCGGGTGTAGGACTTCAGGAAAAGCCGCATCGAGCCGCTGCTCCGGCTGCACTCGTTGCCGTACCGGTAGCATACTGGGAAGAATGTCGATTCTTGACGTTCTACTCGGCCGCCCGCTTTCCAACATCGAAGAGCGGGGCCAGCGCATCGGCTTGCTGGCCGGAATCGCGATCTTCGGCCTGGACGCCCTGAGCTCGGCCGCCTATGGCCCGGAGGCCGCGCTCACCGTCATGCGGCCATTGGGCGCCCTGGGAAATCAATACATCGTCCCTATCAGCCTGGCCATCATTGCGCTGCTGATCGTCGTTTTCTTCTCGTATCGGCAGACCATCGAAGCCTATCCCGGCGGCGGCGGGTCTTACACGGTGGCGCGCGAAAACCTGGGCGCATTTCCCGGTCTGTTGGCCGGCGCCGCGCTGATGATCGATTACATTCTCAACGTGGCTGTCGGCATTTCGGCCGGTGTCGGCGCGCTGGTTTCGGCGGCGCCGGCGTTGCAGCCCCACACGCTTTCGATGTGCCTGGCGATCCTGGCGGTCATCACTCTCATCAACCTGCGCGGGCTGCGCGAAGCCGGCCTGGTCTTCATGGTGCCGACTTATTGCTTCGTGGGCTCGCTGTTGATCGCGCTGGCCATCGGCGTGGGCAAGGTGCTGGCGGCCGATGGCGCGCCGGTGCCGGTAGTGGCGCCGCCTGCACTTCCCGCGCCCACTGCCGCCGTGGGGGTGTGGCTCCTGCTGCAGGCCTTCGCCAGCGGTTGCGCCGCCATGACCGGTGTCGAGGCCGTGAGCAATGGCGTGAGCGCGTTCCGCGAACCCGCCGTCCAAGTGGCCCAACGCACGCTCGCCGCCATCATCGCCCTGCTGGTGGTGCTGCTGGCGGGCGTGGCGTTTTTGGGGAAAGCCTACCACATCGGCGCCACCGACCCGGGCGGCGCAGGCTACCAAAGCACCTTATCGCTGCTGCTCGGCGCCGTGGTCGGCAGAGGTTGGTTTTATCTCTTCGCCATCGCGTCCATCGTGCTGGTACTGGTTTTCTCCGCCAATACTTCTTTCGCCGACTTTCCCAGGTTATGCCGTGTGATCTCCGGAGACGGCTACCTTCCCCGCTCGTTCGGTTCGCGCGGCCGGCGGCTGGTCTATTCCCAAGGCATCCTGGTGCTAGCCGTCATAGCGGGTGCTCTGTTGGCTGTCTTCGGCGGCGTGACCGACCGCTTAATTCCGCTCTTCGCCATCGGCGCCTTCCTGGCATTCACGCTCTCCCAGGCCGGCATGGTAGTCCACTGGAAGCGCACGGCCCAGGGGGCGCCGGGCCGGCACGCCCGCCACAGCATGCTGGTGAATGGCGTGGGTGCTATCGCCACCGGCATCACGGTCTTTGTGGTGCTCGCAGCCAAGCTTACCGAGGGTGCGTGGATAACGATTCTCCTGATCCCCTTGCTGCTGACCATCATGATTTCGGTGCGACGCCATTACAATACGGTGACGCGCGAAATCGCAGCGCCCATGGAGTTCTCTCCCGGAAAACCGGACCCGCCCATCGCCGTGCTGCCCGTGCAGTTCTGGAGCCTGATCACCGCCAAAGCCTTGCGCCTGGCCATGAACATTTCACCCGAGGTGCTGGCAATTCACATCGAGTGTGAGGAAAGCGCGGAAGTGCGGCGCCAATGGGAAGAACATGTGGCCAGGCCGGCGCGCGAAGCCGGACGGCCGGAGCCGCAACTGGAGATCGTCCCCTCGCCGTTCCGGTATGTGATCACGCCCATCGTGGACTACATCCTGCAATTGGAGTGCAGGCATCCCGGCCGCACGGTGGCGGTGGTGATTCCCGAACTGGTGGAAAGCCGCTGGTACCACTACATGCTACACAACCAGCGCGCCTCGCTGCTCAAAGCGTTGCTGCTGGTAAAGGGAGACCGGCGCATCGTGGTGGTCAACGTACCCTGGTATCTCAAGTAGCAGGCTCACCCGCAATAGGCGACCGATGCCGCGGCGGTGGCCGCCGCGTCCTCCAGCATCAGCAGCCGCAGGTACCAGATGAGCAGCAGCAGGATCGGCGTTTCGGGCAGGCTTCGGGCGGTCAGGCCCAATGACGCCTCGCCGCCGCGCTTCATCAAACCATGCGGGCCGCGAACGCTGACTGCCTCGCTGCCATCCTGGGTTTCAAATGCCCACTCGCCTCCCCAGAAGCTCAGGGATTTCAGGTGGAACTGGCGGCCGGCCACGAATGCCAACTCGCCACCGCCGGTCCAACGCGGCGTGAAGATCGCCAGGTCGGTCTCGGAGCCAGCCTGGCGAACGGTGACCCTGGGCGACCAAAAGCCGGTCCGCTTAAAGGTCCACCGCGCGTCTCCGTATGTCGCGGTGGCCAGGGTCCCGCAGCCCTTTTCGAAGCGCAGGCTCGCCACCGTCTGCCCGTCCGCCAACAACTCATGAAAACGGCGGAAGGCTTCCGGCTGACGCCATTCGAACTGTGTGCCAACGGTCTGGTTGAGGGCCATCACTTGAGTCCTCCTGCCCGCAGGCTAGCAGACTTCCGTTACGAAATGGCGACAGATTGGTTAAGCTGCGGCCGCCTCGCTCCAGGTGTCGGCGACCGTGAGCGGTCCTTTCAAGAAACCTGTCACAAACCTGCCGCGGGCGGTGTTGATGCGTATGTGAATGCCCGCAGTAACGTAGTGGATGGGATGGCGACGGACGAAACCTCCGGCGATTTCGAGACGGTCTTTCATGCTCACTATGACCGCATCGCCCGCGCCATTGCCCGGGTCACGGGCGACCCCGCGCGCGCCGAGGAACTGGCGGTGGAGGTCTTCTGGAAGCTTTGGCGGAACCCGCAAGCGATGGGCGAAAAGGCCGGAGCCTGGCTTTACCGCACCGCAGTCCGAACCGGCTTGAACGAGTTGCGGCACCGCGTGCGGCGCGCGCGCTACGAGCGCTTATCGGACGGCGCGGCGCGGTCGCCGACCCCAGAGGAAGCACACGCGTCGGCGGAAGAGCAGGAGCATGTCCGGCGGGTGCTGGCATCCATGGACCGGCGCCAGGCCGAGTTGCTGCTGCTGCGCGGCAGCGGCCTCAAATACGAGGAAGTGGCGGCGGCACTCAATCTCAACCCGGCTGGGGTGGGAACCCTGATCAGCCGCGCTCAACAGGCGTTCCGGAAGGAGTATGTCAAGCGCTATGGACAACAGTGATATGAATGTGGATCGCTGGGCGGATGAGCGGCTGGCCAGCCTGGACCCCCCAGGCGATTGGCACCCGAATGCCGGCCGGGCACTGGGGCAATTGCGCGCGCGCGGCCAGGCTCGAAGAGTCCCCAGATGGCCGTTGCTGTGGGCGGCAGTGGCGGCGGCCGGCGTCAGTCTGCTCACGCTCTGGACGCCGCACCTCGCGCCGATTCTTGTGGGGCAGGTTGGCAACCTGCGGCGGATTGGCAATCCGCCTGTGGGAAGCGCCGGGGATATCGCAAAAAGGACCGAAACGCCCGGGGGCCAGGGG
>DATMNI010000202.1:0-33112 GCA_035570275.1 Candidatus Acidiferrales bacterium | reverse complement strand
TGTTTTCCGCGCCTACTGCGAGCGCCCGGGCTGGGCGCGCATCGGGTTGGGAGAGTGCCGGGGCGTGGTCGCGCCCGCAACTTAGTACACCGCTTCTTAAATAGGGTCTCGTATCTCGGGAGGAACGCTCCATAACGGTCGCGGCTCTGATCGGAGCCGCGCGCGTCAGCAAGCGGTTTCTCGATACGTTAGCGAACTTCTGAAACGGTATACTTCAGCCAGGGCCTGCCAACCAGGCCTCGAAGCCAGCCGGGGAATCTGATAGAGTTGGTCCTGCCATGAATCGCCGCGAATTTCTCCGTGCCGCCGGCGGCGCCAGCCTCTTCGCCGGCCCCTTTCAGAGCCTCGCCTCAGCGCTGACGAAGAAAGTCAAAATCACCGACGTCAAGTGCATGATCGTACGCGGCACGTGGGACTGGAACCTCATCAAGATCGAAACCGATTCCGGCCTCTACGGCATCGGCGAAGCCTACTGGGGCTGGGGCGTCAAGGATCTGGTACTCAACAAGCTTAAGCCCATCGTGGTGGGCGAAGACCCGCTCAACGTCGACAAGTTGTACACCAAGATGCTGATGCAGAGCGCCGGCTCGGGTGCCATCGCAGGGGTCACCGTCACCGCCGCCAGCGGCATCGAAATCGCGCTGTGGGACCTCTGCGGACGCATCCTGCAAACTCCGGTGTGCAACCTTCTGGGCGGCCGTTTCCGCGACCGCGTCCGCTTCTACCGTACGCTCCAGGCTGTGGAACACGTGGACGACCCGGCCGCCTGGCGCGCGCAGGCCCAGGAAGCCCGTGCCGAGAAATGGGGCTGGACCGCCTTCAAATTCCAGGGCGATGGCGTCCCCCTCAAAGCCGACCCCGAATTCAAAGAGCCCGGCCACGATCCCTACGCCCGCAGCCTCACGCACAAAGACTACCGCCGCATCGTGCAAGGCATGCAGACCGTGCGCGAAACCCTCGGCCCCGACGCCGATTTTGCCGTGGAATGCCACTGGCGCTACGACACCCAGGACGTAATCCGCCTGGCCCGCGAACTGGAGCCGGTAAGGCCCATGTGGCTGGAAGACCCGGTGCCGCCCGACAACATCGAAGCCATGGCGCGCGTCACCCACTCCATCGGAATACCGGTCTGCACCGGTGAGAACCTCTATGGCCGGCAGGGCTTCCGCAAGCTGATCGAGATGCAGGCCACGTCCGGCGTGCATATCGATGTTCCAAAGTCCGGCGGCCTGCTGGAATCGAAGAAAATTTCGGACCTCGCCGACCTCTATTACATCTGGACCGCGTGCCACAATCCGGCGAGCCCCGTGGGCACCATCGCGTCCTGCCATGCGGCGTCGGCCATGCGCGAGTTTCGCATCCACGAGTTGGCAAAGTGGGTGGATTGGTGGCCCGACCTGGTAGTCCGCGAAGGCCCGTTCTGGGACAAGGGCTACTTCAACATTCAGGACAAACCCGGCTACGGAATCGAACTGAACCCCGACGTGGCCAAGTATCACCTGGCGCCTGGCGAGACCTGGTGGGGATAGCCTGCCGGGTTCGTAGCATGCCGGTTTAAAGGAGAGCGCTCATGAATCGCCGATCCTTCTTCCGTTCCGCCCTCGCCGCAGGCTCGGGCTTGGGTATCGCTTCCCCGCCGCCGGCGCGCGCGGCTCTGCCCAAAATGAAGATTACGCGCGTGCGCGTGTATTCGCCGCCCACGCTGAACACGCTCTTCAACCAGAGCGACATGGTGGTCACGGTTGAGACCGATGGCGGCATCACGGGCGTGGGCGAAGGCGGCGCCAAAGACACGCTGGAACAGTGCGCCGGCCGCCTGATCGGGCAGGACCCGCAGTACATCGAGCACCTCTGGCAGGACATGTCCCGCTCCTTTTTCTACCCGCCGGGCCGCGAGAAGGAACATGCATTGGGCGCGCTCGATCTGGCCCTTTGGGACATCAAAGGCAAAGTGTTGAAGCAACCCGTGCACGCGATCTTGGGCGGCATGGTGCGCAACCACTGCGAGTGCTACAACACTGCCGGAATCATCCCAGGCATCCAGCAGGGCATGAGCCTCAAGGAGCGCGCGCATATCAGCATCGAAGCCGGCTACCGCGCCTTCCGCATGGGCGCCGGCGATGTGCGTGCCGGCAGCACCTTCAATACGCGCGAGCGGCTCAACCAGATTTTCGACGACTGCGCGCAGGTACGCGAGGGCGTCGGCAAGAACGGCGATTTCTGCATCGACTTCCACCAGCGCTTCGACCTGAACGAGGCCATTCGCGGCTGCGACCTGATCAAAGACCTGGCGCCGTTTTTCGTGGAGGACCCCGTCCGCACCGAAGCCTTCGCGGAGGACCTGCCGATTCTGCGCCGCACCGTGAAAGTGCCGCTTGCCGCCGGCGAGGAGTGGGGCAATCGCTGGGACTTCAACAAGCTGGTGGAGGCCCACGACATCGATTTCGTGCGCGCCACCTTGCCCAATGTGGGCGGCATCACCGAGATGCTGAAAGTAGCGGCGATCTGCGAAACCCACTTTGTGGGAATCGTACCGCACTTCACCGGACCCATTGCCACCGCCGCCCTGGTGAATTGCCTGGGCACCTTTTCAGGGCCGGTCCTGATGGAGTACAACTACCAGGGCCGCACGCTGCCGCACCTGCCGGTCTGCCTGGATTTCAAGAATGGAAAGTTGTCCGCGAACGACCGGCCTGGCCTGGGAGTGGAACTGGACATGAAGCAGTTGAAGCTGGTGACCGAAATCAACGAGCCGGTTACGAACCGCCAGCTTTATTACCGGCCCGACGGGTCGATTACGAACTGGTGAGCCCCGGTCTGCTGCTGCCGCGGCGCACACCGGGACCAGGCTTACTGGCGCATTACCGGTTCCGCGCGCCGAAAGAACTGGGTCTTGAGCAAACCCTCGGCATCCACTAACTGAACGCGCAGCACCCGCTGAGCGTCCGAGAAATAGTAGGGCGTACCGGTTACTGGTCCCCTTACCATGACGGGAGTGTTGGCCAGATAGCGCAACGGTACGTTGTTCAGCTCGGAGCCGGGGTCAGTGGGAGCGAGCGGCAAGCTGGGGTGCTGCGCCGTTCGCGTTTGAGAATTCGTGGCTTGCGCCCGTTTCTGTCCACAACAAGGCATGATTCACATCTCCTTCGGTTGGTTCCGGCATCGGGTGGATCGTCAGCGGCTCCCGACCAAGCCGTTGCAGCAGGCATGCGGCGCCGGAAACCGCCAGCCAGCAGATCAACAAATCGAGCGGCCGCGTGGTAACAAAGCCCGCCACCGCCGCCGCCACCCAAATGCTGAGGCACTGAAAACAGTCCATCAGGCTACCCAGGAAGCCGTTGCCGAGGCGCTTACGGATGCGCACCACCACATCAGCAGGCCCGTCTTCGTGCGCCAGCAGATGGGTAATCCGCCAGGCGGCCAGGATGGCGGCGATAAACCGCAGCCATGTTTCCATTTCGCTTCTCCTGTGAAAGCGGGCCGGACTCTGTTTCCAGCCCGCCTTCGTGTTTACGATCTCGCCATCCCGCGCCGCTTATAACGGCTCCGGACCGTTGATGATCTTGATTGGGAAGAGAATGTATCCGGACTCATGGTCGGTGCCTTCATTCACGACCGTGCTGTCCCAAACCTGAAGAATCACGACGTAAGTGCATTCCTGTCCAGGCGCGAGAAGTTGGTCCGCGGGTAACCCCAACGGGTTGGTTGCCGCATCCACTGTCTGGAGATTCCAAGGCGTCAGAGTCCCCACGCCCAACGGCAGGGGCCGGGCGGGCACCGGGTTTGGCGAATCGATCAATAAGGCAAATCCAATCGCGCCCTGTTTCTGAAAATTCACCGTGAAGTGAGCGAAGTTGTCGCTGGTCGGTTTCGTCGGATCAGCCGGATCGATCAGGCGGTCCCACGCGGTTCCCTGAATGTTCACCGTTTTGAACGTGCCGTCGTGGTACTGGGTGTAGAGGTCGGCGCAGGGCGGCAGGCTGGCGATGCCCGTGATGGCGGCATGGACCGGCTCGTTATCCACCCATGCCCGCTGCACATCGTAGAACTGGTTCCCGTCGGTATCGATTATCTGGAGCAGAAACGTGAATTTGCCGGTTCCTCCTTCATCCGCGGCGTTCATTTTCGGCAGCAGGTTGCTGTTGAACTCACTGGGGATGAGGCTTGGGATATTCCAACAGATGAGGTCGTCGATAAAGTCGATGGCAACCGAGATGCACTCAGCCCGCGTTCCCCAAATGTTGGTGAGAATGCTCGGATCGGGATTCCCGTTGAGCATGTTGTAGGCGCGCACCTGGTCGGCGGTGTACAGAGTTCCATCCACGGTTTGAGCGGCGTACTCGATGTGCGCGATCTGGGTCCAATTCGCGCCGGGGACGACGGGCGTGTACGGCGGGGGCTGCGGAAAACTGAAAGGCTGATCCGGAATGGCCCAGATCGTGTATTGTTGGATTTGCTCACCGAGACACCCATAGACGAAGGCATCGCCGCGCACGTGCATCCAACCGCCAATGGTTGCCAGCGCCGACAAGGCGTTGTTGGCAACGCGCAACGGCTCGGACGGATCGGGATAGTTGACCGACCACGGCGTGGAGATCCTTTTAATGTAAGCTTCATCGGCCGAGAGACTGTACGTGGTGGTGCAGGGCGGCTGCAACTCGCCCCCGTTGGTTCCGAAGACGCGGAGCGTCACGGTAAAGGTAGTACTGGTCAGCAGGATGACGCCGGCATCGTGTGCCGCCTTTTGCACGTCGATCCAGCCCAGGGTCCCGCCTGCAATGGCGAAGTTCCCCTGTGTGAGGGTGACGTCGGGATTGTCGGCGCCGTTCGGGTAAATCACCACGTTGGTCAGCAGCGTATTCGCGGGGTCGCGCACTTCGATGAGATAGTGGCCGAAGTCGGTGCCGTAAGCGTCCCCTGCGACCGGTTCCAGGATCTTGCCTGCCATGATGTCGCTGAGCCCGCGAATGCAGCCGCTCGGACCGGTGATCCGGCAATGCAGTGGTTGCAGACAATGGCGAAGGCAGTCCCAGTAGTAGCGCAAGCACCAACGCACTGAGACCAGCCGCCGGGCACGGGCCAGGCAACAGCCGAAGCGGATGGCGCAAAGACACCAGCAGCGGCAGAACCAGAAGAACGGCTCCTTGCTGTGCGTGGAGAAGACTTCCCTCCCCAGCAGTGCCCGAGCGGTTTCTTGCGTAAAGAGGCGGTCGAAGATGGCGGCGGTTTCTTCGTCTCCTTCGTCCAGTTCCGAAACTCGCACCGCCGTCTGACCGGCTACGCCTTGCAGCAGTTCGACTGCTTTCAGCTCGCCCGTCAGATACGGTTTATAAGCGGTGGCCAGGGCTTTGACCAGAGTATCGAAATCGCGCCGCTGGTCCGCCGTTGGTGGAACCGCAACCGGCGTCCCCAGGGCTTGCCGGACACAAATCCAATACTGGTAGAGGTAACGGGAAGATGCCCGGAACGTGCGCGGTCCGCGGCAGACCAGCCAGCCGAAGATCATGCAACACCGGATGTGCTGCATGCACCAGCGCCACTCTTCGGCTGGGCCGAAGCGCCCGCGCACTGCCTCCGGGAGCAGCCTGATGGCTACCTCCGCAGTGAAGAAGGTTTCGAAGACCCGGTTCAGCCGTGCGATGTCTTCCCCGATGCCTGGCGGGGCGATGCCAGCCTCCCGGTTCAACTCGTCGATGTTACGGGCGGCCTTAAGTTCGTGCTCCAGCAACGGTTCGTAAGCCGCCACCAGGGCTTTCAGGACAAACTGAAAGTCTTTGCTGTTAGTTTCGTCTTGCGGCGCCGGACCTGCCGGTTCCTGCGGATCCATTTCGGCGTTATCCTGGCTCATAATGCGCTTCTCCTCTATGTATCGATCGATCTAACGGCCCTGAAGCGGTAGACCATGGTTTCCCAACTTGCTGCCGCGGGCCGTTGTCATGCTTCGCGAGGCGTAGTGTTTCTGATTGGGAACTGCGTTTCACTGCTGCGGAACAGAAGGGTGCTCAAAACGCCACTGGCGCTTTTGGGCGGTTTTGCAAGGATTTTGACCGCGGCGCGCCGTCATGGTACCCTGCTTCGAAGCTCGCAACACTTCGAGGAGATGATCATGCCGAATCCCGTCGTACACTTCGAAATCGGCTGCCGCGACAGCGCTCAGGCAGCCCAGTTTTACACGTCCTTATTCGGGTGGAATGCGTCCCAGATGGGCCCCGCCGTGATGGTCGACACCCTGGCTTCGCAGGGGATCCAAGGCCATATCACCGCTCTCGGACACGAGCCCCATCACTACACCATTTTCTATGTAAGCGTAGACGACATCGACGCGTATCTGGCGAAAGCCCAGTCTCTGGGGGCAAAGACGCTCGTGCCCAAAGTCGATATCCCGAACTATGGCAGCTTTGCCTGGCTCTCCGATCCCGATGGCAACACCGTGGGACTCTGGAAGCCCGCGCAGATCTAATCCGGCCCCGGGCTAATCCCGCCGCAGCGCACACATCGGGTCGATTGCCATAAACCCCTACGGATTCGAGCGTGCGCGTGTTGCGGGCCAGTTCCTGGGTGTCATTCCAGACCACCCAGTCGGTTTGCGACTGCTCCTGCATGCGCGGGAACTGCTGCCAATCTGCACCAGGGTTTCGGGGTGTACGTAAGCAGCGGGTCGACCAGCACGGACTTGATCGCCGCGAAAACTACCGCGGCCGCGCCCACGTTAATTAAGCGCGATCGACAGCAGGGCGATTCCGGCTGGAACCGGAGTGCGCCGATAGAGCAGCGCTCGATCACAAACTGGTAAGCGTCGCTCTAACATCTGCAAGGGTCACGACCAGAGTCATCGCATCACGAGGGCATGGGTCAAAGCCGAGCGCGACATAGAAATCTCGCGCCTTCCCGGAGATGGCATGGACGACGATACCGCGAATACCGATGGTATCGGCGGCATGGGCGATACGGCGCGCCGCATCGCGAAACAGGGCGCGTCCCAAACCGCACCCCTGATAACCAAGGTCCACCGCCAGCCGCGCCAACACCACCACCGGAATGGGATCCGGCATGTTCCGCCGAAACCGGCCTGAAACCTCCGTTTGTGCGATGGCTCCGGAGGCGATGGCGTAGTAGCCAACCACTCTGTTGCCTTCGCACACTGCGTAGGTCCTGGATGCGCCAAATGCCTGATTCGCGCGGGCCTGATTCCCACGGGCCCGTCGATGCAGCCAGTCGTCCAGGGCAGATTCTCCGGAAGCGAATCCCTCGGTCTGATGGCCATCAGCCAAGGGCGCAGGCGGCGAAAGGGGCACGCTTACTCCCAGGGCGCCGGCGTCTGCATGCTCTTACGTAACCGTTCATTCGGCTGCGGCGGAGCGTCCAGGCGTGCCAGAAACTCCCGGTATGCCTTCGGATTCACGGCAAAAACCGTTCGATCCAGAAGCGTCTCCTCGGCCGCGCGGCGGGCTGCGTCCAGCACAAATCCGTGCGGTTCTTGCCGGCCAACGCCGCGGCACGATCGATCAACCCGCGAACCTCCGGCTTGATCCGGATGTTTAGCGCCTCACGGCTGGTGGTTTCTGTTTGTGCAACACGCATGAGAGATTACCGTGGTGGAAACCCTATGGGTCGCCACCGTAGCCTCTGACCCAGCCCCGGCATCTCATTTATCAAGTCGCGACCCTGAGGGTCGCGACCACTACTTCTTCCGGATCTCGTCCAGCCTCTTCTTCAAATACTCCTGATACTCTTTCTGCAGCGCCGGGTCTTTCGGGCTGCCATAAATGTCGCTCGACTTATACTTCCCTTCGTCGAACTTCTTGCGCGTCCACTCATCATGCACGTGGATGGTGTCGGCGTTGTCGACAATCTGCTGCACCAGGTGCGGCGGCACGAAATAGATCCCTTCCGGATCGCCCAATACCATGTCGCCGGGCAGCACTGTCACGTTTCCAATCCGCACCGGGACGTTGATGCCCGTAAGCGTCACGTTGGCGATGGCGCTGGGATGCGTCCGGCGGAAGTAAGCCGGCATCATCATCTCGGAAATGCCTTCCAGGTCGCGCACCGCGCCATCCACCACCAGGCCACCGGTCTTGGTGGTCTTCATGATGTAGTAGAAGAGATTGTCCCCGACCATGGTTCCGCCATCTACCTTGCCAAACAAGTCCACCACCAGCACGTCGCCCGGCTGCAGCATGTCAATGGCGGTCTGGTTGTACATGCGGTTGCCCAATCCGGCCGCCTGGCCCCTGGCGTTCACGTAGGCATCCACGTCCGGGCGCGCCGGCATGAACTGCACAGTGAACGCGCGGCCCACCAGTTTCAGGTTCGGATGCAGCACGTGAAAGCCGTCTTCATACTGGTTGCGGTAGGCGCCGCCGCCACGCCCGCCGCCACCGCCGGCTCCGCCTCCCGCGCCGCCGGCCTGGTTCAGTCCGGCCCACACCTCCTCGGCCGACATGCCCTTGGCCCGCTCCATCAAGGTGTCGGAAACCTTCGGCCTGCCGTCGGGAAACCGGTCGCCCTTGTACTGAGCGGTCAATTCCGTCATCTGCTCTTTGGTCAAGCTATGTAACTGCGCGCGGGCCGGCGCGGGAAGCAACGTGGCGGCTGCAGACAAGGCCGCCAGGGTAACCAGTAGTCGTTTCGTCATGAGGGTCAACTCCATGTGCGGTCGTTCGACCGGTCCACGTTCCACTGCGGCGTAGGTTCGAAATATCCCGGGTCCTGCGGGCTCAGGTGCTGCTTCACCACTTCCTCGTTCAAGGTGATGCCGAGGCCGGGCTTGTCGGGTACGGTGATGAAGCCTTTGTTGACGATCGGCTTCTCGACGCCTTCCACCAGGTCGCCCCACCACGGCACGTCCACGGAGTGGTTCTCCATCACCAGGAAGTTCTCGGTGGCGGCGGCGCAATGCACGTTGGCCATGCAGGATACCGGGGTCCCCGCGAAATGCATCGCCATCGGCACACCCAACTCCTGCGCGCCGTCGCCGATTTTCTTGGTCTCCAGAATGCCGCCGGAAGTGGCCAGGTCGGGGTGGATGATGTCCACCGCGTGGGCGCGGCACAACTCCATGAACGGCTCCTTGAGGAAGATGTCTTCGCCGGTAAGCAGCGGCACATCGATGTGCTCGTGAATCTCCCTAAGCAATTCCGTATGCTGCCAGGGAACCATATCCTCCAGCCAGGCCGGGTTGTGTTTTTCCAGCGCCTTGGCCAGCCGGATACACGACCGCACGCTGATGTGCCCGAAGTGGTCCATGGAGAGCGGCACGTCCATCCCCACCTGCTCGCGCACCGCGGCCACGAAATCGGCCATCAATTCAGCGCCCTTGTGAGTGATCTCGATACCGGTGAACATGTGCTCTTTGCGCCCGCCTCCGCCCAGTTCTTCACCCGCCGGATACGTCAGCGCGCCCGGTACATCGCGAATCAGGTCGATTCCCAAATCCATCTTCAGCCACGTGAAGCCCTGCTCTTTGCGCAACCGCAGCCGCTGCCCAAAGATCTTGGGGTCGTTGGATTCGGTAGTGTCGGCATAACAGCGGATGCGGTCCCGGAACTTGCCGCCCAGCATCTGGTAAACGGGTACGTTGTAGACTTTGCCCGCCAGGTCCCACAACGCCATTTCCACTCCGCAGACGCCCCCGCCCTGCCGGGCCGGACCGCCGAACTGCCGGATCTTGCGGAAGACTTTATCGACGTTGCAAGGGTTCTCATTGAGGATGCGGCTCTTCAGCATGAGCGCGTAGTTCTTGCTGGCGCCGTCGCGGACTTCGCCGAGGCCGTAGACGCCCTGGTTGGTGTCGATGCGGATGAGGGGGCACGTCATGGGCGCGCGGGTGACGGTGGCCACGCGCAGATCGGTGATCTTCAATGCCGAAGGCCTGGAGTTGGTGTTGGTGTTCTGCGGAAGCGCATCGAGGGTCTGATCGGCCCAGAAACCGGCTCCCAGAACTCCGCTGAAACCCTGAAGGAATGCGCGCCGGCCGCTGGTTTTACGGCTGAAAGATTTCATGGCCGGATACTATCACAATTCGGACGCGAATAGCGGGAACTCCATGTGGGGCAGATTGTTTAAACCGCGGCGGATTGTGAATTCGCCGGCGCGAGTTTGTACATTTCTGGGAGAAGGTGGGACAGACCATCGTCTTTCGTGGTCTGTCATGCCTCGCCAGACACTGCGCGGGCTGGGTGACAGACGACACAACCCGATCGTCCCACTTTGGCCCGACCAGAATGTTAGAACCGGAAACAACGCTGGCGGTTGCACGATTAAGTTAAGTGGCGCGCCAACACGCCTAAATCAGAAAGACCTCAAATCAGCCACCATCCAGACGGCCCCTGTAATGAGGAAAGTCAAGCCGAATTCTGACCAGTTCAGATGGGCTTCCGGGTGAGCGATCAGGCGCGGGACCCAAACCAACACACCAAAGAGTGCCAGCATGAGGGTCATCAGGCGAATCGCAAGCCGTGCCTGGCGATTGATGAGAATGGAAATCGCCGCGAGCGCAAATGCGATCGTCGTGAGTATCGCCCAAAAAGTCTGACTTGGCGGAATCCACTTTGGAACCAAGTCAGATGTCACCGGAAGATAGAGTATCTGACTCAGCGTAAATGAAACCGCGCAGACTCCGAGCCCTAGGCGCGCCACTCGGCCGAACGCTACCGCCCGGGCTGCATTTGCCTCGGTTGCAGCGTACAGGGCAATGGCACCACAGAGTGAGCAAAACTGTTCGAAGAGGCTCCCGTAATGCGCATAGATGGCCGGCGCGGCAACGATGGCAGGGATGCAGGCCAGGGAGAAAAGCAAATAGACGATGCCGAGAGCGATTGACGCCAAACGCGCCGTCCTTGGGTACTGGATCCCAATCCCACCGGCAATTTGAACGATCATGAGACACCCGCCGACGATGGTTCCAAAAGGCAGGCTCCAGATCTGACGGAGGGTTTGCCAGGTGTCAGAGTCGTACCACATCAGTGCGATGACGCCGAACAGCACCGCCGACGCGCCAAAGACGATCCGCCCGTACAACGCCCACATTCTTTGACCTACACCTCCGCGTCAGTTTCTTTTTCCTCTCAGTTGCGCAACGCTTTCCCCGTTTTCAGCATGTGCCCCATCCGCTCCTGGGTCTTCACAGTCCCGCACAAGCTCAGAAACGCTTCCCGTTCCAGATCCAGCAAATAGTGCTCCGCCACCTTCTGTGCCCCCGTCAGCCTGCCGCCCGACAACACGTGGGCCAGTTTGCCGCCGACCACGGTGTCGTGTTCCGAAATGTATCCGCCCTCGCGGGCCAAATACAGCCCCATCTTCAACAGCGCGTACCCCGCCTCGCCTTCAACCGGTATGTCCTGCCGCGGCGTACCCGGCGCCCAGGACGGGACCATCGCCAGCGCCGCCGCCTTGGCATCGGCAATCAGCCGCTCCGGGTTCATCGAGACGCCATCCTGCTCTCGCAGAAAACCCAACTCCCGCGCGTGGGCGGCGCTCGACGAAACCTTGGCGTACCCGATCAGCTCAAACGCCGCTTTCGCGTTCGCCAACCGGAGCAGCATCTCCTTGCAGCCTCCGCCGGCCGGAACTAGCCCCACGCCTACCTCCACCAGCCCCATGTAAGTTTCGGCCGACGCCTGCACGCGCGCGGCATGAATCGCGATCTCGCAGCCGCCGCCCAGCGCCATGCCGAATGGCGCCGAGACTACCGGCTTGGGCGCGTATTTGATCGCCATGGCAGCCTGCTGGAAGCGCCGCACCGCCGCGTCGAGTTCGTCCCACTCCCCTTCCTGCGCCGCCAGCAGTACCAGCATCAGGTTCGCGCCCACGCTGAAATTCTCGCCTTGGTTAGCGATTACCAGCGCATCGAAACCACGGCTGGTCTCCTCAATGGCGGCGTTGAGCATCTGCACCATATCGTCGCCCAGCGAGTTCATCTTGCTGTGGAACTCCAGGCACAGCGCGCCGTCGCCCAGATCTACCAGCGAAGCCCCGGCATTTTTCTTCACCACGCCGCGGGCGCGCTTGATGTCGCTCAACACCAGCACTCCCGGCCGCGTTTCCAGGTTCTCGTAACCGCCGTCATTGAGTTCGAAATACATCTTGCCGGGTTCGCCCGAGCGATCCGCCACTTTGTAAAAACTTCGGGCGCCGGCTGCCAGCATCGCGGCCACGTTCAACGGCACCGCGGAGCCTTCGCGGCCCATGCGCTCCACGGTTTCCGGAAGGCCCAGCGCGTCCCACAGTTCGAACGGGCCCATCGGGAAGCCGAAGCCCCACCGCATGGCGCTATCCATCTCCACGATGCGCTCGGAAATCTGCGGAACCATGGTTGCGGAGTACACGAAGAGGTCGCGGAACAGCTTCCACAGAAACTGCCCGGCACGGTCTTCGCCCGCCACCAGCGTACGCAAACGCTGCGGAAGGTCTTCGATTCCGCGCGCCGCCTCCACCGCCGGAAACCGCACCTTTTGCGCCGGGTGATATTCCATGGTCTTGCGGTCCAGGGCGTGGATCTCCTTTTCCGCGCCTTTACCCACCCGTTTATAAAAACCCTGCCCGCGCTTTTCGCCCAGCCAGCCGCGCTCCAGCATCTGCCGCATCATCGCCGGCACCTGGAACAGTTCGCGCGCCGGGTCTTCCGGCACCAGTTCGTACAGATTGCTCAGCACATGGCACCAGACATCCAGCCCCACAATATCGATCAGCCGGAAGCTTGCGCTCTTCGGCATCCCGACCGCCGGGCCGGTCAGCGCGTCCACCTCTTCAATGGTGAAATCATCTTCCACCGTGAGCTTGTGAATGGTGGCCCCGAAGAAGCACCCGATGCGGTTGGCGATGAAGTTCGGCGTGTCTTTGCACTCCACCACGCCCTTGCCCAGGTGCAGATCGCAAAAGCTTGCCGCCCCCAGCAGCACCTCATCCGTGGTCTCCGAACCCGGAATAATCTCCACCAGGTGCAGGTAGCGGGGCGGATTGAAAAAGTGCGTTCCCAGAAAGTGCTGCTTGAACTCGCCCGGGAAGCCCTCGGAAATCGTCGCCAGCGGAATCCCGCTGGTGTTGGTGGAAAGGATGCTTCCGGGCTTCCGCACCTCGGCCACGCGATGCCACAGGCTGCGCTTGATTTCGACGTTCTCCGCCACCGCCTCAATGATCCAGTCGCATCCGCCGAGGCGGTCCAGGTGGTCGTCGAAGTTCCCCGGCCGGATCAGCCTGCGCGCCGCCTCGGTGAAGAAGGCGCCCGGCCTTTGTTTCACCGCGGCCTCGATGCCTGCCAGCGCGGCCGCGTTACGGTTCGGCTGATCCGGCAAAAGCATGTCCAGCAGATCCACCGGAAAACCGGCGTTGGCAAAATGGGCCGCGATCCGCGACCCCATGGTCCCCGCTCCCAATACCGCAACACGACGTATTGGCTTCATCAAAGCTAGAGTACCCCAAGGCGCAGCTACCCGCTATGATGAACTCGTGAGCACCGGAGCACATCGCCACGGATGACCGCCGCTTCGCCCCGCAGAATACCCTCGTGGCTGCCCCAGGTGTTGGGCTACGGCCTTTCCGCCGGTTCGCTCATCTGGGTACTTCACGGCTACCCGATGAACGAACTCCTGCCCAACATCCGGTCGCTGGATTGGCGCTGGGTCGCGATCGCCATCCTCACCGACCTCTCCGTGTTCGTGGTGCACGGCTGGCGCTGGAATACGCTGCTCTTCCCCGTGGCGCGGCTCGGCTTCTGGACCACGGTGCAATGTATTTATATCGGCCTGTTCGCCAACGAGGTGCTTCCCCTCCGCGTGGGCGAGATCATCCGCTGCTACCTGATGGGCCACTGGAACAACCTGCGGCTCTCGCTTGCCTTTGCCTCGGTCGCCGTGGAACGGATTATCGATGGCTTCTGGCTGCTCATCGCTTTCGTGATCGCCGCGGGATTCATCAAGCACCTTCCGCACGATCCGGAGGCCGCCCGGCTTGAAGAGAAGCTCAATCTCTTCGCCTGGAGCGTGGCCGCCGCCGTGCTCCTCGCCAGCGCGGCTCTCTGCTGGATTGTCCTCCGCAAGCACCAGGCGCATGCCGGCCTCATAGAAAGCCGGTGGGCCGCGACGCTGCGCCATATCGTGGAAGGCCTGAAGTTGATGGGCAGCCTGCGCACCCTCGGCCTCACCTCAATCATCAGCCTGTTCTATCTGGCCTTGCAGGTTCTCTTCGTCTTCGCCCTGATGAAGGCGTACGGCTTCGACCTTTCTTTCTGGGTCGCCGGCGGCATCCTGACCATCGTGCGCATGAGCACCGTGGTGCCGAACGCGCCCGGCAACCTGGGCCTGGTCAACTTCGCGGTGGTCGTCGCGCTGCGCCTTTTCGAGGTCGAAACCAACGATGCCAAAACGTTCTCGCTGATCTACTACGCCGTCCAGACGTTCCCGTTGCTGGTGGGCGGCGCCATCGCCACCGCCCTCACCGGCCTGAACATCGGCGAACTGCGGGATCGGGCCAGGCAGCATATGAATGAGGTGCACGCGGAGTAGGGGCGGGCGCGGGCAAGCGAGTTACAGTTATCAGTCATCAGTTTTCAGTTTTCAGTTTTCAGTTAGCAAACCTCGTGCCTTGGGTGCGCTCAAAGCTGACCGCTGAAAGCTGATTGCTCAAGTCCCTCCCCGTTTCAGCATGTGCTGCACAGTCTGTACGGTGGAGTTTATTCTCAACCAAATCGCGCGCATGATATAATCCGACCTACCCAGAGGGTTCTTCATGGCGACTCCGGGATTGACGAAGCCGATTCTGCAGAGTTTCGAACACCAACCGAGTTTCGAATACCAGGGGCCGCGGGCCTGTCTACCACCTACCCATATTGACCGCGATGCTGTTCGCGACCAGATCGAGCGAATCTTCGGCGAAGCGTTTTTTCGCTACGGAATTCTGAAAAAGGCGGGCGCCACGTCGTCCACTGGCCGCAGTCCGTTCGGATGGGCGGCTGAACCCTCGGCGGCGGCAAGCATCGTCGGGGAAAGGAAAGTTGGAAGTGGCACAACACGGAATCAGCAGACGGCATTGGCTGGGCAAACTGGCTTTCACGCCGGCGCCGGGAATCGGCGCGCTGTTCGCAAAGGACGCGCTGGCCTGAACCAGGGGGACTGAACCCAGCGGACTGAACCCAGAGGATTGAACCATGACTGCACCGAACCGTTTGACGATTTCCGTACTGGCGGGCGCACTGGCGGCCGCGATGCTGCCGGCTCAGGAGCAGCAGGCCCCTCCAGCCGGCGCGGGCCGCGGACGCGCAGGCCGCGGCGTCGACGGGGCGGCCGGCGGAGGCCGCCGAGTCCCGAACTTCCCGCAGCAGACGCGCCCACTGGCTGGGCCGGAGGTGATCGCCCGCGGCAAGGCAGTCTATGGCGTCAATTGCGCCGCCTGTCATGGCGGCGACCTTCGCGGCGGCGACCAGGGTGGGCCCAGCCTGCTGCGCTCGCTGGTTGCGTTGAGCGATCAGCACGGCGAACTGATCGCGCCCATTGTGCGCGGCGCCCGCCAGGATAAGGGGATGCCCGCATTGAACCTCACCGAGTCCGACGTCACAGCCGTCTCCGAGTACATCCACAGCGTGCTGTCTATGGTTGGCTCGCAGGCCCGCCCGCCGGGAGCGGCCGACCCGGGAACCCTCAACGTGCAGGTCGGCAGCGCCTCCGCCGGCCAAGTCTACTTCCAGGCGAAGTGCACAGGCTGCCACTCGATTACAGGCGACCTCAAGGCCATTGCGTCGAAGTACTCCGACGCCCGCACGCTGCAGAATACCTGGGTCACCGGCGGCGGTGGCGGTGGCCGTGGAGGCCGGGGCGGTGGACCTACCAAGCCCACCCCCGTCACCGTGACTCTGAGCAATGGGCAGAAACTGGAGGGCATGCTCATTCGCAAGGATGACTTCATCGTGACGCTCATGCTGGCCGACGGCAACCGCAGGTCGATCACGCGCAATGGCGAAGTGCCGAAAGTCGACGTGCACGATCCCGACGAAGCGCACAAGAAGCTGGTCACCACGCTGGACGACAAGGACATGCATGACGTGACGGCTTACCTGGCAACCGTAAAGTGAATTGGCTGAGATTACTTCCATGAAACAGCTCATCATCTCTTCTGTACTGCTGGTTTCCTCTCTACTGCTCGCCCCCGGCATCGTCTTCGGACAGGCCGGCCTCGATCCCTCCGAGATCCTCAAGCCGCTCGGCGATCAATGGACCACATACTCCGGCGACTACACCGGCAAGCGGTACAGCGCGCTCAAACAGATCAACCAGTCCACAGTGGCCCATCTGAGCCTCTCCTGGGTCACGCGTTTCACCGCGGGGTGCGGCCCGTCGGGCGTCGGCGCGGGCGCCGGTGACGCGGGCGGTGGCGGTGGCGGGTTTGGCGGACGCGGTGGCGGCGGCGAGCCGGCCCCGATCATCGCCGGTGGGTTAGGCAAAGGCGATCTCAATAACTGCGGCGCCCCTCGCCTCGGCGGCGGCATTCTCATGGTCGATGGCGTCATCTATATGTCGGCGCCCGATAACGCCTGGGCGGTCGATGCGCGCGATGGCACCGTCCTCTGGCATTACTACTGGAAAACCCGCGGCGGCACGCACACCGGCAATCGCGGGATGGGCATGTGGCACAACAATTTGTACCTGGAGGTCCACGACGACTACCTGATCTGCCTCGACGCCCGGACCGGGAAAGAGCGCTGGAAGAAGGAAATTTCGAGTTTCGACCAGCAGTACTTCTCCTCCATGGCGCCGATCGTGGTGGGCAATCACATCCTCGCAGGCACGGGCAATGACATGGATGCCCCGGGTTTCCTGCAATCCTTCGAGCCGGAGCGCGGTGAGCGTCAGTGGATCACCTACACGGTACCGATGAAGGCCGGCGACGCGGGCGTCGAAACCTGGGCCAGCCTGGATGCCGCGCAACACGGCGGCGCGCAGGTCTGGATTCCGGGCTCTTACGATCCCGAAACTCACCTCTACATTTTCGGCACGGGCAACCCCACGCCCGCCTACACCACCGGGCGCGGCGAGGGCGACAATCTCTACACCTGTTCGCTGGTGGCGGTGAACGTGGACACCGGCAAGATCGCCTGGCATTACCAGACCTCGCCGCACGACACGCATGACTGGGATTCCACGCAGACGCCGGTTTTCGCCGACATGCCGTTCAACGGCCGGACGCGCAAACTGGTGATGACTGCGGAGCGCAACGGCTACTTCTTCGTTCTGGACCGCGTCACCGGCGAACATCTGGTCACCGGCAAATTCGGCCTCTACAACAACTGGGCTTTGGGTCTGGACGAGCAGGGCCGCCCGAAACGCAACCCCGCGAAGGATGCCACCATTCCCGGTTCGCTGGTCTCTGGCGACGTGACGAACTATCCGCCGCCGAGTTTCTCACCGGATACGGGCCTGTTCTATGTGCCCGAGAATAACTCGCTGCGGCTCACTTACCTGATCGATCCGGATCCGCGCGGCTCAATGGGTCTCGGCGGCACGATGGGGGGCGGCGGACTCTCGTACGGGTCGTATATCGACGCGATCGATTACAAGACCGGCAAGGTGTCGTGGCGCCATGAAATCTCCGGAGGCGCGGGACTGTTGTCTACAGCCGGAGGTCTGCTCTTCAGCGGCGACGGCCAGAATCTGGTGGCATACGAGGCCGCCACGGGCAAGCCGCTGTGGCACTCGCGCATCGGCGCCGCCGGCAACGCGCCCGAGACGTACACGCTGGACGGTAGACAGTACGTGCTCGCCACCGGCGGCGATCAGTTGTTCGCGTTCGTGCTGAATCAGTAATTGGGAGGGGCACCCAGCGGCCCTGGCGCGGTCGCGACATCTTCGCGCGGCTGGCCCGGCAGGCTTGGTCCACGCCTTGGGCCCACCGGCGCCGCCTTATCGGCAGGCATCCGGCGCCTACTGTCCCTGTGCCCTCCTAGGCCTTCCCCCAAGCTTTCCATTTGCTCTAGATGCCGCCTTTTTGGCTCCGCTCCTGGATTGGCCGCCAATCTGACCGAGCCGGGACGCCATCCACTTCTTTGAACCCAAAAAGCCATTTAAGAGGCCGGGCACATACAGGTCTGCATCCACGGCTGGAAAGTGGATGCCGAAACGGGACGGGCTGATTTCGATTTGGCTAAGCTGTGAGGGTGTGGCGTCTTCCAGCCCTTCTACATCGCCGGGCGAGAAGCTCACGATAAGCCGGGAACTGAGTTGAATCACGATTCGCCCTATCTTGCGATCGTAACGCGCGGAAACTACTCGTGGAACACTGGCTTCCAGGTCTTTAGCACGCTGGTTCGCCAGTTCGAAATCGTCACGCGATGCCATGAATTTGCTCCCAAGCCAGGCACAAAGGTTCCAGGTGATCCACCAAGGCGCCTCCCATGGGCTTGATCTCCCGACGCGGGAATCCATAATTCTCCCGCAGTTACACCGGCCCTGCCGGACAGTTCAGATCGAATACTGCCTCGCAACCTCTGCCAATCACGTGAACATTGGGCCGGTCGATGATCGTTCGGATAGATTACAGCCCTCAGTCCATCAAACCTAAGAACCGTCGGCACTATCCCGATTTTAGCAGGGTTCCTAAGCGCTTGGGTTTGCACACCTGCGACGTTCGTATCAACGACCAGTCTTGCCGTTGCGGTCGGAGGAGAGGTCCATATAGCGCTGCCCATGGATGCGGCTCACGAGTTCGTCGGATTCCTCCGCCGTGCCAAGGTCGATGTGGCTCAACAGTCGATCCACCGAGAACGAGCCGCTGCGGATCAGGTTCGGCGGATCTTTGACCGACGTGGTGGCACACGATCCATAAGATAACGATTGTAACGCCGCTGACCGATTCTGAGGGCTGACGGTCAAAGGGGCATGGCGTGACGGCCGCCAGTATGCTCTCGCCACCGGCGGCAATCAGTTGTGCGCGTTCGTTCTGAATCAGTGAGTGGGATGCCCACCCCGGCCCCCAGGCTCCCGAATCCCGATCCCCGGAGCCGATCCCTGACGCCCCGCCATCGGCCTATTCTCCTGCCGTTGCTTTGGAAACAAGCGCTACGAAGTCGGGCACCGTTGCGTTCAGGATGTTCAGGAGTTGACGCAACGTACGGCCGCGGTCGGCGGCTTGCTGCTCCAGTTTCGCCATCACCAGCGCTTGCTTCTGCCGGAAAATATCAATCAGGAACGCTTGCGGGTGTTGTGCGGCGATGCCCCACGGCTCCAGATGCTCTGGCCTGAAGTGGCGCAGATTAAAGGTCACAATGATCGGCGCCTCGCCGTGGACTGCGGCCGCTGTGACGTGGCGATCCTTTTCATCGTTCGTCATCCGGGGAATCAGCCGGTCGTAACCGCTGATCCACGCCTCGCTGAATTGGGCGCGCGATTCGGCTTCGAGATGAGCGGTCAGAGAACTCGGCCACCCAAGTTTCGATTCCAGCGTACGGGTTGTCTCCCGAATGATCTCCTCTGACCATTTCGGCTCAAAAAGCCGCGGTGGCTCCGCGAGGCGCAGGAGCGTATCGCACAAAGAGAAATTGGCGAGGACGCAGGCATCGAGTACGACGAGCGGTGTGCCCGTCATTCCTGGCCGGGAATCAACACGCGCTCATATAGGCCCGCTTCATCAACCGCCCGGCCTATTCTGCGGAGCGCATCGAGCCGCCGTTGAGCGCGCTGGCGCTCGTCCAGGAAGTGCCTGACAGCCTGTTCGATCAGGTCATCGGAACTATGATAGCGACCGCTAGCGAGTTCTTGCTCGATCTGCCCATTCAAGTCCGATGGTAACGTGACATCCATAGCTGGCTTCCTCACACTATTCTACGCCTGCGGTCGACGGAGCGGTGGCCGCATAACGAAGGTGAAAGTCAATCCGTTCGCAGGAGATGAAACGATGCACTGGCTCCTCTTCGATTGCGCTCTGACATGCAATCTCTTCTGGCCGCAGGGACCACTGGGTGAGGTTCTTTCGGAGAGGAATCTGCGAATCTGCCACGTGACAAGCTGGAGCCTGTCGAGGTGGCGATAGACGTTAGGATTGCTTGTCACCAGCGGTGCCGGCAAAACCATCCCCGTGGCGCCAATACACGCGTCGGCTGAACTCATTTGACGTCCTTGCGCGTGTTCTCGTTCCGAAGGGCGGCCCATGTTAAGCATAGAAGGCTGTCGGAGTGCAGCAACGGAAGTCGGCCACATGCGCTTCCAGCGCGTCCCATTTGCGGGGCCCGAGTTCGCATCCAGAGCGACTTGGCGCATCTCGGCCAAAACCTGGCGCGTCACGCGTATTCTTTTTGCAACACGGTCAGCGCTCGCATAGTTGCCGGCCCAGGCGCATCGAGGCCCTCAGCCCCGGCCCACCCGCACCCCCCGCCTTCGCGGGATAATGAAACCGATGCGCCGGCTCCTTTTCCTTTGCGCCTTGCCATGCCTTCTGACCGCGGACGACCACTGGGTGAAGTTCACCGGTGGCCCCTACGAAGTGCTCTCGGACGCGGGCGCGCGCGCCGGCCGCGAGGCCCTGGTGCGCTTCGAAGAGTTCCGCCACGCCCTCGGCCAGATCGTCGGTGAAAACGATTTGCAGACGCCCCTGCCGGTCCGCATCTTCGTTTTCAAGAACTCCAAGGGCTGGACCGCTCCCGCCCCCATCACCGAGGGCCGCGACCGTTACGCCATCGTGCTGGCCGAAAAGGGCAGCGTCACTCCGGCCATCAATGCCGAACTCGCGCGGCTGTTCCTGAAATCCAATACCGCTCAGATGCCGCCGGCCTTTGAGCACGGCCTGGTGGCATTCTTCTCCACTCTCGAAGTCAACGGAATCCGCATCACCGCCGGCGCGCCCCCGCCCCAGCCCGACCTCGACTGGGCGCGCATTCATCTGCTGGTGGCCGATCCCGAATACTTCGGCAAGATTCGCGTGCTGCTCTACAATCTGCGCAAAGGCGTGGCGGACGACCCGGCCTATCGCAACGCGTTCGGCAAATCGGCGGCCGAGGTCGAAGCGCAGGCCAAGCGCCATTTCGAGGCCGGGAATTTCCAGACCACCTCGCTTTCCAGCCGCCCCATGTCGGAAGGCGATTTCCCCGAACGCTCCATCTCCGAAACCGATGTCCGCCTGGCGCGCGCCGACCTGCTGGCCGGCAGCCAGTCCGCCGCCGAGTATGAGTATTTGCTGAAAGCCCACGCCAAGGTTCCCGAAGCCGAGGAGGGCCTTGGCCTGCTGGCCCTGCGCGACCATCGAACCGCCGAAGCCTTCCGCCATTTCGGCGATGCCGTGCAGGCCGGCACCTCCAGCGCCCGCTGCTACATCGAATATGCGCGGCTGGAACCCGATAACGAAAAGGCCACCGAAGCCCTGCTGCACGCCGCCGGCATCAACCCGAAGCTGGACGAACCGTTCGCCATGATGGCGCAGCGCGACACCGATCCGCTCAAGCGCACGGCCCATTGGAAGGCCGCGGCTGAGCGCAATCCCCGTAACGCAGCGTACTGGAAAGCGCTGGCCGAAGCCTACCTGGCCGACCACAATTACGGCGCCGCCGCCACGGCATGGAAGTCCGGCGAGCAGGCCGCCACCGACCCCGCGGAGCGCGAGCAAATGCACCAGGCCCGCCTGACCATTGAGCAGCAGCGCCTGGATTACGAAGAGGCCGAGAAGCGCCGTGAGGCCGCGGAGAAGGCGCGCGAGATTGATCGTCTGAAGGCCGAAGCCCGTGCCGAGTTGCATTCCGCCGAAGCCAAATTCAGCGACGGCAAGGCCAATCCCGACGAGAAAGCCGTGCCTTGGTGGGAAGGCCCCAAGCCTACCGGCCGGGTGCAAGGCAATCTCAAGCAGGTGGATTGCCTGGGCAAGCAGGCACGCCTGGTGGTGGAAGATCCCGAACATAAAGTCGTGAAGCTGCTGGTGGTCGACCCGGCGCAAATTGTATTCATCGGCGGCGGCCAAAAGGCCACGCTGGGCTGCGGAGTGCAAAAGCCGCGCCCGGTCACCATCGAGTACTTCCCCAAGCCCAACACCAAACTGGCGACGGTGGGCGAGGTGGCCACCATCGAGTTTCAGTGACGCGAATTCCAGTGACACCAGTACCAGTGACCGGCGACCCCGGCGCGGCTCGCTACCGGTGGCTGGTGCTGGCGGTATTCGTGCTTTCCACCGCCATCAATTACCTGGACCGCGCCACGCTGGCGGCGCTGGCGCCGACGCTGCGCGGCGAGTTTCATCTTTCGAACATCCAGTACGGCTGGATCGGCAGCGCCTTCAGCATCGCCTACGCAGCCAGCGCCCCATTTGCCGGAATGCTCATCGATACCATCGGGCTGAACTGGGCCATCAGCTTCGCGGTGGGGCTGTGGTCCTGCGCCGGCATCGCCACCGGTTTCACGCGCGGCCTCGGCGGGCTGGTGGGCTGCCGCGTGGTTCTCGGAGTGTCGGAGGCTGCCGGCATTCCCGCCGCCGGAAAGGCCATCCACCAATACCTGCGGCCCGCGGAGCGCGCTCTCGGCAACGCCGTCAACCAGGCCGGCGTGAGCCTGGGTGCCATTCTGGCGCCGCCCCTGGCCGTGGCTGTTGCGGTGCACAGCGGCTGGCGCGCGGCCTTCGTGGTCACGGGCGCGCTCGGTCTGGCGTGGATTCCTCTCTGGAACTGGGCCGCGCGCCGCACCAGCACCGCGCCGCTGCCAAAGCTGAAGGCCGGCGCCAGCGCGGCCATGCTGCGCGACCGCCGCTTGTGGGCCTTCGTGGCCGCCAACGCGCTGAACATGGCCGGCTACTATCTGTGGTCCAACTGGACCACGCTATACCTGTTTGATGTGCACCATCTCACCCAGCAGGAATCGGCCTGGTACGCCTGGATTCCTCCGCTCTTCGCCGGCCTCGGCGGATTCTCCGGCGGATGGCTGTCGCTACGCATCGCCGAACGCGGAGTGGGCACCGTCTCCACAGTTGCCGCGCGTTTCCGTGTCTGCGTGGCGGCTTCGGTGATCGCGTTGGCCACGGCCGCCCTCCCGTTCGCCCCCAACGCCGCTTGGGCGTCGGCCGGTATCTCGCTCGGCATCTTCGCCGTGGCCGCATTCAGCGTCAACCTGTACACCTTGCCGCTCGACACCTTCGGCGGCGCGCCCGCGGCTTTCGCGGTTTCTATTCTGGTGGCCAGCTACGGCGCCGTCTCGGCCGTTATATCTCCGGCCATTGGCGCCGCGTTCGATGCCCACCGATACACGGCCGTCACCACGGTGGTGGCCTTCACTCCGCTGGCTGCCTGCGCGGTGCTATGGGGCACGAGGTCGGTGCGTTGAAGCAGCGGCTGAAGCAGTGGCTGAAGCAATGGATCTTCCGTTTGATGGGCAAAGGCCCGGAAGCCGTGGTGGTCACCTTCTGCACCGGCGACGCCGAACTCTGCCGCCGCATGGCCGAAGAAGTTCGCGGCCTGGTCCCGGATCGCCGCCACTTCGTGGTGACACCGGAGAATTGGCCCCAATTCAAAGAAGAGCTCTCGGGCGAGCTCAAGCGCTACCGCATCGGTCTGGCGCCCGTGATGCTCACACGCGAACCCAGCGCCCTGCGCCGCACAGCTTATCGCCTGGCGCCGCACAAGATTCTGGCCTACAACGGCCGGCTGGAGCGCCATCATCTGCGGCCCAACCTGTCGTCGTTCCTGTTCTGGCGCGGCGTACCGCTGGACCGCATTGATCTCCGCCCCTGGTGGTGGCCGTGGCCCAAGCGGGAGCGCCCGGTCGTGCCCCAGATCGTACCTCCGACCGTGGCCCCGGTCGTCCCCCCTGTCGTTCCGCAAGGCTACCGCGTGCTGGCAGGCCGCCCGCGTTCGAAGGAGCGCCGCCCGGTGGCGGTGCTCTCGCCTTATTTCCCGTACCCGCTTTCCCACGGCGGCGCGGTGCGCATCTACAACCTGCTGAGGCAGACGGCTAGGGATTTCGATATCGAGCTGTTCTCGTTCACCGATGGCGCGTTCACCGACGGCCCTGCCGCCCTCGAAACCGCGCCCGTGCTGGATTTCTGCGCCCGGGTGGTGCTGGTCGAAAAGCCGCGATACCGCGAGCCGCGCTGGTCGTCGCTGCTGCCCCCGGAGGTCCACGAATTCCGCTCGCCCTCGATGAGGAAAGCACTGGCCGAAGAGCGCCGCGCTTTCGGTTTTGCAGCCCTCCAAGTGGAATACACGCAACTGGCCGAATACGGCGGCGACATACTGGTGGAGCACGACGTCACCTTCGACCTGTTCACTCAGATCGCGCGCCGCGAACGCACCATCGGCGCGTGGTGGGACGCCTTCCGCTGGCGCCGTTTCGAGACCCGCCAGATCCGGCGTTTCGGCCGCGTGGTGGTGATGTCTCAGAAGGATGCGGAATTGCTTGGACCGGAGGTCTCCACCGCCGTCATCGAAAACGGTGTGGACCTGGAACGTTTCCGCGCCGAACCCGAACCGCCGGGCGAAGACCCAGGCGAAAAGCTGCTCTTCATCGGCTCCTTCCGCCACTTCCCCAATGTCGCCGCGTACCGTTTCTTTGCCGAAAGGGTGTGGCCGCTATTGCGCGACAAGTTCCCGCGGATGACCCTCACGGTGGTCTGTGGCGCCGACTATCTCACCTACTGGCGGGCCTTCAGCGATTCCCCGGAGCCGAAGGAGGACCCGCGCATCCGCCTGCTCGGATTCACCGCCGACGTGCGCCCGTTATATCGTGAGACCAACCTGGTGCTGGCGCCCACCACGGTTTCCGCTGGCACCAACGTGAAGGTGCTGGAAGCCATGGCGATGCAGCGCGCGGTGGTCTCCACCACATCCGGCTGCGCCGGTCTCGGCGTGCTGCACGGCCACAGCGTCTGGGTAGCCGACACCCCGGAGGCTTTCGCCGCCGGTATTGCGACTCTCATCGTCGACCCCGAGCGCCGCGCCCAGATCGCGCAGGCGGCCTACGGCCACGCGGTCCGCAATTTCGATTGGCAAGCCATCGGCGAAAAACAGCGGGAATTGTTGAAGGAAATCCTGAGCCGATAGCCAACTCCGCAGCGTCAGCTCCACCAGTGTCTCCGCTCCCTCCGCGCTCGAACCGCGTGGACTAGCGGGGTGCCTCGCGCAATCTCGCCTCTGTTTTCTTCCCTCTCCGCGTCCGTGCTCCGCGTCTCCGCGCCTCCGCGTCTAAAAAACCGCCTGCACGTCAAAGCCGGCCCCGCCCCTACTTGGCGCTCAGCAAATTCGCGAACAGCCGGTACGCCCCCGGCACGCCCGCCGGCAACTGGCGGAACCATGCGTACGACGTGAAAATGTAGATCCCCTTGCCGTACCGCGTCCACAATTCGCCGCCTTCGAGCACCTGCTCGTCCGGATCGTGTGAGGCGATGACGGTCTGGTAGTGCGGGTCCCATTTCGTGGCGAAATACAGGCCGCGCTCCTGCACCCAACCGTCGAAATCTTTCGGGTTGATGTGGTTCGGATACTGCAGCAGCGGGCTATCCTGGTTCGGGAACGTTACCGGCGCCTCTTCCACGGTCACCCGGTACCGGTTGCCGCCCGGCACGCTGAATGGATACGGCCCCAGGTTGGTTGTCACCGGGGCGGTGTTCGCCGGGCCCTGGAACGTTTGCATCATGCGCAGGATCTCAGGCGGCAGTGGCTGCTGTGGAGTATTGGCCGCATTCGGGTCGGGGCTGTCGCCGGTCTGGTATTGCACAATGTACGTGCCGCCATTTTTGACGTATTCCATCAGCCGGGGCTGATTGGCCCGCAGGTCCGCGCGCACATTGTACCCGCGCACTCCGCACACGATGGCTTCGAACCGCGAAAGGTCTCCCTGCGCCAGGTCCGATGGGCTGAGCACCGTGACATCCAGACCCAGTTGCCGCAGCGCGTCCGGCATTTCGTCGCCGGCGCCCATGATGTAGCCGACCTTCTTCACCGTCACTTTGACGTTCGACCGCACCAACTTCACGTCCGAGGGTGGAAACAGCGTCTGCACCGGGATGTGCGTATACGAAATCACCTGGAGGCCCGCGCCGATTTCGCGCCCGCCCACCGTCGCCACCGCGTGCATCACGGCCGTGGTCTCACCCGCCGGCGGCGTGATGGCGAACACCATCTCGCGCTGCTCCCCAATGGCCGCAATCTCAAACGCCTGCGACTTCGGCTCCACATTCCATCCGGCCGGCACGTCCAGCCGCAGGTTACCCGCGGCCTTCGCCACGTTTGCCATCACCGAGACGTGGATGGTTCGCCACGCCGCCGCGGGGAATAACTCCGCCGTATCGGTCAAGTTCACAGCCACGGCCGGAACCACGATCAGCGGCCGCGTGCGCTCGCCCTCGGCGCGGTCGCCGTACCGGTGGTGAACCGGGCGCACCACTTCAATCGGCGTGCCCTCCACCGTTAAAAGCGCGCGCAGTCGCAGCAGGGGCGGCGTATCGGCGAGGCCGATCAGCATCTGGTCGTCCACCGTGTAGACATCCCCCGCCGGCGGCTTGGCCAGCCAGTAGGGCTGCGAATACGGTTGTGCCGCCGGCACCTCCACCGTGAAGTCCAGGTTCGTGCTCTGGTTCAAAGCCAGCTTGGCAGGCGGATTCGCCGCCGCGCCGTTCCACATGCCTTCCAGGCGCGCCGCGTCCAGCGTCACCTGGGCTGTGGATCGGTTCATCACTGTCGCCGTAACGCCCAGCTTCGAACCCGGTGTGGTCTCGAACTGGCGGGCCTGGGCTTCAATCCAAAGCCCGGCGCAGAGCGCGATGGTCTCATCCAATTCCGCCAGCTTGACGCTGGCCAGCGGATCGGAATGCGCCGCGGACATGGCCGCGATGAGCGGCCGCGCCTTGACCAATAGCGGAATTACTTTCTCCGGGTGCGCCGGTTCGTAGCTGCGAATGGCTTCGCCCAGAATCGATCCGACGGCGCCCCCGCCCGGCAAACGGTTCCACGTAGTATCGATGCCGTCAAACAGATCCTTCGACGCCGGGTCTCCGTTAACAAGCGAAAACGAACTGGTGCCGCCGCCCGGCCGCCGCATGGCGCCCGTCCCCTGGCTGTGGTGCATGCTGCGGCTCAGCACCGCCAACTCTTCGTATGAGTACCCGAGGATGGGGTTGAAAGCGCCGGTATCGGCCTCGCCGGCTGGAGGACGCACCGGTTCCGGCGGTGCCGGTTCACGCGATCCCGGGGCGCCTGCTTGTCCCGGCTGTTGTCCCGGCTGTCCGCGTCCGCCGCGCCCACCGCCCAGTAAGCCGCCAAATCCGGCGGCCTGCACGATCCGCCGGGCGCGCCAGGGCTGCACATACTGCAACTGCTCCGGAAAGCGCGCCGGATCGGCCGCCGCCGTAAAGGCTTCATGAGCCAGAATGGCCGAGGTCTGATGCTGGCCGTGTCCATCGCTCGGCGTGCCGCTGAACCCACAGACGATCACGTCCGGCCGGTACCGCCGGATCACCCAAACCACGTCGGAGAGAATGCGGTCGTGCCCCCACTTCTGCAGAGTCTCGGAAGTGGTCCGGGTAAAACCGAAGTCGATCGCCCGGGTGAAGAACTGCTCGGCGCCATCGATCTGGCGCGCGGCCAACAGTTCCTGAGTCCGGATGAGCCCCAGTTGCGCGCCCTGCTCGGACCCGATCAGGTTCTGCCCGCCCTCACCGCGGGTCAGTGAAAGGTAGGCCGTCCGCATGTAGCGGCCGCGCGCGAAATACGCCAGCACCTGCGTCCGTTCGTCGTCCGGGTGGGCGGCAATCATCAGCAACGTGCCCAGTTGGTTCAGCTTGTGCAGCGATTGCTCGATCTCCACGGCGCCCGAAAAGGGGCGCTGTTGGGCCACGGCTGGTACTAACGCGGCCGCCAACACCACGCCAGGCAGGAACCCGGCTACCAACTTTCTCGTCATCGTTATTAGTAGTAGTATCATTTTGCGGCGGGTCGGAGTAGTAGTAATATCATTCTACGACGGGCTGGCGCCGACCGTGCGGCCTGACCCGAATAGGATCGGAGGAGGGGTGATGAGGGCTGCATCAAAGGTGGGTGGCTGGCTTGGCAATCTGAGCAACCTCGTGATTCCGAAACGTGGGCCAGACGGCCTGGCGAGTGCTCCGGCCAGTCCCAGGATCGGCTTGGCGTTGGGCGGCGGTTTTGCCCGCGGCATCGCCCACGCCGGCGTCCTGGAGGTCTTCGAGCGGTACCGAATCCCCATTCACTGCATCACGGGAGTGAGCGCGGGCTCCATTGTGGCCGCGGCGTACGCCAGCGGCGCCTCGCCGGCGGAAATCGCCCGCGCCGGCTGCGCCATGCGCTTCGGCGATGTGGCCCGCTGGAGCATCTCCCGCATGGGCTTCGTGGTCAACGAGCGCATGCGCAGGTTCCTGGAAAGGCTGCTGAAGCGCTACCGCTTCGAAGAAATGCGGATTCCACTCGGCGTAGTAGCCACCGATCTGGTCACCGGCAAGCCTATCTGTTTCCGCGATAAGGGCGACGTCTTCCTTCCGGTCCGCGCCAGTTGCGCCTACCCGGGGCTGTTCCAGCCGGTGGTCTACGAAGGCCGCTCGCTGGTGGATGGCGCCATCAGCATGGAGATTCCCGCGGTGCTGGCACGCCAACTCGGCGCCACCCACGTGATATCGGTGCACCTGCCGGCCGCCGCCGAGGCCCCGCTGCCCCGCAACGTTTTTCAGGTGGTCAACCGCTGCATCCAGATTCTGCAGACGCAGACCGAAGAGTCCTGGCGAAAGGATACGGACCTGATCATCACGCCGGATGTTTGCGGCGTGAATTGGGACGGATTCGAAAGCGGCCCCGACCTGCTCAAAGCGGGTGAGCTGGCGGCCTTGACAGCCTTACCCAGGATTCAGGCGTGGATGAAGCCGCAACCGGTGCATCCGCTGGGCAAAGCATTACCGGGTTCCACCCCGGCGCGATCGGCGGAATTCAGCCGTTGACGCGCTTCACCACGCGGCCGCCGCGTGGCGCATGATGGTGGCGTGAACGGGCAGCGGCGGGCTAACTATTTCAGAGCCGCGCGGATGTCCTTGAGCAAGCGGAATAGATGATAGGGGTCGCTCGGCGACGGGACAAAATCGAAGCGCTCATAGAAGGACCTGGCTTCGTCGTCTTTCGCGTGAACCGCAAACGCCCGAATACCGGCAATGTCGGCGGCCTGCAGCGTGCGAAGCATGCCGTCCTTGAGGAGGCCGCTGCCCAGTCCGTTGCCCTGCCAGGAGGTGGCAACCGCCAGCCGGGCCAGCAGCATGATCGGCACGAGATGACGAGCGAGGCCTTTAGTCAACCGTTCAGGTGCCTCGGTATGCTCGACTTGGCCGACCACAAGCGTGTAATAGCCGACCACCGCTGCATCCGCCAGGGCAACATAGGTCTGTGAAGCCCCGGACTGCTGGTTCTGAATCGCGTACCGTATCAGGAAGCGGTTGAGTGCTTCCCGGCCGCAGTCGAACGTATCTATGTCGTGGCCGCGCTGCAGCTTTTCGATGCCGAGGGCGGCCACCTAAACGGAGCCGCGTTCGAACACGCTCGGCTTCTTGAGAAGCCGGGCAAGGCGCGGCGCCGGCCGCGGCCGGGCTGATAGCGCCGCCTGGAAGGCTTCCCACTGCTCGGCGCTCAACCCGAAGCGACGGCGGTCAGGCAGGGTTTCTTCGGCGCGGGCGAGGGCGCTCTCCAGAACGAATTCGCTGACGGAGCGGTGGAGGGCGATGGCGGCGACCTGGAGCGCACGCTTCGCCGACGGGTTCAGCCGAAGGTCGAGTTTCTCGCTGCGGGTTTCGGTGGTCGGCATAGGGGCCGCTGTACTCCTTGACGGGACCAGTATAGCATGCCAGACAATGTCATGACAAGCATTGGCTGCTTGGCCCTACTCTTGCCGCAGGGCCCGCACTGGGTCTACCCGGCTGGCACGGCGGGCCGGCAGAAAACTCGCGAACAGGGCGGCAACCATCAGGATGGGAATCATGATGGCGAAAGTGGATGGCCCGGTGGGCTGCATTCCTTCTACCAGGCGCTCCAATACACGGCCCGCTGCCAAAGCCGCAGCCGCGCCAACACCAACGCCCAGGAAAACCATTCCAAGGCTCTGCCGCAGCACCAGCCACATGACATTCCCGGCGCTGGCCCCAAGCGCCATACGCACACCGATTTCCGGCACGCGCCGGCCGGTCAAATATGCCAGCACGCCATAAATCCCAATGCACGCCAGCAGCAGAGCCAGGGCGGCGAAGATGCCGAACAACAGCAGAAGGAAGCGTTGCCGGGCGAGCGTGGCGCGGGCGATCTGCTCCAGCGTGCGAACCTCGTACAGGACCTGATCGCCGCCGGCCCCGCGCACTTCCCGTCCCAGTGGCTCGACCACACTCAGTGGATCGATGCTGGTGCGGACTGCAAGCGACATGAGTTCCGACCAGCGCCGCAACAGCCTGTCCGGCACCTGGGCAAAAGGATAGTAGAGCTGGGCGCGCACGTGGGCTTGATCGTCGCCGGCGGGTCCCCAATACCGGACATGGGCCACCACACCAACTACCTGCACGGGGTCGGAGCCCAGGCCGATCCAAAGATGCTTGCCCAGGGGCGGGTTTCCGCCGAAAGCCTGTTGTGCCATCACGTCGTCAATCACGGCGACGGACTGGTTTCCCATACGGTCCTGGTCATCGAAGAATCGCCCCTGGAGCAGCCGTATGCCCATGACCTTCAGATAGTCCGGCGTCACACTGTTTGCCAACGTCAGCGGCTGTTTGTCATCCGGCGGAACCGCCGGAGTGGTCCCGTAGCCGATTGGGTTGTTGCCGTCGCGCATGGGGACGGTGTCGACCATCGTAATGGCCTGCACTCCGGGTACGCGGCGCGCGCGATCCAGGACGTCCTGCCAAGCCGCACGTATGAGTGCGGGCTTCGCCAGCGTGGCGGGCGAAAGCGCCATCCGGGCGGTCATGACGTTCTGAATGTTGACACCCGGGTCAAGGGACGAGAGATGGAGCAGCGTGCGTCCGAGCATTCCCGCGGAGACCAGCAACACCACCGCCAAAGCGATCTCGGCGATGACAAAGCCGCCGTGCAGGCGGCGCGCGCCGCCGCCAACGGTCCGCGCACCGGCACGGAGTGTCTGTTCCAGTTGGCGTGTGGGAACGCGCAAGGCCGGCGCCAGCCCAAAACCGAGACCGCACAACAGCGAGGCGGCGAGGGCAAACACCAGCACATGCCAATCCAAGTGAACCTCTTCGGCGCGCGGCAAACTGCCAGGCCAGAACGTCACAAACGGGCGGACGCCAACGGCGGCGAGCAAGATGCCGAGCAGTCCTCCGGAAAGCCCCAACACCGCGCTTTCCGTCAGGCATTGGCGCGCCAACCGGCCGCGGCCCGCCCCGAGCGCCACGCGCATGGCAAGTTCGCGCTGACGCGAAACCGCCCGCGCCAGTAGCAGACTGGCTATGTTCGCGCACGCAATCAGCAGCACCAGGCTGACCGCGCCCAGCAGCAGCCACAATGTGGACCGGACTTCGCCGACGTTGGCACGAAGCGGCTCCGCGATGAAGGTGCGGCCCTTGTTGGACTTCGGGTATTGTTCCGCCAGATGACGGCCGATCAGCGCCAGTTCCTTCTGCGACTGGACCAGCGTAGCGCCTGGGCGGAGGCGCGCCCAGACGCGAAGGCGATGGGCCTGGCGATTCGTCATATACGGCGCAGTCTCTTGACCGAGCGGTGTAAATATATCCGCCTCTTCTCCTCTCAACCGGAAGCCTGCGGGAAGGATGCCGGCTACGGTATAGGGTTTGCCGTCAAAAACCAGCGGAAGGCCGATCGCCTCCGGGCTTCCGCCGAAGCGGCGCTGCCACAGGGCGTAGCTAATGATCGCCACCGGCGCTGCGCCCGGCCGGTCGTCTTCGGGCAGAAAGGCGCGCCCTCGCAAGAGGCGCACGCCCAAAATGGAAAACAGCTCCGACGAGACCTGGCGGCCGTCGACGTACTCGGCTGCACCGGGTTCACTCAGCGTGCCTCCACTGAAGCGCCACCCCGCCATTATCAGGGAGCGGCTGTCACGCCTGCAATCGAAAAAGTTAGGGTACGTAAAGGCCCACAGATTGCCGAACTGGGTGCTGTAATCCGTTTGTTCCTGCAAGGCGACCAGTCTGTCAGGCTCGGCATAGGGCAGCGGCTTGAGCAGCACGCCGTTGATGACGGTGAACATGACGGTGGTGGCTCCGCTGCCCAGGGCCAGTGTCAGCAGGGCGACGGCTGCAAACCCCGGCTTCTGCCGCAGAGTGCGAACCGCATAGCGGAGGTCCTGCCAAAGGTCCTCCAGCCAGCGCGTGCCACGGGCATCGCGGCACTTCTCCTTCACCTGTTCCGGACCGCCGAGAGCCAGCCTGGCCTGCCGCCGTGCTTCCTCGGGATGGTGGCCCTGCGCGATCAGATCGGCGGCGTGTTGGTCAAGATGGAAGAGTAGTTCCTTTTCGAGTTGCTTTTCCAGCGTGCTTCGACGAAGCAGGCGATGCCACCACGTCATTCCGCGCCTCCTTCCGACAGTCTGAGGATCAGGCCGACAGCTTCCGCCAATCGCCGCCAGCTTGCAGTCTCCGTTTCGAGCTGCGCCCGCCCTTTCCGCGTCAGGTGATAGAACTTGGCTTCACGCCCGGTCTCGGTCTCTTTCCAGTCCGCCGCCAGGAGGCCGCGGTTTTCGAGCCGGTGCAAAGCCGGGTAGAGCGAGCCCTGCGGAACCTGAACCACGTCGCGCGACACCAGTTGCAGGCGTTGCGCGATGGCATACCCGTGGACGGGGCCAAGCGCGGCCACTTTCAAGATCAACAAGTCCAGGGTACCTTGCGGGAGATCCGATTTCACCGTCATTACCTACACCTCCTTCTTCTACATATTAAATGAGCACGTGTAGAAGTGCAAGGCATGGCGGTTTGTGGGGCAGGTTGGTAGGGGTACGATTCTACATTATGGTCGGGCCAAAGTGGGACATCCATGATAAGGTCTTGTCAAGTGAAAACAGACTTCTCCCTGCACTTTTCACATAAGTTACAAGCGCCACGACGGTCCATCCGACGATCAGCGCGACGACGTGCCTGACTCGATCCTTGGCGCCTTCGGCGCGTTGGGCCCACGCATCAGCGGGACCAGACATCCATTTGCGGGAACAGCTTGGGG
>DATMNI010000201.1:0-22974 GCA_035570275.1 Candidatus Acidiferrales bacterium | reverse complement strand
CCACAGCAGCGGCCGGCTCGCCAGCCGCGTCCCCCCGCGTCCCGAAGTTGGCGGCCGGCGAAACGGCTGGCTCTGGTACGTGTTTCAAATCCCCGGTGCGCGGCGGAACGAATGAAACCGGTGGCCGCAGGCGCGGCACCGGAACGGCCGGAACGACAGGGTGACCAACACCACATCCAGGAGTCCCTTCTGGATTGAAGGCCTTACGTCGTGCCAGCCACAGTTGGGACAGGCCGGCTTGTCGATCACGGCGCCGGACGCGTCCCTTTCTTGCGGGTCTACGATGGCCGGGCCCTTCTCCGGTTCGTTCTTCGCCGGTTTCTTTCGTGAAAAACGCACCTTTAGCCCGCCCTTTTTCAGTATGACAAAACGGTGCCCGGAAGGCATCCCAGGCATTAACCCCAAACCGGGTACTTAGTTACAACAAATCGCACCATCGGCCGAAAACCAGGTCTGAGAGACTGGCCAATTGGGCTTCGTGGCGATGCGGATCCAACGGCCGGTCCAACTCTCTAACATCGCCGCAGTTTTCCTCCTGCAGACACCACTCGGCAATCATAGGCGGAGTCACTTCCAGGTGGAACTGCAACCCGTATTGTCTGGTTCCCACCCGAAATGCCTGATGCCGGCAGCAGGCCGATGAAGCCAGCCACTGTGCGCCTGCCGGCAGGTCGAACGTCTCCCCGTGCCAGTGGAAAACGGGTGAGGTTTCCAGACCGGCGAAGAGAGTGTCGCCAGCCGCGGCTGGGGTGAAATGGAGATCGAACCAGCCGATTT
This sequence comes from Candidatus Acidiferrales bacterium, assembly GCA_035570275.1. GTDB lineage: Bacteria > Acidobacteriota > Terriglobia > Bryobacterales > Bryobacteraceae > DATMNI01. The sequence goes on along the minus strand of DATMNI010000201.1, from coordinate 22,197 downwards.
CCTTCACGGGGTTGCGATAAACCCTGGCCCCCAGACTCCTGGCCAGGAGTTGTGCGCCCAGGCAAATTCCCAACACGGGCCGGTTGCTGGCCGCGGCCTGGGTGATCCATTCTATTTCCTGGCGAAGCCAGGGGAGATCGTCATTGGCGGACATGGGACCGCCCAGGAAAATCAGGGCCGCATAGGCAGCGACATCCGGCACGGTAGCGCCGGGAACGTACAGGTCCGCGTAATCGAGCGGAATGTTGCGTCGCGCCAGCACCTCGGCCAGCCGTCCGGCGCCTTCGAAGAGCACGTGGCGGAAAGCCAGCACCCGTTTTTCCCCGGCCCCCGACCCGGGCCCCCGACCCCCGGCTCCCGGGCCCCTGCTTTCACTCACGGCTCTCGTTCTGGGCTACCTGGAAATGGCTCAGGCTTTCGGCATATTTGGAAACGCCGCGATAGAGCGACTCGGCGACTTTCTGGCGGTAATCCGGCTTTTTCAGCAGGGCTTCTTCGCGCGGATTGCTGACAAACCCGATTTCCGCCAGCACCGACGGCATCTTGGCGCCGATCAGCACCACGAACGGCGCCTTCTTGACGCCGCGGTTCTTCTGGCCCGGAACGTTGCGGGACGAAAGCGAAAAGAGCGAGGCCTGGATGCGGCCCGCGAAGTCCTTGGATTCATCCAGCTTTTCGTGCAGCGAGATTTTCTGAATGATATCCTGCAACTCGAAGACGGACTTCTGCGAACTGGCATTCTCGCGCGAAGCCACATCCAGGGCGTCTTTGGAATCGGTGAAGTTCAGGTAGAAGGTTTCCACTCCCGCAATCCGCGGATAGGCCGAGGAGTTGGCATGGATCGAAAGAAACAGGTCGGCCTTCTTTTCGTTGGCGAGAGCGGTGCGGCCCTCCAGCGGGATGAAGGTGTCGTCGGTGCGGGTGTAAATCACCTCGGCGCCCAGGCGGTCTTCGATTAGTTTGCCTAGGCGCAGGGCCACATCCAGGACCAGTTCTTTTTCCACCAGCCCCTTGGGGCCTTGCGTGCCCTGATCCTGACCGCCGTGGCCGGGGTCGATGATCACGCGGCCCACCTTCAGTCCCAAGGCGCGGGTGAGCGAGCTCTGGCCGCTGCTGGTGTGTTTGGCGGCGGTGCCGGGTTCGCCGGCCGTGTACTGGGACTGTGACTGGGACAGCGGCGTGGGCGCCACGAACTCCGGTTTGACCACGAGGACTTTGGTGGATTCCGCCGCCGGCGGTGCGGATGGCCTCAGTGCTTCGACTGGCGCCCCGTCGCTCCTCGTGGACGTGTTCACCAGGGTGGGAATATTCACCGGGGCGGGCATATTCACCGCGGCGGGCGGGTTCACCTGGGCGGACGTATTCATCAGGGTCGGCGTAATCACCGGAGCGGGCGTCTTCACCGGCGCCTTCACCGGGGTAGGCGTCTTCACCGGAGGGGCAGGCAAGGGAAAGGGCGGGGGTTCCAGTTTCACCGTCTCCGGGGGTGGGGCGGTGAGCTTACCGCCGCGCACGGCGCTGCGCACTTCGATGATGAGGCGGTTCGGGTTGGAGAGCTGCGATGTGGTGACCTCAACCCCCTCCGCCAGGTCCAGCACCACGCGCGTGATTCCGGGATTGGTTTCGGCCACGCGGATGCGTTTCACCAGCTTGTCATCCAGTTGTTTGGAATAGAAACGCTTGGAATCGATCCGTGGGTGCGAATTGAGGATGTCGAAGTAAACGCGGTCGGGATTGTCCAGGCGGTCGCTGCGGGTTTGAAAGCTGCCGGAAACCTCAATGGCCACGCGGGTTACATCGGCAAGGGACCAATTGCGAACCGCGGTTACGGTGTGGAGATCTGGTTTATCCGTCTGCGCCAGCAGGGTTGCATACGGCAGGGCTGCGTACGAAATGGCGAGCGCAAGAATCAGCTTCATGGCACTAACTTAATGGCAATACCTTCCAGGCACTGGCTTCGGATCATGCCAGGCACTTGCTTCGAATCATGGAGGCGTCAACGGCCCCGCCACGTAACGCACAGTGCCGTCCGGCTGGACGACTTCCACGATGTGAGCCGGACCGGCGGGCGCGGCGTCCGCGGGTTTTCCTTCCTGCACCATCGGTTTGGAGGCAGCCTTTTGCTGCTTCGCAGCAGCGGCCTTTTGCGCTTCGCCCAGCCGCTTGTGAACCAGGACGAGGTAATTCTGGGTTTCGGCGTAAGGCGGTACGCCACCGTACCTGGCCACGGCTCCTTCGCCGGCATTATAGGCGGCCAGAGCCAGCGGATAATTGCCGCTGTAGAGGTCCAGCAGGTACCTCAAATACTTCGCCCCGCCCTGAATATTCTCCACGGCATTAAAGCTGTTGGAGACGCCAAAACGGCGCGCGGTGGAGGGGATTAACTGCATCAGGCCCTGTGCGCCCTTGGAAGACACGGCATAAGGATTATAATTGCTTTCCACCTTGATGACGGAATGAATGAGCTGGGGCGGGAGTTGGTGCTGGAGGGCGATGCGATCCACGGCTTCATCGATTCCGGCGGGCGGCGCGCCAGCCGTCCGTGGTTCGACGGCACGCGGCTCGACGGCACGCGGCTCGAAGGCGGTTGCCGGCTCGACGGCGACGGTATTCGACACCACGTGCGGCGGCACCACGGTTCCGGCGACCCGTTGCTGATGGACCGGCTTCGACGTCACGACCAAGCTTCTCACCAGTTTCCCGGTACGAGGATCCGGACGCACTACGCTGGTGATGCGTTCCGGCCCATCCGGGCTGGCGGCCGCCAGCACAGCCGCCGCCAGCACCGCCAGTGCTCCCATTCGAAAACACGCTGCTATTCTAAAACACAAGCGCATCAAAATGTTCGGCTCCAAAAAGTATACAACAAAAGCGGCAACACTCCCTGACGGGGGCAAAATCACGGCTCCGACGGTTTTGGCGCGCCCGGTCGCGGCTCAAAACGTAAACCTAATGCTATCATTTCTGTGTGACGCGGTCGGGATACGTGCTGGTGGGCGGGCGCAGTTCCCGAATGGGGCGCGACAAAGCGCGCCTGCCGTATCGCGGCGAAGCCCTGGCGGAATGGATCGCGCGCGCCGTGAAAACGGCGGCGGGGAGCGCGACGCTGGTTGGGAATGCCCCACTCGGCGGAATCCCCGACCTCTATCCGGGCGAAGGACCTTTGGGCGGAATCCTGACCGCCCTGCGCCACACCTCGGCGGATTGGAACCTGATTGTTGCCTGTGACATGCCCGAAGTGTCCGCGGAATTCCTGGACACGCTGCTCGATGCCGCCGAGCTTTTCGGCGCCAGTTCCGGAGCCGGCGCCTTGCTGCCTCGCGGGCCATCCGGACAGGTGGAACCGCTGTGCGCGGTGTACCACAAACGGGCTGGCGCCGCCATGGAACGGCGTTTTGCCGACGGCATAAGAAAGGTAACGGCGGCTCTGGAAGAGGTTGCCACCATCTGGTACCCGGTTGCGGAACTGAAAACCTTTCAAAACGTCAACACTCCAGAAGATTGGGCCGGTTATGCCGCCAGATGATTCCTACCCGCACTACATCGAGTTCCGGCATGTTTATAAGACGTTCGATCACCCGGTTTTGGTCGATGTCAATTTTCACGTGAACCCGGGCGAGACGGTGGCGATCATCGGACGGAGCGGGGTAGGCAAGTCGGTGACGCTCTCGCACATCATGGGGTTTCTGAAGCCCGATAGCGGCCGCATCATCGTGGCCCACGAAGACATCACGGACTTTTCCGAGTCCGAAATGCGGCGCGTCCGGCGAAAAGTCACCATGGTGTTTCAGTCCGGCGCGCTGTTCGATTCCCTCACCGTGGCCGAGAACGTGCTGTTTTCGCTGGAACTGCGTGAGGACTACGACGCCAAGAACAAAGAGGACGTGGTCAACGGTCTGCTGCATATGGTGGACATCGCCGGGGCCAAAGACGCGTATCCGGCGGATCTTTCCACCGGGTACAAACGCGCCGTGGCCATCGCGCGCGCGCTGGCCGCGCAGCCGCAGTGCGTGCTCTACGACGAACCCACCACCATGGTGGACCCGATCATGTCCGACCATCTGGGCGACCTCATGCTGCGGCTGAAGAAGCAACTGAAGCTGACCTCCGTGGTGGTGACGCACGACCTGGACCTCATGTACAAAGTGGCCGACCGGGTGGTATTCCTGTACGAAAGCGGTGTGATTTTCTTCGGGCCGGTACACGACCTGGAGAAATCGGACCATCCGCACATTCGGGAGTTTCTGGAAATGGACCGCGTCGTCAAAGTCTAGGAGTGAAGTGAATGTTCGATCGGTTTTCCGAGAAGGCGCGCCGAACGATTTTCTTCGCCCGCTACGAAGCCAGTCAGTTTGGCAGCGACTATATCGAGTCGGAGCACCTGCTGTTGGGCATCCTGCGGGAAGACCGCAGCCTGCTCGAGTTGCTGAAGATCCCGTCCGCCGAGGGGCTGCGCCGGAAAATCGAAACGCGGCTGGGGCCGCCACGGGAGAAGACATCCACGTCGGTGGACATGCCGCTCAACCACGAGTGCAAACGCGCGCTGGCTTATGCGGCCGAAGATGCCGAGACGCTGGGCCACAAGATCATCGATACCTGGCACCTGGTGCTGGGGCTGCTGCGGAACGAACAGTCGGGCGCGGCGCAGTTGCTTGGCGAAAACGGAATGGACCATGCGGCGTTCCTGGAAATCGTGCGGAAAATGCCCGAGGGGCCGGCGGGCCGAAGCCGCTCCTTGACGCCCGCGCCAGTGTCCTGGGTGCAAAGGGGGGTGCCCGCGCCAGTGGAGGAACCGGAACCCGAGCCCGAGATGCCCCAACCGGCCGCCGCTTCCTTGCTGATACCGCTCACCCGGCTGCAGAATTTGCTGACCGGGGCCCGCCCTCACCTGAAAGCCTTTTCGAATGCGGATGGCGCGGCGCGGCTAAAACGCAAGGACTGGTCGCGCACCCAGGCCATGGGTCACCTGGTGGATTGGGCCGCGATTCATCACGGCTGGGTGGCGCAAGCGCTGACTGAGCCCAAAGTTACCGCCGCGGGCTATCCGCCGGACGAGTGGGTGGGCGCGCAGGCATACGACGCCGTGCATTTTGACCACCTGGTGGAGTTGTGGCTGCGCCTCACCCAACTGCTGCTGCATGCGATGGCCCAGGTTCCGGAAGCCAGGCTGGCAACCCCGTTCCGCGTGGGGATTGCGGAACCCACGACGCTGCTCGAAGTGATCGAGCGCTACGTGGAGCACGGCGAGGATCTGGTGGCGCAGGTGCTGGTGCGGAGCTGAATATAGGCCGCTACTGCTTCTTACCGTCGGCGGCCGCCTTGGCCGGATGGGCCAGATCGTACTGCTTCAGCAGATCGCCTGTAATCACCGCCGACGAATCCGCCCAATAGACCGGCGCCTGCGGATTGCTGGCATCCAGCACCACGTGGTAACCGCGCTGGCTGGCGTACTTCTCGACTACGGCGTACATCTTGGGGCCGAGTTGCTCGCCCATTTTGTTTTGCGCCTCCATGGCCTCGGCGTCCATGTCTTCGGCGTCGCGTTTCAAAGTCCTGCCTTTGGATTGAATCTCAGCCGCCAGCTTCTCCTTGGCGGCGTCGCTCATGGCAGCGCTACTCTTGGTGAGGCGATCCTGGAGCGTCTGAAGCTCTTCCTGCCGGTGCTGAAGCTGCGCTCTTTTGGGCTCGAACTGACTCCGCAGGTCGGAGACCGCCTTCTGGCCCTCCTGGCTGTTCAGAATGGCGGCCTGGATATCGATGATCGCGACTCTGGTGGAGGCTGCGGTGGTTGGGGCCGCGGTTGGGGCGGCCGGTGTTTGGGAATGCGTGGCGAGCGCGGCTGCCGCTACAACCAGCGCGGCGGTAAGCACGGAATTCGATGTCATAGAGACTCTCCTGGTCGGGATCATAACATTGACGGCGAGTTTTGAAAGCTGTATATGTCAGCCACAGTGTGGTTACAAAAGCACCGGAGGGACTTTGGAAAGATGAGCGCGACCCAGGGTGCTCTGGCTGGTGCGCCGGCTGGTGCGCTGGCTCCACCCCCGGGCAGGCGGATTCACAATCTGCCGCAGGTTAACAACCTGCCCCACAAAATCGTCAGGGAGTAGACAAGCTACGCCCGTTGGATGTAGACTATCTACGGCCTGAGGAGATGATGAAACCAAACAATTACCAGAATCGAATCGAGCTGGTTCAGGGCACCCTGGATATGCTGGTGCTCCAAACGCTGCGTTGGGGAGCCCTGCATGGCTATGGGATCGGCCAGTTGATCCGATCGGGTTCCGCCGAAATCCTGCAAGTCGAAACCGGCTCCTTGTATCCGGCGCTGCATCGGCTGGAGCGGCAAGGCTGGGTGAGATCGGAGTGGAAGCAATCCGAAAACAAGCAGCGGGCCAAGTACTACAGCTTGACCGCATCTGGCAGAAAGCATCTGGCGGCCGAGCAAACCCGGTGGGACAAGGTAAGCGCGGCCATCGCCAGCCTGATGAACGCTCGGGAGAGCGAAGGCTAAGCGCATGAGACCATGGCCACGGTTACGCCGCCCCCGGCGGCTCGACGAAGAACTGGATGAAGAGATCCGCGCGCATCTTCGGATGGCTGCGCAGGACCGCATCGACCGCGGCGAACTCCGCGCCGAGGCGGAACGGAATGCCCGCCGGGAATTGGGCAACGAAGCACTGATCAAGGAGGTTACCAGAGACATGTGGGGATGGACTACCGTCGAAAGACTCGTTCAGGACCTGAAATACGCGCTTCGGCAGATGCGGCGCAGCCCGGGTTTCAGCATCGTCGCGGTGCTGACGCTGGCGCTGGGGCTCGCTGCGATCACCGTGATGTTCTCCATCGTGAACGGCGTGCTGCTGGAGCCGCTCAAGTATCGCGACCCCGGCCGCCTCTACCTTGCGCGGACGGTTCCGCCGGCTCGCGCCAATCTTGCCGGCAACTTTCCGGTGAACGCGCGGCATTACATGGAGTGGCGCCATCACTGTCTCTCGTGCGAATCGGTTTCGCTGATCCAATTTCAGGATCTGACGCTGGTGGGGGCCGGCCGGCCGGCCAAGCTTCCCGCCCTCGACGTATCGTTCAATTTCTTCCAAACACTCGGCGTGCAGCCATCCCTGGGCCGCGATTTCCTGCCTGAGAACGATACACCCGGCCACTTTGGCGAGGTGATTCTCACCGATGCGCTATGGCGGTCCCGCTTCGCCGGCGACCCTGCCATCATAGGCCGTAAAATTCAGATCAACGGCGAACCCCACACCGTGGTCGGCGTCATGCCGCCAGAGTTGCATCTTCCGAAAGGCGACGAGTGGGGTGCGTATTTCGGACCCGCGGCCGTGCCGCTCATTTTCCGGCCGGGGGTGGCGTTTTTCCAGGGTTCACAGGGGCGGGCGGTCGGCAACCTCAACTACACATCGGTGATCCGGTTGAAACCGGGCGTTCCCGTGGCGCAGGCCATTGCAGAACTGAACGCGCTGCTGGCGGATTTCGTGCGCCAGTTCAATCTGGAGACTAAGACCACTCTGATTCCCTTGCAAGAGCAGGTTACGCGCAACGCCCGGTCCTCGCTGTGGCTGCTGTTGGGGACGGTAGGCGCGGTGCTGCTGATTGTCTGCGTGAATGTGGGCAACCTGATGATCGTCAGGACCACGGGCCGCTATCGCGAGGCCGCGGTTCGCATGGCGCTCGGCGCCAGCCGTGGACAACTGTTCGGCCTGGTGCTGAAGGAAGCGCTGGTGCTGGTGGCCGCCGGCGGGGCCGCGGGGCTGGCATTGGCTTACGCGGGGCTGCGGGTGTTCGTGGCATCCGCGCCGATCGGACTGCCGAGGCTGGAAGAAGTGCAAATGGATTGGCGGGTGCTGGCCTTCGCCGGGCTGGCGATTGCGTTTTGCGCGGTGGCTTGCGGTCTGGTTCCGGCGTGGCGGCTGGCCCGCGTCCAGGTGCAGGATTCGTTGAAAGCGGGGGCCGCGACCTCCACCGAAGCCGGCGGCAAGCTGCGCGTCCGCGAAATCATGGTCAGCCTGGAAGTGGCCCTCAGCGCCGTGCTGCTGATTGTCGGCGGCCTGCTGATGCTCAGCTTTTTCCGCGTAATGCGGGTGGACAAGGGATTCGAAGTAGCGCACATCATTACGCAGGACGTCTCCTATCTGTCGCCCAAGTACGCACACAGTGTACGGCGGAGCATCATAGCGGAAACCGTGGCTAAACTGGCCCAGCTACCCGGCGTGCAAGTAGCTGCTGCCATTAACCGGCTGCCCCTGCTGGGCGACGATTGGGTGTCCGGTCTCGAAGATCCGGACCAGCCCGCTCGCCCCATGGAGAGTGCGGCGCTGGCCAATTTTCGATTTGCCACCCCGGACTATTGGAAAGCCATGGGCATTCCACTCAAGATGGGGCGCTTCTTGGACGAGTCCGACAAGGGTCGGCCGACGGCCGTGATCAGTGAACGGGCCGCCCGGTATCTTTGGCCGAACCAAAGCCCGATCGGCAAGCACGTGCGCGGTGTGGGGCAGCCGAGTCCAACACTGGAGGTAATGGGCGTGGTAGGCGAAGTTCGCGCCAGCGGGCTGGAACACAATCCGCCGATGATGGTTTACGAGCACTACTGGAGAATGCAGCCGGTCGGCATGTCTTTCGTGCTTCGTACCCAGTCCAGCCCGTTAGCAGTGGCCGGCGCGATTCGCTCCGTTCTGGCATCCGCCGATCCGGAAATGGCCATCCCACAGCCCACCACCATGGAGCAGATCCTGGAGGAGTCGGTGGCGGCCAGAAAATTCCAAATGGACCTGGCCGTAGGATTTGCCGCAGCGGCGCTGCTGCTGGCATCGCTCGGAATCTACGGCGTGATCTCCTTCGCGGTGGCCCGGCGGACGCCCGAGATCGGCATTCGAATCGCGCTGGGCGCACCGGGCCGGCAGCTCATGGCGATGGTTCTGCGGCAGGGAATGCGCCCGGTTTTGATAGGCCTGGCGGCCGGGGTCGCCTGCGGGCTGTTGGTGAGCCGCGCCATGGCGAGCCAGTTGTTCGGGGTCGCTCCCTGGGATCCGGTCACTATCTGCGGCGCGGCTGCGATGCTGCTGACAGTCGCCGCGTCCGCGTGTTGGATTCCCGCGCGCCGGGCGACCCGCATTGATCCGCTGACTGCATTACGCTTTGAGTGAACTGTGGGGCAGGTTGTTAGGGGCACCCTCTGGGTCCGGCGGAATGGCAATCCGCCTCACGCTAGCTCGGGGACCCTGGGCAAAACCCGGACCGGCTCGCTGCCGCATCGCGCGGGCGGATTACCAATCCGCCGCAGGTTAACAACCTGCCCCACAAGGTTTTCGCCAGCGTTACTCTATACTTGTTCTGTGGAACGAAGACTGCGCGCGGGCCTCACCATCTTCGGATTTTTTACGGCCGTCGGGTTGCTGCTCTCGGGCTACAAATACTTCGACGTCGGCGCGCGCGGCGGCCATATCCGCTATGCCGAACCGCTGGTGGAAGAGCTGACCGGCGCCTGGATGGCGGCGCTTCTTTTCCCCGCGATCTCGCAGGTCGCCCGCCGCTACCCCATCGGCCGCACCAACTTCCTGGCCCGCGGAAGTATGCACCTGGGAATGCTGGCCGCTTACTCCGTGGTCCACACCGGGCTGATGTGGCTGTCGCGCAACCTGCTGTTCCCAATACTTGGCTTGGGCCGCTACGATTACGGCATCATGCCGGTGCGCTTCCCCATGGAATTCTTCATGGACGTGATCGCCTATTGTGTGATGGTCAGCATTCTGTATCTGTTCGACAGCCGCGTGCGCGCCTCGCAGCTTGAAGGCAAACTGGCAGCCGCGCGCCTGCAGAATCTGCGGTTGCAGCTCCAGCCCCACTTCCTTTTTAATGCGCTGAACACCATCTCATCGGTAATGTACGAAGATCCACGCAAGGCCGACGCCATGATCTCCCGGCTCAGCGACCTGTTGCGCAGCACCCTGGCCGATACCGGGGTTCAAGAAGTCCCGCTCGATCACGAAGTGCAGACGCTGGAGCTGTACCTGGACATCATGCGCCGCCGCTTCGAAGACAAGCTGACCGTGGACGTTCAAGTGGCGCCCGAAGCCTGGAAGGCCCTGGTGCCGCAGCTCCTGTTGCAACCGCTGGTGGAAAACTCCATCCGCCACGGCCTCAACCCGCAGACCAACACCGTGGACGTGACCGTCACCGCCCGCCGCGATGGCGACGTCATCCGCCTGCAGGTGCGCGACCACGGCCGCGGCATCAACGGCAATTTCAAGAAGGGCACCGGCCTTTCCAACACCGCCGAACGGCTGAAACAACTCTACGGTGGGCGCCAGACGCTGGAGTGGCAAAACTGCGAAGGCGGCGGCCTGCTGGTGACCGTGGCCGTTCCCTTCCATACGTAATGCGCGTTTTAATCGTGGACGATGAACCTCCGGCAAGGCGCAAAATTCGCCGCTTCTTGGAAGACGCTCCAGGCATCGAGGCTATCGCGGAAGCCGGCGCCGGCAGCGAAGCCCTGGAGGCCATCCGTAACTTCCGGCCCGACCTGCTGTTCCTCGACGTCCAGATGCCCGACATGGACGGTTTCGCGGTGCTCCAGGCCGTCCCGCCGCCGCGCGACTTCCACGTGGTATTTCTCACGGCTCACGATCATCATGCCCTGCGCGCCTTTGAGGCGGAGGCGCTCGATTACCTGCTGAAGCCTGCCGACCCCGAGCGCTTTGAGCGCGTCCTGGAACGCGCCCGCCAGCAGGTGGCGCTGCGCCGGGCCAAGCCTGCCGAGCCGGCGCTGCCGCCGCGGTTCGTCCGCCGCCTGCTGGTGGAAAAAGGCGGCAAGGAGTTGTTCCTGCCGGTGGAGCAACTGGATTGGGCCGAAGCTGACCGCAATTACATCTGCCTGCACGCCGGCCGCGAAACCTATACGCTGCGCGCCACCCTGGAGAGCCTGGTGCGCCAATTGGACCCGGATCAGTTCGCGCGCATCAGCCGCTCAGAGTTGGTGAACCTGGACCGCATTCGCGAAATGCAGCCCTGGTTTCACGGCGAACGCCGCATCATCTTGAAGGACGGCAAGGAGCTGACCTGGACGCGGCGCTTCCGGGCGCAGTCGTCCCTGGCGCCGCCGTCCCGCGATTAGGCCCGTTCGTCCCGCCGTTGTTGGCTTTCGGAACACCAACCCGCAGAATACCTGCATGCGCACTCTGAGTCTCATTTTCTGTACCGTTTCTGCATTGTCCGTGGTCCGCGCCGGGGAACATTCCCCGCTGCAGCAGATCACTCGCGAAAACGTCGCCAGGCTGCGGGTGGCCTGGACGTATCACACCGGCGCTCTCACGCCCGCCAGCGATCTCAACCACAAGGCGGCTTTCGAGGCCACGCCGATCCTGGTGGAGGGCGCCCTCTATCTCACCACGCCCTTTAACGCCGTGATCGCACTGGACCCGGCTACCGGCCGCGAGAAATGGAGGTTCGACCCCGACGTGAACCGCGAGCACGACTACTCCGAGGTCGCCTCCCGCGGGGTGGCCAGTTGGATTGACACCAAAGCCGCCAGGGACGCCGTCTGCCGCGTCCGTCTCTTCGAAGGCACCATCGAAGCCCGGTTGCTGGCGCTCGACGCCAAGACCGGCAAGCTGTGCGCCGATTTCGGCATCGGCGGCCAGGTGGATCTGGCCCACAACGTGGCCCTGAACAGCCTGGGCGACTACGAAGTGACCTCGGCGCCCACGGTGGTGGGCGATCTGGTGATCACCGGTTCATCGATCGGCGACAACCGCTCGGTGGAGGTGGAGCGCGGCATCGTGCGCGCCTACGACGCCCGCACCGGCAAGCTCCGCTGGACCTGGGACCCCATCCCGTGGGCCGGTCAGCGCAAACTGCGAACGGGCGCCGCCAACGCATGGGGCGCTATCGCCGCCGACCCCGGCCGCGACCTGGTCTTCGTGCCCACCGGCAGCGCCAGCCCCGATTATTTCGGCGGCGAGCGGCCGGGCAACAACGCCCACGCCAACTCCGTGGTGGCCCTGCGCGCATCCACCGGCGAACTCGTTTGGGGCTTCCAGGTGGTGCATCACGACCTTTGGGATTACGACGTGGCGTCGCAGCCCGTGCCGATCGACTACCAGGGCCGCGCGGCGGTGGCGGTGACCACCAAGATCGGCAACGTCTTCGTGCTGGACCGCGAGACCGGCAAGCCGCTTATGCAGGTGGAAGAACGCGCGGTGCCGAAAAGTGACATTCCGGGTGAGGACGCTTCCGCGACCCAGCCATTCCCGGCGTGGGCCGCCATGACGCCGCAGAAACTCTCGGCCGCCGATATGTGGGGCCCCACGCCGGAAATTCGCGACTGGTGCACCAAAAGGCTGGCCAGTCTCCGCAATGACGGCTTGTTCACGCCCCCCAGTCTCCAGGGCACCGTGCAGTTCCCCGGCAACGTGGGCGGAGTCAACTGGGGCGGCGCCACGTGGGACCCGCGACGCAACCTGCTCTTCGCCAACACCAACCGCGTTGCTGCCATTGTCAAGTTGATTCCGCGCGCCGATCTGACCGCGGAGATGAAGGTTCACGAAAAGGACACCGATCGCATCCACGGCGAGTTCGCCCGCCAATCCGGCACGCCCTACGCCATGTATCGCGAGTTTCTGATCCACCCTGAAGGCACGCCGTGCAACACGCCGCCCTGGGGCGCGCTGGTAGCCTTCGATCTCGCCACCGGCAAGCTCCGCTGGGCGGCCCCCATCGGCGAAGTGAAACCCGGCGTAAAGACCGGCACTCCCAACCTGGGCGGCCCCATGTCCACCGCCGCCGGCTTGATTTTCAGCGCCGCCGCCATGGACACCTACCTTCGCGCCTTCGACGCCGAAACAGGCGCCGAGGTCTGGAAAGCCGAACTCCCCGCCAGCGCCCAAGCCACGCCGATGACCTACGAAGCCAACGGCAAGCAGTATGTGGTCATCTGCGCCGGCGGGCATGGAAAGCTGGGGACTAAGATGGGCGATGCGGTGGTGGCGTTTCGAGTGGAGTGAGTCGGCACTAACTGACTTTTCCCCGGAGGAAGTCGGTTACGATTTGCCGATAGACTTCATCGGGGAAACTGGCGAAGTCGAAGACGACGAAAAGAGGTTCACAGAGCTTCTTGACCAACTCCACAATCTCAGTCTCGATCGCGCCAAGTCGGAATGTTATCGGCGGCACGGTGACTTCATCTTCGTGGAGATTCTTCTGCGGAGAGACGACGCGGTGTTTGGACGCTGCCGACAACATACGACCTCGCAGTCCACCGTAGCGTACGGCCACTTCGACGTGAGCATTCGGTTCGACGCCCAGCACCTTATAGAGATTGGCACAATGGAGCAAAACCTCCGCTACGCGCGCGATTCGGGCGTCGAACCATATGGCGTGAGAAGGCCCTTCTTGGTCCTCAGACAGGGACATGAGAGTATAGAAGGCACCACTCCTGGCTAAGGCCCAGTATGTAAAGAGGGGACCTACCTTGTCCCCGGAAATGCTTGCGAAAATACCATCGTTGGTCGGCCTAGGGCGATATTCTTCCCGGTCTAGGACCAGCCCGGTCGGCCACCCATGTCGGCGCACTTCGGCTTGTCTTGCCACCACCAGCAACTCAGGCTGAGACTTGAGAATGACTGAGTCAGGCGTGAAATGCCATACTTCCATGAACCCTGTCTCGGCCCTGACCCTGTCGGCCCACCCATGCGCATCGTACAAGCCCGATATCGCCTTTTTCCGGTGCCGCCCCAGCCATTCGACGTCAAGTTCCCGGCGGCTCGGTATAGGTGGCGGAGCGAGCGTCTCGCCCTCCAGTGCCGCATACCAATCGAGCCGCGCCGCCAGGAGCCGCGCCAGAATCTCGTAGGCGTAGCCGAGACTCGATGGGTCGCTGGTGCCGCCTTCTATCACTGGCAGTGGTTCTCCAAAGCTCCAGTACGGTACGTAGGGAATTCGCAACAACTCGATGGCGTCTTGTGCGGTCTTGCCGCTGGGGAGCCAGTCGCGGTAGAGCTCGCCGAACTGTTCGGCAAACATGGTTTTCCACTGTGAAGCTCGCTCGTACTCCGTCCGGCTTTCGTCCCTCGCTGGAACCGGCACCGCAAGAAGCCGTGTGCGATCCAATGGCAAATGTCCCTGCGCCCGTCGCGCCCGTTCCACGATCTGAAGCGCACCCTTAGCGCTCGACTCGGTCGTTGTGAAAAACAGAACCAGCACGTCCGCCAAATGGACCGTGCAGATGCCACCGATATCCGTCACGCCTGTTCGGCTGTCCACGAGCACGAATTCGAACTCCGCCGCCCACTCGTCCCGGAGTTCTTCTATGTAAGTGCCGAGTCCATACTTGTCGAAAAGCTCGGGGAAGTTCAGCGATTGCAGCCGGCCTGAGTAGTCCTCGCCGTTTCGACCGGCGGTCAACACCGATAGCGGCGAAGAATTATTGCCGACACGAACGTCGATGAGACAATCTCGCCAATCCAGTAGCGCGCCACTCGCCTTTGCCTGGACAAGGTCTACAATTCCTCTCCCAGCCGCACGCAGATCTTGAATGTCAGGCCTTAGCTTTGCAAAGAAGCGCTCCAGTCCCGGTGCCTCCAGATCCCAGTCCACAACTAGAACCGAATGCCCCCACTTCGCGAGCAATGCGGCGACATTGGCAAGCGCCATAGTTCGGCCCATGCCTCCCTTGAACGAATAGAAGGTATAGATAGTCCCGCGTTCTTTGTTGTTAGCCGGGGTGGTCATAGTCTGGCCAATCCAATAGCTGGAATCGTCATTCCTCGCGCCTCGACAACGGGCCAGTTGGCGTCGAATTCCGGAGCCCGCCGGATCATATGAGCGACCTGAGCCGCGAAAGCCTTCAGCACATCCTCTAACTCAATGGCGCGCGGGCTCGTCCAGAACGCAGGCACAGTCGACGTATAGGGAGCGACGTCTGTCCACTGAACCACCCTGGCCTCGGCAGGGAAATGTTCACCATCGTGGAATCTCAAGGGAGCGATCAGCCCATGGGACTGCATCGCAAGCCGTCGCTCACGTTCGCGAAAGCTCTCCCACTCCGAAAAGCACCAAGTGGACTGGAAATATGCAGGCGACCAAACGCCAACCATGCACTTTGACAGCTTGAGAGCCTCTTTCAACCTCAGAGGCCAGCGATCCCCGGTCTCGATGTTCTCCTCGTCAATGAACATTCGGACTTCTGGCACACCAAGTTCTTGCGTGATCCAGAACCTCAGCCGAGTGTGGACCTGTCTGGTCCATTCCAGCGTCAAGTCGTGCCGCTTGTAGCTGAAGAAAACGTCGTATTTGTAGTCGGTGGGGGTTGGCGTCATCCGGAAAATCGGGGTTCTTCACCCCGCTCTCAATGATCCCACAGAGCGAGGTTCCTTCAGAAAGCCACGTCCTGATCTATACAAAAATGTCTATTTCCAACACCCGGCCGCGACGGGTGAACTGGCTGGCCCGTTCCGCAATTGCCGTTTGCGACAAGCTTTGCCGCTGAAACCGCGCTCATGTACTTCACTCCATTTACCTCCAAGAGAGCCGGCGAAATCGAAGATGGCGAAGAGAACTCACAGAGATTCTGCATCAAATCCACCATCTTCCGCATCTACCGCGCTAAGTCGGAGTGTCATCGGCCGAATCCCTGACTTGCCTTCATCTTCAGGCACGCCGCTTCTGTGGGTGTTTACATTTGTGGAGTGTGATGGAGTGAACGCTATGCGATCGCGCAACGGTGCGGCAAGTAACAAGTGCTGCCTCCCTGTCGGCAAGAAGTTCGCGCAACTGGCTGCCGGCTCCTGGTAAAAAGTACGCCCTCGGATTGACTGTTCCGCGTGACTTATTGATACCGAACAAGTTATTCGTGATGGCACTTGGGATGCCTTCTGGAAAGTCGTGGAGCTGTTGGGGCCACGGCCCCGAATGGCATCTAACTCAGTTAAGGAAAGGAACCATTTCCATGAAGTTACACTCACTCATTCCATCGCGAATGGCGCTCACCGTGGCTTGCGGGATCGCCTTTGCAGCGGGCATCGGCACGTTCCAGGCGAAGGGGGACGCGTGGGACAAGAAGACCATTCTCACGGTGAACCAGACCATCCAGGTACGAGACACGGTTCTTGAGCCAGGCCAATACGTCCTCAAGCTCTACAATTCGAATTCCGAACGCCACATCGTGCAGATCTTCAATGCCGACCAGAGCCACCTCATCAACACGGTAATGGCAATTCCGAAACAGCGAATGGAGCCCACTGGCGACACTCAATTCCAGTTCTGGGAGACACCCTCGGGAACCGCCCGTGCCATGCGGGCGTGGTTCTATCCCGGTGACACCATCGGCCAGGAGTTCCCATACCCAAAGCACCTGATCGCGCTGGCCAGCGCCGCCCCAGTGCCGGTGCCAACTCCCGTCACCACCGAGCCTGAACCCGCGCCGGCGCCTCAACCGGAGACCCAGCCTCAGGCCGCGACGCACGACCAGGACGTCCCAGACCAGCCAGCCGAAAACCAGCCAGTCGAGACTACTCCGGAGCCTCCGCCACCGCCAGCTCCGGCTGCGACCGAACCTGCTCCTACGCCTCCGCCGCCCCAGGAGTTGCCCAAAACCGGCAGCCCCTATCCGGTGCTGGGAATCTCGGGCGGCATTTTGCTCGGCATCTACGGCTTGCTGCGGCTGAAAAGGATGGCGTAATACCGGTCTGCAAGTGTTCGTGAGGAAGTTATGAACCGGCGCTCGGCAATTCGAAGCCTGATGGTTGTTGGCGCCGGTTCTTTGTTTTGCAAACCGTCGCCCGCAGACGCGGCCGAGCAGCGGCAGGATTTCGTGATCCGCAGCGAAGTTCGTCTGGTGCTGTTAGACGTGAGCGTGAAGGATCCGGGCGGCGGTTTCGTATCTGGGCTTTCCAAGGAGAACTTCGCCGTTTTCGAAAATGGCGTTGCCCAGGATGTCACAGTCTTTGCGGCCGACGACGTGCCGGTGACGGTGGGGATCTTAGTGGACGAGAGCCGGAGCATGACGGCCAAGCGCGCCGATGTTCTGCGAGCGGCCGAGACATTCATAGCCGAGAGCAACCCGCGGGATGAGGTCTTTGTTCTGAACTTCAACGACGACGTGAAGCGCGGCCTCCCCGACGGCGCACTCTTCTCGGACGACCTCGAGCAACTGCGCTCCGCGCTCTACCGTGGGGTCCCCACGGGGATGACCGCGCTAAACGATGCCATCGCGGACGGGTTGAAGCAACTGGAATTGGGAAGGCGCGACAAGAAGACTCTCGTCGTGATCAGCGATGGCGGCGACAACGCCAGCCGGCGTACGCGCCGGGAGATGCTTGACATGGTGGAGCGCAACATCGCCACCATTTACACCATCGGTCTGTTCGAAGCCGGCAGCCCGGATATGAATCCCGGCCTGCTGAAACAAGTCGCCAGGATCAGCGGCGGCGAAGCCCAGTTTCCCGCCGACCCGGAGGGTATGGTTGAGGCGTGCCGCGGCATCGCCAAAGATATTCGAACGCGCTACACCATCGGCTATCTTCCCCCGGCGAGGAACGGCGGTTCGCTGCGGCATATCCGCGTGAGCGTGTCGGCGCCGGGCCGTGCCAGGTTGATCGCGCGGACGCGTGACAGGTATCGATATGAGCAGATCGAGGAGAGCAGGTAGAACGCGGCGGAGGCTGGAGAAATTGCTCCTGCTGGCGGGGCTGGCGGCTATTGCCATTTGGGTTGGGTCAATGGTTCGCACCGCGGTTTCCCAGGACTGGGCCAACTGGGTTTTTGACCGAAAGCTCCACGGTCAGCCGGCGACCGTGAGCCAGTACCTGGAATCCCGGCTCGGGCCCCGCCCGGTTAAACCGGTTGCCACACCGCCAGTGGTTGAGGAACACCCGGGTGCTCCCACGGAAAAACCGCCGGTGGAGAAGCCGCCGGTGGAAAAGCCGCCAGTCATTGGTGAGGGCACCATGATCGGCCGCCTGGAGATCCCCCGGCTCAAATTGCACGCTATTGTCCGTGAGGGCGCCGGCGCCGGCACGTTGGACCTGGCACTCGGCCACATTCCCGGCACCGCCTTCCCGGGGCAGGAGGGCAATGTGGGCGTGGCCGGCCACCGCGATTCGCTCTTTCGCGGCCTCGGAAAAATCCGCCGGACCGACCGGATCGAGTTTCAGACCCTCTCCGGAAATTATCAGTACGAAGTCGAATCCACCAGCATCGTGAAGCCGCAGAAGGTCAGCGTGCTGGACGCGGGCCGTTACCCGGAGATCACTCTGGTGACCTGCTATCCGTTCTATTACGTAGGTTCGGCGCCGGATCGTTTTATTGTGAAAGCGCGCCTGATTTCCCAGAACGCATCCCAGAACGGGCCGCAGGACGCGCCGCAGAATGCATCCCTGAAGACGTCCCAGAGCGCGCCGCAGAACGCATCGCAGAGCCCGCCGACGGACGTGCCCCAAGACGCGTCCCAGAACGCGCCGCCGAGTGCGCCCGCGGTGGAGCCGGTCAAGCCGGCGCCGGTTCCAGAGCGCCGCGGCGTCCGGCCTTCCGTGCGAAAAGTGTACTTCCACATAAGTGAAGGGCGCAGCCGGACTCTGGTCCCGGGAATCTCTCTCGGCCTGGAGTGGGCCGACCCAGCCAGCCAGCGCATGAGTGGCTGGATGTGGGTGATGCCGGACCGCAGAACCATTCGGTTGACGCGTCAACACAGCCGCGCGCCGCTGGTTTTCTATGGCCGCCTGGATGGCAAGAGACGCGAGTTGGTGATCACCAGTATCGGCAGGAACTCGGTGAGCGGTTATCTCCAACTGTTCGGCGGATGACCACTCGCCGACGAGGATCCCGAACCGGTAGAGCGCGGCAACGCCCGCGGCCCAAACCAGCCTTTGCGCGGCTGGTTGGCAACTGCAGCGGGATGTAAAGGTATTGAAATACCTGGCGCGAACCTGCCATTGCAACGGCCGCTTCGGTCCGGCTACAGCAGATCCTTGGCGGCCACACGCCGCTCTTCAACTTTCCTGTGCGTCTTCCATATGACGACCGAGTTGGCGCCCACAACCAGCGTGCCGATTGCGCCGGGCAGCAGAAAGCCGTACCAGACGCCCCATGGTTGGCCGTTCAGCAGAGCTGCGAACCCAGCGATCAAAAGCACCACAGCCACCGCCCAGAGAACGAACCAGGCGCGCAGCAGGAACCGGGTGGCGCGGCCCCGAGGCAGAAGCCAACCCACCAGGCCTCCCAGGCATCCGGCAATCACGCCGTAGGCAGTGCCCGGAATCCACGCATAGGAATTCGGATCGAACCATGGCTGTGTCATCGTCTATTTTCTCCCTTCGTCTCTACTCTCAATTCATCTCTACCTCTCAATTCATCGGTGGCGGCGCGATGAGCCTTCCAAAGCTCCCGGGCCAGCCCGGCCGGCACTTTTCCGTCGGCCACCAGCACTTGCAGTTTGCGCTGGAAAGAATCGGCGGCTTTCGGGTCGTCGGCAGCTTGGACCTTGGCGATCAGCCTGTCCAGCCGGGCGCGCAGCGTCGGATAAGATACGCCGTACTCTTCGCACAGGGCTTTCAGTGAGCCCGAACTCAGGACGAACCGCTTCAGAAACTGGAGGTCTTCTTCGTCCAGGGCTTCCAACCACGGTGGCTGCGGCTCCTTCATTAAATTAAGATAGGCTTATATTTTGTTTAATGCAAGAAAATTGATCTCTTGTTGAATAAAATTTAACAGAGGGGCAGGCCGGGAGGCCCGCCTTACGTGGTAGTGTGACTAGAGGGGAAAACACCCTAGAGGGGAAAACACCAATGAAACGAATGTTACTGGCGATGCTGTGCGCGGCGGCTCCGGCGTTGGCCGCGGAAGGAAGTATCAACGCGGCCGAGCGGGCCTATCTGCTGGATCAACTGGAGTCATCCAAGAAGGCGATGCTGGCGAGCATTCAGGGGGTGAGCGCGGCGCAGTGGGCGTTCAAGCCGGCGCCCAATGTCTGGTCGGTGAAGGAATGCGCGGAACACATCATCCTGGCGGAGGATTTCTTGTTTGGGACGGTCCAGCAGATTCTGAAGTCGCCGGCTGTGGCGCGTCCGGAGGGATCAAACGAGCAGGTGGACCACATCATTGTGACCAAGGTGCAGGACCGGTCGCAGAAAGCGACGGCACCGGAAGCCATCGTGCCCAGCGGCAAGTTCGCCACGCCCGAGGATGCGGCGCGGGAATTCACGGCGCGCCGGGACAAGACCATTGCGTATGTCAAGAGCACCGACGACCCACTGCGGGTGCACGTGGCGCCGAGTCCGGGTGGCCCCATGGACGCGTACCAGTTTCTGTTGCTGCTGGCGTCGCACTCGGCGCGGCATACGGCGCAGATTCGGGAGGTGCAGAGCAACGCTAGTTATCCGAGGGCGGGGACGAAGGGCGAGTGATCGATCGGCCAGAGATCAAGCGGCCAGAGATCAATCAGGCGGCCCAGTGATCAAGCGGGCTCCGCGGTTGTGGGTGAAGTAGTTGTAAACCCACTCCACGAAAACCAGCAGGCGGTTATCGAATTCCACCAGGTACATCAGGTGCACGAAGACCCAGGTGAACCAGGCCGGGAATCCGGAGAGGTGCAGGATGCCGAACTCGGCCACGGCCTTGTTGCGGCCGATCGTCGCCAGGTTGCCTTTGCTGGCATACCGGAACGGGGCCACGGTTTCGCCGCGCAGTTTTTTGCGGATCGCGTTGGCTACGTAGCGGCCCTGAGACATGGCGACGGGCGCTACACCGGGTAGCGGTTTGCCGCCCTGGTGGACGAAACTCGCCATGTCGCCGATGACGTGGATTTCCGGGTGGCCCGGTATGCTGAGGTCGGGCTCCACCAGCACGCGCCCGGAGGTGTCGAGTTTGGCGCCGGCGCGTTCGGCCAGGTTCTTGCCCAGCGGCGATGCCCGCACACCGGCGGCCCATAGTACGGTGTGGGTGGCGATGTATTCCTCGCGGCCGGCCAGTGTGAAGGTGACTCCGCCGGCCTCGACGTTGGTGACCCGCGCGCCCGTGATCGGACGCACGCCCAGCGCCACCAGTTGCCGCTCGGCCTGGTAAGAAAGTTCCGGATGAAACGCCTGGAGCACGCGCTTATTGCCCTCGATCAACAGGATTTTTGCGTCCGAGGGATTGATGTGCCGGAAGTCATGGCGTAGCGTGTCGTTGGCGATTTCTCCGAGGGCTCCTGCCAGTTCGACGCCAGTGGGGCCGCCGCCCACGATGACGAAAGTCAGCCAGGTGCTGCGCTTGGCGGCGTCGGGTTCGCGCTCGGCCTGTTCGAACGCCGCCAGCAGACGGCTGCGGGTTGCGGTGGCGTCCTCGATGGTCTTCAGGCCCGGCGCCAACTTGGCCCACTGATCGTTGCCGAAGTAGTGGTGGGTGGAGCCGGTGGCCATGATCAGGTCGTCATAAGGGACCTCGCCGTCTTGCAGAATAACCCGGCGGTTGGCCACATCGATGTCTGTCACTGCCCCCAGCAGCACGTCGGTGTTGAGGTACTTCTTCACCACGACGCGAATGGGCGAGGCCACTTCACCGGGCGAGAGCCCGCCGGTGGCTACCTGATAGAGCAACGGCTGAAAGAGGTGGAAATTGCGGCGGTCTATGATGGTCACGGCCACGGGGGCCCGTCCCAGCGTCTTGGCCGCATACAGCCCGCCGAAGCCGCCGCCAACAATCACCACGCGGTGGAGAGCGCTCACGTTCCGGGCCGATCAATGGCGGATTTCAATGGGAGTCCGGGGGCGAATCTGGGCGCAATCCTAGGGTTCACATCGATAGTACAACTGATGCCAGGCTTTCTTATCACCCACCGCACCTGGCGCTGTGAAATTCTGAACGTTCCAAAACCTGAAATGGCGCCCCGGCCCCGGCGTTCCAGGGTGGCCTGTATTCCAGACAGAAACGTCCCTTGGGCGCAAACTGCCTGGACCCGAGCGACCAACGCGCCCGAGGCAGTTTTGCCGACTAAATCTTTCTTTTTCACCTGCCCGCGAATGGTACCAAGCTGTGGGGCTGGTGTCAATCTTGACTCGGGGGCCTGCAGGAACTTCGCATACCAAGCTTGTCCGCTGGCCCGAAGGGCGCAAAAGTTGGTGAACCGGGCCGATAGAGGCGGCGGGCAGATTCGCGGGGCAGGTATTTCGTTGGAAATGGGGCCAACCGCGAGGTCCGCGGATCTTG
>DATMNI010000200.1:0-18222 GCA_035570275.1 Candidatus Acidiferrales bacterium | reverse complement strand
GGTTGGCGGGCGCGGCCCCGATCAGCACCGGCTTCACCACGCCTTCGCGCGCCAGCCGGGCCGCGGCCTCCAGCACACGGGGGTCGGAGCCTTCGGGGAACGCAATGGTCTTTTTCAGCTTGCGGGCCCGCTCAATGAGCCCCGACATGAAGAGTTTTGCCGATTCAGGAATAGCCGCCATTACGATGGAAACTTGAGTCTAGCAGTGGCCGCGACCCTCTGGGTCGCGTGCCGTCACTTCCGGCCGACCGCGGGCCCTCTCCGTCGCGACCCGGAGGGTCGCGACCACTATTGTATCTGGTACGGCACCGTGACCTCGATCGTCTTCGGCTGGTAGCAGGCCTTGTTGCTGCAGGCCTGGTACCTCAACTTGCCTACCGCCGCACCGGGGCCGGCAGGCGCGTTGGCGGCCACCTTAAAATTCGCCACCAGTTCGAAATTGCCGGTGTAGACCGAGAGCGGCTTCTCGGCGAACTCGTACTTCTCCATGGACGGCTTGGGATACGCGATGGCCCCGCCCTCTAACGCGCCGGTGGCGGTCCAGGTCAACTTCAGAGGGATCAGGTACTCCTCCTTAGGGGCGTTGCTGTTGACGTGGTATCCGGGCTTGACCGACAGCGGAATCTTGGCCTGCACAGCGGCATTGCGGGCTCCGGCCACTTTCGCCAGTTCGCCAACCGCCAGGTAGCCAACTGCCATCGAGCCAGCTGCCGTGGAGCCGGCCGTGCTACTTTGCGCGCACAGCGAGGGCAGGCAGAGGGTCTGGTAAAGCACGCTGGTCGCGATGAGGAGCGACAGGCAGCGAAGCCCGGTCGGGCTTGATGCCGCCAGGCGCAGGTTGCAGGAGTTGTTGGACGCCATCTTCGAATTCTTTCTTGCTCGCAAGCCCAACGTGGACCGCGGCGATTTTTCCGGCTTGGTCGATCAGGAAAGTAGTAGGCAGCGCATCGACGCCGCCGTAAAGTTGGGCCGTTGAATCATTGCCAATCACCACCCGGTAGTTCACACCCAACTCAACCAGGAACGGCTTGACCACTTCCCAGCCTTCGTCGTCCATGGAAACGCCCAGAACCGCGAAGCCTCGGTCCTTATTCTTGCGCTCCATCTCCGTGAACCAGGGAATCTCGATCTTGCACGGGCCGCACCAGGTGGCGAAGAAATCCAGCAGCACCACTTTGCCGCGGTAGTCGGCCACGTGGACCACCTTGCCGTCGGCATCCTTGAGGGTGAATTCCGGCGCGTCCTTGCGATCTTGGGCCGGCTTCACGCTGGCGGCTCTTACCGTGTGAGGTCCGGACCCGCAACCCTGAAGGAAGCAACCAGCGACAAAGCAAGCGGCGACGAAGCAACCCGGCAGGATTGCGGTGGAGAATGCAGCGGACTGGCGCAGTGGGGACACAGATTTCTACCTGATTTGATTATATCGACAATCGTTTGGCTGCAACAGTTTTTGTAAACCAAGTCCGGCGGTATTGCCGGAAATGTTGGGCCAGTGTAAACTCCGGGTGGCGGCGGACGCCGGAGTAAAGCCAGGCGGCGGTATCGCAGAAACTCTCGCAGCAATATTCGCGCCAGCGGCGGTGGCGCCGGCGCACTTGGGCGGCGCTGAGCTTCTGCTTGCGCCATTCGGCAGACCAGCCCAGTTCCCCGCGTGCGCCGGCGCTCCGTTCGGCCCGCAGCAGACCCTCCCAGGACCGGCGGGCCGGGTTGCCCAGACGGAGCCAGGCGAAGTGGGCCAGTTCGTGAACGAAAATCCGCGGGAATTCCTGGCGGGAGCAATTGAAAGCCATCCGCCGTTCGCGGAGGTAGGCGCCGCCGTGGACGGGGCCGCGGGCATCGCGCAGGCCATCGGCGTTGTGGACGCGGATGGGCTCCCCGCAAAGCGCGGGTAGCCGGCGCAAGGCAGGTTGCGCCCGGCGTTCCAGGGCCGCATCTTCAAACTGGAGCGTATGGAACGGCACTCTTACGAGAGTACCGCGCCTGGCAGAACATCAGAGCCGCGCCAGCACTCCGTAGCACCCAATGCGTTCCGCAGCGGCCGGAACTTGCAGCCCACCCACTACATATATATATAGGGCGGCTGGAGCTAACCAAGTCCACAGTAGCCCGTCTACCCTGTTTGGTGCCGCTCAGGGTAGAATATCTACCAACACTATGCCCAACCCACAATCCGACCGAATCGAACTGCTGCAAGGCACCCTCGACATGCTGATCCTGCGCACCCTGCTGTTTGGACCCGCCCACGGCCACCAGATCGCAAAACACATCCAGCGCACAACCGAGGACGTCCTGCAGGTGGAACATGGATCGCTCTACCCCGCCCTGCACCGCCTGGAGCGAAAGGGATGGGTGGCGGCAAAGTGGGAGGCCGCCAATAAAGAGCTGAAGCGCGAGTTCAAATACTACCGGCTCACGCCGGCCGGGCGGAAGCAACTGGCCGCCCAGGAATCAAAATGGAAACAAATGGCCGGCGCCATCGCGCGCGTGATGTGGCCGGCCGAGGAGGGCTGAAATGTTCTGGAGGCGAAAGGTCACGGAGCGGGATCTGGAACGCGAAATCCGTGAGCATTTGGAATTGGAGGCGGAGGAGCAGCGCGAGCGCGGCCTGGCTCCCCAAGAAGCCGGCAACGCGGCCCGGCGCGCGTTTGGCAACCCGACCCTGGTGGCGGAGAACACTCGCGCCGTGTGGAAATGGACCGCGCTCGGCCATCTTGCCCAAGATTTTTGCTATGGACTGCGCACCATGCGCAAGAACCTCGCTTTCACCGCCGCTGCGGTTCTGTCGCTGGCCCTCGGGATCGGCGCCAACACCGCGATCTTCAGCCTCATCGACGCGTTGCTGCTCAGGTCTCTGCCGGTCCACAATCCGGGCGAGCTGGTCCAGGTAATGCTAGTGCAACAGGGGCACGCGGTCAACAGTTTCGGCTATCCGGCCATCGGCGCTTTGGCTGCCCGCACCGATCTTTTCGCCGGGCTCTGCGGATTCTCGGACGCAGCTTTCAACCTCACCTCAGGCGACGGTGTCGAGAGAGCCGCGGGCGCATGGGTGACTGGAGGCTACTACCAGACGCTCGGGCTCCAGCCATTTGCCGGCCGGCTCCTGACCGCGGGCGACGACCAACCGGGCGCGCCTCCGGTCGCCGTGCTGTCATATGACTACTGGGATCGGCGCTACGGCCACGATTTCAACGTGCTTGGCCGGGCGCTGCAGATTGAGGGGAAACCGGTCACCATCGTCGGCGTCAGCCCGCCCGGATTCATCGGAGCCAACGTCGGCGGCGCGGCCAATCTCACTCTGCCCTTGGCCGCACTACCGCAACTCATTCCATCGCGCGCCCAGCAGCTTGAATCCCGCTCCCAATGGCTGCGGGTGCTTGCCAGACTGAAGCCGGGTGGTTCAATCGGCATCTCAATCGGCATCTCAATCGCCCAGGCCAAGGCCCGCCTCGCCGTAATCTGGCCGCGGATGGCGCCGATCGCCACCGCGCCGCGCATGAGTCCGGAACAGCGCCAGGCACTGCTGGCATCCTCCATCGATCTCATTCCCGGTGGCACGGGCTCTTCCTATTTCCGGGAGCAGTTCCGGCGTCCACTCTTTATCTTGATGGGCATCACCGGCCTGGTGCTGCTCATCGCCTGCGCCAATTTCGCCAACCTGCTGCTGGCCCGCGGCACGGCGCGCGCGAAGGAGATCGCGTTGCGCTTCGCCATTGGCGCGGGACGCGGCCGCATCGTTCGCCAACTGCTTACGGAGAGCCTGATGCTTTCCCTGCTCGGAGCCGCACTCGGAATCGCCTTGGCGGGGATTGGAAGCCGCTTGCTGGTGGCGCTGCTCTCGACTGGACGCACCGCCATCCTGCTTGACCTTCAGCCGGACGCCAGGGTGCTGCTGTTCACAAGCGCTATCGCCGTCGTCACAGGCATTGTTTTCGGACTCGTGCCCGCCTTGCGCGCGACCGCCGCCGGACCGGGCCCGGCGCTTAAAGCCGATGCAGGCATCACGCCGCGCACACGCTCCCGCCTGCTGCCGGCGCTGGTGACTTCGCAGGTGGCCCTCTCGCTGGTGCTGCTGATCGGCGCGGGGCTGTTTATTCGCACGCTGCGTAATCTTCAGCAGATTGACCCCGGTTTTCGCCGCGAAGGCGTGCTGCTGGTCCTTCTCGATGCCAGCCGCGCCGGATACCGCGCTGGAGACAAGGGCACTCGCCTGACCGCGGTCTACCAGGAACTGCTGAATCGATATGCGGGCCTACCCGGCGTGCTCTCCGCCAGTCTCTCGAACAACACTCCACTCAGCGGCGGCATTCATTCCGGGCCGGTTTCGATCAACGGCCAGCCCCCAACCCAGGAATCGGCGCACTTCAACAGCGTGTCGCCCCGGTTCTTCGAAACCTTGGGCACGCCGCGGGTGCTGGGCCGGGATTTCAACGAACACGATGAGGCAGGCGCCGCCGCCGTCGCCATTGTCAACGAAGCCTTCGTGCGGCGATATTTGCCCGGCGTGCCTCCCATGGGCCAACAGGTTGCGATGGGCGAGAACCGCGCCAAGCCGATGGAAATCGTCGGTGTGGTGAAGGACGCGGTTTCGTTTAGTCTCCGCCAGCCTCCGCCCCCAACGGTCTATGCGCCGTACCTCCAGAATCCCGAAACGGTCGGTTTCATCTACTTCGAAATTCGCGCCGCCGGCTCCTTGTCCCAGACCGCGGCGCTGGTGCGGGACGATCTGCGGGCCCGGTTCCCCCAAACGCCCGTGCAGGCTCAAGTATTGCCGCTCACCGAACAAGTGGATCGCGCGCTCATCCAGGAGCGCCTGCTGGCCGCGCTCGGAGCATGCTTCGGCGTGTTGGCGCTCATGCTGGCGGGCGTCGGCTTATACGGTTTGCTGGCCTATACCGTAACCCGCTCCACCAGCGAGATTGGCATCCGCATGGCCCTCGGCGCGATGCCGGGCGAAGTGCTCTGGCTGGTGTTGGGGTCCGCGCTACGCTTAGTCTGTCTGGGCGTCGCCGTGGGCATTCCCGCAGCCTGGGCAGCGTCGCGGCTGATTGCCACGATGCTGTTCGGACTGACCGCTACCGACCCCTTTACTATTCTTGGAGCCACGCTGATGCTGATTCTGGCGGCTCTTCTGGCAGCCTTCCTGCCGGCCCGGCGCGCCACCCATGTCGATCCGATGGTCGCCCTGCGCCATGAGTAGGACGGCGCCCGTCGAGCGGAGGCAAGCGGCGGATTGGCACCCTGATTCCCGGCCCCGGTAACGGGCGATCCTCTCCCGAAACAGCTAAACAGCCCCAAACTCGCCCAGTTCCGCGGTACGCCGTAGCAGTGGTGCGCACGTCACGATGCGCCCGCAAGACCTGGGCCAGGATGGATTCGCTGCTCCTTTTTGTCGGACTCTTTCATTCCTTATGGCATGCCGGTTTATCACGGCGCACAATCTTCCTCGCAGTGCCGCGGTGCAACCATGACCCCATCGGGGACGTCACTTATGTTACACAGGAGGAATCGGGACGGGACATGATCTAGTGAAACCAAGCGCGGCAGTGGCTGGGGCGATCATTCTGTGGTGCCGGTTAGCGGCATTCGGCGCGCCCCCGGCCGGGGTCAACATCGACGTTACCGTACTCGACCCGGCCAACCAGCCGATAGGCGGTGTGCTGGTCCAGCTCATGACCGGAACCACCATGGCGGGCCAGGCTGAGACCGATCCGAAAGGCCACGTCAAATTCAGCGATTTGAAGGCCGGTTACTTCGACCTTGCCGCCGGCAAGCAGGGCTACATTGCAGTGGAAAAGCGCGGCATCGATCTGGTGGAAGAAGGCTACTCCTCCATCGAACTCACGCTGAATCCGGCCATGGCACGGAAAGAGAGTATTGAGGTCAAGGAGACCATAACCCCGGTGGAAGCCGGCGCGTCCTCCCCGGAGACCGTGCGGGCTCAGGAGGCCCGCGAACTTCCGGGGCGGCCGGCGACTGTGGCGGATGCGCTTCCACTGACCCCCGGAGTGGTCCGGGAGCCGGGAGGCGGTATCCGGATTTCGGCGGCCGCGGAGCACCGCAGTTCCCTGATCGTGAACTCGGCCGATGTGACCGACCCGGCAACCGGGCAGTTCGGCCTGACCGTTCCCATCGACAGCGTGGAAGTGATCAACGTTTACCAGACTCCGTACCTGGCGGAATACGGCCGGTTCACCGCCGGCCTGGTTTCCGTGGAGACGCGGCGCGGCGGCGACAAATGGAAATGGGAACTGAACGATCCGTTTCCCGATTTCCGGATTCGCAGCTACCACCTGCGCGGGCTCAAAGACGCCACACCGCGGCTGAACTTTGAAGGCCCGCTGATTCCCGGAAAGCTGTTCGTCTCGGAAGGATTCGAGTACGTAATCCGCAAGACGGATGTCTACACGTTGCCGTTCCCGAATAACCAGAAGCTGGAAGAAGGCATCAACTCCTTCAGCCAACTGGATTGGGTGGTGTCGGATAAACAACTGGTGACGGCCACCGTTCATGCCGCGCCGCAGCGCCTGGGCAACGTGAATATCAACTATTTCAATCCGGTACCGACGGCGCCGGACGCCAGCACGCACAACTATACGGGGACGCTGGCCCACCGCTGGACGCTGCTTGGCGGACTGCTGGAAACCACGACTTCCGTCACGCGTTTCGACGCCGCGGTGTGGGCCAAGGGCGCCGCCGGCCTCACCTTCACGCCTGCCGGCAATTTCGGCAACTACTTTTCCGCGGAAGGGCGAACCGCCAGGCGGATCAGCGGGTCCACCACTTATTCGTTCGAACCCCTCAACGCGGCCGGCGTGCACCATCTGAAGATCGGCACATACTTCGCGCAGAGCGACGATTCGGGCCAGGTCTTCAACAACCCCATCCGGATTGCCGACAGTTCAGGCCGTCTGCTGGAGCGGATCGACTACGCCCCGGGTACACCGTTCAGCCTGTCGGATTTCGAGTATTCGTTCTTCGTGCAGGATCACTGGATCATTACCCCCAAGGTGGCGATCGACCTTGGGGTGCGAAGTGAGTCGCAGGAGGTGTCCGACGTCTTCCGCCTGGCCCCACGGGTGGGAATCGCCTGGAGCCCGGCGCCCGAGAAGGGAACGCTGATTCACGCCGGCTTCGGCTGGTTTTACGATCGCGTGCCATTGAACGTGTACGCGTTCCATAACTATCCGGACCAGATCATCACCACCTACGACGGCAATGGACCGAACGGGGGCCAGGTTGTGAGCGGGCCGGACCTGTATGCCAACACGCTGGGCCGGGCGCTGCAGCGCTTCCGGTTGGTCTTCGGGAAACCCGCGGACGGAAATTTTTCGCCCAGGAGCGCCACCTGGAGCCTCCAACTGGAGCAGCCCATCACCAAAGTGCTCAAACTGCGGGCCGGGTACTCGCAGAACGATGCCGATGGCCTGGTGCTGCTGTTCCCGGTTCCCCCGGACCCGGCAACCCATATTGGCGCGCATTTGCTGTCCGGCGCGGGAGAAGCCCGGTACCGGCAGTTCGAAGCCACCGCCCGCGTGCGGCTGAACGAAGGCCGGCAGTTGTATTTTTCTTACGTCCGGAGCAGCGGACGCGGCGACCTTAACGATTTCGGCAACTATCTGAGCAGCTTTCCGCAGCCGATCCTGCGGCCGAACCAGTTCGGAAACCTGCCGGCTGATTTACCCAACCGGTTCCTGGCGTGGGGGCTGCTCCAGCTTCCCAAGAAGTTCCGCATCGCCCCTGTTGTTGAATACCGGAACGGGTTTCCGTATTTCGAGACGGACGCGGCGCAGAATTACGTGGGTGTGCCGAATGAGAAGCGGTTTCCCAACTTCCTGTCGGTGGATTCCCGCTTCTCCAAGGACTTTCAGGTGAATCCGAAGTACGGGGTGCGGCTCTCGGTCAGCAGCTTCAACCTGACCAACCACTTCAATCCGGAAGCGGTGCACCGCGACATTGCCGATCCGGCTTACGGGCTGTTTTTCGGACATCGGGGCAGAAGGTTTACGGCGGATTTCGATGTGTTGTTCTAAGAAGAATTCGACGTGGTTTGTTCACGCTTGCCCCGAGAAGCGCACCCCTGATTCTTATGGCCGTCAAAAATGGTTAACGAAGCGGAGGGGGCCACTGGAAGGATAATGGGACAGGCATGACCAAACAGGAGACCATCGAGGAGATAACCCGGCGGCTGATCGATTTCTATCAGCCGGTTCGCATCTACCTTTTCGGCTCCGAAGCGCGGGGGGAAGCCGGGCCGGACAGCGATCTGGATTTCTGCGTGGTGCTGCCGGACGACGCGCCGGAGAGCCTCTACCGGGACCGGAGCATTCATAGGCGTCTTGGGGGCCTGCAAGCGGTGGATGTCGTTCGATTGCCCCATAGCGATTTCGACGGGCGCGCGGCCCACGTGGTGGCATCTCTGCCAGCGACCGTAGTGCGCGAAGGGAGGCTGCTCTATGACGCCAAACGAGTTGCTACGTAATGATGCGGCCAAGTGGCTCCGGGAGGCGGCGAAGGATCGAAACGCGGCGCAAATTTTGTTGAAGGCCGAGCCATCTCGATCCGTCTTTTTTAGCCAACAGGCCGCCGAGAAGGCCATAAAAGCGTTCTTGACCTTTCACCAAATTGCGTTTCGGAAACCCATGACCTGAAGGATTTGGGGTCGCAGTGTGTCACGGCGGACCCAAGCTTGGCGCCCATTCTGCGGGATGTCGAGGAATTGACCGATTATGCGTCAGCTTTCCGCTATCCGGATGCACCGTACGAGCCGGATGCCGCTGAAGCAGCGGAAGCATTGACGGCCGCGGCCAAGCTTTGCGACGAAGTGCAACGGCGCATTGAAAGCGCTCAGGAGCCCTGACGGAGATGGCCATCGCGAATAGCGAAGGAGCCGGTAAGCTCTGGATCTCCTGAAGGACGGATTGCGCCCTTACTTGGAGAGCGAGTACGGTTCGGCGATCGGCATCCGGCGCGGCGTCACGAATGGCGCTCCGATTGGCGGCGTCGAACTGGTTACGCCGGCCGGCGGGGACTTCGGCTGCTGTACCGGCGCGAGAACCATAGCCGTAAGGTCGCCGCGCTGAATCATTGCGATGGGCAAGACTAGGCCGCGTAGCGGAACAAGCGGCCAGATGGTCAGCCCTTCCTCGGGCGAACTCATCGGAAACAGGCTGGGAACCCCGCACAACCAGACTGATGACTGACGACTGAGAACTGCTTCCGCTTGACACCGGCACGTCAATGGGGCTTCAATTAACGGTACCTGGTGAATCCAAGAACCGAACTTTGGGCTGTACGCGGGATAACCGTTGGCTGCAGCCCAGCGTCATTTCGTTGAAGCAATTCAACAACGTAACGGGGCCCCCCAGGCTTGAGAAGGAAGCCATGTCAACTTTGAGCAGTATCCCCGCGCCCGATCCCGGGAGCGGAGTTCAACCGGAACTGCCGCCCAGTTTTCCAATGCGGCCATCGGTAGTGCCGCCTAAACAGCGCCCCGATGCAACCCCGCCGAAACGCCGAACCGCACTTTGGGGAACCCTCATTGCCTTCACGCTGCTGGCCGGCGGCGCCGCTTACTACCTCAACACGCAGTCGCCTGGAAAAGTTTCGGGCGGTGGGCCGCCTGTTGTTTCCGTATCCACAGCCGTGGTGGGCATGGGGGATCTCCAGGCGACGGTCCGGGTGAACGGCACGGTGTCGGCGCAGAATTTCGCTTCGCTTCTGGCGCCACGGATTATGGGTAGCCGCTCGGGCTTTAACCGTGGAGGCAACGCGGGCGCGCAGCCTGTGGGTGGCGGCGGGCCGGGCGATTTCACCCTCGTCCTGATGCGGCTGGCCAAGGCCGGCAGCCACATTAAGACCGGTGATGTGGCGGCCGAATTCGATCCACAGTTCCAGGTGCAGCGCCTGGACGATTACAAAGATTCGGTGGTCCAACTGGAGAACAGCATCAAGAAAATGGTGGCCAACCTGGCGGCTACCAAAGAGGCTCACGATCAGACGGTGCGCTCGGCCAAAGCCGATTGGGATAAGGCCGTGCTGGATCTGAAGACCGCGGATATCCGGTCGGCCATCGATGCGGAAAAGTTCAAGCTGGCGGTGGAAGAGGCCGACGCCAAGTACAAGCAGCTTGTGTATGAGTCGTCGTTGGTGGTGGAATCGCAGCGGGCGGCCATTCGCAGCTCCGAGCTCAACCGGGACCAGTCCAAGATCGAACTGCAGCGCGCCGAGCTCAACGTACAGAAGATGGTGATCAAGTCACCGATGGACGGTATCGTGGTGATGCAGAGCATCGTGCGGACGGGGGGCGAATTCGGTCAGATCCGCGAGGGCGACCAGATTTCCGCGGGCCAGCCGTTCATGTCCATCGTGGACCCGGGTTCCATGGTGTTGAATGCCACCGTCAACCAGGTGGATGCCGAGCGGCTCCGGTTGGGAATGCGGGCCACCTTGCGCCTCGATGCGTATCCCGACATTGCGCTGCCGGGTGCGCTGCAGGGCATCGGCGCCATGGCCAAGATCAGCGCCTTCCGAGCCAGTTGGGTGGGTGAGATTCCGATCCGGCTCAAGATCGACAAGATGGATTCGCGCGTGATTCCGGATCTCACGGGAAGCGCGGAGATCGTCGTCAATTCCGAAAAGAACGTGCCGCTGGTATCTCGCGAGGCGGTTTTCGACGAAGAAGGCGGGCAATGGATGTTTGTGCAGGCGCCGGACGGGGTCTGGACCAGGAAGAAGGTTGAGACCGGGTTGCTCAATTTTACGGCGGTAGCTATACGTTCCGGTGTGCGGGAGGGGGACGTAGTGGCACTGCAGCGCCCCATGTAGCTGGCTGGAAAGGCGGCTGGTTGGGCAGCACGACCCACAGGAAATTAATATGCCATCAAAGGACCAAAGACCCGGGCAGCGCCTCGGCAAATCACACCCGAAACGGGTAAAGATCGTCACCTGGGCCATCGGTCTGTTGATGTGCGGCGGCGGTGTTTTCGCGGCGTACCACTATACGGGAACTACCGAAGTGGAAGTGGGCGTGGCCCGTGTCAGGAAGGGAGACTTTATCATCAGCGTGCGCACGCGTGGCGACGTCAAAAGCACGCGATCGGTGATTCTGAAGGCGCCCCAAGTGCCCCAGTTGCGAATCGTGCACCTGGCGGATAACGGCAGGCCGGTGCGCAAGGGTGAGGTGGTGGTGGAATTCGACGGCGTACAGCAGGAGCAGAACGTCATTTCCCGGACCACCGACGTGCGCGCTGCCGACGGCGACATCGTCCAGGCCAAGGCAACGCAGAAAATGGACGACGAAGCCGATGCCATGAGCAAGATGTCTTCCGAGTACGATCTGGAGCGGGCCAAGCTCGACGCCAGCAAGGCCGAAGTACTTTCGGCGATCGACGGCGAAAAGAATCGCATTCAGGTTGGTGTTTCTGAGGGTTCGCTCGAAACCGTGAACGCCTCCATCAATTCCCACCAGGTGGGCCATGAGGCCGACCTGGGCCGCTTGAACCAGAGGAAAGACAAGGCCGTTCGCGACATGGCGCTGGCCCAAAGCTATCTGGGCATGATGCAGTTGAAGGCGCCCAACGACGGGATTGTCAACGTGCTGCCGAACTTCCGCTCGGGCGGATCGTTTGGCCAATCCACTCCGCCCTTCAAGGAGGGCGACAATGTCTGGACGGGAGCCGAGATCGCCGAAATTCCCGATCTGTCGGAAATGTACGTGGATCTGAAACTGGAAGAGGTGGATCGCGGCAAACTGAGACTCGGCCAGATGGTGAAGGTGCGGGTGGATGCGATCCCGGATAAGGAATTCGAAGCCGAACTGGATTACATCAGCCCGATTGCAGCGCTGGTTTTCAAGGGCGGGTCGACGCCGGAAAAGACTTTCCCGGCGCGCGCCACCATGAAAAGCCTGGACCCGCGGCTGCGGCCGGGCATGAGCGCCAGCACGGAAGTGATTATCGAGCGCGAGCCCGCCGCCCTGCTGATTCCCTTGCGCGCCAGCTTTTCCAAGGACGGCAAGCCCGCGGTCTATCTGCAGAAGGGCAAGGATTTCGCCGTCCGCCCCATCTTCGTCGGCAAGCAGAACGACGAAGACATCGTGGTGACGGGCGGGCTGAAGGAAGGCGACATGGTCACGCTCGAAAGCCCGGCGGAAGCGGCCAAGAGGGCTAAGAAGAAATTGTAGACGCGCCCGTGGGCCAGGCAGTGGAATAGGCCGTGGGACAGGCCGTGCGACAGGACTGGCGGCTGTTTCTGCGGTACATTCCCGGGCGCGGTGTGGAGAAATGGTTTCCATGAAAAAGGCGATTTATCGTTTGATCGGTGTGGCGATCCTGGCCGGCGCCGTCTGGGGTGGATACCGGTTCTTCCAGCAACTGCCGGCGCGGCAGGAACAGGTTCCCACAACCAAGGTACAGCGCGGCGACGTGGTGATCCGCGCCTATTCGCGCGGCGAGTTGCGGGCTGTCCGTTCGGTTACGTTGACGGCTCCTAATCTGTTCGGCACCGTGCAGACTACCAGGCTGGCGCCGATGGGTTCTTTGGCGAAGGAAAAAGACCTGGTGGTGGAGTACGACGATTCCGAGCGTAAATCCGCGCTCGAAGAAGCCCAACTCTCCGTGGAATCGGTGGACGAGCAGATCAAGAAAGCCAAGGCGGATCTGGCGATTCAGCAGAGCCAGGACGCGGTGACGCTGCTCAAAACGCGCTACGACGTGCGGCGCGCCGAGTTGGAAGTGCAGCGCAATCCCATCATTTCGGCCATTGACGGTAAGAAGAACGTGTTGACACTGGAGCAGTCCAAGCGGGCGCTGCAGCAGTTGGAGTCGGACATCCAGTCCCGGCAGGAGCAGGCCGATTCCGCATTGGCGGTCTTCCAGGAGCAGCGCAACCGCAGCCTGATCGACGTGCAGCGCGAGTTGCAGCGCATTGCCCAGACCAAGACGCTGGCGCCCATTACCGGGCTGGTAGCCATCAAGCAGAACCGCGCCGGGAATTTCAATTTCGGCCAGCAGTTGCCGGATATTCGCGAAGGCGACACCTTGCAGCCGGGCATGCCGGTAGTGGATGTGCTGGATCTTTCGGAACTGGAAGTCTGGGCCAAGGTGGGCGAGTTGGACCGCGCCAATCTGAAGGAGGGGCAGGACGCTTTATTGCAACTCGATGCCATTCCGGAAAAGCGCTTCCAGGGCAAGATCAAAGCCATGAGCGGCACGGCTACATCCGATGTTTTTTCGGGTGACCCGTCCAAGAAATTCGACGTCGTCTTTTCGATCGATATGCGCCAACTGCTGGCCGGCTTGGGCATGAAGCAGACCGATGTGGACCGCATCATGAGGACGGCCGAATCCAATGCCAGGAAGAACGTGGTGAACTCGGCGGCCACGCTGTCCAGTGGTCGCGACCCTCAGGGTCGCGACGCGGCGCCCGGGGCGCCGGGGGCCGGGGGCCAGGGTTCAGGCGGGGTACCCGCTGATTCTGCGGGTCGGGACCAGGGCGGCGGGTTCGGTCCCGGCGGAATGCCAGGGCCGGGTGGACGCGGGGGCCAGGGACCCGGGGCCAGGGGCCAGGGTACAGGGGCCGGCGGGGGGCAGGGTGGACGCGGCGGCGCCACGGCCAATCTCTCCGACCAGGACCGTCAGAAGGTGCGCGACGCCATGCAGAAGGCCATGGCCGGCAAAGATCCCGCCAGCATCACTCCCGAAGATCGCCAGAAGATGATGCAGGACGTGATGACCAAGTCAGGCATGGCGGTTCCAGCGGCCGGGTTGGTGCCCTCTGGGCGCGGATTGGGGACCGGGGGACAGGGGCCGGTTAGTGGTCGCGACCCTCAGGGTCGCGACGCCACCCAGAGGGTCGCCACCACTAGCGGCTTGGCCAACCCGCTGGATATGATGCGGCGCACGGCTATCGGCCCCTACACCGAAGAGGAACGGAATAACGCCAAACTGCCGCTTCCTCCCGAGCAGGATTCTCAGGTCCAGGTGCTGCTGCGTCCCGGTCTGCTGGCCGACGTCGAAATCCAGGTCGAAAAACTTCCCGATGTGATCCACGTTCCGGCACAGGCGGTCTTTGACAAGAACGGAAAGCACGTTGTATTCGTACAGAAGAACCGCAAGTTCGAAGCGCGCGAAGTGCAACTGGTAAAGCAGAGTGAATCGTTGATGGTTCTGGCCGGCGGTGTACAGGCCGGCGAGGTGGTGGCGCTGGCCGATCCCACCGCCGACAAGAAGAGCAAGTCCGACAAGAAGTCCTCGGGCGGTGGCATGAGCGGCATGCCGGGAGGCAAGTAGCGGCATGGCCATGTTCTCAGGCATTCTTCCCGAATTGAAGATGGGCCTCGCCAGCCTCTTCGCGCACAAGTTGCGCAGCTTGCTGACGATGCTCGGCATGATCTTTGGCGTGGGCGCCGTGGTGGCGATGCTTTCCATCACCGCCGGCGCGCAAAAGGAGATGATGAGCTTCATCGACCAACTGGGCGTCAACAACATCATTGTGGAGGCGCACGAAGCCGTGGACCGCAACGAATTGCAGACCGTGCGGGCGATTTCGCCGGGCCTGTCGTTCCGCGACTTCCGCGCCATCTCCGAAAACGTGTCAGGCCTGGTGGCGATCAGCCCGCGCAAGCGTTTCAAGCCGCAGAAGGTTCTTCCCAAGACGCTGCAGGAACCGCCGCAACTGATCGGCGTGCTCACCAATTTCGTCGAGATCAACAGCCTCAAGCTGGTGGCCGGCCGCTTCTTCTCGGAAGAGGAGAACCAGAGTTCGGCGCCGGTCTGCGTGCTGGGCGAGACCGCCAAGGTCAACCTGTTGGGGTATGACAACGCCATCGGCAAGTACGTGAAAATCAACGACACCTGGCTGCAAGTGATCGGCGTGCTGACGCCGGCGGCGGGCAGCGACACGGATGTGGAAGGCGTGCAATCGGTCAACCGCAACAACCTGGTAATCGCCCCGCTGAACACGGTGATGCGGCGGTTTGAGGATAACACCAGCTATCTGAAGGACGAGATTGACGGAATCTACATGAAAGTGGGGCCTAACATCGACTCCATCGAGACGTCCAACGTGGTGCGGGCAATTCTGGCGGCCACCCACAAAGATGCCGGGGATTTTACGGTGGTGGTGCCGGCGGGCCTGCTGGAAGAGCGGCGGCGCACCAGCTTCATCTTCAGTATCGTCATGATCTGTATCGCGGGAATTTCGCTGCTGGTGGGCGGCATCGGTATCATGAACATCATGCTGGCCACGGTTCTGGAACGCACCCGCGAAATCGGAATCCGGCGCGCGATCGGTGCACGCCAGGGCGACATCGTGCGTCAGTTCCTGACGGAGGCCGTGCTGATTTCGATTGTCGGCGGTCTGATCGGCATTCTGTTCGGGTTCACGCTTTCCCGCGTGATCGCCACGGCCGCGGGCTGGTCGACGGTGGTGACTACTTCATCCATCGTGGTGGCGTTCGGCGTATCGGTTTTCATTGGACTGTTGTTTGGCATTTATCCGGCCGTGCAGGCGGCGAAACTGGACCCTATCGAGGCTATTCGTTACGAGTAGAACTATGCTGCTTCGAACACTACTTACAAGCATCCTCCTGGCGGCGGGCGCTTTTGCGCAGTTGTCGTCTTTTCCCAAACCATCGTACTTTCGAGAGACCTTTTCCAAGACCCGGACCAAGGTGGAATTGAAAGACCCGGTGCGGCTGCAGGACTTCGTGGTCGCGGGCAAGCTGGAGTTGTCTTTGAAGAACTTTCTGGCGCTGGTGATGTCGAACAATACCGACATCCAGATTCAAATGCTGACGCTGGAGACGCCGAAGAACGCCATCTTGCGGGCTTTTGGCGCCTGGGATCCACTGGCCAGGGCTACGTTCACCGACACCAAATCCACATTGCCCTCCACCAGCGCCCTCGATGGCGCGGCTACCCTGGTTTCATTGACCCAGCCGGCGCAATTCAGCGTGAACCAGACGCTGCCCACGGGGACGAACTACACGGTGGGCTTCGGCGCCACCAAGAGCACTACCAACAGCGGCTTTTCCAGCTTCAATCCGGCGCTGTCTACCACCGTGTCGATCAGCTTCACCCAGCCGTTGATCAAGAACCGCAGTATGTTTATCAACCGGTTGCCGCTCATGGCGGCCAAGAGCCGGTATAGAATGTCCGAATACAGTTTGACCAACCAGTTATTGACAATGGTGAACGCCGCCGAGAACGCCTACTGGGACGTGATTGCCGCGCGCGAAAACCTGAAGGTCGCCGAAAACGGGCGCGATGTAGCGGCCGAGTTCCTGAAGCTCTCGGAGAAGCAATTGGAATTGGGGGCGCTTTCGCCGCTGGACATTTACAACCCGCAGCAGCAGTTGGCCACGGCTGAACTGAGCGTGTCGCAGGCGAAGTTTGCCCTCACCCAGAAGGAAGACGCCTTGCGCAAGCAGATTTCCCTTGACCTTGACCAGAACCTGCGAGCCGTACCGATTGTTCTCTCCGAAACCGTGGATGTCGCCGCCCCGCCGCTCGATACCGAGTTGGAGGTGAGCAAGGCGCTGGCCACCCGGCCGGATTTGAAGGCTGCCACGCAGAGCCTGGATATAGACGACCTGGGCATTCAGTCGGCGAAGAACGGGCTGCTGCCGAACCTTTCGCTGACGGGCTCCTACCAGTCACAGGGCCGCGGCGGTGTCTTCTACCAGCGCTCCAACCAATTCGGCAGCACCGGCACCGGCACCAACACTTCGACAATCGTGACTACAATTCCCGGGGGATTGAGCGATGCCCTGAGCCAGATGTTCGGCTTCGGCTACCCGGTGTATTCCTTTGGCCTCAACCTCAACCTGCCCATCAAGTCGCGCTCTGCCGCGGCGGACATGGCCGATGCGCTGGCGGCCAAGAAACGCGACGCGCTCACCGAGCGCACCACCATTCAGGGCATCCGGCTGGACATTCTGAACGCCGTCAGCAACGTGCAGGGAAGCGTGGAGCAATTGAAGCTGGCCAAGCTGGCGCTGGATTTCGCCGTGAAGAATCTGGAGGCCGAAAACAAGAAGTACGAACTCGGCACGGAAATCAACCAGAACGTGATTCTGGCGCAGAACGTGAAAGTGCAAGCCGAATCCAGTGTGGTGGTCAACCAGATCGGGCTGCGCCGGAATCTGCTGAATCTGCTGACCAAGACCGGCGAATTGCTGGACGATCGCGGCATCGTCGTGCAGTAGTGCAGCCCCTCGTCCTCGCGCTCCTGCTGGCGGCGGTCCTGGGCTTCTTCATCCCTGCAACCCAGACCGCAATGCAGCGTTTGCTTCACCGCAGCCCCGCGGTCGTCTGGGCCGTCCCCTTGATCCTCACCGCGATCTTCAGCCTGGCGTCGGTTCTGGCTGGCGTCTTCAGCATCCCTCTGTCACTGCTGGTGCTCGTGTACACAGCCGCCCCCGTGGCCTGTGCCTATGCGCAGGGATCCGGCTTTGTGGCCCGCCCCCGCACCGCCGACTTTCTGACCATTGCCCTGCTTTGGCTGCCGCTCGAATTTGGCGCCGGCGGGACTTTGGTTCCCCGCCCTGCTCAAGGCTTCCTGCACTCGGTCGCCTACGGCATCGCCATCCTGCTGGGCCTCGTTCTGTTTCTCGGCTTCCGCACCTTCCCCGGCATGAAATACAACCTGCCGCGGCGAGCCGCGGATTTCCGCCTGCCGCTGATGGGCTTTGCGCTGCTGGCGCCCGTGCTGGCGGTGGTGGGGATCGCCATCGGTTTCATTCCCTGGCCCCACCTCCCGGTCAAGACCGCGGGCCAGATGGCGGCGGCCGTGGGAATCATCTTCGTGGGCACAGCGCTGCCGGAAGAGATTCTGTTCCGCTCGATGATTCAAAACCTGATCATGCTCCGGCTGGGAGCCAGTTGGCGCACGCTGTTTCTGGCCAGCTTGATTTTCGGCTGCGCCCATCTGGACAACGGACCGCAACCGCTGCCCAACTGGCGTTACATGATCATGGCGACCATAGCCGGTGTGGCCTACGGGCGGGTGTTTCAGCGGGCCGGCTCGGTCATGTCGTCAGCCGGATTGCACATGGCGGTGGACTGGACCAAGCACTTCTTTTTCTAGCCTAAAATGAGAGGCCCCCCGGCTCTGCCGGGGTGGCAGTAGAAGTTTGACAAATCCGGGAGTCCATCGCGGAAACTCCAAACGTGAGCCGCCAAGCGCACGAAAAGGAGATTTCACACGATGGACGAATACGAG
>DATMNI010000199.1:0-10268 GCA_035570275.1 Candidatus Acidiferrales bacterium | reverse complement strand
CCGATCATGCTG
The DNA here is from genome assembly GCA_035570275.1 of Candidatus Acidiferrales bacterium. GTDB lineage: Bacteria > Acidobacteriota > Terriglobia > Bryobacterales > Bryobacteraceae > DATMNI01. The sequence continues at coordinate 10,256 of DATMNI010000199.1, read as the reverse complement.
CGCAGCAAATCCGGCCGCCGCAGGAACGGACTGTCGGCGGGCGTGGCCGCGCCCATCACGAAGTGGTTGCCGCCCCCGGTCCCGCTGTGCTTCCCGTCCAGCATGAACTTCTCCGTCCCCAACCGCGCCAGGCGAGCCTCTTCGTAGAAGGCAGTCGTGTTATCCACCAGCTCCGCCCAATTGTGCGCCGGATGAACGTTGACCTCGATCACCCCGGGGTCGGGCGTCACCTTGATCTGGTCGATGCGCGGATCGTACGGCGGCGCGTAGCCTTCGATCGACACCGGCGCGCCGAGATGCGCCGCCGTGTCCTCGATCGCCGTCACCAGGTCAAGATAGTCTTCCACCGCCTCCACGGGCGGCATGAATATGTGCAGGCGCCCATCCCGCGGCTCCACGCACAGCGCCCTCCGCACCACCCACGGCGCCGATTCTCCCAGCGCCGGCTGGCGGTCGCGCTCGCGCTTTGCTTGCCCGCTCTGCGCCAGTCCGCCCGGCAAAACCGGTTCAGGCGGCGTGCGGCGCACCGGCACCGGCAACGGCCCGCGGGTAGCCATCGGGTCCACCTCTCTGATCTTCGGCGCCTCGTCCGGCGCCACCCACGGCAGACTCGCCAGCGGCAGCCGCAACCCGACCGGTGAATCGCCCGCCACCAGTAACAAATGCTGCCCGCGCAACATCCACAGCCCGCTCTGCCATTCCGGACCGCGGGCGCCATCGCCGCGCTGCAGCGGCAGCACAACGCCAGTGGGCGTGTTCAATCCGCGCAGGAACACCTGGCGCAGCCGCTCGCGCTCGGCCGCATCTTCCTGGCGGTTGTCCGCCGGGTCCACGTTCACCGGCAACTGCCGCTCCTTTTGCAAGTAGAACTCCGGGTCTTCGAATGCCGCGATGGTGTACGCCGGGTCTACGCCCAGGCGCCGCGCCAGCGTCTCCGCAAAGTTCTGCGCGTGCTGCGGCCCGAAACACGCCTCCGCCTCATCCGGCGCTGCTTCATTGGCAACCAGGCCGTGGTCGTGCCACATGGCCACGCCATCCTTGCGCCAATAGGCGGTCAGCGCCCATCGCGGCAGCGGCTCTCCCGGGTACCACTTGCCTAATCCGAAATGCAACAGCGCTCCCGGCGCAAACCGTGCGCGCAGCCGCTCGATCAGCCGCCCAGCCAGTTGCCGCTTCTGTGCTCCGAACGCGGTGAAGTTCCATTCCTCGCCGTCCATGTTGTCGACGGAAACGAAGGTCGGCTCCCCGCCCATGGTGAGCCGGATATCGCCGCTCTGGATCTGCGCGTCCACGTGGCGCCCCAGCGCCTCAATCCGCTCCCATTGGCCATCCGTGTACGGCAGCGTCACCCGCGGATCTTCGTGGATGCGGCTCACCGACATCTCGTGAACGAACTCCACCTGGCACGGCCCAACGCCCCCGGTGATGGGCGCGGCCGACGCCGGCTCCGGTGTGGCCGCCAGCGGAATGTGCCCCTCGGCGGCCAGCAATCCGGAAGTCGGGTCCAGGCCCACCCAGCCCGCGCCCGGAAGATAGACCTCCGCCCACGCGTGCAGGTCGGTGACGTCCTGCCCCGGCCCCTCCGGCCCGTCCAGCGGCTTCACATCCGGCTTGAGCTGAATCAGGTACCCCGACACGAACCGCGCCGCCAGCCCAAGGCGCCGGAGAATCTGCACCAGCAGCCACGCCGAATCCCGGCAACTCCCGCTGGCCAGCGTCAGCGTCTCTTCGCAAGTCTGGATCCCCGGCTCCATGCGGATCACGTACCGCACCAGACTTTGCAGCCGCTGATTGATCCCCACCAGAAAATCCATCGACGCTTCGGGTGAGCCTGGCTGCACAAGGCCGTGCTCCGAGCGCCCGATGGTTTCCAGAAACTTTCGCAGTTGCGGCCCTGCCGGTTGCAGCGTCAGATAGGGCGCCAATTCCTGGGCCTGCCATGCCTCATACTGGAACGGGATCTTCTCCGCGTAAGCTTCCAGAAAAAAATCGAACGGGTTGATGACCGTCATCTCGGCCACCAGCCCCACTTCCACCGAAAAATGCCGGACGAGCTCCGGGAAAACCAGCCGTGCCAGGTAATTGTTCTGCGGGTCCTGCTGCCAGTTGATGAAGTGCCCCGCGGGCTCGATTTTCAGCGAATAAGCCGCGATCGGCGTCCGGCAATACGGCGCCGGCCGCAGCCGCACAATCTGCGGCGACAGCGCCACCAGCCGGTCGTACCGGTAATCAGTCTTGTGGTGCAGTGCAATACGTATAGGCATGGATTCCCTCGCGGCCTGGAGGTAAGACGGGGCCTTCAGTCCTTCTCATTATACTGGCGGGGCATGCTCTAGCTTGCCCATGCATAGACAGGGGCAGCGACGGGCACGGTATTGAGCTTCGCAAACCACCAACCGAGGTCGCCGTCCTTGTAAACCGATGGGGACGGCAACACGCTGCTGCGGCGCTAGATCGCGAGCCGGGCAGCGGACCCACATAGTCCCAGACCATGACACGCCCCCTACCCGCTTCCGGGTGATGCGCGGTGGCGGGCCAGCCCCTGGTGTGGAGCAACCACGGCGTGGACGGCTATTTCAATCCCGCCGCATGGACGGTGCCCTGGGAAACGTCGGGAGGAAAGTTTAATAATGGGATATGTCGGAGCCCGACCAGCTCAGTCGCATCTCGTACCTCTATCATTTCACGGACCGCCGAAATCTGCCGCTGATCCGGGAACTGGGTGGTCTGTATCCACTGTCGGAACTGCAGGGGCGGGGCGTGGACATTCCGGCACGGGGCAGCGATGAGGGCAGCCGTGAGGTTGACCGGCGACGGAATCTGCATCGTTATGTTCATCTTTGCTTTAAGAGCAACCACCCCATGGAATTTGTAGCGCGGCAGGAGGGAAGAATCGGCGACACGATCGTCCTGCAGGTGCACGCGAGCGTCCTCCAGTGGGAGGGCGTCCTATTCGTGCCTGGCATGGCAAATACGAACGGGATAGGGTTCTACACGATGGAACAGGCCAGGGGCATGATTGACTTCGAGGTGCTATACTCGCGCACGAACTGGAGTGACTATCAAGTTCAGCAACGCTTGCAGGGAGCTGAGAAGTATGAAATCCTGGTTCCGAGGCGTATACCGCTTGACCTTATAAGGAATCTTCCTAATGGCTGAGAGACCGATCTTCATCCCGGCTCCCGATAGTTCCGAACTGGTGAAAGAGCTTTCGATGCGGTTAACGTGGCATCCCGGCTTTGCTCCCTCGCAGAAGAAAAAGAACATCGTTGCCCTGCATGAGTCCGCCGCGCGCGCTGGTTATGCGCCTCTGCTGGAAGTCTCGACGAAATCAGAGGAGAAGGTTGGACAGCGCCTGAGCGCGTTTAGCCTCAAGGTGCACAGCGAAACGCTGGGGAAACTGCCCTTGGAAAGTGCCTTCCAAGGCAGCAAAGTCTTTGAGCGCGGCGGCCCGTTTACGGACCTCTATGAGGCGGACGTGCGCGACGCCAAACGCGACCCGCGTCTCAAGGAATCCGGCCTCCTGACCGGCTTCAAGTTCGAGAACATGTGCTTTCCGCTGGAGCCTAAAACGGTCTTCTACGACTGGCTCTACCTCACTGCCCTCTACGAGCATCGGGGGTGGCTCCGGGGTCATATCTTCCATTACGCGGGTTTCACGGACATCGAATTCAATCCTGAGCGCTCGATAAACTGTCAAGCCCGGTCATGCGCCTTGCTTGTGACGCTGATGAAGAATGAGTGGCTCGATGACGCGGTAAGCTCGCCGGGGGCGCTAATAAGGTTGCTATCAGGCAGCAATTATAGACCGGATCATGTTCGGCATGCTCGCAACGTTGGGCAAGGAGCGATGTTCCAGCCGTTAGTGCCGTGAGTATCTTCCACCGTCGAGCGTTCATTTGGACGTCACGGCTTCTCTGGTGTCCACCTGTTGAGATCGCGACGCCGGGCCGATACCCCTTTTCCCCACCCCCCCACAGCCTACAAACTCGCCAGCGACCCATCCTCATGGAACGCCGGCGGGAACGGACGCGTGCCTTGGAACGGATACTTCTTCAGCGCCGCTTCGCTTACTTCAAATCCCAGTCCCGGCTTCGTCGGCAGCGGATATTGCCCGCCCACCATCCGCATGGCGGAGAAGCCCATCAGGTCTTCCCACACGCGATTCATCTCGCCGGCTTCCACCAGGCCGCAGATCTCCTGCGCCAGGAAGTTCGGAATGGCGGCGTCCACGTGCAGGCTGGCGATGCCGCCCACCGGCCCCTCGCAGGCGTGCGGCGCCATGCGGATGCCCGCCGCGTCGGCCGCCGCCGCCACCTTCCACAACGCCGTGATCCCTCCCACGTGCGCGATGTCCGGCTGCAGCACATCCACAATTCCCAGATCGATCAAATCGTTGAAGCCATAGGCCGCGATCAATCGCTCGCCGGTGGCCAGCGGCGTGGTCGATTTTCGCGCCGCCCGCTGCATGGCGCGCATGTTCTCCGGCGGGCAAATCTCCTCGGCAAAGAAGAGATGAAACGGTTCGATTTCCCGCAGGATGATGGCCGCCACCGTGGGGCTCGGCCGGGCGTGAAAATCCACCGCGAAATCGATATCCGGTCCCAACCCCTCCCGCAGCATCTCCATGTGTTTTACCGCGCGCGTGAGTTTGCGGCCGGTCTCCACCCACTCCAGCAGATCGGGCAACTGGAATTTGAGCGCCGTCACGCCCGCCTGGCGCGTCCGGTCGCGCAACGCACGCGCCTCTTCCAGCGTCCATGCCGCCGCGTGGTAGTATCCGCGCACGCCCCGCGGATCCACCGGTCCGCCCAACAGTTCGTATACCGGCATGCCGAAAACCTTGCCGCGGATGTCCCAGATGGCCTGGTCGATCCCCGAGATCGCCGAACCGAGCACCGGCCCGCCGCGATAAAAGCTGCCGATGTACATCAACTGGTAGAGATGCTCCGACTGCATCGGGTCGCTGCCCACGATAAAATCCCGCAGGTCGTTCACGCAAGCCATCGCAGCGCCGGCTTTGCCTTCGAGCGTGGCCTCGCCCCAACCCACCACTCCCTGATTGGTCTCGAGCTTCACGAAAACATAGGGCCGGTCGGCGCGGGCGATCTTCTCGTCCAGCGTCACGCCGAACACCTTCATGTCTGTAATGCGGAGCTTGGAGCCGACATCCTTGAATACGTCCGAGCCTGGCGGAATAGCCGCGGCCGGTTCGAAGGCACAGCCGCAGCCGATGCCGCTTTTCCTGACAGGCGATCCCCGCAAGGCGCCGGCGGCGGCCAGGGCTCCCAACATTTCGCGCCGTCTCATACCGTCTCCTCGCTATAGCGGTCGAGCGCCCGTTCATCCACCTCGATTCCAAAACCGGGCAAGTTCCGCAGCGGCGCGAATCCATCCTTCGCCGTCTCCTGGTTGCCGGACGTCAGTTCGGCGCGCATGGCGCGGTCGCGCTCCGCGGTGGGAAACGGAATCTGTTGAATGAAGAAATTCGGCAGGCTGGCCGCCAGGTGAATGCCGGCCGCGGTGGCGATGGGGCCGCCATCGTGATACGGCGCCACCGCCACGTAATGCGTCTCCGCGATCGCCGCCATCCGCTTGATCTTCGAGATGCTGTTGAGCCCCAGGCTGGGCCGCAGCAGATCGATGCTGCCCCACCGCAGCAGGTTCTGGAAGGTCGCGATATCGGTTACCGAGCGGCCCAGACCGATCGGCATCACGCTCTCTTCGGCGATCCGCGCCAGGCCATCGTTGGTCAGCACGCTGGTCGGCTCATCGAACCACATCAGGCGATTCTTTTCCAGCGCCGTCGCCAGCAGCGCCGCATCGCCCGGCGTCAGCGTGCCCGCGGCATCCAGCACGAAATCCATATCCGCACCCGCCAGGTTCACACCTACCGGGTCCACACCTACCAGGCTGCGCACCCGCGCCACGCGCGCGCGCACCGCGTCCACGTAAGCCTGCATCCGCCACAAGGAATCGCGGCCCGGAATCGGCACGGTGAAGGCTTTGAACCCCTGCCGCACCGCCTGCTGCAGCGGCGCCGCCAGGGCATCCTCTGACTGTCCTTCCAAGTGCGCCAGTACCCGCGCCTTGAAGCGCGTTGGCCCACCCAGGAACTGGTATACCGGCGTCTTCGTCCGCTTGCCCTGCAAATCGAGAAATGCGCAGTTGACCGCCGCCTCCATGGCGGGCGTGGCTGCCAGCCGGTGCCGGATAAACTCGGTCTCGTTCGGCCGCCGGCCCAACGCCGCGGCCTTGGCCTCCGCGATGTCCGCGGCGGTTGCCGGAGCGCCCTCTCCGTATCCCACCAGCCCGCCGCGGGTCGTGAGGCGCAGCACCGTGTAGCGGCGGCCCGAGGAGGGCTCGCGTAAGCGCCAACCGCGCACCGTAGCGATCGACAGACCGTCCGCCGCAGCCGCTTGCGGTGCGGGCACTTGCGGTGCGAACGTGGGCAAATGGCTCCAGATCTTTTGTCTCATTACTTAAAATCATCCAGATTCGGCGAGCAGCACGGCGTCTGCACCGGTTTGCGGATCATCATCTCCGTGCGCGTGAAATTGTTGTCGTAGAGTTGCAGCAGCCAGCGGCCGTCGCGCGCGATGGCGGGCTCGCGCGGCGGCTTGTAACCCCGCTCCACCACGGTCTTGTACACCTGCTGCACGTCCATTGTGCTCAACGCATAGTGATGCAACACGCCAAGCTGTTGGGGCGTCGGTGTGGTCTCACGCACCATGTACTCGATCCAATCGTATCCATCCGGCACCATCATGGAGATCCAGTCGAAGCGGTTGTCCGCCGGCCCGCCCTTCCATTGCAGCCGGAACCCCAGCACATCCTTATAGAAGGCGTCAGCCTTCGCGGGGTCCACCACGCGCACACCCACGTGCAGCATGTGGTCGGAAATGCGCGTCGCCGAAAGGTGCTTGCCGAAATTGCGGCTGTGGATCGATCCCGGCAGATACTGCACGAACTGCACCGTGCGGCCGTCCGGATCCTTCACGGTGAAGCTTCGGTTGCCGTTGGCGTCTTTGTCTACTCTGGCGGGGACCTGGACGCCCTTCACCGCCAGGTAGTCGCGCAGCTTCCGGGCATCGTTGGTTTCGAAACCGATCCGGATGAGCCGGTCTTCGCTCTCACCCTTCAGCGTCGGTGACACTTCTACGTACTGGCGGTCATTGACCTTGAAGCAGGCCAGATCGCCCGGCACGGCGGGGTCCTTCGTCGCGAAAGCCTCCTCCATCCCCACCACCCCGGAGTAGAACTTGCGGGCCGGGTCGAGGTTGTCCACCTTCACGGCGATGTTGGCGATGCCGACGATGCGCGGCCGTTCCGCGCCGTGCGCCGAGACTGCGAGCACCACCGCGAGCCAGGAAAATGTTCTGAGCAACGTTCGCATTCCTTTCCTCCCAGCGTGAGGCTGTGAGCGCGGGTTCGTCAGGGTGCGGCCGCGCGCCCTGTCAGCGATATAGTTGTGGAGCCGGACACACCGTGCGCACCATCATATGCTATTCGCCGCCGCGATGCCGCCACAATGTTACAGGCGTCTCACAAGAAAGGACAGGCCGCCCGCGCTCGCGGTGCACGCTATAATCAGAGCCATATGAAATCACGGGGTTTTCTGTGCGCCATCGCTGTACTGGGGATTGCCGTTTGGGCTGAGCAGAAACCCGCGCAGCCGCCGAAACCGGCGCAGCCGGCGCCCGCCCAGGCCGTGCCGAGCGATGAGCCGACCCGCATCCAGGTGGACGTGACCCGCGTCAGCATGCTGTTCACTGTGACCGACCGCAAGGGCCGCTTCGTCACCGATCTGACCAAAGAGGACTTCGAGGTGGTCGAGGCCAAGAAACCCCAGACCGTCCAGGAGTTCACCGCGGAGTCAGACCTGCCGCTTCGCCTGGGCATCCTGGTGGACACCAGCAACAGCATCCGCGACCGCTTCCGCTTCGAGCAGGAAGCCGCCAGCGAGTTCATCAAATCTGTCGTCCATTCCAACCAGGACAAGGCCATGGTGGTCCGCTTCGACACCTCCGCCGAACTGGTGTCGGACTTGACCACCGACGTCGACCTGTTGGAACGGACCATCCGCGACCTGCGTCCCGGCGGCGGCACCGCCATGTACGATGCCCTTTTCTACGCCTGCCGCGACAAGCTATCGCAGGACCAGCCGAAACACAAGTTCCGCCGCGCCGTGGTGATTGTCAGCGATGGCGACGACAACCAGAGCCACTACACCCGCGACCAGGCGCTCGAAATGGCGCAGAAGGCCGACGTGGTGGTCTACGCCATCTCCACCAACATCAGCCGCATTGAGACGGATGGCGACAAGGTACTGAAATATTTTGCGCAGGAGACCGGCGGCCGCGCGTTCTTTCCGTTCAAAGTGGAAGACCTGGAGCAGTCCTTCGAAAACATCGCCAACGAATTGCGCCACCAGTACAACCTTTCGTACCGGCCCGAACCCCTCAAGACCGACGGCCTGTTCCATACCGTGGATGTGCGGGTGAAGGGCCGTAAGGAACTCCAGGTGCATGTTCGGAAGGGCTACTACGCTCCCAAGATGTAGCGGGTAGTGGAAAGATGTAGCGGGCTGTGGGTGGACAGCAAGCGCCAACTTATAGCCGGGAGGCCTACTCTATGGGGTCAGTTGGCTTCTACCGGGCTCATGACGGTGATGGGCTTGGCTGTGCCGGAGAGGCCGGGCGCAATCATGGGGTAATGAAAACCAGTAACGGTCACCACGACACGGTCGGCGCTGGTACCGGAGCCGACGCGCCTGGCGGTTACGTTAGCGGAAGTGATGCCGAAAATGCCGGCGCCAGTACCGGTTGATTGGTTGTGCAGTACGTAGTTCTGCATGCCGGTAATGTCGGTTGGATTCAGCGCGCCGTATCGCGCCGCCGCCGAAACCCGGCTGGCGATGGTCTGGTGCATGTACATCACGAAGCCGTAATCAATAATTGAGAAGACGATCGAGGTATACAGTCCAAGGGTAAGCGCGGCCTCGAGCACAGCGGCTCCGGCGCGGCGTTTTCGATTGGTGATCTTTTTCATACGTGACTCTATGGAGGACCCCAGGTACCCAGGTATGGAAACCAGACGTAGGGCTTGCCGTTCAGGGTGACCTTTCCGATGAACGACACGACATCGAAATTGGTGATGGAAACCGTAGTGGAGCTGGGTGCGCCGGACGTGAATTGAACCGTGAGTTTCACATTGCTGGTGGTGAGCCCTGCGACAATCGGCGTTGCAGCCTCGGTGTCGGCAGCGGGATCGCCGTAGACGGTCATCTTCTGGACCGCGGTCAGAAAAGCGCTGCTGGGCGTAGTGGAGGCGGAATCGTACGTCTGCTCAGAAGCATACCGGGCGCCCGCGCGGACGGCATTCTTCAATTGGGCATATTGAAAGAACGTAAAACCGAACGCCCAGGTACCAAGGAACACAGGTATCAACAGAAGAACGCACAGGGCGAACTCCACCGTGACGCTCCCTCTCTGTTTAGGAACTCTGATTCGCCGTCTCATTGGACCAATCGGATGCGGTAAGCACCCGATCCGCTCGCGGGCGGCGTGGTTACGCCCTGCGTCCAGGCGCCGATGTACTCGGCGCAGGCCGAATCGTTGCCATGTAATCCTGTGTAGGAACTGTCGTTTAAGAGGAAGAACCCGGCAAAGCCGAGAGTGACGTAATTCGGCCCTCCACCGTTGACCGGCACCACCACCACGCGCGCACCATTCCCCGTTCCGTTGGTGACATAGTTGGCGTAGCTAGCGGAACTGGTATCGGAGTCAATCTCTACCCTCATCGCGATCGCGGACATTTCGGTATTTTTCGCCCCGACGTCCATCGGGACGTTCTGGCCGATGGTAATTGAGTCCGTACGGCCACCGACAATGGCCTGCCGCAAGCTGGCGGCGCTGTTGGATACGCAGCAGTAACCGCGGACGCTTCCGCTCTGAGAGAGGTTGGCCGAGGTGGCGTCCGTTCCACAACTGGTGACATCTCCGGGAGCTCCCCAGCGTAAGGTGTAGTCGTTACCGATCTGATAGCCGAAGGGATCGCCGGCGTTGTCGGGCGAGGCCACGCGGGTGTAGGGAGAGAAAGGAAAGACTCCCGAGGGGAGCGTGGTGACGCCACGCCTGCCTGCGACCGCGGCCGCGCCGACCGTGGCCGTTGGACCGGACAGCGGCCGAATCAGATACATCGGCAAATTCACCGAAGCTGCAACCTGAACGTAGTTATAGTTCGTTGGCGGATTC
>DATMNI010000198.1:0-11673 GCA_035570275.1 Candidatus Acidiferrales bacterium | reverse complement strand
CTGCGGCTTCAAGGTGAACAGCAGCACGCAATCGGCCGGCGCATGGTAATCCGTCACCCGCAGTTTTGCCAGTGTCCGGATGAAATGGCCAGCCGCGATCAGCAGCACCACCGAAAATGCCACTTGCGCCACCACCAGCGACCTGCGCAGCTTGGCACGCCCGTCTCCCGCCGACGCCGCGGAACCGGCCTTCAGCCTGCCGGCCAGATCGCCCGACGTCGCCTGCAGCGCCGGCGCCAGTCCGAACAGCACGCCGGTCAAAAGCGACAGGCACAAGGTGAAGGCGAAAGCCCGCCCATCCGGCCGAAGGTCAACGGTAATCGGCGTATGCCCCTGCGGCAGGAACTGCAGCAGCATGGCTCCGCACCAGCTCGCAACGGGAAGCGACAGCACGCCTCCAAGGGCGGCGATCAGCAGGCTTTCGGCCAGCATCTGCCGGACGAGGCGCGGCCGGCTGGCGCCGATGGAAGCCCGCGTCACCAGTTCGCGCCGGCGTGCCGTCGCCCGCGCCAGCAGCAGCCCGGCCAGATTGGCGCACGCGATCAGCAGCACCACCCCAACCAGCGCCAGCAGCACGAACAGAGGCGCTTGGAATTGTGCCAGGTCGCCCGATAAACCGGTAGCGGCGGGCAATACGCGAACGTGGCGGTACCCGGCGCGCCGGATCTGCGGCCCGGCGGTAGTGCGCAGGAAGTTCTGGAAAAGCGCATCGGTCACAGCTTCGGCTTGTGACATGGAAACGCCCGGCGCCAGCCGCGCCATCCCGATCGAGAGCGGACCGGTGAGCATCTCGCTCTCCCGCAGCCGCTGGCCGTCGGGCATCACCGGCATGCGGAGGTCCGGGTCGTACCCTTGTACCAGGTCGTGGAACGCCGGGGGCGAGACTCCCACAATCGTGAATGGGTAGGTGTTGATGCGAATGACCTTTCCGATCGCGCGCGGGTCGCCGCCGAAACGCCGCATCCAGAACCGGTAGGAGAGGACCGTTTCCGCCGCCCACCGGCCGGCCTGCACGTCCCGTGTGAATCCTTCCCCCAGGTATGGCTGCAGCCCGAGAAACGGGAAGAAATTGGGTGAAACCACTTCTCCCTGGATGCGTTCCGCGCGGCCGTCGTACCCAAAGCTGAAGCCGTCCGATGAGAAGGCCAGCGTTCCGGAGAAAGCCCCGGAGAAAGTGCCGGAGGCCCCGGACCCGCGCAGATCCCGCGCCAGGTCGCCCGGAAGCGAATTCCTGTCCCCGCGATTGGTCCGGGAGATGGCGAAACGCACCAGGCTACCCGGATCGGCCACGGGCAGCGGTTTCCAGAGGACCGCGTCGAGCGCGGTGAAGATGGAGGCATTGGCGCCGATGCCGAGCGCCAGCGAGGACGCGGCCGTCAGCAGGAAGCCGGGGCTCCGGCGCAGAGTGCGCTGTGCGTAGTGCAGATCGGTGGCCAGATCGGCGAGCCAGCTAAGTGGCATGGTCCCCTCCTCCTTTATATACGCGAAACCGCTCGGAAGCGTGGATGCAATTCGGGTGGAAATTCTTTTCGGGGTGTCCTAAAGTTTCCGCTTTCCGACCGATAAGCATTTATGTGAGCGCATTCTTACAGCAGGCGGAAGACATCCTGGACGTAGCCGTTGCCGGCAACACCTACGGGGCTGGCGATGTCGCCATTCTCCTCGACCGCCAGGGCGGCATGCGCATGCTGGACCCGGCCGGCTGGACGTTGCCCGCGATGAGCGCCGAGTATGGCGCTACTGCCGTCTATAAGGTGGAGCGGCGCAGCGGTACGGTTCGCGTGGAAGGCTGGGGTGGCGGATTACGTTGCCTCATTCAGCGCGAGGTGAGGCCGCGCGAGACTACGCAATTTCTGCCGTGGCAGCCTACGTTGAATCCCCTGGTCAGACTCGGTTACCTTTAGGGAATGTCCTCTACGCCCGACCGGGCCTTTGGTTTCGCTACTCGTGCTCTGCATGCCGGCCACCGGCCCGACGCCGAAACCGGCGCCCGCGCGGTGCCCATCTACCAGACCACGTCGTATGTCTTTCAGGATACGGCGCAGGCCGCCGCCCTCTTCAATTTGCAGCGCTTCGGCAATATTTATACGCGCATCATGAACCCCACCACGGCGGTCTTGGAAGAGCGCGTGGCGTCTTTGGAACGTGGCGTGGGCGCGTTGGCGGTAGGCAGCGGCCAGGCCGCACAATTCATCGCGCTGGCCGGATTGCTGGAGACCGGCGATGAGATTGTCGCCGCCAAGACACTGTATGGCGGCACCTACACGCAGTTCGACGTGAGCTTCCGGAGATTCGGCATCCAGACCACCTTTGTCGATCCCGACGACCCGGAAAATTTCCGCCGCGCTATCACGCCGCGCACCCGCGTGCTGTACGGCGAGACCATCGGCAACCCGCGCATGAACGTGCTGGATATCGCGGCGGTGGCGGGCATCGCTCACGAAAACAACCTGCCGCTGATGATCGACAACACCTTCGCCTCGCCCTACCTGTGCCGGCCCATTGAACACGGCGCCGATATCGTGGTGCATTCGGCCACCAAGTTCATTGGCGGCCATGGAACGTCGATCGGCGGCGTGATTGTGGATAGCGGCCGCTTCCCCTGGGACCGCGGCCGGTTTCCGCAGCTTTTGGAGCCCAGCAAGGGCTACCACGGCATCCGCTTCTACGAGACCTTCGGCGATTTCGCCTACATCATGAAGGCGCGGGTGGAGGGCCTGCGCGATTTCGGACCCGCCCTGAGCCCGTTCAACTCGTTCCAGTTTCTGCAAGGGTTGGAGACTCTGAAGCTGCGCATGCAATGCCACTCCGAAAACGCCCTGGCGGTGGCGCAGTTCCTGGAGCGGCACCGGGCCGTGGCGTGGGTGAACTATCCGTGCCTGCCGGCCAGCCCGTATCGCGCCCTCGCCGAACGCTACCTGCCTCGGGGCGCAGGGGGCGTGCTCACCTTCGGCATTCGCGGCGGCCTGGAGGCGGGCCGCCGCTTCATCGAAGCGCTGCAATTGTTCTCGCACCTCGCCAACATCGGCGATGCCAAGAGCCTGGTGATCCATCCGGCATCCACCACCCACCAGCAGTTGACCTCGGAAGAGAAACTGGCCGGCGGCATCACCGACGACCTGATTCGCCTCTCGGTGGGGCTGGAAGATATTGACGACATTCTGTGGGATCTGGACCAGGCACTGGGGGCGAGCCTGGGCGCCAACTCGGGCGCTAACTCGGGAGACAACTCGGGAGCCATCTTGGGAGACCAGGCATGAACCAGTGCGCCATCAATTTCTTAGCCGACGGCGTGGGCGGCAGCTCGCCGGTCAACCAGGGCCCTTTTGCCAACTCGGCGTTTGACCGGTTGCGCATTCTGGAACGGTACCGCCGCATCGCCATGGTCGGGCTGTCTTCGAATCCGTTCCGCCCCAGCCACTTCGCCGCCATTTACCTGATCGCCGAGGGCTATGAGGTGATCCCGGTGAACCCGCGCGAGTCCCAGGTCCTCGGGCGGACCAGTTACCCCTCGCTTGCCGCCATTCCAGTAGGCGAAGACGGTTGCCCGGTGGAGGTGGTGGACATTTTCCGCGAGCCGGCCGCCGTGCCGGGCATCGTCGAGGAGGCTATCGCCATCGGCGCCAAGGTGATCTGGATGCAACTGGGCGTGATCCACGACGAGGCCGCCGGACGCGCGCGCGCCGCCGGTCTCGAAGTGGTGATGGACCGCTGCATGAAGATCGAACACGCCCGCTTCTTCGGAGGCCTGAACACGATCGGGATGAACACGGCGGTAATCACCTCGCAGCGGCGAAGGCGCCCCTGATTCCTGGCTTGGAAGATCTTGAGCAGCAGGATGGCCGCCGATGAACACCGATCAACGCGGATAACACAGAAGACTGATGATTTCTTATCCGCGTTTATCGGCAGCTCATTTTGATTTAGCCGAGCCTTTCGCCGCCGGCAAAGCCGTGGCACGCCGTGATGAGTGAAGGCCGCCACTGCCTGACCTGGAGATTCGCGGCGAAGGGTGGAACCGCTACCCGGTGGACTACGCGAACGGTGTCCCCGGCGCGGGCGCCGTCGAGCCGCCGGCCATCAGCAGCGCGGCGGCCAAACCAAGGTTGTCCTCATCGTCGTGACTCCCTCCCCGCCCCCGCCGTCTACCAGTGCGTGAGCGAGCCGTCGGGACGATTGTAAATCTGGCGCTTGATCGGCGTTGTCACTTCGCCCACCTGCTTCAACAGCTTCATTTCCACGGTCACACCCAACCCCGGCCGGTCGTTGGTATAAAGCTTGCCCTGCTTGAAGTCGAGGCACTCCGGCAGATAATCGATGGGCCGCTCGCCATAGTTGTACTCGAACAGTACCGGCCCCGGGTAGGGCGCCAGGCAATTCGCCAGCGCCGCCGTCGAGATGGGCCCCGTGAAATGCGGAACAATTCCTACCGCATGAGTTTCACAAACCGCCGATACCTTCATCATCTCCGTGATGCCGCCGACGTTCGGCAGGGTGGCGCGGATGTAATCGATGTCGTGGTTCTCCACCAGCTTGTTGAAGTCCCAGCGCTGGCCCCACTCCTCGCCGGCCGCCAGCGGGCAGGTGGTCATCTGGCGGAGCTTTGGAATGTCCTCCAGGAACTGTTCCACGCGCGTCGGGTCTTCTACCAGATAGGGCTCATATTCTTCGATCAGGCGGCACAGGCGCAGGGCGTCCGGAAAATCGAACTTCTGGTGGAAATCGATGGACCAGTCGCCCTTCTCTCCCACTCCTTCGCGGATTTCCTTGCAAGCCTTGGCGACCTCGCGCACGCGCTGGTGAACATCGAAGACATTGCCGCCCAGCGCGATCCCACCATCGATGCGGTACGCCCGATATCCGGCCGCAATCACCGCCGCCGCGCGCTCCTTCAGGCTCATGCCCGCGCCGCGCCCGCCGGTATTCGCCGCTGCCGCCGCGCCTGCTCCCCGCCCGCCGCCCGCTTCGCCCGCGGCGCCCCGACCCCCGCCGCCGCGCCCGCCGCCGCCCCCGAGGCCGCTGGTAGGGTAGCAGTCCATATAGTTGCGCACGGCGCCATTCAACAACTGATGAACGGGTGCTTTGAAGGCCTTGCCCTTGATGTCCCAAAGTGCCAGATCCAGCGCGCCCAAGGCGTGAATTTTCTCGCGGCCCGGCGGGTAGAACCATTCCATGTACATGGTCTGCCACAGGGTTTCGATCTGGAAAGGGTTCTTGCCTATCAGACTTCCCGCGCATTGTTCCAGCGTGTCCTTGGAGCCGCCTTCTCCAATGCCGGTAATCCCGGCATCGGTCTCCACGGTACAGAGCATGTTACTTTGGTTGAAAAGCTGGTTCAGATTCGGTGGCTGATAAATCCGAACCCTGGTAATCTTCACTGCCGGCAACGCCGCTTCGGCCCGCCGCGGAGCCATGAGGGCGCTGGCCGATGCCGCCGCCATCGACTGCAAGAATAACCTTCGGTTCATTTTCTTTTCCTTTCCCGATCCCCTGCCGCTCAGATAAATCGGCAAGTTGTACTCTGGCCCCACGATTGTACTCAAAAGGATTCCTCGTCGCACGGCGTCAAGAAGGCCGGGCCCGGTGGGCCGCACCTTCCCCCGGGCCACTGGTTTCCGCTCCTGGTGCCTGGCCCCAGTCGCTGGCCCTGGCCCCCGGCCCCAGTCGCTGGCCCCTGGCCCCTGGCCCCCCTGGCGTCTGGCACTAAGGCACGGCTTCGAAAGTGAGCCGCAAAAACGAGCGCGGTTGAAACTCAATGCGGACGGGCACAACGGAATCGGAAGCCTCGTCCAGCCACAGGCGGAAGAGATAGTCGCGACCCGTGCGCAGGTTGCGGATCATGCCGCGGACCGGCCGCAGGTGGTCGCGATCGCGGCCGGTTTCAGGTGAATCGAGCTCCACCAGATACTCCTGCTCATTGTAGACATACCGGCCCACGGCGCGGCGGGTCCGTTGCTTCAACAGAGCTGCCAGTTGAAAAAGAAACGTGGGCGGCGCCTGGTTCGGCGACTTCGGCCAGGAAGTCTCGTGCCAATCTACGCCGTCGTGAAACGTGGATTGCGCCTGCTCAATCAGGCTGCTGTCGGACCAGATGGCGCCGGCGGCGAATTCGAAATGGGTGACGGCGCTGCGGCTGTGGCCGGCGGTATTGCGGCCGCTCACGGCGCTGAAGAGGCTGCGGCCGGATGCCGGGGCGGCGACCGACTGGCGGGCGTGCTCCAGACTTTCTTCCGGTGACGAAGTGAGCACGCCGAAGTAGTCGGCTTGGGACGGCGCGGAAGCGGGTCCAAGCACCACTTCGCGCATCCAACCGAGCCGGCTCAATCCGTGGGCGCGCTTCGGGTCCGAGCCTCCCGAGAAGAAGAGCGTGCGGCGCAGGGACGCGCCTTCGCCCGTCTCCTCCAGCGAAGCCTGTCCGCCTCCCACTCCCGCGCGCCGGTAGATGGAAATCCCGAGGAACAGAACTACGGCGTCGGCACGGTAGGTACGGGACGTGGTCCGCGATGAGGCCGCCGCCGCAGGCTCGCCCGGATTTGGCGGCGGCGGGGGTACGGGCGCAGTGGCCGGGGATTGGCCGCTGAGGCGAAGAGGGCGAAGGAGCGGGGCCAGAAGAAACCCGGCGAATCCGCGCCTGGAACATTTCCGCATTTGCCACCTCTCCCAATCATCTCACCCCGAGTGCCGCGGTTTCACGCGGTCGGCAGATTGGCAATCTGTTTCGGGTGCGGCGAATTGATTGCCGGGGCAGGGAAGGCGGTCACTCCCGGCGCAGAGCCTCCATCGGGTCCAGACGCGCGGCGCGGCGGGCCGGCAGTGCGCCGGCGGCGGCGGCAACCAGCGCCAGCAGCAGCGCCGCCATCAGGAGCAGTCCGTACTCGGCGGGTCCGAAGTTCCACAGCATGGTGCGCATGGCCCGTGCCATGGTTACCGCGCCCGCACCGCCGAGGAGCAGGCTCAAACCAACCAGCACCCCCACATCGCGCATCAACATTTTTGCCACCGTGCGGCGGGCGGCGCCCAAGGCCAGGCGAATCCCGATCTCCTGGGTTCGCCGCACGACGGCGTATGAGATCACGCCATAGACGCCGACGCTGGTCAGCGCCAGCGCCAACAGGCCGAAGCACGTGGAGAGCAGCGCCAGCGTGCGTTCGCGCGCCAGCTTGGAATCGATGGCATCGGCCAGCGTGGTCACTTCGCCGATCAACAGGTTCGGGTCCAGTTCATGCAGGACCGCGCGCACCGGCGCCACCAGCCTGGCGGGATCGCCCGGAGTGCGCAGCATCACCGCGGTGGCCGGCGCCGGCTGCTGCGCCAGCGGCATGTAGATCAGCATGCCGAACGGGTCGCGCGGGTCGGCAAAGCGCACGTTGCGGGCGACGCCCGCCACTTCCCAGGCAGTCCTGGCATCGAAGCGTTTGTTCAGCGAAACGAAGCGGCCCACCGCGGCGTCCGCGCCGCCGAACAGGGTGACGGCCGCCGTTTCGCTCAGCACCGCGACCTTGGGCGCATCCTGGCGATCGTCCGACGTGATCGGGCGGCCGGCCGTGATGCGGATTCCCATGGTCTCGAAGTAGCGAGGCGAGACGCGAATCAGGCGCACGAAATCGCCGTCCCCAAAAGGCCGCTCCGGCGACGACAAGTAGCCGGTGAGTTGCATATTCCCCATCAATCCGAAGCCGGAGAGCGCGGCCGATTGCACACCGGGCAGCGCATTCATCCGCTCCCACAGCGGCTGGCGCAGCGCGTTGTGCCGGGCCATCAGGGTCTTCGAGAACTCCACGGGCAGGTCCACCATCAGAACGCCGTCGCGGCGGAAGCCGAAATCCTGGTGGCGCAAGTTCCAAAGCGACCGCACCAGCAGTGCCGCGCCCGACAGCAGGAGCAGCGCAACGGAGAGCTGGGCGACTACCAGGAACTTCGCCAGCCAGTGTCTCGACCGCGTCCCCGTATGGCCGCGCCAACCGGCCTGCAGCGCGGCGTGGACATCCAGGCGGGTGCCCGCCACCGCCGGCGCGAGGCCAAACAGGCACGTTGCCAGCAGGGCGACCCCCGCCGTGAAAGCCAGGGCGCGCCAGCCGATGCCTAACGGAAGCTGCCAGTCCCCAGCGGGCGAAGCGAGCGCCACCAACGCGTACGCGCCCCGCCAGGCCAGCAGCAGCGCCAGCGACGCGCCAAGCGACGCCAGCAGGAAACTCTCCGTAAGCAACTGGCGGACCAACCGCGCCCGCGGCGCGCCCAGTGCCAGCCGCACACCCATCTCGTGCGCGCGGGCCGAGGCGCGGCCCAGCAGCAGGCTCGCGAGGTTGCAACAGGCGATAAGCAATACCAACCCGACCACCGCCATCAGGAATAGGAGCGGGCTCCTAAACTGGCCTTGCAGATTGTTGATGCCGCCCGCGGCTGGTTCCAGATCGAGCCGGCGCTCGCGCACGCCTTCCCGCCGCATGGTGAAATCGAGCAATTGATGATAGAGCCCATCGAGGGGCTTCTGCGCCTGCGAGGCCGTCCCGTGGGGACGGAGCCGAGCCATCACTGTGAGCCAATTGGCGGTCGGCGCGTCGAGCCAATCCATGGCCATCACCTGCGGTTCCAGAGCCATGGGAAGCCAGACGTCCGGGGCCCCGCCCACGCGTTCGCCGAAGAATCCGGCGGGCGCCACGCCGATGATCGTAACGACCGCTTTATTGATCTCCAGTACCTGGCCGATGGCCGCGGGGCTGCGACCGAATTCCCGATCCCAGAAGGCGTGGCTGATCACCGCCACGGGCGCCGTCTGGTGGTCGTCAGCCGCCGTAAACACGCGGCCCAAGCTGGCCGGGATGCCGAGCACGCGGAAGTAATCGCCCGTCACCAGGGCGCCGCGCGCGGACTTGAGGGGTGCGGATTTGACAGTTCCGTGGCCGCGCATCACGGGACTGTGCATCGGGAAGTCGCTGCTGGCGAAGAGGCCGTCCAGCACCTGTTGGCGCGCGGCCATTTCGCGGAATAGCGGGTACGTGAAATTGACCGGCCTGCCGTTCTCGCGAAGCTGCACCAGCACCAGACGCCGCGGGTCTTTGACGGGCAGCGGGCGCAGCAGCACCGCGTCCAGCACCTGGTAGATGGCGGCGTTGGCGCCGATCCCCAAGGCCAGCGTAAGCACGGCTGCGATGGCGAAGCCTGGGTTCTTGCGCAGTTGGCGGAGGGCGTATGTCAAGTCCTGAGCGATCGTGTCGAGAAACGGCAGGCGGCGTTGCTGCCGGTAGACTTCCTTGACTTGCGTGACACCACCGAAGGCGCGCCGCGCCGCGTTGCGCGCTTCCTCGGGGGACATGCCGCGACGTTCGTAATCGCGCGCCATGAGGTCGAGATGGCCGCCGATCTCTTCATCCAGCTCGGCATCGGTGCGGCCTATGCCCAGCATGCGGCCGATCAGCATACGGCCGATCAGCATGCGGCCGATCAGCATACGAAGGCGGGTCACGATTCGCCCTCCAGCAGGCGGTTCACCATGGCGACCGTGCGCGACCAGTTCCGGGTTTCGGCGGTCAATTGCTTTCGCCCCGAGCGGGTGATGGAGTAGAAACGGGCGCGGCGGTTGTTGTCGCTGGTGCCCCACTCGCTCGAGAGCCAACCGCGCTGCTCCAGCCGCAGCAGAGCGGGATAGATGGTCCCCTGGTTGAGTTTGAGGTTGAGTTTCAGGTCGAGATCCGGCGACCCATCCGCCACCTGTTCGATGCGCCGCGCGATGCCGTAACCGTGAAGCGTGCCCGCCTTTGTCCCATCCCCGATGGCATCGAGCGTCTTCAATACCATCAGGTCAAGAGTGCCATAGGGGACTTCGGATCGCCGCGGTTCGGACTTGGAGTCGCTTCTGTTGCCCATCAACAGAGAGTATGCCCTCGCTTCTGTTGAAAGTCAACAGGGAAGGCGGGAAGAGCGGAAAGAGAAGGAGAAAGAGGGAAATGCGGCGGGGCTAATTGGCAAACGGCGAAGTGTTGTCCGTCGCCGAGGCAGGCGGATTGCCAATCCGCCGCAGGTTAACAACCTGCCCCACAATGTGGCGCTTACAAGATGACCTGGAATTCCTCGCCGATCCGCCGCACGGCCACCCGATCGGCGTTCCTGCCGGCCGCGGCCTGGATGCGCTCAATGGGCTCCAGATACGGTTCGCGGCTGAGCGCGAAGGTTTGGTGATGCACCGGCAGGAAAGACTCCACGCCGGCGTCATTGGCCATCTGCCACGACTGTTCCGGCGTGCAGTGGGCGCGGATCCACGGGTCGTAAGCTCCCACGGGCATGATCCCCAGATCGAACGGGCGCGACTTCCTGAGGCTGCGGAAGGCCGTGGTTACCGCGGTATCTCCCCCAAAAAGGACACGGTAACGGCCGGACTCGATGGTGTAGCCGTTATAGCCCCGGTAGGTGTCGTTGCGCATGCGCGCGCCCCAATGGTTCACCTGGAAGGCGCGAATGTCTAGCGGCCCGATGACGGCGCGCTCTCCCCAACCCAGTTCGCGCACGCTGCCGTAGCGGTTCACCCGCAGCAGGTCGCTGGTTTTGGCCGCCGTCACCACCGCGGCGCCGCGGCTTTCCAGGCGGCGCAAACTGGGCAGATCGAAATGGTCCATGTGGGCATGAGACAACAGGACGAGGTCAATCTTCGGCAGATCCACGATGTTGAGCGCCGGCTCGACGAGGCGCTTCAGGCCCAGCGTCACCGGTCCGAGGCCGATGCCAACGCGCGTGCTGAAAACCGGATCGGTCAGCAGCGTGAAGCCGTCGATCTTCAACAGCACCGTAGCGTGGCCGAGCCAGGCAGCGTATAGACCGCGGTCGCCCCAGGACTTCGGATCGGGCCGATGAGGCGCGGGCAATACCGCGCGCTTGCGGTCCTGCGAGACACGTTTCCAGAACTCGGGTGCGGCGCGATAGACAAAGCTCCCGAGGCCGGCGACTCCGGCAAAGCCGACACCTCTTACCACTGTTCGCCGATGCATCTACAAACAGTTAGATGCGGCGGAGGGTGCAATGGTTGCGTGCAGACTCAAACACCTCCCGAACCAGAGGGTTGCGGCTATTGTCGGCTCTATAATTGGGAAGTTAGGACGAAAGACACACACTTGTGCCCGGAGATTAAGTAGAATTCGTTGCGGGCGGCCGGGCTTTTGGGGTTGTCCCCTCGGACTTATCGCCGTGCGTGTCGGCCGCCCAATGGTTTGGAAAGCACCTTCGATGATCTAGGCCCGCTGAATGGCGGACATATCGTTGCCGATTTAGTGCATTTCCTCTGATACCAGATGGGACGGCGACAATCGCTATCCGCACACCACCCAGTGTTATGGGTTTCCACCCAAGAGCTCCCCGCCGACCCCGTACCGTGGTCAGACAGCCGTTCGGGTTTTAAGGCCCTACGGGAAGTTCAGTACCACCGTACGTGCAACGCTTGCTGGCCAGCAAGAAAACCGTTGAAGGAATCGCGGTGGGCAACTCCTTCTGGTTCGACTGTAGCAGACGGTGTTTGCGTGAGGAAGGTATGAAAGGCTGGAAGTGTTTGATTTTAAGGCGGCAGAAATATTTTCAACGGTTGTCTTGCTGGCCAGCAAGCGTTGCACGTACGGTGGTACTGAACTTCCCGTAGGGCCTTAAAACCCGAACGGCTGTCTGACCACGGTACGGGGTCGGCGGGGAGCT
>DATMNI010000197.1:0-5524 GCA_035570275.1 Candidatus Acidiferrales bacterium | reverse complement strand
GCCGGACAGCCGCTTTATCGGATTCCTGGTGGGGGGGAAGGTTATGAAGATTGAAGCCGCCGGCGGCCCTCCTCAAACCCTTTGCGAGGTCCCCGGCGACCTGATTGGCGGTTCGTGGAACCGCGACGGGGTGATTATCTTTGGCACTCCCGATGGCGGCCTCTTCCGCGTGTCCCAGGCGGGCGGCGTGGCTGCGCGTCTGACCACATCGGATGAGGCCCACGGGGAACTCGGGCACGGGCGGCCCTGGTTCTTACCCGACGGGCGGCACTATCTGTATTTTTCGCGCACGGACAACCCTGAGGCGGTGGGCATCTACCTGGCCACGCTTGATGGCACGGAGCGGAAGCGCCTGGTGGCCACCAATCACGGGGGTGCCTATGCTCCGCCTGCCGCAGGATCGGAGAATGGCCACCTGCTGTTTCTGCGTGGGGGCACACTGATGGCATTGCCGCTGGATGCCAGACGCTTCGAACCTGTGGGCGAACCGTTCCCGCTGGCCGAGCAGGTGGGCTCCATGCTGGCGACAGAGTTCTTCTCGGTATCCGCCAATGGAGTGTTGGCTTATCGAAACGGCAGCGCCATCGGCGGCGGCGGCTCGCAACTGGTGTGGTTCGACCGCCAAGGCAAGTCTCTCGGGACCCTCGGTCCGCCCGGGAGCTATGGCGGCGGCCCGACGCTCTCGCCTGACGGGAATCGCGCGGCGGTGGACCAGGGGGATGCAGCGGGAAACCGGAATGTCTGGGTACTGGATGTGGCACGCGGTGTCCCCACGCGGTTCACGTTCGATTCCGGGCAGGACTTCAGCCCGGCGTGGTCGCCAGATGGAACCCGACTGGTCTTCGGCTCGTTCCGGGGTGCTGGCGCCGCTTTCGGCATCTACCAGAGGGATTCCAGCGGGACGGGAAAGGAAGAATTGCTGCTGCAATCCAGCCTGCCCATGGATCCGAATAGTTGGTCCCCCGACGGGCGATACTTATTGTATAGTACCGGGAATAAATCCAAGCGCGACCTGTGGGTCTTACCGGCGACGGCGCGCACGCCGCCAGGCAGCAAGCCGACGCCGTACCTCCAGGGGCCGTACAACGAACAGCAGGGGCAGTTCTCTCCGGACGGCCACTGGATCGCCTACAGTTCGGATGAAACCGGTTCCTACCAGGTCTATGTACAGTCATTTCCGGCCGGCGCCGCAAAGGTTCAGGTCTCGACCGCCGGCGGCTCGCAGCCGAGGTGGCGCCGGGATGGAAAGGAGATCTTCTATATCAGCGCCGACGCCAGATTAACGGCCGTGGCTGTGAAGACGGAGCCCAGGTTCGAAGCTGGCGCACCGCATGCACTATTCGATGTGCGGACTCCGGCCGGCCCCCTAATAGACTGGTTCTCTCATTACGATGTGGCGGTGGATGGCAAGCGCTTTCTGGTCAACACCGTCGCCACCGGCAGTGCCGCCTCGGCTCCCACGCCCATCACGGTGATCGTCAACTGGCCCGCGGCGTTGAAGCGCTAGAGATCTCGGAAGATGAGCCTACCTACTTCCATTGCCCACTATCGCATCACCGCCAAGCTCGGCGAGGGCGGCATGGGCGAAGTGTGGCGCGCCACCGACACCAAACTCGGCCGCGAGGTCGCCATCAAAGTTCTTCCCGACCGCTTCGCGGCCGATCCCGATCGCATGGCCCGTTTTCGCCGGGAGGCGCAGGTGCTGGCGTCACTGAACCATCCCAATATCGCGGCGATTTATGGCGTGGAAGAGCGCACCATCGTCATGGAACTGGTCCCAGGCGACACTCTCGCCGAACTGGTGGCGCGCGGGCCCGTTCCGGTGGCCGAGGCGCTGCCGATGGCGCGGCAGATCGCGGAAGCCTTGGAAGCGGCGCATGAAAAGGGAATCGTACACCGGGACCTCAAACCGGCCAATGTGAAGGTCACGCCGGCAGGTGTAATCAAGGTGCTCGATTTCGGCTTGGCGATGGCCGTATCGACTGCGGGTAGTACGGCGGGAGGGCCTGCGGGTGCTCAGGCGGATTTGAACACTTCGCCGACGTTGACAGTGAGGGCAACACAAGCGGGAATGATTATGGGAACGGCGGCCTATATGTCGCCGGAGCAGGCGCGGGGCATGGCGGTGGACAAACGGTCGGATATCTGGAGCTTCGGGGTAGTGCTCTACGAGTTGCTCACGGCACGCCCCATGTTCGCCGGCGACACCATATCGGACACGCTGGCGGCGGTGCTGCGCGCGGATATCGACCTGAGCGCACTGCCGCCGGAAACACCACCGTCCATCCGAAGGCTGCTGCGGCGATGTCTGGAGCGGGACCGCAAACGGCGGCTGCCCGATATCGGGGTGGCCCGGTTGGAGATCGATGAGGCGCTGGGCGGTGCGGTGGAATCCCCGGCCCCGGCCGCTGCCCCCCAGGCGCACGTCGCCTTCCGCTGGTGGAACGCGGCTCTGGCGCTGGTGGCGCTGGCCGGGTTTGCAGTGGCAGTGGTGCATTTCCGCGAAACGCCGCCGCAACCCGCTCTCATGCGCTTCCAGATTCCGGCGCCGGAGAAAACCAGTTTCGGCAGCACGGGCATGGCGCTCTCGCCCGATGGCCGCCAACTGGCTTTCATTGCCAGCGGCGTCGATGGACGCGCGATGCTGTGGGTTCGCCCGCTCGATTCCGTTGTGGCGCGTGCTCTGCCCGGCACCGAGGGTGCCGGCTGGCTTCCGTTTTGGTCGCCCGACAGCCGCTTCATCGGGTTTCTGGTGCAGGGGAAGGTCAAGAGGATCGAAGCCGCCGGCGGCCCTCCTCTAACTCTTTGCGAGGTCCCAGACTTCGTGATTGGCGGTTCGTGGAGCCGTGACGGGGTGATTATCTTCGGCACTCCCAACGGCGGTCTCTTCCGCGTGTCCCAGGCGGGCGGTGCGGCTACACGTCTGACCTCCTTGGATCAGGCCCACGGGGAACTCGGGCACCTCCGGCCCTGGTTCTTGCCCGATGGACGGCACTTTCTTTATTTATTGCGCACTGGCAACCCGGAGACGTCGGGCATCTATCTGGCTACACTCGATGGCCCGGGGCGGAAGCGTCTGGCGGTCGCCAATCAAGCTGGCGCCTATGCTCCGCCTGCCGCGGGATCGCAGAATGGCCATCTGCTGTTTCTGCGTGAGGGCACACTGATGGCGCTGCCGCTCGATGCTAGCCGCTTCGAACCTGCCGGCGAAGCGTTCCCCCTAGCCGAGCAGGTTGGCTCCTGGCTGGCTATGGGGTTCTTCTCTGTATCCGCCAATGGAGTGTTGGCTTATCGCAACGGCGGCGGTGGCGGCGCCAGCTCGCAACTGGTGTGGTTCGACCGGCAAGGCAAGTCTCTCGGGGCCCTCGGCCCGCCAGGGGTCTATGGCACCGGCCCGGCGCTCTCGCCCGACGGGAGTCGCGCGGCGGTGGACCAGGTGGATTCAGCAGGAAACCGGAATGTCTGGGTACTGGATGCAGCACGCGGTGTCCCGGCGCCGTTCACGTTCGATGCCGTGCAAGACTTCAGCCCGGTCTGGTCGCCAGATGGAACCCGGCTGGTCCTCGGCTCGATGCGGGGTACTGCCGGCGCTGACGGCATTTACCAGAAGGATTCCCGCGGGGCGGGAAAGGAAGAACTGCTGTTGCAATCCGGCATGGCCGTGTTTCCGAACGATTGGTCCCCCGACGGGCGATACTTATTGTATAGCGCTGCCGGCCCGAAAGGCAGATTTGAACTTTGGGTCGTACCGGCGGCAGGGGGCACGCCGCTTGACAGCAAGCCGGTGCCGTACCTCCAGGGGCCGTACAACGAACAACAGGGGCAGTTCTCTCCGGACGGCCAATGGATCGCCTACAGTTCGGACGAAACCGGTTCATACCAGGTTTACGTGCAGTCATTCCCCGCCGGTGCCGGAAAGTTTCAGGTGTCGACTGCGGGCGGCGTGCAGCCGAGGTGGCGCCGGGAAGGAAAGGAGATCTTCTATATCGGCATCGACGGTAGATTGACCGCCGTGAGTGTGAAGACTGCGCCCAGGTTCGAAACCGGCGCCCCGCTGGCGCTATTCGATGCTCAGCTTGCGGTCGTCGGCCGGGTAGGCCCGTACTTTAATTACGATGTGGCGGCTGATGGCAAGCGCTTTCTGGTCAACAGCAACGCCATCTACAGTGCTGCCTCGGCTCCCACACCCATCACGGTGATCGTCAACTGGCAGGCGGCGGCGAAGCGCTAAGATGCAGGAAAAATGAGCCTCCCTTCTTCCATTGCCCACTACCGCATCACGGCCAAACTCGGCGAGGGCGGCATGGGCGAAGTCTGGCGCGCCACCGATACCAAACTCGGCCGCGAAGTGGCGATCAAAGTTCTTCCCGAGCGTTTCGCGGCCGATCCCGATCGCATGGCCCGCTTTCGCCGGGAGGCGCAGGTGCTGGCGTCTCTGAATCATCCCAATATCGCGGCGATCTATGGCGTGGAAGAGCGCACCATCGTCATGGAGTTGGTCCCAGGCGACACTCTCGCCGAACTGGTGGCGCGCGGGCCGGTTCCGGTGGCGGAGGCGCTGCCGATGGCGCGGCAGATCGCGGAAGCCTTGGAAGCGGCGCATGAAAAGGGAATCGTGCACCGGGACCTCAAACCGGCCAATGTGAAGGTCACGCCGGCAGGTGTAATCAAGGTGCTGGATTTCGGATTGGCGATGGCCGTGTCGGCTGCCGGTAGTGCTGCGGGTGGGCAGGCGGACTTGAACACTTCGCCGACCCTGACCGTGCGGGCAACACAGGCCGGAATGATTATGGGAACGGCGGCTTATATGTCGCCGGAGCAAGCGCGGGGTATGGCGGTGGACAAACGGTCGGACATCTGGGCCTTCGGTGTATTGCTCTACGAGTTGCTCACCGCGCGCCCTATGTTCAGCGGCGACACGATATCGGACACGCTGGCGGCCGTGCTGCGTGCCGATATCGACCTGACCGCACTGCCGCCGGATACGCCACCGGCCATCCGACGGCTGCTGCGGCGCTGCCTGGAGCGGGACCGCAAGCGGCGGCTGCCCGATATCGGGGTAGCCCGGCTGGAGATCGACGAGGCGGCGGCCGGAGTAGTCGAATTCCCGGCACCGGTCGCTGCGCCCCACGCGCGCGCGGCCTTCCGCTGGTGGTACGCGCCTGTGGCGCTGGTGACGCTGGCCAGCTTGGCGTTGGCCGTGGTACACCTCCGCGAGACGCCGCCGCAACCTGCACCCATGCGCTTCCAGATTCCGGCGCCGGAAAAAACCGATTTCGGCAACACGGGCATGGCGCTGTCGCCCGATGGCCGCCAACTGGCTTTCATTGCCAGCGGCGCAGACGGTCGGCCGATGTTGTGGGTCCGCCCGCTCGATTCCGTTGCGGCGCATGCTCTGCCCGGCACCGAGGGCGCGGTCTTTGCTCTGTTTTGGTCGCCGGACAGCCGCTTTATCGGATTCCTGGTGGGGGGGAAGGTTATGAAGATTGAAGCCGCCGGCGGCCCTCCTCAAACCCTTTGCGAG
>DATMNI010000196.1:0-7444 GCA_035570275.1 Candidatus Acidiferrales bacterium | reverse complement strand
AAAGTTCCCGGCGCCACCTGGACCAACGCCACTGCCGCCTTCGAAACCGCCCTGCGCCTGCTGCACCCCGCCATGCCGTTCCTTACCGAAGAGCTCTGGCAGCGGCTCGGCGGAGAAGGGCCAGCCATTACGATAGAGGGCCTGCACCCCAGGTCCATCGCCCTGGCCGTCTACCCGCAGTTCGACCCCGCGCTCGCCGACCCCGAAGCCGAAAAGGAAATCGGCGTCCTCCAGGAGGTCGTCACCATGGCCCGCACGCTGCGGACCGAAGCCAAGCTCGACCCTAAGCTGCAACTTGCAGGCACGCTGTACGGCCGCACCGCCTCGCTCGCCATCGCCCAACGGCATGCCGAAGCCATCCGGAAGATCGCCAGGGTGACGCTCGAATTCAAATCCGAGACTGCGCCCAAGACCGGCGCCATCCGGTCCACGGCCGAGTTCGACCTCGTCCTCGACGTTCCCGAATCGAAGGAAGACCCGGCGCGCAAGCAAAAAGAGTTGGAGCAGCTCGACAAGAATATCGCCAACTACGAGCGCCAGCTCTCGGACGAAGGCTTCCTTGCCAAGGCTCCGCCCAAAGTGATCGAGGGGATGCGCGCCAAACTCGCGGAGTACAAGGCTCAGCGCGACAAGCTTTTATGAACACCATCGTCCGGCTGGCCCTCGAAGAAGACATCGGCTCGGGCGATATCACCAGCCAGGCCTGCGTCCCGGAATCGCAGATGGCCAGCGGCCGCTTTCTGGCGCGTGAGCCGCTCATCGTCGCCGGCCTGGGCCTGCTCGATGAGATCTACGCCACGCCCGTCACCAACCTCAAGCGCGACGGAGATGCATGCCGGGCCGATGAGACCATTGCCACGGTGCAAGCCCCCGCCCGACTGCTGCTGGAGCGCGAGCGTGTGGCGCTCAACTTCCTGCAACGGCTGAGCGGCGTGGCCACGGCCGCCCGCCAGTTCGCCGATGCCGTGGCCGGAACCGGCTGCCGCGTGCTGGATACGCGCAAGACCACCCCGGGCCTGCGCGCGCTCGAAAAGCAGGCTGCCGCGGCCGGCGGCGTCACCAACCACCGCATGGGCCTGTACGACGCCATTCTGATCAAGAACAACCACATCGTTGCCGCCGGTGGCGTGCCGGCCGCCATCGAACGCGCTCGCGCCGCCAGCGCGCTGCCTGTCGAGATCGAGGTCCGCACCCGCAAAGAACTCCGCGAAGCCCTCGCCTGCGGCGTCAGCCACCTGCTGCTCGATAACCTCACGCCCGAAGAGGCCGCCCGGTGGGTGAGCGAAATCGCCGGCCGCGCCACGGTCGAACTCTCCGGCGGCATCACGCTCGAAAACGTCCGCTCCTACGCCGAAGCCGGCGCCGATTTCGTCTCCTCGGGCGCCATCACCCACTCCGCCCGCGCCGTGGATATCAGCTTCCGCCTGGAGCTGGACTGCCCGGAGCCCTAATGATGGATCTCGATCGCCTCCGCGCCGCTTTTCCCGGGCGCCCGATTCTCTACTACCCGTCCCTCGATTCCACTATGCGAGCCGCCGCGGGCTGCGAGCGCGGCACTATCGTAATCGCCGGCGAGCAACTGGCCGGGCAGGGCCGCCACGGCCACGCCTGGCACTCCGAAGCCAACACGGGACTCTACTGCTCGATCGTCCTTGACCCAACGCCGCTGCTGACGCTGGCGCTCGGCCTCGCCACGGTTGAGGCCATCATGCGCGCCACCGGCCTGGTCTGCGATATCCGCTGGCCCAACGACCTCATGCTCGGCGGCAGGAAGACCGGCGGCATCCTGGTGCAACTGGTCGATGGCTCGGCCATCGCAGGTATCGGGATCAACGTGAACCAGCAGGCCCTTCCCCGCGATCTCGCCGGTGAAGCTACATCACTGCGAATCCACACCGGCCAGGAGGTCTGTGCCACGGACATCCTGGCGGCTCTCATCCCCGCGGTGGAAGCCATCGTCAAGGAAGACAGGTCTGCCATCCTCCGCCTGTTCACGCACGCATCCAGCTACGCCGCCGGCCGCCGGGTGATCGTCCACCAGGCCACCGGCGTGATTCAAGGCACTACCGCCGGCCTGAACCCCGACGGTTTCCTGGTAGTGCGCCAAGACGATGGAACCGATACTCTGATTCTTGCAGGAGGCGTCCGTGCTGCTGGCTCTTGACGCAGGCAACAGTAACATCACCATCGGCGCATTCGAAGGACGCAAACTGGTCTGCCAGTGGCGCCTGCGCACCGTTCATGAGCAGACCGCCGACGAATGGGGCATTCTGCTCCGCAACCTGTTTTCGCCGGTCGGCCTGGATAACACCAAGGTGGATGGCATCATCATCTGCAGCGTGGTACCGCCCATCGATTCCACCCTAGCCTTCATGACCCAACGGTACTTCAACACCCCCGCCATGTTCGTAGGGCCGCGCACCGACATCGGGCTGACCATTCGCTACGACAACCCTAACGAAGTGGGAGCGGACCGCCTGGTGAACGGCGTGGCCGGCTTTTACAAATACGGAGGCCCTTGCGTGGTGGTGGATCTTGGCACCACCATCAACTTCGACGTGATTTCCAAGGACGCCGAGTATCTGGGCGGCGCCATCGCCGTGGGCATCGGCATTTCGATCGACGCCCTGTTCAGCAAGACCGCGCGTCTGCCTCTGGTAGAGTTCAAACCGCCCAAGGACGTGGTGGGGACGAACACGGTGGCCAGCATGCAGTCGGGACTCTACTTCGGCGCCATCGGGATGATCGATGGCATCCTGGAGCGCATTATCCAGAAGCTCGGCCCGGAAACCAAGGCCATCGCCACCGGCGGCCAGGCCCACCTGATCGTCAGCGGCTCGCGCTTCATTACGACGGTGGACGAGCATCTCACGCTGGAAGGCCTGCAGATGATCTGGGAACGGAACCACCCGCTGTGAGCGAAGACGGCCCCCCATCCCCGGCCCCGGACTCCGAACCTGAGGACACAACCACCGGCCACCGGCATCCGGCATCCGGCATCCCTTCCCCGGCCCCCGGGCCCCAGCCCCCGGCCCCCGACTTCACCTACAACTACTTCAACTACTACACCGAAATCGAGGAGCACTTCCGCCAGGTCCGTGGCACCAGCCTATTTCTCCTCTCGTGTCTCGACTGGGCGCTGATCGAGAGTTGGAAGAACTCCGAGGTTCCCCTGGAAGCCGTGCTGCGCGGCATCGACGCGGCTTTCGAAAAGTGGCGCAGCCGCAAGGTGAAGACCCGGATGGTGAACTCGCTGGCCTTCTGCTCGCAAGCCGTCCTCACCGAAGCGCAGATCATGGCGGGCACCGTGCGTCCCCGCGCGCAACGATCCAGCGCCCCGCCGTTCCCGCTGGACGATTTGCGCGCCTACCTGGAGCGCAACGCCGCCGCGATGCCCGCGGGTTTTGCAGAAATCGCCACGTCCCTCAGCCGCCTGGCCGCCGAAGTCCCGCAGCACTACGGCGACCTGGAAGCCCTGGAGCAGCGGCTGACGGTGCTCGAAGAGAAGATGATCGCGATCGCACGCACTCGTCAGAGCGAGGAAGAGATGTTCCAATCGCGCGCCGAGCTCGACCGCCAGTTGCGCCCCTACCGCGGCAAGATGACCGCCGATCAACTGGCCATGCTGGAGAAGCAGTACCTGGAGCGGCATCTACTTGAAAAGGCTGGGCTGCCGCGGCTAAGCCTGTTCTATATGCGGTGAGGAAGGGGTAGGGCGGCTTTCGTTTTTGGTTAGACGTCCAAGTGGCCTTGCCATGATTGCTCGACGGTTCCTAAACGCGTGACGGTAATGTGCCTGGCGCGTGCTCGGGGCCGCCCGCCCATCCGAGAATCACGCGGTGATTGCCTCGGAGGTACAATCAATTTTGATGAAGAGCAAGGTTAGTGTGGTAATCGAACAGGATGAGCACGGGTGTTACGCGTGGTGTCCGGAATTGAAGGGCTGCCAATCGCAAGGAAGGACGGTCGAGGAGACTCTGACCAATATCCGCGAAGCCATTGAGCTATTTCTGGGGACCCTGACCGACGAAGAACGGTCAGCAGCGCTGAGCCGGGAGATTCTGACCACTATAGTCGAAGTTCATGCCTAAACTGCCGCGCCTGACCGCGGCGGATGCGGAAGCGTTGCTGCTGAAATCTGCATTCGTTTGGTTGCGGTCAAAAGGCAGTCATCGAATCTACGCGAAGGGCAGCCGCCGGGTTGTGGTCCCGTTCCATGGCAGCGAGACGCTGCACCCGAAAATCGTCAAGGAGGTACTGGACGCCATCAATGACGCCTCGATCAAGCCAATTCCTCTTCCCTGACGCCGCAGGAGTTTATCGTCGGCATCAGGGAACTGCCGCCCCCCTTATTCAACAGCGCCGGCCAGTTGACGATCACCGTCAGCGGCACGCCGTCGCCGCGGGTCGGCTATCTGCCTCATGCGCTCGCGCGCTTGAACCAGTAGAGCGGCCGGCGCCTGGTGTGAGCGACCGCGAGGACGAGCGCGTAGCGCCAGCACTTTTGAAACGCGATCACGTAGGGGAACCGTTGGAGCACGACCCTGCGAATAATCGGGGCCACGGCCCGAATTCCCAGCCACGCAGGGTAGGAGTCCGGCGTCTCCGCTATGCGTTCGAGCGCGGCGGAAACCCTCGGCGATGAACTCGTCTCCCAGACCAAGACGACGTTCCTCGTACCAAAGCGCGGCACGGCGAAGCTCAGCACGCGCATCAGGATGCAATTTGACGCGCACGCCGCTGATGAAGTTCCTTCAGGATCTCGGTCCGCACAGTATCCCAGCCGGTCGTTTGGACCTTACCTTCGGCGACTTCTCGTGAACGCCGCTCCAGCTCGGTCGCCCAAGCCGCCGCGACCTCATCTTCCGGCTCTTCCAGGCTGGAAAGCAGTTCCTCAGCGACACAAGCGCGTTCCCGGCGAGAGAGGCGCAGTGCCTCCGCGAGCAACTCTTCGGTGGACACAAGGTGAGTGTAGCACTCCTGGCATGGGCGTATCCGCTCCCCCTGCCTCACGACCTCGCGGCACTTGATGGCGCAGCCGCTCCCTTCTTCAACAGCGCCGGCCAGTTGTCGATGACCGCCAGTTGCGCCCCCACCGCGGCAAGATGACCGCCGATCAACTGGCCATGCTGGACAAGCAGTACCTGGAGCGGCACCTGCTGGAAAAGGCCGGGCTGCCGCGCCTGAGCCTGTTCTATATGCGGTGAGAAAAGGTGGGGCAGGCACTCCGTCTGCGGAGGTGCTGGAAAGGAAACCGCTTTGGCCGTAGCGGTTTCGCTTTACCCGTATTGATTCCAAAGGACCAGATTTTGCAATAACCGCGGGCTATCGCGGTTTCGTGGTTTGGCGCGCCTACACCAACTGTTTCCAAAAGATCGTCGTGTCGCACCATGTTCCGTCAGGAAACAGTGCATATTTCGGGATGACTCCCACGCGGGTCCACCCCAAGCGCAGGTATAACGTCTCGGCGTTCCCTCCCGTGGCCGTGTCCAATACAAGCAGCGTCTTACCTGCCAGCCGGCTGGCTTCTTCGACATGCTCCATGAGACGCGCGCCCACCCCTTGCCCACGCGCCGATCGTACCACGAGCAACTTGGCGACATCCGCTCGATGGGGTTGGTTCGGAGGCGTGGCGATCAGGATCTGCACCGTCCCGACCAATTTGGAATCGACAAAGGCTGCCAGCAATATGCGGTCGCCCTGTTGCACTCCTTGCAGAACCTTTTCGAAGAATGATTCAGCCGTGGCCCGCGGCAATGGCGCCATGAAGCTGACCGAGGCGCCTCCCTCCACGCAGTCCAGTAGCACCTCGGCAAGGGCCCCCAGGTAGGGAAGCCCTTCGGCGGCGTTCAACTGTCGAATCTCGACCATAAGTACTGCTACGATTGTCCGCTGACACAGCGACCGTTGCAATCGTAGCTCCTGCCTGCAGCTCGGGTGCTTAACCTGTGGGGCAGGTTGCCAACCTGCGGCGGATTGGCAATCCGCCTTCTTGTAGACTTCCGTCATAACACTCGCCCCCCGCTCCCGCCCACATCGCCGCCCTGCTTCCTAAGTACACGGTTTCCGCTTCCTAATGGTCGAGCGACAAGTCGCGGCTCTGATCGGAGCCGCGCGCGTTAGCAAGCGGTTTTCCCGACACGGCCCCCAGCCGATCCGAAGTGATACCATTCCATGACGAGACACAATGAGCCCGCAGTCCTCCATTGGCCACTATCGCATCGTCTCCAAACTCGGTGAGGGCGGCATGGGCGCCGTCTATCGCGCCACCGACACCAAACTCAATCGCGAAGTTGCCATCAAAGTGCTTCCCGAGGCCGTCGCCAACGACCCCGACCGGCTCGCCCGCTTCACCCGCGAGGCCCAGGTTCTGGCGTCCCTCAACCATCCGAACATCTCCGCGGTCTATGGCGTGGAGGAACGCGCCATCGTCATGGAACTGGTCCCAGGCCAACCGCCCGCCGGTCCGCTTTCTATCGAAGCCGCGCTGCCGCTGATCCGTCAATTGATCGACGCCCTGGAATACGCGCACGAAAAGGGCGTGGTCCACCGCGATCTGAAACCGGCCAACCTCAAGATCACACCGGAGGGCCGCCTCAAGGTCCTCGATTTCGGCCTCGCCAAGGCGCTCTCCGCCGACACTGCATCCGATCCTGCACACAGCGGCAACCCGGCGTCCTCCCCCACTCTCACCATGCAAGGCACCATGGCGGGCGCGATCATGGGCACCGCCGCCTACATGTCTCCCGAACAGGCGCGCGGACAGAAAGTGGACAAGCGCGCCGACATCTGGAGCTTCGGCGTGGTGTTCTACGAATTGCTTACCGGAAGGAACCCGTTCGGCTGCGGCACCGTATCGGACACGCTGGCGGCCGTGCTCAAGACGGACCCGGATTGGTCGACGCTGCCGCCCGATACGCCGCCGGCCATCCGCCGGCTGTTGCGGCGCTGCCTGGAGCGGGACCGCCAGCGGCGTTTGGCTGACATTGCCGACGCCCGTCTGGAGATCGATGAGGAACTGGAATCCCCAGCTTCGATCGTTGCGCCGCACACGCGCGCCGCTGTGCGCTGGTGGAACGTGGGTATCGCGCTGGTCGCGCTCGCCGGCCTTGCAGTAGCAGTGGTGCATTTCCGCGAGACGCCGCCGCGGCCTGCCGCCGTGCGCTTCCAGATTCCGGCGCCCGAAAAGGCCAATTTCGCCTTCGCGCCCCCGGCGCTCTCACCGGACGGCCGCCAGTTGGCTTTCATAGTCAGCGGCGCAGATGGGCACACGATGGTGTGGGTGCGCCCGCTCGATTCCGTGGCGGCGCATGCTCTGCCCGGCACCGAGGGCGCGGTCTTTGCTCTGTTTTGGTCGCCGGACAGCCGCTTTATCGGATTCCTGGTGGGGGGGAAGGTTATGAAGATTGAAGCCGCCGGCGGCCCTCCTCAAACCCTTTGCGAG
>DATMNI010000195.1:0-18487 GCA_035570275.1 Candidatus Acidiferrales bacterium | reverse complement strand
GTGTGAGAGGTGGGACAACTGTCCCAACCCCTGCTTTCACCATCGCACACGCCCCTCATGAAACCGGCTGGAGGAACCATTGAGCTGAGGCG
The DNA here is from genome assembly GCA_035570275.1 of Candidatus Acidiferrales bacterium. Taxonomy (GTDB): domain Bacteria; phylum Acidobacteriota; class Terriglobia; order Bryobacterales; family Bryobacteraceae; genus DATMNI01. Next base: position 18,395 of record DATMNI010000195.1, on the reverse strand, counting down.
TAAATGCCTCTTACACAACCGGATGCGCCTGGTCAAAAAAAGAAAATATTCCTGTGACCGCCAGGAGGCTGGGGATCGCAACTTCGGGACGGCTCGCGGGAATTGATTCGTTTTCAGGGGGGTCTGGAGACCGATTGACGGCTTGGATTGCTTGAGTCGGGGGCGAAGAGACGCTCGGAACCATGGCAGCGCCACCTCCTTGGATAAGGCGTTTCGCGTCAAAGTGCCCGGATGCTGTAACTCGGCGGGATCGCCTGTCACGCGGGCATAGGGTAGTGGTTTGAGGTTGACTCCTGAGTTGAAGACTATCGACGCGGCGTCGGTTGCGTTGCGCTGGCAAGCCGCTCGGCCCACGCCAGAAGCTCCTCTTCAGCGCCGCCCTCGAGCTGACGGGAGGCAAGCTTCCCATCCCTGCCGATCAGGTAGTATGCCGGAAAGCCGCGCACTCTGTAGAGCTTGTGAATCGGGGCGTCGGCCTTGTCCTGAATGGTCTGCAACCACGTCATGTTCTTCTCGGCAATAAACGAGCGTAGCGTTCCTTCGGCATCCTCGCCGTTAATTCCGATGATTTCGACTCCCATGCCATGCAGCCTGCGATAGGCATCGACCATGGTTGGAATCCCCACCCGGCACCAGCCGCAATTGATCATCCAGAAGTCCAGGAGGACCACTTTCCCCCGGTACTCCGAAAGCCCATGGGTCTTACCCCCCAGGTCCTGAAAGGTGAAGTCGGGCGGCAGGTAGCCAGGCCGGAGGAGTTGTGTTTCCGGCAGTTTCACCGGCAGCGGATTGAGTTGCAGCTTGTCGCCATTCTGGTCAATCCGGAATTCGTAGTCTGTGTCGCCCAGTCGCACGAATCTCTCGGTGCTACCGAAGACCTCCGGGGAACTGCGTGACAGATCCAGCTTCCCGTCGGCATTCAAATCGAAGACGGCTCGCCCAGCGCCGATCAGTCCGAAGGCGATGTTTCGATCGCCCACTCGGATCAATCCCCGCCGCAATGTGCGCTGTTCCACGCGCAGGCAAGGCGCCGGATTGGACTCTCCAGGAGCGATCCGCGGGACAATCGTGAGTTTCATCAGACCGGGACCGGAGTTGTCCTTCCGCGGTCCAAAGGTCCGAGTGTAGGTGCCGTCCCGCTTTTCAAACGTTATCGGCGGGTCGTCGGTGAGGTCGCCATTCACATTCAGATCGAGATAAAGTACGTATCCGTCCTTCTCATTTCCATCCAGGACCCAGCCGACTCCGCGGATCTCGCGCTCCAGGGGGAAACCAGACCCGAACCGTGCATGACTGCTGAGCCCGCCCGGTTTCTTCTTCATCAGGAGGAGATTCGTAATGTCCTTCCCAACCAACGGCGCTACGCTCTTGAGGTACTGATCTTCGGGAAAACCTACCAGGGTTTCGCTGTACTGGTCTTCGGGAAGACCCGCCAGGGCTCCACTTTTGCCGGAGGTCAGGAGTTCTGGTTCGCCCACCACGCCCTCAATGGGCGTCTGCTGAAACGCTTCTCCTATTGGCGCCGAGAGCGCCGCCAGCAGTATCCATCGGGCAGGCCAGCAGAGCCTTGGTACCGCTTCGATTTGCATAACTCCTTCATCCTTTCACAAGATTAAACTCGGAAACCCCACAAACCGTGTATAGGAATTTGACGCACAGTCGGGGCCTAGGATAGGCGCTTTCCAGTCCAGGAATTCGGCGATTCCGGCTAAAGTCATGGCCGACTTGCCTTCTTCACCTGGAGGCGTCCGGACATTTGCTGTATTTGGCCGTGTAGTCGTCATGTCGTCGAAGTGCCACCGACCAGATTACTCCCCACAAGCTCGGCTACTCCTCCATACGCAGTAATGGAAGAGTGTGCTGTCAATCTGGCCTCGGTTTGAACGGGTGAGGCCAAGCCTTTCCAGAAAAGAACCCGGCTCAGGCGGCTTCCAGATCGAAGCGCACGCGGCAGCCTAGCGCCGTCGCGATATTGACCAGCGCGTCGAGCGAGAAGCGGGAAACCCGGCCGCGGATCAGATCGTTGATCCGGGGCTGCGTTACGCCGCATTGGCTCGCCGCTTCGGCCTGTGTCCAGTCGTGCTGTTTCAGGCGTGCGGCGATCTTCTGCATCAGTTCGGCCCGCGCTCTCAGGTTTGCAGCCTGCTCGGGGGTATCCGCGATCGCGTCCCAAACACTCGCGTAGCTCTCCGGTTTCCTCATATCCTGCCTCCCAATAGTTGCCTAAACCGTATTTTCGCGATTTCAAGATCCTTCTTCGGCGTTGCCTTTGTTTTCTTGTGGAAGGAATGCAGAACGTAGACTGCCTCCACGCGCCTCGCCAGGTAAATTACACGGTAGGCGCCACTCGGTTCTGAAACGCGAATCTCTTCGACACCCTTGCCGATGGCGGGCATCGGCTTGAAATCGTCGGGCTGGTCCCCTCGCTGAACTTTATCGAGTTGATAACCCGCATCATGCCGAGCGTCGTCGGAGAAATCTCGCAAGCATTTCAGCGAATCGCCAAGGAGGCGCACGGGCCGCATATTTCGATTATATCCAATTGGATATAATCTGGCGAGCCGCTCGGCATCTACTTCCAGGCTCCTCCGCGTGCCGCCCGCTTCAGATAATTCCCCCGTCCCGGCTTTCCCCGAAATTCGCCGCCATCCACAATCACCTCACCGCGCGAAAGCACGGTCCGCGCATTACCGCGAACTTCGTAGCCTTCGAACATCGAGTAGTCCACGCGCATGTGATGCGTCTTGGAACTGATGGTGTAGACCGATGCCGGGTCCCAGATTACCAGGTCGGCGTCGCTGCCCGGCGCGATCTCGCCCTTCTTGGGATACATGCCGAAAATCCGCGCCGGCGTGGTGGAAGTCAACTCCACAAAGCGGTTCAGCGAAAGGTTGCCGGCATTCACGCCGTAATGGTACATCAACTGCAGCCGGTTCTCGATGCCCGGCCCGCCGTTGGGGATCTTGGTGAAATCGTCCTTGCCCAGAATCTTCTGGTCTTCGAAACAGAACGGGCAATGGTCGGTCGATACCACTTGCAAGTGGTCGTGCTTCAACCCGTCCCAGAGCTTCGGCTGGTGATGTTTGGGCCGCAGCGGCGGCGTGAAAACATATTTCGCGCCCTCGAAATTCGGCCGCTCCAGCTCTTCGATCGAAAGCAGCAGGTACTGCGGGCAGGTCTCGGCGAATGCCGGAACGCCGCGGTCGCGCGCTTCCCGCACCTGGTTGAGCGCGTCTTCCGAAGACAGGTGCACAATGTACACCGGCGTGCCCGCAATCTCCGCCATAGCGATGGCGCGATGCACGGCTTCGGCCTCGGCGAGCGGCGGACGCGTCAACGCATGGTAGATTGGCGCCGTCTTGCCTTCGGCCAGGGCGCGCGCGATGATCACGTCGATCACCGAGCCGTTTTCGGCGTGCATGCAAATCAGAGCGCCGTTCTTGGCTGTCCGCGAGAGCGCTTTAAAAATGGTCGCGTCATCCACCATCAGGACGTTGGGATAGGCCATAAACAGCTTGAAGCTGGCCACGCCCTCGTCGACCAACTCGTCCATGTCTTCCAGGCCGGAAGCGCCCAGGTCGGTGACGATCATATGCAGCCCGTAGTCGATACAGGCGCGACCTTCGGCCTTTTTCAACCACGTGTCCAGGGCATCGCGCATCCGGGTGCCGCGAGCCTGAATCGCAAAATCCACGATGCTGGTGGTGCCGCCATACGCCGCCGCGCGCGTGCCGGTTTCGAAATCGTCGGCCGATGTGGTGCCGCCGAACGGCATGTCAAGATGCGTATGGGCGTCGATGCCGCCCGGGATCACGTACATCCCCGCCGCGTCCAGCACCTTGTGCGCCGCTGTTTCCGGAATTCCGGCGCGGACTTCCTTGATCACCTCGCCCTCAATCAGGACGTCGGCCTGGAAGGTCTCCCGTGCCGTGACCACCGTGCCCTTGCAAATCAGCGTATTCATTCAGACTCCCGGTCTCTCCGCCCAACTCTCCGCCGGTTTCCCCGTCTCGACTTCTTCCATCGTGATGCAGTGTTCCACCGGGCACACCAGCCAGCATAGATTACACCCCACGCACTCCTCTTCGTCAATCCGCGGAATTCGCACGGCCGGGGTTGTGTCATTGCCCGCCTGCGCCGAATCCAGATAGGCACCCACCTTGGCATCCAACTTCGCAATCGGCGTAGTGGTAATTCGCGCCCGGCTGCGCGCCTCAATCTGCTCCGGCGCCGCGTGGCCATCCAGGTGGATACACTGGTGCGCGCCGTCCCAGCAGGCGACGTAGCAAAGGTCGCACCCGATGCAGGTGTTCCGATTGATGCGCGCCACAATCCTGTAATTCAGATCCAGGTGCTGCCATTCGGTCACCTTCGGCAGCGACAGGCCGCGAAAACTCTCGATCGTAGCGAATCCCTTTTCATCCATCCAATTGGCCAGGCCGTCGATCATATCCTCCACGATGCGGAAGCCATAGTGCATCACCGCCGTGCAGACCTGCACCGTGCCGCAGCCCAGGAGGATGAATTCGGCCGCCTCCCGCCAGCCGGCCACGCCGCCGATTCCCGAAATCGGCAGCCCGACCTCCGGGTCCGACGCAATCTGCTCCACCATGTGCAGCGCGATCGGTTTGACCGCCGGCCCGCAATAGCCGCCGTGCGTCGAAAAACCGCCCACGTTAGGCCGCGGCGTCAACGTGTCCAGATCGATGCCCGTGATCGAATTGATGGTGTTGATGGCCGAAAGCCCGTCGGCCCGGCCGCGGCGGGCAAAGCGCGCCACCATCCGGATGTCGGTAACGTTCGGCGTCAACTTCACCAGCACGGGCGTCCGCGCCACTTCCTTCACCCACTCGGTAATCATGCACGCGTATTCCGGAACCTGCCCCACGGCCGACCCCATGCCGCGTTCGTTCATGCCGTGCGGGCAGCCGAAGTTCAGTTCCAGCCCGTCGGCGCCGGTGTCCTCGGTGCGCTGCACGATATCGTGCCAGACTTCGCGCTTGGATTCCACCATCAGCGACGCGATGACCGCTTGCCTGGGGTAGCGCTTCTTCACCTCCGCCATCTCACGCAGGTTGGTTTCAATCGACCGGTCCGAAATGAGCTCGATGTTGTTGAAGCCCATCATGCGCTGCCCGTTCCAATCCACCGATGAGTAGCGCGACGACACGTTGACGATGGGTTCGCCGATGGTCTTCCACACCGCCCCGCCCCACCCGGCATCGAACGCCCGCATGACCTGCTCGCCGCAGTTGGTGGGCGGCCCCGAAGCCAGCCAGAACGGGTTCGGGCACCGGATGCCCGCGAAATTCGTGGTCAGGTCAGCCATCGGCCGCCTCCTGCATGGCGCCAGCCATCTTGCTAACCATCGCCAGCGCCGCCCGCTTGCCGTCAGCCACGGCGTCCACTACTTCGCGCCCGCCGTTCACGCAATCGCCTCCAGCATAGTATTTAGGATTGCTGCTGCGGCCCGTCGGCCGGTCCACAACAATCGACCCGGCCTTCAATGCAATCCCGCGAGACTGGCCGAGCCAGCCTGTGAGGCGCGATTGACCCAGCGCCGGCACCACCATATCGCACGCCACTTCGAATTCGGAGCCCGGTATCGGCTGGGCATGCTGCCGGCCGGTGGCGTCCGGGTCGCCGAGATTGGTGCGCACAAACTTCACGCCCGCCGCGCGCCCGTGGGCTTCCATCACTGCCACCGGTTGAGCCAGCCAGTGAAACCGCACGCCCTCCACCTTGGAGTGATCGTACTCGAACGGAAACGCCGGCATCTGCTTTTCGGTTCTGCGGTAGAAGACCTGCACGTCCTTGGCGCCCAACCTCACCGCCGCGTTGGCCGCGTCGATGGCCGTATTGCCGGCGCCGATCACGATCACCGAGCGGCCGACGTCAAAATCCGGCAGCGTTTTGTAGCGTTCGATGAAGCGCAGCGCGTCGATGACACCAGGCAACTGGTCGCCCGGAATTCCCAGCCGCTCCATGGCGCCCAGGCCGACGCCGACGAAGATGAAGTCGAAATCCTTTTCCAGATCGTTGAGCGTGACGGCGTCGAGCGGTACGGCGTTGAGCGGGGCGGCGCCGCCTGGTTCGGCTACCGCGCCGCCCACCTCCGCCTGGCGGAACTCTACGCCCATGCCGCGCACCAGGTCTACTTCGCGGAGGCTATCGCTGGGGCGGAGTTTGTACTCGGCTACGCCGTAGGTGTTCAGGCCGCCGGGGAGGGGGCGGTTGTCGAAGATGGTGACCGGCACGCCGTGGCGCCGGAGTTCGGCGGCGCAACTTAGGGACGCGGGTCCGCCGCCGATGCACGCGACCCGGCCAACCGCTCCCTGACGGTCACGGCTCAGAACCGAGCCTTCGACGACCGCTCCCTTACGGTCACGGCTCGGACCCGAGGCTTCGGAGGCGTGCGCGTTAGCCAGCGGTGCTTTTAACCGCGCATCATAAAATGCGTCCATGGCGAAACGCTGCAGGCGGCCGATCTCTATCGGCTTCTTGTTGTACCGCAGCATCACGCAGGAGCCTTCGCAGAGCACATCCACCGGGCAAACGCGCGCACAGCTCAGCCCGAGAATGTTGGCGTCCAGAATCGTCACCGCCGAGCCGCGCAGATTCCCCGTGGCGATCTTCTTGATGAAACGCGGCACGTCGATATGGGTGGGGCAGGCCGCCGTACACGGCGCATCGAAGCAGTACAGGCACCGGTTGGCCTCCGCCAGCGCGGACTGCGAATCGAGCGCCGGGTGCAGTTCCGGAAACTGCCGCAGGTTGCGCGGAACCGGCAGTTCCGCCGCGCTCATCGGCTGCTCCCCACCACCGCCGCGCTGCACGCAGCCAGGCTCTTATCGAGTTGTTCGACGAACTGGTCCACATCGCCGCGGCCCACATTCATGGGCGGCGAAAGGCGAATCACGTTGCCGAACATCCCGCCCTTGCCCAGCAGAATGCGGTTCTCACGCGCCGCTTCCATCACCATCGCCGTCTGCGCCGTGGCCGGCGTTTTCGTCTGCCGGTCCTCCACCAGTTCCAGCGCTTGCAAGAGCCCCATCCCGCGCACTTCGCCGATGATCTCGTGCTTATCCTTCAACTCCTCCAGCTTGCCGCGCAAATACGCGCCGGTCTCCGCGCAGTTCACCGCCAGGTTCTGTTCTTCGATGAAATCGATCACCGCCTTGGCCGCGGTGGCGGTGACCGGGTTGCCGCCAAAAGTGGAAATGGTCAAGCCCTTCACGGAATCGGCCACTTCCGGCCTGGCTACCGTCAGCCCGATCGGGCTTCCGTTGGCGAGGCCCTTGGCGCCGGTGATGATGTCCGGCGTCACGCCCCACTGCTCGATGCCGAACCACTTCCCGCCAGTCCTTCCCCAACCCGTTTGCACTTCGTCGCTGATGAAAATGCCGCCGTGGCTGCGCACAATCTTCTCGACAATCTGGAAGTACTCTTTGGGAGGCGTGATGAATCCGCCGACGCCCTGAATCGGCTCTCCGATGAACCCCGCGATCCGGCCGCTGGTCGTGGTTCGGATCAGGTCTTCCATATCCTGGGCGCACTTCACCTCGCAGCTCGGATAGGTCAGCCCCAGCGGGCAGCGATAGCAATACGCATTGTGCGCATGCACCACTCCGGCCTGCGCCGGCCCCAGCCGCCATGCCCCCTGGCCGGTCAGCGCCATCGCCGCTGACGAACGGCCGTGATAGGAATGCCGCAGCGCCACAATCTCGCTATTGCCGGTATAGCAGCGCGCCGCCAGGATGGCCGTCTCATTGGCCTCCGTGCCGCTGTTGGTAAAGAACGATTTCGTCAGCTTGCCGCCCGGCGTGATGGACGCAATCTTCTTCGCCAGCGCCGCCTGCGGTTCGTTGGCAAACACCGTGGAGACGTGCTGCAGCGTGTCAAGCTGCTGATGAACCTTGGCATTCACCTGCTGGTTGCAGTGGCCCACGCTCACCGTCACGATGCCGCCGAAGAAGTCCAGATATTGGTTCCCATCGGCGTCCCAGACATATTGATCTTTGGCGTGCGAGATCACCAGCGGCGTCTTGTAGTAATGAAAGACAGAGGGAAACAGGTAATCTTTATTGGCAAGAATGATTTCGTCTTTGGTCATGGGAATTGCGCCTTTGCGTTACGCTTTTGGGTTATGCCTTTACGTTATGCCTTTACCAGGGCTTCGTACATATCCGGACGCCGGTCGCGGAAGAACTGCCAGGTCTTACGAACCTCGGCGATCTGATCCAGGTCGAGGTCCGCGGTAAGCACCTCGTCCTTGTCCCGCGCCGCCTGCGCAACGATCTGCCCGCGCGGATTGCAGAAGTAGCTCGATCCGTAAAACTCCCCGATATTCCACGGCGCTTCCATACCCACGCGGTTAATGGCGCCTACGAAGTACCCGTTGGCCACCGCATGCGCCGGCTGTTCCAGCTTCCACAGGTGTTCGCTCAACCCCGCCACGGTTGCCGACGGGTTGAACACGATCTCGGCGCCGTTCAGCCCAAGTGCGCGCGCGCCTTCCGGGAAGTGGCGGTCGTAGCAGATGTACAGGCCGATCTTGGCGAAGCCCAGATCGAACACCGGATACCCCAGGTTGCCGGGCCGGAAATAAAACTTCTCCCAGAACCCCGGAGCCACGTGCGGGATGTGAGTTTTGCGGTACTTCCCGAGGTAGCGGCCCTCATTATCGATCACCGCGGCCGTGTTGTAATACAGGCCTTCCTGCTCGATTTCATAGATGGGGACGATGATCGCCATGTGGTGCCGGCGGGCCACATCCTGCATCAACTTGACGGTGGGTCCGCCCGGGATTGGTTCCGTGAAATCGTACCATCGGGTGGTTTGCTCCGCGCAGAAGTACGGCCCGTAGAAAATCTCCTGCAGGCAACAGATCTCTGCGCCCGCGTGGGCGGCCTGTTCGATGTAGGCCAGGTGCTTATCCAGCATGGCCTTCTTGGTGGCTTCGAGCGAAGCCTCAGGAGGCGCCACGTTAGCAGCCTGAATCAGCGAACAGCGTACGATGCGAGACATAACTTCTCCCTGGCCGCCAGGGAACACCCACCCCGCGGTCTGGCGACCGACAAGTGGTGATGGGGACAATTATGAAGCTACTGCCCCGCCGGAAGCAAGCGGAAGCATTTGTGGGGCAGATTGTTAAGCTGTTCCGAATGTGCGCCGGGCGCACAGGGGGAATGATGAAAGTCGCCCGTGGCGCCATTGATTTGGTTGCTGGGCGGATTCCACGGCGGGTTGCACTTCGGGTCGGGCGGGTTGACCTGGCGGATCAGGTTGCTTGGGACCGCGTGGGGCAGCCTGGCAAGCAGCGGCGGGGCAATCCGCCCGCCGGACCGGCTGGCATGGCCGCCAACGCGGGTGGGCTCCCTGCCGCATCGCGCAGGCGGATTAACAATCCGCTGCACTCTCGAAAGTCGCTTGTAGAAGTTCGGCTGCCCGCCAACTCCCGGCAGGCGGATTGCCAATCCGCCGCAGGTTAACAACCTGCCCCACAAAGCGCGCTACATGAGAATCACCGGCCGATTGGCAATCCGCCTGGAACCCGGGGCCTTCAGGCCGGGCACTCGGCAGGAATGCGCGCTGTGCCATAATGGTGCCGCATGGGGAAGTTGGGGAACTCAGGCAGTGCGCCGGGCCGGGCTCCCGAAGCAGCCCGTTCGTCGATGGTGCGCTTCGTGGTGCTGTTTCCGGTCTGGCTGCTGGCGGGGTTCGGACTGCTCTTCGCCCCGTTTGCGCGGCCGGCCGTTGACCGCGGCACGGCGTTATTGGTGGAAGTGTCGGCGCTGCTGGTGCGCGTTCTGGGCGGCCAAGCTACGGCCCAGTCCGATATGCTGCGAAATCCGGCCAGCGGTTTCTCCATTCGCGTGATGGATACTTGCAATGCCTCCAACGTGACCGTCCTGCTCTGGGCCGCGATCCTGGCTTTCCCGGCGCCCTGGCCGGCCAAAGGCAAAGGCCTCGCCGCCGGTACAGCGGCGATTCATGTCGTCAATCTGCTGCGCATCGTCAGCCTGTTTTACCTCGGCCAGGTCAGCAAAGAATGGTTCGAAATTGCTCACCTGTACATGTGGGAAAGTCTCATCGTGCTGTTCACGCTGGTGATCTTCTGGCTCTGGGTACAGCACACGTATCGGTCCGCTTTGCGCGACACTTGACGCGGATCTTTCCTGGTAGTAGACCTTGTAGGATGCCAAGAAGCCGTTCCGCCGCCTCGGTAGCCGTGTCGGTTTCCATTGCCGGGGGAACTCCCGCGAGCCACATCATATATTTGACGTGGCGTCCCTCAAACCCCGCGCGACCGTGCGCGCCGGCGGCGAAGGCAACGGGCGGGAGCGCGTGTTCACGCGCCGCCACTCCTGGGCCCCAACCAGCCTGCCCTCGCAAAACGCCGGCCCGGAGATCGGTTTCGAGATGGTGGCACAGCGGTTCGAGATGGCACAACTTCGAGATGGCACAACTTCGAGATGTCACAACGAGGCCAAGTGGAGATCCTCGTGGTTGACCACGCGGAAAACCCTACGGTAATTGACGAGCGATCGCTATGCTTCTCCGATTCATCCTGCTTGCAACCGCGTCCGCGGCCGCCCTGGCGCAGACCAGCCAGTGGCCGGCGTATGGCCACGACCCGGGCGGCGCCCGATACTCGCCGCTGGCGCAGGTCAACGTGAAAAATGTGAAGACGTTGCGCCGCGCGTGGACCTATCACACGGGCGACAGTGGCAACTTCGAAACCACGCCCATCGTGACGGATCACGTGATGTACTTCTCCACCCAGAGCCAGAAAATTGTGGCGGTTGAGCCGGAAAGCGGGAAAGAGATCTGGAAGTTCGACCCCAAGTCGCGGGCTCGCGAACTGCGCGGCGTCACCTACTGGCCTGGCAATAAGCAGACGGCGCCCCGGATTCTGTTCGGCACATCCGACGGCAGGCTGATCGCGCTGGATGCCAAGACCGGCAAGCCTGCGCCCGGCTTCGGCGACAACGGGACGCTCAACCTGCGCAACGGTGTGGCCGACGACTATCCGGGCGCAGCCTACGCCATCACCTCGCCGCCGGCCATCTACCGCGATCTGGTCATCGTGGGGCCCAGCACGCAGGAGGCAGTCAGCAGCGGACCGAGCGGCGATCCCCGTGCTTTCGACGCGCGCTCGGGCAAGCTGATATGGCGCTTCCATACGGTTCCGCAACCGGGCGAGCCCGGCAACGAGACGTGGGGACCCGGCGGCTCCCGGAACCGCGCCGGCCCGAGCCAATGGGGACCGATCACGGTCGACGCGGAGCGCGGGATGGTCTTCCTGCCGGTCGGAAACCCGGCCGACAGCCTTTATGGCGCCGACCGCAAGGGCATCAATCTGTATGCCAACTCCGTGGTGGCGCTGGATGCCGCCACGGGAAAGCTGCGCTGGTATTACCAGATGGTGCATCACGACATTTTCGATTACGATGTGGACGCGCCGCCGGCGCTGATCGAGGTGGTCCGCGATGGCAAGAAGATTCCGGCGCTGGCCGAGACCACCAAGATGGGGCTGCTGTTCATCCTGGACCGTCTCACCGGCAAGCCGGTCTTCGGCGTGGAGGAGCGCGGCGTGCCGGCCAGCGACGTTCCCGGAGAAGCCGCGTGGCCCACCCAGCCGTTTCCGCTGAAACCGCCGCCCTTGGCCCGCATGACGGTGAAGCGCGAAGAAATCAGCCGGCGCACGCCCGAAGCCGAGCGTTACTGCACGGAGCAGTTCGATCAAATGATACACCTGGGACCGTATCAGCCGTTCGATATGAAACCGTCGCTGCGTTTTCCCGGAACCATGGGCGGCGGCAACTGGGGCGGCGTTTCCTTCGACCCCAAGCTTGGCTACATCTTCGTCAACACCAGCAATCTGGGCGGCACCGGCCACATGGCCGCGGCGTCGGAGGGCGCCGCCGTGCCGTACCGGCCCATCGCCGGCTACACGCGTTGGGTGGACCAGGAGGCCTATCCGTGCCAACAACCGCCGTGGGGCCAATTAACTGCCGTCAAGGCCAACACGGGGGACATTGCCTGGAACGTGCCGCTGGGAAGCTACGACGAGATGGAGGCCCGCGGGGTGATGAACGCCGGCACGCCGAACCTGGGCGGCTCGATTGCGACGGCCGGCGGGTTGGTGTTCATAGGAGCCACTCTGGATGCAAAGTTTCGGGCTTTCGACGCCGCCACCGGCAACGCATTGTGGACGACGAAAATCGACGCCACCGCCAACAGCGTGCCGATCACATACATGGGCCGCGACGGCAAGCAGTACATCGTGGTGGCGGCCGGAGGGCCGGGCCGATTCCGCAGCATCGATCCAACCAAGAGCCACGACGGCGATAGCCTGATTGCCTTCACGCTGCCGTGACCCATAAAAACCGGCCAAAGCTGATTGCCAAGGCGACCCAGAGGGTCGCGGCCACTAGGTCAACGCCACCACCGCCGCGCTCACCGGCTTTTCGCCCACCGGGATCAGCGTAAACAACGGCGCCGATTTGTAGCGGCGAACCCGGTCGCCGCCGGGCTGTCTTCCGCTGAGCGAGAAGATGCGAATGACTGCCAGATCGCCCGATTTTTCGTTCAGCACCAGCGCGTACTGTTTGTCGGGTGTCAGAATGATGTTGCACGGCTGCTGGCCCACTTGAACCACCGCCACCAGCTTTCCGGTTTCCACATCCAGCACCGTGACGCCGGCGGTCTCCGGGTTGGCGATCAGCAAATAGGAAGGGCTGGTTTCGCTGGTGACCAACATGGCGCCGGGCGCGCGGCCGGCGAGAATGGTTTCCACGACTTCCGTACGGTAAGGATACACGGTCACCACGGCATCCATCCCGTCGCCAGTAATGTAGAGTTGGCCCCCTAGAGGCGTGAAGCAAAAATTTCGCGGCGCCAGCGGGAGTGGCAGGCGGACCACCGTCCTTCCGGAAGCGGCGTCGTATATGGTGAGGCTGCGGTCGGCCTGGCTGCCGGCGATCAACTGCCGGCCATCGAAACGGAAACGCGCTATGGATGGCTCAGTGGCCGCCTGGATGGTGCGGGTGATGGACGCGTTGGCAAGCGACGCGAACGCGACTGTGCGGCTTTTCCTGGTGACAATGGCGGCGTCCTCGGTTTCCGGGCTGATGTCGAAATCGTCCGGCGGCGCGGCGAGGCGAATGCGGCGGCCGGGTTTGAACGAATCCAGGGGCAGTTCGACCAGGCTGGCAGGGTCTCGATAGAGCACCCAGAGCGCGTCTCCATGGCGCGAAAGCCGCATTCCGACCGCTTCGTTCCCGGCGCGCGCGCGGCGGCCGAGCGCGAGAAAGCTGGCGTCGATCTCATAAACCGTGCCAGCCTCGGGCGCCAGCACGTAAGCCTTCGGTTTGGTTGGGTGCGCCAGGACAGCGCCCGGAGCGGCGTCGAGAGGAATCTGACGCCGGACCCGGAACCTGGTGAGGTCCACGACCCCGAGCGACCGGCTCTCTTGGTTGGCCACGAAGCAGTATCCGAAAAACCCGGTAGCCTGCGGCCGCGCGCAAGCCGCGAGGCCGGCAGCCGAAGAAAGCAGCAGGCCGCGCCGGGAAATAAGAGAGCGGGTCACGTTTCCTATTCTACGTCCGCATCCGGAACGGCGCGAAAAACAGCGGAAGAGGCCCCGCATGTTATCCTGTTGGGAGTATCGACCGTGGCTCGAAAAACCGCGAGCCGCGCCCCGTTTTCCGGAACCGGAGAGATGGCCGAGTGGTTGAAGGCGCACGCTTGGAAAGCGTGTTTAGGGGAAACTCTAACGTGGGTTCGAATCCCACTCTCTCCGCCAGTTTAGAATCAATAACTTACAAGAACAACGGCTCTTCGTCGTGCAATTTCGTGCAATGCTTCCTGTAAGGAGTGGTACAATCGGGTCAAATCATGGCACTGAATCTGTACAGACGACACCGCCGGAAATGCTCGGCCGGGCACGAGGAAGATTCCAAATCGGGTGAGTTGCAAGAACGGCGGAAGGGATGGAAAAGGTGTGGCTGTCCGATCACCGCTGCCGGTGTCCTCAACCGAAAGTTCGATCGGCGCAACACTGATCAGACCGCATGGGACACGGCGAAGGCCGTGGCCGACTCCTGGGAGAAAGCTGGCACGTGGGACGGTACTCCCTCGGCGCCTCCAGTACCCGAACCTGCGGCCGAGACCGACCAGTTGATGACTGTGGATCGGGCAGTCAGGGCATTCATCGATGAGCACAAAGAACATTCGGCGCGGAACACAATCCGGAAGTACATTTTGATCACGGACAAGCTTAAAAGATATTCGGAGTCGTTAGGCTATATTTCCCTAAATCGGTGGGGCCCAAACGACGTTCGGGAATTTCGATCGTCCTGGAAGGTCGGTGCACAGACGGCGGCGAAGAACATGAGCGTCGTGAAGTCGTTCTTCCAGTTTTGCCTGGCGAACGAGTGGATGGATCGAAATCCTGCCAAGCTGGTCAAGAACTTGCGTGGCCGCGGTTCGGAGGATACGCGCAATCAACAGAAACTGCCATTCACCGAAGACGAGCTCAAGCGCATGTATGAATGCTGCGATACCCAGTATGGGAAGCAGGAAGTCAAATGGTCGCGCGTCATCCACCACCACCGGGTCGAGGGCGAGTACGCCCGATACAATTTCAAATGGACCGGACAGGATCTTGCCGACTTCATCAGCGTTTCGACATACACAGGCTTGAGGATCTCCGACGTCGCCACATTCAACATCAATCGCATGAAGGCGACTGGCGAAGTACACATCAGAACCACCAAGTCCGGCACGCACGTCTACACGTGGGTACCGGAATGGCTGCAGGAACGCATACGCGCCCGGGCCCAGGAGCGCGGCCCTTTAATATTCGGCGAACACAAGACTCAGGACATGAATGTTGTCACCGATCTTTGGCGCCGCAAGTTGAAGAAGCTATGGTCGCTGTGTGGACCATGGCCGGAGCCTCCGACGCCGCATCGGTTCAGACACACGTTCGCAAGGATTTTATTGGAGCGGCCGGGAGTGGAGGTGAGGGATGTTGCCGAACTCTTGGGAAACAGCGCGGAAATGGTCAGGAAGCACTACGCCGCCTGGGTTCCGGAACGCCAGGAGAGGTTGACCGGGGTGCTGAAGGCCGCGTTCGGTCAGAGGACCAAGCCTAAACTGGTGGAGATGCCAAAGAAAACCGGATCTGAGGATTAAGGCAAGGCCCTGCGATATTGCACGTGTCGTGGGGCCTTCGTGCGTTCAGGCTGCGAGATCGTTAAGTCGGCTGTGAATTCGGATAGCGACGTGGGCCGGAACGCTGTAGCGAGTATGCGCTTTCTTCCGGCCGAGGCGGATGCGGAGGACTCCTGGCTCGTCGAGAAGGAGCTGGCGGATCGTCTCCCGGGACAGCCTCCATTGCTTGGCCAAGTCGGCGATGGAATAATGTTTCTCGAACGTTGTATCAACAAGCTGCTGGGTAACAGGTCCGGACATGGGGGATCTCCAACGTGCCGCCCTCTAAACTGCCGGCGTCACAGGTGAGCTTTGTTTTCGAGGGCGCATACCTCGGGAGTGCGGTTTGGCCGCCGGCTGGCCGGAAGCGGGGATAAGAACATTGATGGTTCATAGAGGATGCAACGATGGAAAGGCTATCGATATTCTGGCTGCCCGTCGCCCTCACCTTCCGCGTAGCCGGTATACCAGCTAAAGCTCAGATATTCAATTGCTCTGAAAGACTCATTGAAAGTGTAATGCTTCTCGATCATCCAGCGGTCCTCGGTTAGCATCGATAAAATCGCAGGTTGGCGAGCACGAAGTTCCCTAACCGGCACGAGGGTCCGTCGACCCATATTCCTCGTATCGGCGGAATCTGAACAAGTCTAGCATTGTTCCGAGTGATTTTTATTAGTTACCAAAAATCATACAGTTTTAAGCAACCCAAGTAGCCTGACGCCTTAGAGTTAGCCTTCGTTCTAATACTATTTAGGAATTTAGAGTCTTATATTCCGATTACAGTCGATAAGTGTTGGGTGGAGACACTCAAAGTAAAACTAGCTTGTACGCCCACGCTACACCTTGCCGATAAATGTCAAGTAGCAATCCTGAAGATCACCTCGCATTCGCACCTGACCGTGCCGATACGCATCAAGAGTAAACATTCAATGTCACCTTGCATTCACACCCTAACCTCGCCCATAAGTGCCAACTGGAAACAGTCAATGTCAGCTTTCATTCGCACTCTCTGCCTTTCCCTCGCCACTTGCGCCGTCCTTCCAGGCCAACCTGACGCTACCCCGCCTCCCACCAAAGGCTTCACTGTCGCCATCCTCCAGGGTGACGGCCTCGTGAACCCCTTGCCGCGCCCCCCGGCCTCTCACCTCTCCATACGGGTCAATGACAGCAAAGGCGTTCCCATCCGCGACGCCGTTGCGGTCTTCGAACTCCCGGCAGAGGGAGCCTCCGCCAGCTTCCCGGATGGCTCAATCGTCAAGGTCATCTTGACCGATGACAAGGGTGAGGCCATGGTCGATATCAAGTCCAACGAAGTCCCGGGGAAGTACCAGCCCACCATCATGGTCAACTACCTCGGCCAATCGTCAGTTATCCAGCTCAACCAGGAAAACTCCTTCCCCTTCCAAGCACCGACCGCTACCGGCCACCACCGCCTCTTCCGCAAAGGCTTCCTTTCCAAAAAGACCGTCCTCATCCTCGCCGGTGTTGCCATCGCCACCATCGTGACGATCTTTGCCGCGCACCGCGGTCATACTCCAACTACCCCGCCGTCCACCGGCGGCATAACCATCACCCCAGGAACCGGCACCGTAGGAGCCCACTAAATGATGCACACCATCGCGATTCTCACTCTCTTTCAGCTTGCCGCCTCCAGTGGCGTCAATGCTCTCGTTTCATCTCCCACCCTCGGCTACATTCTCACCGGCAACCGCATGGTGCGCCTCGCCGGAGTTCCCGGCGCATGCTACTCAACAGCCGATGTTACAACCACCCAATACACCCAAGTGCACAATGCATCCGCCGCCCAGGCTACTCTGCTCGTGACGGACGGCGCCTCTGCAACACTCATCTACCGCACCCCACTTACCGACATCACCATCACCCTACCTGAACCTCCACAGCACACCGCGATTAGCCCCACCGGCGCCTACTTCGCCGCTCTAACCGCAAATCGCCTCTCGCTGTACCGCCGCTCCAGTTCCGCACCCGTCGCCACCGTCGAGCCGCCTTCGCTCCCCGTCCCGGCAGACGTCACCGCTCTCGCCATCGGCGACTACGGCGACACCGTTCTCACCACTCCAACCGCCTTCTGGTACTCCGCGAGCCCC
Organism: Candidatus Acidiferrales bacterium; assembly: GCA_035570275.1. Taxonomy (GTDB): domain Bacteria; phylum Acidobacteriota; class Terriglobia; order Bryobacterales; family Bryobacteraceae; genus DATMNI01. Next base: position 1,065 of record DATMNI010000195.1, on the reverse strand, counting down.
GGCGCCAGCTTCACCCCCATCTCCATCGCCGCTACCTTTCTTCGCTTCACGCCCCGCGACCATCTCTTGATCGCCTACGACGCAGGGCAGGGAAGAATCATCGCCCTCCATCCCACCTCATCTTTTGCCATCGAGCCCCTAATCACCTCACAGGACGCCCTAACCGCTGTCTCCGGCCTTGAGTTCAGCACTGACGCTCTCTCCATCTGGGTAACACAACAAACTGGCCCCCTCCTCAATTACAGCCTTCCCGGCCGACACCTAACGTCCTTTCCACTCCCTGCAGGCGGGATAACCGCTGTTGTCGCTCCCGGCGTCTTTCTCTGGTCCCAGCCAGACCAACAGACCGCAATACTCGACACTACCCGATCAACCCCGACCATCCTAATCGTCCCGGCCGGCAACGAACAGGCACCCTCCAAATAATCAAACGTTATTCCGGCCTCTATCACTTATATGACTTTCACCGCCCGTCAACTCCGCCTTCTCGCTGCGTTCACGCTCGCCGTTGTGCCAGCTCTCGCCGACACCAACACCCAAGTCAGCCCTGGAATCGGCCCCCTGCCCGCCAATTTCAATTCAATGGGAGGCCTCGTCATCGACATGGTCGGAGCTAACGGCAAGCGACTCACCGCGCAGATCTCGCCAACCAATCTCCCGAGCGGCAGCGTCACCGACATCTCCCAAAACTTCTGGGCCTTCTTTACTCAAACCGGCTTCGACATTTTCACCCTTCAAACCCTCTTGGGTGGCGGCCTTCAGAAGGTCAACATCCGCGTTACCCTCCAGGACGGCGACAGCGCATCGCCCAACCCAGTCTACTCGGCCATTTTTGGCGCCACCGCGATGCCCTACTCCGGCACCGGCGTTCGCTGCCCTACCTGCACGGGCAACAATCCCGCCAGTAACTTTAGAAGCCAGCCCCCCGGCGCGGACTTTGACGCCGGCACCGACCTCTACATCGCCATCCCTCTCGCCGGTGGTGGCTACCTCAACTGCGGTTACATGGGCCAGACTACCACCTACCAGGTTGACGCCAACGGAAACACGATTCAAAGCTACACC
>DATMNI010000194.1:0-14992 GCA_035570275.1 Candidatus Acidiferrales bacterium | reverse complement strand
CAAACGCGCGCGCAATCCGAAAGGCCAGGGGCAGCGCCGGGTCGTACTTGCCGTTTTCCACGGCGATTACGCCGAAGGCCCAACGCTAAAACGCTGGGCCTCTCAGAAACGAGGTAACGCCTATCGAGCCGCTGTTCGATCGGGAATCACGGTGGCACCGTCGCCGGCCTCCCCGCCTGAGACCAGGTGAGAGTAGGTGGGCATGACGGGTGCTGGACCGCGATAGTGTTAAGATTTGAGCTGAGAATCGGTTGTAGGATGCCATGCCAGACGTCATCAAGATACCTGAAGAACTTGCCCACGAACTCGACCGGTTGGCTGGAATTGAACACAAACAACGAACGGACTATGCGGTCGATGTACTCTGGCGCGATGTGCGGCGCAACAAGCAGCGCGAAGCCCTGAAGCTTTCCGCTGGAGCCTGGAATCTTGCCGACCACCCCGAACTGGCTCAGGGCGGCGCAGCCCGCGTCGAGCAGATTCGGTCGGAACCTGACCCACGTTTCGAGGACGCCATTCAGCATCCAAATCGTTGATGGCCATCATCCTCCTCGACACCTCTGTCATCTTCGATCACCTCAATGGGCGATACGGACGCACTACCTACCTTGAACAACTCATCGAGCAGGGCATGTCCTCGCTTGCTGTCCGGTTAATATCACGGAAGTTTATGCCGGTCTGCGGCACGGCGAGGAGACGAAAACTGACGCTTTCCTGAACAGCTTGGAGTGTTTGCCGGTGACCCCTGCAATCGCTCGGCAAGCCGGTCTGTTGCGCCGGGACTGGCAGAAGAAGGACAAACCCTATCGTACACAGATGTAACCATTGCCGCCGTCGCTTTGTGCAACGGAACTCCACTTCTTACCGATAACCGGAAGCACTTTCCCGAAGAGGGTTTGGACCTGTGGCCGTTGCCGCCTGCCCGATAGCCGGCTTCAATCGCAACCCGAACACGCGGACGCATTCGGACGCGCCATCAAGCGTCGCGCAGACGCCCACGCCCGCTTCAACTCAGCCCCGCGCCTTTCGCCAGGACTCGCGACACGCTGGACCAGTCCATGTCGCCCTGGCCCTGCGCCAGCGCCGCCAGCAGATGATCGCGCAACAGGCTCGCCAACGGCATGGGGGATTGGCACTCCATTGCGGTATCGAGCATCAACCGCACGTCCTTCAACCCCAGCTTCAACCCGAATCCCGCCGGTTCGAAGTCCTCGTCCGCGATCATGCGGCCGTAGTTGGCGTAAACCGGCGAGCCGAAAAGCGAGTTCATGATTTCCAGGAATGCGTGCGGTTCCACATCGGCCTTACGCAGCGTGGCGAAGGCTTCGCTGAAAGCCTCGATCATGCTGGCGAGCATAAAATTGCCGCAGAGCTTTACCGCATTGGCCTGCCAGGCGTCTACGCCCACCACGGTGGTCTGGCGCCCAATGGCATCGAACCAGGGATGGCAGCGTTCCACCAGTTCCGGAGGGCCGGCCGCCACCACAATCAGCTTCTTCGCCGCAGCGGCATCGGGCCGGCCGAACACCGGGGCGCTCACGTAACCGTGCCCCCGGTCGGCATGTTCCGCGGCTAAACGGCGCGCCATCGCGGTGCTGATCGTGCTGTGGGAGATGTGGATGGCGTCTTTGGCGCCCGCGGCGTAGATTCCGTCCGGGCCGAAGACCACGGCTTCCACGGCGGCATCGTCCGCCAGCATGGTCATGACCGATTCCGCGCCGGCACAGGCATCGGCCGGCGATTGCGCCACCCGCGCGCCCTCGGCTGCCAGCGCCGCCGTCTTTCCGGGGCTGCGGTTGAATACCGCCACTTCGTGGCCGGCACGCAGCAGATTCCGCGCCATACCCGCGCCCATTCTTCCAATCCCTATGAACCCTGCCTTCATATCAGCCACAATCGCATATCAGCAGTCATAATGGTTTACCGTAGTCAGAAGGAGCGTCGTGAAATTCCTGGCAATTCTACTGTTCTGCGGGGCCGCGTCGGTGCCGGCTGCGAGTTTGCGGTATTGGGTGCAGTCGTGTGAGTCGGCCGGGCGCAGCCCGGAAAGCCAATGCCGGCCGGGCGACCCCGAATTGGCGCAGTGGGCGCTGGCGGCCTGGCAGGCGGCGTCCGATGGCAAGCTCACCCTGGAAAAGACGGCCGATCTGGAAGCCGCCCATATCCGCATCTATTGGGCAACCGCCAACCAGGGATTATACGGCGAAGCCCGGCCGATCCTGGTTAAGGGAGTGCGCGGGGCCGAGGTTTACGTGCTGCCCGGGATCGTCCCCGCCGGCGAGAGCGATATGCTGCTGCGGGATGCAATCGTCTACCTGACCTGCCTGCATGAGACCGGGCACGCCCTGGGGTTGCCGCATACGGCCAGGTTTGCCGACATCATGTACAGCTTTCAATATGGCGGGGATATCACGGAATATTTCAATCGCTATCGGCGCTTGTTGACGGCGCGAGGCGACATTCGAAAGCATTCGGGGATGTCGGATGAAGATCGCAAGCGGCTAGCCGTGGCCGCGACCCTCTGGGTCGCGAATCCGGTCAAACCCTGAACTCGCCACCCGGAAGGTCCCGGCCACTGTCTGCTGAAAGTGTGTGCTGAAAGCTGCCGGACTATAAGCCGGTTCCTGTACCCTCCTGCTTTACCCTTGCGGGCGGCAGTGCGGGCGACAGTCATTCATCTTGGCCTGACATTACTGTCCGGCTCTAGCGACCTACCCGGAAGTGTAACGGGACGGGCCGTCCCTCCTCCCCTATTTGGTCTTGCTCCGCGTGGGGTTTTCCCTGCCGGCGGAATTACTCCCGCCGCGGTGCGCTCTTACCGCACCATTTCACCCTTACCCCGATAGTGGAGCAGGCTCCACCACCGTGGCGGTATATTTTCTGTGGCACTTTCCGTAGAGCCTTGCGGCCCTCCCGGCCGTTAGCCGGCACGCTGCCCTGTGGAGACCGGACTTTCCTCCCCCGTTTCCAGGAGCGACTGCCCATCCGGCAGCTTCCGTCCCCATTCTCTCATCCTTTGCATTCCCCAGTGTATGCGCCGATACGGCGTGCTGGGAGGTAAAGCTCACAATTTGGAGTAGATATCGGAAAGGCTGGTGTATTCTATGGTTACTTGCGCTTGGGGCCAATGTGCGAGCCCGCGCCGGAGGGCATTCTGTATTTTCCGGCACGCTGTCGGAACCGGCGGGCGCAAAGAAAGAATATGGGCCCAGACGGATCCCGAATTGAAGTTCATTTCATGTACACGCCGATCCAGTTGGTTGAGGAGAAACAGAAGATCATGAACAGAATAGGAGTGATAGGCGCGCTCGGATTGATGGCGTCCGGTTTATTTGCCCAGGGGCTGAATACCGGAGGCCAAACCAAGGACGACTGGGAGGAAATCAATTTCGAATTCAATTCCTCCATCCTGTCCGATGGCTATCCGAGTATGCTGCGCCTGGCAGAATTGCTGAGCCAACACAGGGACTACCGTGTGAAGGTAACGGGGAACACGGACTTCGTCGGCTCGGGGGCTTATAACGACAAACTGGCGATGGCGCGCGCCAACGCCGTAAAGGCATTTCTGGTGAAGTACGGGGCGGCCGACAACCAGGTCACCACCGCCGCCGACGGCAAACGGAATCCCGAGGTCGACAACAAGACCAAAGAAGGCCGTTTCATGAACCGCCGCACGGTCTTCACGGTCACTGACGGCACCGGCCGCGTGATCAAGGAGGGCGGCCTTGGCGACGTCCTGCCCGCCATGACCAAGATTTGGGAAGACATGGCCAAGAAGCAGCAGGAATGCTGCGACCAAATCCTGAAGAAGCTCGACAAGCTGGACGACATTTTGGCCGGCCTGAAAAATCTGCAGGGCGAAAACGACAAGCTCCGCGCCGAAATGGACGATCTTCGCAACCAGCACAACGCCCTTCGCGACCAGGTCGCCGGCCTTCCGAAACCGCTTTCGGCTCCGCAAACTCAGGAAATCGCCCACACCGAAGCCATGGGCGCATTGGAGGAAGCGCAGAAACGCAATAAGAAGTTCTCCATTGTGGGTCTCAACATCGGGCCCACCTACGGCGGCGGGCGCACCGGCAACTTCAACTTCAGCGGGCGCGGCCAGTTCTTCTCGCCCTTCGGCGGCGAGGGCACTCACGCGGTGCAGGCGCAGGGCGAATACATGTACTACCCGGGCCACCAGGAAGGCCAGTTCGATATCGGTCTGGTGAATCGCTTCGGCAACCTGCAGGTGGGCGCTTTCGGCAGCTTCAAGTACCTCGAATTGCAAGGCATGCAACAGGGCGGCGGTCTGGGTGAGGCTGCCTTCCTGGCGGATTGGATCTTCAGCCGCGGGCGCATAGGCGTGTTCGGCACCAAGGGTTTCAAGAACTTCGCCGTGTTGAACACCGTGACCTTGGCTCCGGGCGCTTTCCTGCAAACCTACGCGCGCCTGGTGGACCAGTATGGAGTCAGCGGGCTGGTTGGCGTGTGGGGGAACGCCACCCTTTCGGGCAACGTGGGCTACCTGCGGCGCTATCAGGAAGGTAAGCGCGCGGTTCCCGGCGCCACCCTCAAACTGACGCAGCCTTTGAACGAACACTTCGCACTCACCGCGGCACTGGGTGAGAACTCGACGCTGGTGAATTCCACCACCAGCGGCGAGTTGGTGTTCGGGTTCGAACTCGGCAGTTACATCCACGCCAAGGACTACACCAAGATCAAGAGCCCGGTCCCGATGGATGTTCCGCGCATTCGCTACGACATTCTGACCCGGCGCATCGGCTCCAGCCCGCCAATCGCCAATGCCGGCCCCAACCAGATTGGCGTACCGCCCGGTACGGTCACACTGGATGGCTCGGGTTCGTACGATCCGCTGGGCCTGGCACTCACTTATCAATGGACGCAGATCGGCGGCGCCAGCGTGTCGCTCTCGGGCGCCAACGCGGTGAAGGCTACCTTCACGGCCGCCATCGGTCAGACGTACAATTTCAAGCTGACCGTGACCAACACGGACGGCTTGTCGGCGTCGGCCACCACGGCGGTAACGGTCGGCAGCGCGTCCAGCACGCAGATTGTTCGCTTCGACGCCACGCCCAGTTCGATCCAGGCCGGCCAGTCTTCGCAGTTGACCTGGGTGGTGCAGGGCGCCACTTCGGTGAATATCCAGCCCGGTGTCGGCAACGTGGCGCTGACCGGTTCCACCACCGTGTCGCCGGCAACCAGCACCACCTACACGCTGACGGCGGTTGGACCTAACGGAACCATCAACGCCACCACCACCGTGACGGTCGGAGGGACGGCTGTAGGCAATCCGCAGATCATCCGGTTTGAGGCCAGCCCGCTGAACATCCAACCGGGTCAGCAGTCCACGCTGAGCTGGACCACCACCGGCGCCACCACCGTATCCATCAGCGGCGTCGGCGCGGTGACTCTGAACGGCAGCACCACGGTGTCGCCGACTCAGACCACGACATACACCCTGACGGCTTCGACCGCCGACGGCAAGTCGGTGACGGCGCCGGTCACGGTTACGGTTTCCACGGGCACCATCCCACAGATCGTGGTCTTCGTGGCCACCCCACAGAATATCGACCCCGGCAGTTCCACCAAGCTGTGCTGGCAGGTGACTGGCGCCACGTCGATTTCGATCACACCGGGCGTCGGCACCAATCTCAACGCTAACGATTGCGCCACCGTCAGCCCGAGCGCGACAACCACTTACACTCTCACCGCCACCAACGCGACCGGCCAGATTCAGGGCAACACGACGGTCAACGTGGGCACGGTGCAGATCCTGTCCTTCACGGCTACCCCGGCGTTCGTTCCGGATCACAGCACTACGGTGACGCTGCAATGGACAACGGCCAATGCCTCGACCGTGGTGATCGTCGGCGGCGACATCAGGCCTCAGCAATTGCCGGTGAACGGCGTCATCACGACGGTGCCGCAGACCGACACGGTGTTCACATTGACGGCTTACGGGCCAGGAGGACAGACCGTAAGCGTCACCATTGCGGTGAACGTCAGGTGACGACAACCCAGACCCAGTAGAAGTAACCAGCCGGGCGGCCGCAAGCCGCCCGGCTTTTTTCACAAATAAGGCCGCGTATTTGGAGGGAACCGCTTCCAACGGTCGAGCGACAAGTCGCGCCTCTGATCGGAGCCGCGCGCGTTAGCAAGCGGTTTCCCGGATACTTTAGTGAACCTCTGAAACGGTGTACCAAGCCGAAGCCATGTCCAGGAACTTCGGGCTAAGAAATGTTGCCAGGCAGGGCCACGGGGCAAGTCGCGCCGCCGGGCATCAGGAGTGCACTCCCAAGTCATGTTCCTGCGGGCCCCCCGCCGATCGCAGGCATCAGCACCGGCCGGCGGCGCCGTACCGCGGCGACCGTAACTTTGTCTCTTGAGGCCCGGTAGAAGGTCAGGGCCGGAACGCTCACATTGCCAGGCCGGATGACTCTGCGGCCGCCGGCCAGGGCGCCATCTGGCCCCGTAGTGTCTCTCTCCGGCCCGACGTCGCCCTGGGCACCCCGCGCGCTCCTCGGCCAAAGCGGAATGGCGGTGTCGGCGGCAGGGGAGAGGCGCCACCCTTACGTTATGGCTCCTGGATAAAGAACATAGACTTGACCGGTTGCAGCGTCAGGTGCACCGTCGTAACCGGCTGTCCGCTGCTTTCGGCGTGCGTGAATTCCGCCGCCTCCTGTCCCCCTGTGTGAGGATTCCATGCCTTCAGCGTCATACTTCCACGCAAGACAACCTTGGTGTCGATTGCCTTCGGCGAGGAGTTAGCAAAGAAGTAAATGTCACGGCCATCCTTTACCTTGTGAATGTAAGTCAGTGCTCCCTCGTATTCATTTCCACGTCTCAAGACTCCCATGGGCTCCTCGAAGCTCACATCCCGTACCGGAAGCGATTGTTTCAAAGCAAAGTCCAGCAGCCAGGGATGCGGCGAGGGCAGGAAGAGTGCCTGGCCGCCCGCCTGGTTTTTCTTGATGTAATAGGGAAAGACATAGAAATTCATCCGGTCCTGCGCGCGCCTGACATCGGCGGTCAACGGACCGTCCGGCGAAACACCGAAGACATCGGCGATCGCCTGTTGTACTTCTTTGTCTTTTCCGAACTCCGCCGATTGCGTGGGCAGCTTAGTGGTAGCGATCACCGTGCCCCCCTTCTGATAGAACTCTTTGATCTTTGCCGCCGCGGCCGCGGACAGAGTGTCTCCGCCGGGCAGGACCAGCACGCGATACTCCTCACGGTTCTCACGGTTGTTCAGAATCAGAGTCTTGTTCCCGGTGGTACAGCGGTTGACCAGAACCTCGGGATGAAGATAGGTGTAGTCGACGCGAAGCCCGCGGAACAGGGCCTCGCCGATGTCCTGATAGTCGACGCCGGCGGGAGGAATGCCGCCCTCGCGCGCGTAGGCCGTCTCCATGATGCTTGGTGCTGCCTGCCCGTTATCCCCAGGCGCCATGGGAACGCCGCCCACATGTTTGTAGGCCGATTGCAGCGAGGCGATCGGATAGAGCACCGCCACATCCGCCACGTGCCGCCCATGTTGCAGCAGATAGCTCAGGCGTCCGACATAGTCATTCAGCTCAGCCCGTTGGGGCTGCATGGTTCGGGCCGGTATTTGGAAATTGATGCCCATCGCATACTGATCCATCGCCACCTGAAAAGCGATTTTCTCGTTCAGCACGCGGTAGGCCGCATAGGTTTCGGCCCGCGCCACCGGGTGATCGTAGTTGAATGCGGCCGAAGTCACGATCTTGTACGATACGTTCGACCGTCCGTACCACCAGATGTCATCCACCGTGGGGAGGCTCTGGTACTGGAAGACTTTGATCAGGTCTCCATTGAGCGGAACTGGGCTGACCGGCTCCTCCTGGTCAAGATGTCCGCCGAACTGCAGGTTGTGGGCGGCGCACCAGTCGTCGAGGCGCTTGATGAAGTTCTCCGCAAACAGCGTGGCCCGGAATCCGAACAGCGCGTTCCGCGCGGCGGCCGTTTGCGGACCGATGTCGTGCCACAAAGCCGGGTAATACTTCATCGGAGAATAACCATATCTCTTCTGGAAGTTGGTGTTGAAGGCCGGCGTCCACATACGGTCCGCATGATGCATGGAGGGCTCGTCGTAGAAGGTCTGTTTGATGAGGTTCCCGAAGTAGCTCCCAATGTGTTCCTGGTATTTTTCGTAGGTCATCGAAATGAAGGCGCTCATCGCCGCCTCATCCAGATAATCGACCACCCTGGCCTGGCCTTCCGTCAGATAGAACGCCATCACCTTCCAATTCCCTTTGTCGAGCTTGACGGCCAGACGGTTCCGGGTGCGCCGCTCGCTGATGTCCTTCAACTCGAAAGTGTCCCGGTTCATCATCACGGAACCCATATAAATCCCCGTGGGAATTTCCAACTCGGCGGTGGCGGGCCCGGTGATGTCTTTCTCCGTCATGTTCAGGCTTTTGGCAACATGCTGCGGGTATTTCGAATAGAGCTGCCCTCCTACGGTACCCGTCGGGAACGCGTAGTCGTCGTAAAGCACCACTTCTAGCCCCTGCTTCTTGGCCTCTTCCAGGGCGAGTTTGTAGAAACGGAAATACTCGTCACTCAGGAAGACAACACCCTTGTCGTTCTGGGGGCGGCGGAACATCTTGAGATAGGCTTCCGACAGGCCGGTTGTGGGCCCGCCGCCGGCTTCGATAAAAAAGCCGCCGTAGTTCAATTTGGCCATCTCTTGAATACCCGAGATGACACTGTTCTCGTTCAATGTGGAAAGCGGGAAGCTCCACATGGCATGTCCCCGATACGCCGCCGGAGGCTTCTCGAAGATGGCTGGATCGAATGCGTTCCCGGCCGGCGGGCCTTGCGAAAGGCCTCGATCGGGGGATATCAGAAGGGCCATCGTGATCAGAAAGCCCATCGCGAGCCCAACCGAAATCGCTCCGTTGCCCTGGCTTGACTTCCACATGGAATCCCTCCTTAGAACGACAGCTTCAGAGCCGCCTGCGTGTTGCGCGGGTCGTTGGTCTGGGTGTTGCCGAGCAGGCCAAATCGTGCATTCGTCAAACCTGTCTGCGCCTGGCCGAACCAGGGAGTGTTGAAGGTGTTGAACGCCTCCAAGCGGAACTGAAGCTGAACCTTCTCTTTGAGATAAAACGCCTTAAACACGGAGGAGTCCATCACGCCGGGTCGCATCTCCCGAATCTGCGGCCACTGGGTGCTGGTCACCCGCAGGGTGTCGGTGGGCTGCTGAATCCAGGCCACCGCCTGGTCGGCTGAAGCACAGTTCTGGCGCACGCCCGTTGTGGTAACCGTGCAGGCGTTGAAATAGAACTGATCCGGCGCTTTGGGGTTCGAGATGACCGGGTTCACGCCGGTGGGATACGCGCCGGCGACTCCGGGGAGTTGGCGCCCGGATTGAAATAACGCAATCAACTGAGTCTGCCAACCGCCGAGAATGGCCCTCTTGATGCCTTTTGAGTTCTTGAAAAACGGAATCGCGTAGCCCGCCAGTATATCCATATGGAATGGCAGATCTTCCTGAGTACGGACCCTCTCGAGCTGGTTATCGGAGAACTGATTGTTCAGGTAGCTGGCGGCTTGCATGGTACATGCCCACGTGAAGTTCATCTGGATGTGCAAGCCGTAGGAAAGCCTCTTCTGAACCTGCACCTGCAGTGAGTTGTACCAGGCTCTGCCGATCGGATCCTGAGTCACCGTTACGCTGGTGAACTGCGGGTACGGCCGGATCAGATTGCGCCGCGACGTGGTGGCGCTATTCAAGGCTAAACCCGGCAGCAGGCCGGCGAACGGATTGGGCACGAGCTGATTCAGGGCTGCGGTCCCCAGCGCGAGCTGATCCGTGGTCAGATCGTCGATATTCTTGCTCACGCCCAATTGGTGCGTCTGGCTGCCGACGTAGGAAACGTCCACCAGCACGTTGGCGGGAAGTTCGTGTTGGAGGCCGAACGAATACTGCAGGATGTAGGGGATCACGCGGTTCGGGTCAACGTAAGTGATCGCCTGCCCCGCAAAAGTAGCCAGCCCCTGCGCGCTCCCGGTGGGCCGCAGGAGTCCATCCGGAAACGGATTCGAGAGGTGCGTGACCGGCGTTAATCCGCCATCCGTGCTTCCGGCAATGGGCGTGGATCCGGTGAACCCCTGGGTGCCCCCCGGGGCGAACGTGGGGATGTAGGACATCCCGAAGCCGCCGCGTAAGACTGTGTTCCTGGCGAAATGCCAGGCCACGCCGACTCTCGGCTGGAAGTTGTTCAGGTCGCGCTTGTTGGCCAACCGGTCGCTCGAAGAGGCGAATATCAGCCCTCCCTTTAGCGGAAGTCCCGGGACGACGAGCGTACTCGGGCTGGTCGGGTCAAAGCCGATGTTCTGGCGGTTGTACCGCTCCGTCTGGGGTGATTCATAGTCCCAACGGACACCCAGGTTGATGGTCAGGTTGCGGGCTATCCGCCAGTCGTCTTGTAAGAAGAACCCGTAGTAATGATCGCCCCATGCCGGGTTAGGATTGAAGACAGCGCTGCCACTCGCCACATAGCCCAGAAGGAACGAAGCGAAAGCATTGCCGGAGGCGGCGTCGGCATTCAGCGCGTCGCGCTGCGTAAACGCATTGGTGAAGGCGAACGAGGCGAAAGAGTATGTCGGTGTATTGTCGAAATTCACCCGGAACTCGCCACCGAACTTGACCGAGTGCTTATTCAGCGACTTATTGGCTGAGCTGGTCAGATACCAGTTGGTGCTGGTGTCGTGGTTGTTGCCGGCCCCGCCATAGGCGGTATAGTTGGTCATGCTGATAGCGGGGAAGAATTGGCCCGGCGCTTGGGCGATGAGGCTGGAAGGAAAGCCCAGTGCGCTGGGGTCGAATCCGCCGCCGTTGGCGAAGTTGGCGAAATCGTGCTGGGTGAATCCAAAGCGGGTGGTGACCACCATGGTGGGTGACACGGTGGCCGTCAACTGGGCATTGGAACCTTGGTTGAAACGCTGAAAATTGTTCGGTCCCCTCACCGGGATGGGCCATCCGTAATACGGTCCGGTTTGCCACCGCCGGTTTCTCACGTAGCTCATGCTGAACCTGAGAGTGTCCGACAAATACTGGTCGCCCTTTAAGGTATAGGCGTTGTAGCGCTCTTTGGTCAGGATGCCGGCCGTGGGGTTGGAGTTCTGGAATCCCTGCGGGTTTTCCGGGTAGTTTGGCAGCGGGACGTAATCCAGCAGCTTCAACGCGACTGGGTCGAAGCGGGATTGAGGGATCTGATTGCCTGCGAACGGCAGCCGTATGTTGGCGCCGCCGCCCTGCCCCGTGCTCAACGGGTCGTAGATGACGATGGGTGAGCCATTGGTCTGGTGCAATGAGGAAAAATCGCCGGCCCGATTGGCGACCGAAGGCACCGTATCCAGGGTGATATTGGGGATGTTCTGCTTGATGGCTTCCCAGGAGAACAGAAAAAACGTCTTGTTGCGGCCATTGTAAACCCTGGGAATATAGACGGGGCCGTTCACCGTCACGCCCGGCTGGTTCCAGATGAAAGGTCCGCGCGGCTGACCTGCCCGATTGGCATTCCACGTATTCGCATTGAGAACCTTGTTGCGATGGTATTCGTAGAGCGTGCCATGCAGCTTATTAGTGCCGCTCTTCAGGGTGGCCTGGACCACGCCTCCGCCGGTGCGCCCAAACTGCGCGTCGTAGTTATTGTTCAGCACACCTACCTCCTCCGTGGCTTCCGGAGGGGGGACGAAACTGAGACTGCCGACGTTGCCGCGCTCGGTGTTGGTGTTGGGCGCGCCGTCGAGCAGAAACTCATTAGTGAACGGACGCCCGCCGGCGATCGACAGATAGTCCATTCCCCCGTTGTCAAAGGGGCGATCCGTGATACTTCCCTGCGGATTGATGTGCAGCACGCCGGCCGCATGATAGGCAAATGTATATGGGTTCTTGCCGAGTAGCGGCAAATCGGCGACTTCCTGCGTGGTAATCGTAGTCCCTCGGCTGGCGTTAGCCGTGTTCAGTAGTTGCGCCTGGGCCGACACGGTCACCGATTCCGTCATGCCGCCTATTTCCATTTTGAAATCAAGCTGCATCCGTTGACCCACGCCCAGGGTCACGTTGTCATTCACCGCCGACTTGAATCCCGCGGACGTTGCCGTCACTACGTATACTCCGGTACCTAAGAACGGCAGCACGTACTGGCCCGATTCGTTGGTGGAAGCCTTGGCCTCACTGTTGGTTCCGGTATTCCTGGCAACGACGTTGGCGCCGGGGATGACGCCGCCCTGAGCGTCAGCGACGGTTCCGGTCAACGTGGCCCGCGTTTCCTGCGCCACCGAAGAGACGCAAACCATCGACACGGCGATCGACACAAGGATCAACGATCTCATAAGTCACTCCTCTTGCAGCTGGCATCAAACGAGCGCACGCGTTCCACGCAATAATGGCGATCGAATGAAATCCGGCAGGCAACCTGTAAACCGACCTCCGAAACTGGCTGAGAGTATATGCCCCGGCGTGATTGGCGTCAATGGGCAGCATTGCTCGGGAATTGCTCGGGCACTATTTCTTGCGCAGTATTTCCGGGCGTGGTTCCACGGCCGCGGCGACGATGGCCGCCCCCATGGCGATGATCTCGGGCTTGCCTCCCACTGGCGGTTGTGCAAGAGTGATCGGGAGGATGGTTGGGATCTGAGAGGTTGCTTCTATGCGAGTTCTGATTGCGTGTCTGTGGCTGGCGACGGTTTCGTTGGCCGCTGACATTTCGTTGCCGATCTTCCTTTGGCCGTCGGGCGCCCCGGGCGAAAAAGGAGATATCGGTGAAGAGACACATACTCCCGGCAAGAACCAGGTTGCCGGAAAGCCGTTCGATCAATTAGCCAATGTAACCAAGCCGACGATTACGGTGTACCATCCTCCAAAGGAAAAAGACACGGGCGCCGCGGTGGTGGTGTTCCCCGGCGGCAGCTACCAGATCCTGGCGGTGGATATGGAGGGAATCGAGGCCTGCCAGTGGCTCAATTCGATCGGCATCAGCGGCGTGCTGCTGCGCTATCGGGTGCCGGCGCGCACTGGTCGGCCCCGGTATGCCGCCCCGCTGGAGGATGCGCAGCGGGCGCTTGGGATGGTGCGGGCACACGCCGAAGAGTGGCATCTGGATGCGAAGCGGATCGGGATATTGGGTTTCTCGGCGGGCGGGCACCTGGGCGCGATGCTCAACAATAATTTTGAGAAGCGCGTCTACGATTCGCTGGACGGGTCCGACCGGCTGAGTTGCCGGCCCGATTTCACCCTGCTGATCTATCCGGCTTACTTGACGGAGCGCGGCGACCCGAGCGGCAAACTGGCGCCGGAGGTCAACGTGACCGCCAATACGCCGCAGACGTTTCTGGTGCAGGCCGAGGACGATCCCGTCCGGGTTGAGAACAGTCTGTTCTATTATCTGGCGCTCAAGAACGCGAAGGTTCCGGCGGAAATGCATCTATTTGCGACCGGAGGGCACGGTTACGGGTTGCGGCCCATAGATTCGCCGGTGGCAACGTGGCCGCAGCATGCCGAGCGATGGCTCAAGACGATTAGGGCGGTGGGAACGCGTGGCCGTTAGATTCCGCATTCTCGTGGCCGGGTTGCTGGCCTGCGCGGCATGTTTCGCCGGCGACGGGCTGCCCTCGATTTTCATCGCCGGGGACTCCACCGCGGCCGACGGCAACCCGGGCGCGATCGGCTGGGGCAGGCCGTTCGTGAAATGGTTCGATCCGGTGAAGGTGAATGTTGCAAACGCCGCCCGCGGAGGGCGCAGCAGCCGCACGTTCGTTACCGAGGGCCTTTGGGACCGTCTGATGGCGAACGTGAAGACCGGGGATTACGTGCTGATCCAGTTCGGCCACAACGACGGCGGCCCGATCAATGGCGAGCAGATCGCGCGCGGATCTCTTCCCGGTTTGGGGGACGAGGCCGAGGAGATTGACAACCATCTCACGAAGCGCCACGAAACGGTGCACACCTTCGGTTGGTACATGACGAAAATGGTCCGCGAGACCAAGGCCAAAGGAGCGATGCCGATTCTGTTTTCGCTCACGGTTCGCAATATCTGGACCGATGGCCATGTAGAGCGCGGCTCCGGCAGATATGGCGAGTGGACGCGGCAGTTGGCGCAGGCCGAACACGCGGCATTTGTCGACCTCACGAATCTGGTTGCCGACCGGTATGAACAGATGGGGTCGGACGCGGTCAACCCGCTTTTCCCAAAGGATCACACCCACACCAGCGACGATGGCGCGGAGTGGAACGCCAGGTTCGTGCTGGCCGGGTTGAAGGCGCTGCACGAAAACGGGATCATCCGAACGTTGTCGGCAGAGGCGCGCGCCGTGGAGCCCGCGCCCGCCGCGTTCGTGATGGCTGCGGATCTCGGGCGGCCTCCCAGAGACCGCGAGGCTTTTCTGCGCTGGCTGAATCTGCCGGATATGGCGGACCCCGCACTGCCCTCGCTGTTCTTGATCGGCGATTCGACGGTCAGGAATGGCCGCGGCGATGCGGTGGACGGGCAGTGGGGTTGGGGCGATCCGCTGGCCGCTTATTTCGATCCGGCGAAGGTCAATCTGGTGAATCGCGCGGTGGGCGGGACGGGGACGCGCACGTTTATCAATCAAGGTTATTGGGACGCCGTGCTGGCCGTGCTCAAACCCGGCGACACGGTCATCATGCAGTTCGGGCACAACGACAATGGGCGGACCGGTCCGCTGCGCGGCACGGGCGAGGAAACCGAGGAGCGCGACGCCGCCACCGGCAATCGGCGCGAAACCGTTCACAGTTTCGGATGGTATTTGCGAAAGTATATTGCCGAAGCGCGGGCCAAGGGCGCTACGCCTATCGTCTGTACGCTGATCCCCCGCAACATCTGGGAGAACGGCAAGATTGCGCGTCCCAGCGACAGTCACGCCGATTGGGCGCGTGCAGTGGCGAAGGCGGAAGGGGCCGCGTTGCTCGACCTGCACGAAATCATCGCACAGC
>DATMNI010000193.1:0-15318 GCA_035570275.1 Candidatus Acidiferrales bacterium | reverse complement strand
GGCCGCCTGACCCTCGAAGCTGATAGGGCCCTGAAAGCCGAGCAATGCGGCCGCGGCGTCGAAGAGCCGGCCCACCGAGCTGGTAAGGAAGGTTCGCACGCCGCTGCGCGCCACTTGCCGCGCCACCTCATAGCGTTCGGGAAAATGAAACGGCGCCGCGCTTAGACACGGCAGGTCGTCCATGTTGAGCAGGAAGCCGGCCGCGGCCTGCACGGGATGCTGCGCCGCGGCGTCGCCTCCAGGAAGCAACGCATACCGCAGGTGCGCCAGCCGCTCAAAACCGCGGGCGATGCTTCCCGCGAAAATCTCTCCGCCCCAGATGGCGCCGTCATCGCCGTAGCCCGTGCCATCGAAGCTGACGCCCAGCACGGGTTCGTCCCAGGCCTCGCGTTCGGCCAGCACGGAGGCAATGTGGGCGCGGTGATGTTGGACCGATCTTCGCTTCGCGGCCGGAATCTCCAATGCGTGCGCGGTCGAGACATATTGCGGGTGACCGTCGCGCACTACCAGCAGATCTTCCGTGCGCACCTGGTACATCGAGAGCAAGTCGTGAATGGTCTCGCGAAAAGCTTCGAATGCCTGGTAATGGTCCAGGTCGCCGATGTGCTGGCTGACAAACGCCTGCCCGTCGACCACCAGCGTGATGGTGTTCTTCAGGTCGGCCCCCACCGCCAAAATGGGACGCTCCACGGCGAACCTTGCCACCGCACCCGGCGCATAGCCTCGGGAACGGCGCAGGATTGTGGGGCCGAAGGCGCCGGCGCGCGCCACCGAATCGTCCACGCGCCGCGCAATCGGCCGCTCGCCGACCAGAAACGCATCTGCGATTCCTTGGAGGCGTGTACGCGCGTCATCGTCGGTGTAGGCGATGGGCTCAGATCCGCGGTTGGCAGAGGTCATCACCAGCACCTCGGGCGCGCCCGCCGCGAACAGAAGGTGGTGGAGCGGCGTGTACGGCAGCATGACCCCGAGTTCGTGGTTGTCCGGGGCGACGTTTGGGGCGACGCCCGCCAAATCCACCCGCGCCGGCGTCAGCACAATGGGCCGCGCGGACGACGTCAGTAACGCCTCGCCCGCGGCCGTCAGATGGATTAGCGCGCGCGCCGTCGCCAGGTCCCTCGCCATAACTGCGAACGGTTTCTCTTTTCGATACTTCCGCTCGCGCAACGCCAGCACGGCGGCGTGGTTGGCTGCATCGCAGACCAGGTGGTAACCGCCCAGCCCTTTGACGGCAACCACCTTTCCGGCACGAAGCATTTCCGTCGCGGCCGCGATGGCGGGTCCGTCGGGCGCAGTGATCTCATCGCCGCACCTGAGGAAGTAATGCGGGCCGCAGGCAGCGCAGCATACCGGCTGGGCGTGAAACCGCCGGTCGCCGGGATTGTGATACTGGCCGGCACAGGCCGCATCGAGAGGCCAGTTGCTCATGGTGGTGTTGTGGCGGTCGTAGGGCAGTGCCTGTGTAATGGTAAATCGAGGACCGCAGTTGGTGCAGTTGATGTACGGATACCGGTACCGCTGGTCAGAGGGGTGAAACAACTCCCCCAGGCACGGGTCGCAGACGGTTAGATCGGGCGCGATGCGGACCGACGGTTGCGCCCGCGATCGGCTTTCCCGAATCGAAAAGTCCCTGAACCCGGCGGGCTCGGCCGGGCACACGTCGAGCGCCGCGATCTGCGCGGCCGGCGGAGGCTGCGCTTGTAAATCCCGAATGAAGGCGTCTACCGCGGCCTCGGCGCCTTCCAGGTGGATCTCCACGCCCTCGTCGCCATTCAACACCCAGCCGGCCAGCGTGTTGGAATGGGCCAGGCGGAATACGAACGGGCGAAATCCCACGCCTTGCACCACACCTCGGACGCGGATGGACCGGGCGCAGGTCATCGCCCTAACTCCCGCCCACGACGCAACCCCGGCCCTGCCAGCCGGACTGTATCAACCTGCCGTCTTCGATCAACACGGGCACGGTTCGCTGGCCCCCGGTCAGTTCGCGCATGCGTGCCAGGGCGGCCCGATCCAACTCCACGTCGTATTCGACGAAGTCGCGTCCCCGCCATTCCAGCCACTCCCGCATCTCGCGCGTATGGGGACAACTGGCGGCTCCAAAAAGCTCAAGCAGGGGCATGTGCGATCTCCTCCAGTTTGATCACCTCCAGGTTGATCACCTCCAGGTTTTCGCGAATCACGTGGTACACCGACGCCTGGACTTCCTGAATGCGCGGTATGTAGTCGCACGGCACCACCAGGGCGAAGTCGGCCAGGCCGCGCCGCCGGATTTCGCCGCCGTCATAGCCGAGCAACGCCACGGTCAGCAGCTTGCGCTTGCGCGCTTCGTCGAGCGCCATGACGATGTTGCGCGAGCCGCCGCTGGTGGAGATTCCGATGGCGACGTCTTCGGGCCGCGCCTGCGCGATGAGCTGCCGCAGAAAAATCAAGTCCGTTCCGACATCGTTGGCCACCGCGGTAATGTTGGCCGGCTCCATGGAGAGCGAGACCGCGGGCACCGCGTGCATTCCGGGCGGGGGCAGCACGCAATCCAGCGCCCAGTCGTTGGCGTCAGTCGCCGATCCTCCGTTGCCGAAAAGGATCAACTTGCCGCCGCGCGCTACACGCCCGGCAATGGCGGCCGAGGCATTCCAGATCTCGGCGGATGATTCTTCGGCCAGCCGCGCGCGGAGCCGGGAATCGTCCGCGGCCTTCATGAGAATGGACCCGGCCACCTCTGGAATCAGATCGCTTGTGTCCTGCTTTTCCCGGCCCAGAAACGGGTAAAGAAAGCCGGCATCGCCCGAATCCAGACCCTCCAGGCGCCGCTCCAGGAACACATGCACCGTCTCCCACAGCGTGTGGTACAAAATCTCCACCACTTCCTGATGGATGAACGGGTCCGCACTGGCCGGCTGGCTGCAGTAGTCGCCTTCCGCCCCTGGCAACGCCACTGTGAAGGCTCCGGCAGTGCGCGCCTGCTGGAGCGCCGCCGACACTTCGGGGTCGCCTTCGGGCGGACCGAATCCCATGACGATATCTTCGGGACGCAGGATAGCCTGGAGCCACGGGCCGAAAAGGATGGAGAGGTCGAGAGCCGGAAGCGCGCGCTTGCCGACGATGACGGGGTGCACGAATTCCACCGACACGTGCTGCGCATCGGTAGCATAAGGGCCACGGCCGAAAGCCAGCAGACGCCCGCCCCGCAGGAAGCGCTCCGACATGGCGCGGCAGGTTTCGGCCAGACGGTGAGCCTCCCGCGCGAAGAAGTCTTCACAGATCCGGTTCCGGTCCAGCAGACGCCGCGCCACACTTTCGACAAGCTCGGATGGTTTGGCCAGCATCTAGCGGGGCTCCGTATTTGTGGGGCGGGTTGTTAACCTGTTCGCGATGTGCGCCCGAGGCGCTATGTGGGGCAGGTTGGCAACCTGCGGCGGATTGCTAATCCGCCCGCCGGGAGTTGGCGCGCAGCCGAACTTCCACAAGCGACTTTCGAGAGTGCGGCGGATTGGCAATCCGCCTGCCGCACCTCGGGGATGACGACCGCCAACGCGGGGCTGGCTCGCTGCCGCATCGCGCCGGCGGATTAACAATCCGCCGGACCCAGAGGGTGCCCCTAACAATCTGCCCCACAAATGCGTTTCTTGACCCATTCAAGCCCTCTAGCAGATTCTCGGCAACGGATCGCCCACCAGCATATCGACGATGCGGGTGCCGCCGTACGGCGTTAACCCGAGGACCGCGCACGCCGGCTGCTCGCGCACTTCGCCGATCATCCGCGATTCGTGGCCGCCCGGCGTCCGCTGCAGAGCTTCCAGCGCCGCCTCGGCATACTCCGGCGCCACCACCGCCAGGAACTGCCCCTCGTTAGCAATGTGCAGCGGGTCCAGTCCCAGCAACTCGCATGCGCCGCGCACGGCATCGCGCACCGGCACCCGGTCTTCGAATAGATACACGCCCAGTCCGCAATCACGGGCAAACTCGTTCAACGCGGTCGCCACCCCGCCGCGTGTGGGGTCGCGCATCCATCGCAGCCCGGGCGCCACGGCCGCGGCCAACGCTTCCACCATCCCCAGCACCGGGCGCGTATCGGAGCACAGATCCGCCTCCAGGTCCAACTCACCGCGCGCCAGCAGGATGGTGATTCCGTGGTCGCCAATCGGTCCCGAAACCAGAATCACATCGCCGGGCCGCGCCGAACCGGCCGAGCAATGGATTCCAGGAATCGGCCGGCCCACGCCCGCGGTGGTGATGTACATGCGGTCCGCCTTGCCGTGCTCGACAACCTTGGTATCGCCGCCCGCTATCTTGACCCCGGCAGCGCCGGCCGCCCGGCCCATGGCGCGCACTTCGGCCTCCAGAACGTCCGTGGGCAGGCCGGCTTCGAGCACATACGTAACCACCAGCGCTTCGGCCCTGGCGCCCGACACGGCCAGGTCGTTCACCGTTCCGTTGACCGCCAGTTCGCCGATGGAGCCGCCGGGAAAGCTCAGCGGGCTGACCACGAAACTGTCGGCGGTGATGGCGATGCGCGTGCCGTTCAAACTGATGTGGGCCGCGTCCCCGAGAGGTTCCGGCGACGAACCGAAGAGAATCGGTGCGAACAGTCCTTCAATCAAGCGGCGGCTCGCCTTGCCGCCGGCGCCGTGCGCCATTTCGATCTGGGCGTCGCGAAATCGAATCTTGGGTGAGGCGGCAACCATGATTTTAAACCCCTACGCCTGATCCTTTACGCGCGATCCTCAGGCCGGAAGCGAAACCAGCATAGACTTACGATGCTCGTACTGATGATACGCCGCGCAGGCGCCTTCGGACGAGACCATCAGCGCGCCTACCGGACGCTCCGGCGTGCACTCATTGCCGAAGAGCTTGCACTGCACCGGCTTCAACACTCCCTTCAGCACCTCGCCACACTGCGCCGCTTTGGGATCGGTGACGCGGATTCCAGGAACGGAAAAGCGCTTCTCCGCATCCCACTCCGCATAGTTTTCGTTCAGGGCCAGGGCGGACTGCGAGATGAAGCCCATCCCGCGCCACTCGAAGTAAGATCGAAGCGTGAAGACTTCCTGCATGGCTTTCAGCGCGGCGCGATTCCCGTCCCACGGAACCACCCGGCGATATTGATTCTCCACCTTCGCCTCGCCCTGCTGCAACTGGCGCAGCAGCATGACCACCGACTGCAGCACATCCAAAGGCTCGAAGCCTGAAACCACAATCGGTTTGCCTTCGTGGCGCGCGATCCACTCGTAGGGCCGGCAGCCGATTACCGTGGACACGTGGCCGGGGCCGATGAACGCGTCAATCCGCATGTCCGGCGAATCCAGAATGGCGCGCATAGCCGGAATAATCGTCACGTGGTTGCAGAAGACGGAGAAGTTCCGGATGCCCTCGGCCCTGGCGCGCATCAGCGTGAGCGCGGTGGAAGGCGCGGTGGTTTCGAAACCGATGGCGAAGAACATGACATGCCGGTCGGGATTGGCTCGCGCCAGCTTCAGCGCATCGGCCGGCGAGTAGACAATCCGGATATCGGCGCCGCGCGCCTTATGTTCCAGCGGGCTGCCGAGCGTGCCGGGCACGCGCATCATGTCGCCAAATGCGGTGAAGATGACGCCGTCCCGGGCGGCGATGGACAAGCCGTCGTCGATGCGGCCCATGGGGAGCACGCACACCGGGCAGCCCGGACCGTGGACCAGTTCGATGTTGGGCGGAAGCAGATCCTTGAGGCCGAAGCGGTAAATGGCGTGGGTGTGACCGCCGCACACCTCCATCATCCGGTAATGCCGCCCGGTATCGGCCAGACGCCGGATCTCCTCGGAGGTTCTTGCGATCAGCTCCGGCTGGCGGAATTCATCGATGTACTTCATAGGAACGGCGTATTTCATGGAAACGAACGCTCCTTTGGCGGCCCGTCTGGCGGCACATCGGCGGCGTTGCTGCGGTAACCCCGCATTTCCTCCATGGCGGCGTCGGTGCTGTAGCCCCGCACTTCCTCCATGGCGGCCTCGCCCTCGCCGAGGGCGGTAAGCATTCGCAGTTGGTCGAACGCGTCCTCTTCCCTGATCTTACTCATTGCGAATCCGACATGGATCAGCACCCAGTCGCCCGGAACGATGCCGTCAGGCTCCACCAGGCTGATATCCACGCGGCGGCGCACGCCAACCACGTCGATCAGTGCGCTATGGGCGGGGTCGTCCGCCAGCGAAATAATCTTTCCTGGAATGGCGAGGCACATGTTAGTCTCCTGCAGTCTCCCGCTTGCGATGCGCGACGATGTCGAATGTGAATTTCAGTTCGTCTTTGAGTTTGAGCCCGCCGCCGGCGATGGTTACCAGCCGGATGCGGTAGTCGGTCTGGCGGATCGAGAAATCGCCGTTGGCCCGCAAGCTATCGTCGCGCATGGTCACATTGCACCCCACCTCCAGGCCCCGCTCGACGCCGTGCAGGAAGAGTTTCCCGCCGATCTGCGCACGGTACATACCCTCGGTAATCTTGCTGGCCTGAATGGCGGAGCTGTCAAACCTGATTTCCGGGTAATGGTCCGTCTCCAGCACGTCCTCTCTCATGACGCGCTCCATTTCATGACGGTCTTTCTCGTTAACCTCGCCGGTCACGGCCAGCGAGGCTGCGTCAATCTTGAGATGGAGCGAGGACTGCTCCGGCGCTTCCGGACTAAACCGCGCTTCGCCCGTGAAGTTGCGAATCGCGATGCTGGGGTTATGGCCGAAGGCGGAGAGCAGGCCGCTGGCGGACGCCCGCACCAGGAACCGGCTCTTCGCGGCATCCAGGCTGTAGCATGCCGTTAGGCCTTCCGCCATGTTCGTGGATGATTCCATGTTTTGGCGTCTCTGGTTTGGCGTCTCTACATCGACCGGATCTTCATGTAGCGCTCCAGGTCGGGGATGGCCGCCTGGAGCAGGCCGCCCACGTTGGTTCCTCCCAGAAGTTTGCGCACCACCGGGCTGGTGACTACCAGACCGGTGCCAAACAGAATGAGGGACAAGCCTCCGAGAAGAAACAGGGTGTCCCTGGTTTCGGTGGATTCGGGTTCGCTGCCACCCGAGCGAATCATTCTAGCCGCTGCCATATCGTCTCCTTTTCGAATTCAGATGTTCGATTCAGATGTCACGCCGCCGCTACGCTGCGGTTCTTTTCCAAGATGCTTCCCACCAGCGCTTCCACCGTGTCCGCCGCTGTCTCAACCGCAGCGCCGACGGTCGCGCTCAAACCCATCTGTCCCTCTTCTTCCGAGCCTAGCGTTTCGGGCTCGCACCCCACCAGCAGGATCCGGCCGATTGAATCATTCGGGTCGCCGCTACCCATGGCCTTCGCCATCCGGAGCACGCGCATCGGATTCATCCCGTGAGTCGCCACGTCGATTGCCCCATCGATACCCGGCTCGTCCAAGCCGCTCGGGGCGTTGCCGTCTAGTTCAATGGTGTAGAGCGTGCCCGGCAACCCGCCGCGCGACGTCGCGTCCACCAGGATTGTGACGTCGTAGCCATCCAGCAGGGCGTAGGCCAAGTCGAAGCCGCGAATTCCGAAATCGACCACACGCACCTCAGGGGGCAAGCTCCGTCTGGAGAGGTGGCTCGCCACCTCCACGCCGAATGCGTCATCGCCGTGAAAAATGTTGCCGATGCCTGCGATCAGTATCCTCACCGGTCACCCTCGCTCGCGACCCTGAGGGTCGCGGCCACTAACGGTCGCGGCCACTACCGGCTCGACTTCCTCGGGGCCGAAGAAGAATCGGTGTCCCGGCTGCCGGAGCAATCCCAGGTCGCGTCCCGGATCGTCGTCCAGAACCACCGCCAGGTGCGGCTTGCCTTCGTAGTCCTGCTCAATGCTTTCGATGGTTGCGGTCTTGCCCGATAGCGCCAGGTCCAGCACATCGCCGCCGGCTCGGGGGCGCAGCCGCACCGTGTCGCCGGGGCGCATTGGAACGCCCGAAATCAGCAGGCTCGCCAGCGGGGTCTTATCCTCCAGAAGCTGCCACTCCCACTCGTTCATGACGCCTCCTTCTCCGGCGTATGCTTTTCCGGCGTATGCGCGTCCGGCGTATGCGCGTCCGGTGAGTGCGTGTCCGCCCCATGCTTGTCCGCCGACGGCAAGCCACGGAGCGCGCCATGCAGCTTCATGAAATGCTCGGGCGGTAGCGCTTCGGTCCGGGCGAGGATCTCCCGGGCGCGCTCGTCGCTGCGGCGCATAGCGCTCTTTTCTTCGTCCGTCAGCGTCAGAATACGGAGCGAGAGGATCTCGTCGATCTCGGCGCCGTCGAACAGGTCGCCCGGGCTCTCCGGCGCGATTTGCGGATAGTCGTAAAGAATAATTGGCGAAGAGAGCAGCGTGTCGCGCTGTCCCGCTTCGCCGGCCAGCACCGGCCAGGTCCCCACGTTCCGGCAGGCGGCGGCGGCTTCCTGAAACTGGGGCGGCGGTTCGAGCAGCGAGACGAACTCGCCGTCCCGCAGGCGAAGGATGGTGTGTGCCGACAGCAGCGACCCGGCCAGCGCGCAGTCCCGTGCGGCCCCTGGCGCATCCGCGAACGGCGTGTGGTTTGAGATGCGGACACTGAGGCGAAAAAGCCCGGCTCCCGTGGAACCGCCGTCCTGCGGCTCGTCGATGCCTATCTCAATCCAGCCTTCCAGCGGCGCTTGTGTCCGGACAATCAGGCCGGCCACCATTCCCGATGCGTCGCGTACGGGTTCGACGGTTCTGGTGGCTGGAAACGTGAATCGGCGGCGCCAAGGCTGAGCTGCCAGCATAGCGAAATGAAGACCAGGCAGGTTGATGTCGCACTCGGCCGCCTCCTGCCACGATTCGTAGCTGCGGCCGTCGATCTCCATCGAAGCCGCCGGAACGAATGATGGCTCCGCGTCAATCGGCAGTTCCGGCACGGGCTCAGCCAGGTAGCCGGCGACACGATCGACCAGCCGCAAACAGCGGATTTTCACAGTCAGCGCCGTCAGCGGGCCGCCCAGCGCCAGGCACTGCGTCTCCATCTTGCAGGGCTCCACGCCGCCCTGCATCTCGCTATACGCGCGCGGATAGACGACGCCGAAGTTCCACCGCTGCCGATTCTTCACCGCCGATGAACGGTATGGATAGAGCAGATAGCCCTCATAGAGGACGGCATTGGCGATTTTCTCCACCAGCGGGCTGGTTACCGCTGGGTTGCTCACGATTGCCGTGCTCACGCCTGGCGCGCTCACGATTTTACCGTCTCCTCGCACGCCGGGACAATTCTGTCGAGCGCAGCCTCCCAGGTCGGAATACCGTTTCGGACCTTGTATTGATATAAGCGCTCGAAGATATCCCTGCGAAGGCACAGCCAGGCGCTGTTTGGATAGTAGGCCTCCATCATGCCGCGCCAGGTTTCGACCGGCAGCCGAAAGCGCGCCTCTTTGCTCCAGGAGATGGGCGCCACCTGGGCAACGCCGCCGCCTCCGTCGTAAAACACGGTGCCGCTGAACAGGAAATTCAGCGGAATCTCTCCTTTTTCGATGCCGTGAAAATACTTGGTGGCGGCGACGTTGAAATCGAATGTGCAAGGCACTTGCACTTCCACCGCGGTGCTGCCGGTAAAGGAGGAAACCGTGGCGCCGGCGTTGGTCCAGAGCATGTCGTGGAGCGTCTGCCCCCAGCGCTCCGGTTCACCGAACAGATCCAGCAGGCGTTTCTGGTCCTGTTCGGTGTAGCGGCGGCGCGTCACTTCGATTCGAATCTGGCAGCGCAGGGCGACGCTGAAGATTGCCTCGCCGGCTTTGGCGTTGGTTACTCCGAGGCGGAATCCCAACAGCGGAGTCGCCGCGAAGGGGACGGCCGCCGCGCTATCCACGCGAAAGTCCAGATCAGGCATGATGCTGCCCCGCGGCAGAGCCGGCCCGCGCGTTCAACGCGGCGAAAAAACGCTCCAATTCCCACCACAGTTCGGTCCCGCCGGAGAGTCCCCGCCAGTTGGTGCGGACCAGTCCGACCAGCTTGAAGCATTGGTCGATCGGCAGCAGGAAATACTGGTTGACCGGAAAGCCGCGCCCGGCCCCCAGGCGATTCACCAGCAACGCTTCCACATCCGCTTCCATCGTCTGCAGTTCCGGATTCTCCGCGGCAATCTGGTCCCAGGTCTCCAGCGGCAACAGCGATTCGGTGGCGCCTGCCGGGCTCGGATACACCGCGATCATCTTGCTGGAGGCGCTGCCGGACGCGCTGCTGGCGAAGAAGAACGCCATGTTGATGGGGACCAGCAGGCTGTCCCAGTGCGCGTCCGTCAACCGGAAGCCGCGCAGAAAGCGAATGCGCGAGGGTACGCGCTTATAGCGTCCGGTGACCGATCCCAAGTGGCCGCTCTGTCCGCCAAAAAGGATGGCGCAGGCCTGGCACACGCAAACCAACCGCCGCTTGTCCGGCTCGATCAGGTGCTCATGTTCGGCTGCTACGCCGGCCCCGCACAACTCGCAGCGCTCTCCCGAGCCGGTGCGGCGCACGAATCGCTGCAGCGATCCAAAAGCGTTCAAGGATGTCTGTATAGGTTCGGCTGCCATGGTATAGAGTCTCGTATATTGAGCGGCCGCTCCCTAACGGTCACGGCTCTGATCAGAGCCGCGCGCGTAAGCAAGCGGTTCGCCGGCCTTTGCCGCCATCACACCCACCTTCTCCAGCGGCACGAAATCGGGCGGGGCGAAATTCTCCAACCCCAGCAGCACCAGAGACGCGGCATCCGGCGCCGCCGCGTAAAGTTCTTCCTCCATCGCGGATTTAACAGTGCGGGCGGTGAACGCGTTATCCACGCCGCGGAGCCTTATCCGTACGGCGCCGCTGTCAGTGCCGATCAGTTCCGCATCGGTTGCATAGGAGCGCAACGTGGGCCGCACCTTCTCCAGGGCGCGCCGCACCCTGGTCTCAAAGTCCAGCGGATGCAGACCGTATAACAGAAGCACGCTCGCCACCACGGGATCGGCGGTCAACGAATCCAGAACCTGTTCGCCGGCATCTCCGGCCCCCCGGAGGCGTTGGAGTACTCGCTCCAACGCCTCGCCGTGAAGGTCCATCACCGACTGGAGCAATTCCCTGGACTGCGCTTTGACATCCGCGCCAGCCTCCGAATCCAGATGACGCACCAGTTCGGCAATTCTTTGCATCCGTTGCTGCAGCTTCTTTTCATCGATCATTATTTGTCCGATTGTATGCCAAACATCGGCGAGTGACGGGTCTCCAGCACCTTTCCGTCGCCCAGATACATGTGAACGCCACAGGGCAGGCACGGGTCGAAGCTGCGGACCGTGCGCATGATGTCGATGCCTTTGAAGTTGTCCGGTCCATTCTCCTCGAAAAGGGGAGTGTTCTGCACCGCATCTTCGTACGGACCCGGGGTTCCGTAGACATCGCGCGGGTTGGCGTTCCAGGGGGTGGGCGGATAAGGATGATAGTTGGCGATTTTGCCGCCGCGAATCACCACGTGGTGCGACAACACGCCGCGCACCGCCTCATGGAAGCCGCAGCCAATGGCCTCTTCGGGAACCTTGAAGTCGTTCCACGTTTTGGTGTTTCCGCTGTGCAACTCGGCCATCGCCTTTTCGGCAAAGTACAGGGCAGCAGCCGCCGCGTAGGCCTGGAAGTAAGTACGGGCCCGGTCGCGCTCAATGGTGTTGCTCCACTTGGGAATCTTCCACTCGAACTCCACTTCCGGCAGCGACATCGTCTTGGGGAGATAGATCTTCACACTATGGCCGGTCGCCTTGATGTACCCGATGTCGACCAGCCCGGCCAGCGCCGTCGCCCAGAAGCGCGCAATCGGGCCGCCGCCGGTGTCGAGCGCCAGATGATCGCCGGTACGCTTGTCGAACCAACGCGGCGACATGACCCACGTGTACTTGCCATCGAAATCGCGCTTTTGTGGCCGCGGAATCGTGGTCTGGTTCCATGGATGATTCTTGTCCACCGGATTGCCGAGAGGGTCTTCCTTGACGAATGTCTCCGCGTTCTCCCAGCCATCGTAGTAGGAACTGCCCAGCAGGATGCGGATGTTCAAATTGATGTCCACCAGGTCCGTGGTCACCAGCTTTCCATCCACCACCACGCCGGGAGTGACGTACATCCCACGGCCCCAGTCGGTCATCTTTTTGTAGGTGTAGTCGCAGACATCGGGATTATTAAACGAGCCCCAGCATCCCAGCAGGATGCGGCGCTCGCCCACCTTTTCGTAACCCGGCAGCGCGTCGTAGAAGAAGTCGAACAGGTCGTCGTGCAGCGGTACCACTTTCTTCATGAACTCGACGTACTTCATCAGGCGCACCAGGTAATCGGTGAATAGCTGCACCGTGGGAACGGTTCCCACGCCGCCCGGATACAGCGTGGAGGGATGGACGTGGCGGCCCTCCATGAGGCAGAACATCTCGCGCGTCAGGCGGCTCATCTGCAGGGCTTCCCGATAGAAAGACCCGGTGAAGGGATTGAGCGCCCGCATGATGTCCGCGATGGTGCGGAAGCCGTGGAGGTTGGAGTTGGGCGAAGCGGTCTTCTCGGCCTTGGCGAGCACGCTGGGGTTGGTCTCCTTCACCATCTGCTCGCAGAAATCCACCCCCACCAGGTTGTCCTGGAAGATGTTGTGGTCGAACATGTACTCCGCGGCTTCGCCCAGGTTGACGATCCATTCGGCCATGGGCGGAGGCTTCACTCCGAAGGCCATGTTCTGCGCGTACGTGGCGCAGGTGGCATGATTGTCCCCGCAGATTCCGCAGATGCGGCTGGTGATGAAATGCGCGTCGCGGGGGTCTTTGCCCTTCATGAAAATGCTGTAGCCGCGAAAGATGGAAGAGGTGCTGTGGCATTCAGCGACCTGCCGGTTCTCAAAGTCGATCTTGGTGAAGATCCCGAGGCTGCCCACAATGCGCGTGATCGGGTCCCAGTTCATCTCCACCAGCTTCCTCGACCCGGTTGGAACTTCGGTTGTCGGCGCGGTGATTGTGCTCATGATGTTTCGCTCCTCTCCTTTCTAATAAGTCCTGGGGTGATAGCCGGTGGTGAGTTCGGCACGCGGATGCCGCCACCTCGGCTCCTGGTTCAGGGTGCTGTTGGTGAACGAGCGCAAAGCGCTGACTGCCCGGCCGTAGACACCCACGATACCGGTGGAGACCTTGCCGCCCGGGGGCTCATCCATGAACGGCATAAACTTGTCCGGGAAGGCCGGCATGGTGCAGCCGATGCAGATGCCGCCCACGTTGGGGCAGCCGCCTATGCCCGCCATCCATCCGCGCTTGGGCACATTGCAATTCACCACCGGCCCCCAGCAGCCCAGTTTGACGATGCACTTCGGCGATCCGTATTCCGTGGCGAAGTCGCCATGCTCGTAGTAGCCGGCGCGGTCGCAGCCATCGTGGACGGTCTGGCCGAACAGCCATTCGGGGCGGCCGGCGTCGTCCAGGGGAATCATGGGGGCCAGTCCGGCCACCTGATAAAGAAGGTAAAGAACCGTCTCCATGAAATTGTCGGGCTGCACCGGGCAACCGGGAACGTTGACCACCGGGATGCCGGCCTTGGAGCGCCAATCCCAGCCCAGGTAGTCGTTCAGGCCCATGCAGCCGGTGGGGTTGCCCTGCATGGCGTGAATGCCGCCGTAGGTGGCGCAGGTTCCGGCGCCCATAACCGCGATCGCCTTGGGCGCCAGGCGGTCGATCCATTCATTGGTGGTGATGGGCTGTCCGGTGTTGGGGTCGGTTCCAAGCGCCGCCCAGTACCCTTCCTTCTTGATTTTTTCGTTCGGGATGGAACCTTCCACCACCAGCACAAACGGATCGAGCTTGCCTTGTTCGGCCAGGTACCAGTTATTCAGGAAGTCCGCGCCGGTTTCATAGGCCAGCACGGGGTTGTGCAAGTGTACCTTGGGCAGGCCCGGTATGGCGTCCAACAAAACGTCTTCGATACTGGGTTGCGTGGCCGCGGTGACCGAAACGGAATCGCCGTCACAGCCAAGCCCCGAGGTCATCCAAACGATGTGAACATCACGAACCGGCGACGGTCTCTGCGTCACCCGGCCGTACGGAATCTTCTCCGCCATAATATTTCCCTCCTCGCGAAGTCGCTACCAGCCAACGTTAGAAAAACAACGTTAGAAAAACAACGTTAGAAAAACAGACGCGGTGCCAACTCTCGCCCGCGCCATACCCTCCGCCAGAGCTGCAAAATGAGTATAGAGTGACTCGCCGAGGCCGCTCAATCGGGCGCGGGCGGTATCTTGGCGCAGGAAATTCCCATTCTGGAGATCGGGGATTCCCTGATCTGGCGACCGGCGGGTGTGCCTTCGACGTCGGCCTGCCCGAAGGCCAATACGGGGCCGCCGGTCAGATCGCATTCCGGGAGTGCGGGCGGTGGGGACCGGCAGGCCGCGACCCGCTGCAGGGCCACGAAATGAGGGCGGCATTCGATATCGAGGAGTGGCGGGCCGCTGTCCCCGGCCGGCCGCGTTCCGATATTGCGATTGTGACTCCGGGTTACTTCGCGGCTGTGGCGATTACGGCTGCTGAAGGGACGGGACTTCACCGAACGAGATGCCGCCGGAGCTCTGCTGGTATTGGTGGTCAACGAGGCGTTCGCGGGTGTCCCCGAGGTTGATGTCAGTTGCCAACAAACCTCTTGCAATGCGCGCTTTCATTGTGCAGAATGATGGTGCGTGGTCTTGAGTGACCCGTGGCGCCACCGCATTGGATCGGGCAGAGATTGGCCGCATATGCTGTATTCTATGAAATCGCGTGCTCGCTGGACCACCGTTCGGGCTGCCGTTCTGTTGGCGGCCGTGCTCGGCTTCAGTCAAGAACCGGCTAATCCCTGGCCGGAATCGGCCCTCCTCAATCCGGGCGATCTCGCCAAAGCGTTGCGTTCGGACGCCAAAAAACCGGCCGTCATCTGCGTGGCATTTCCCGTGCTCTATCGCAGCAAGCACATCACCGGCGCAGTTTTCGCCGGCCCGGGCAACAAGCCCGAAGGCATCGAAGCGTTGAAGAAGGCGGTGGTGGGCATGGCGAAAGACAGCGACCTCGTCCTCTACTGCGGTTGCTGCCCGATGACCAGGTGCCCCAACATCCGCCCCGCGTATCAGGCGTTGAAGGAGATGGGCTTCACCCGCGTTCGCGTCCTCAGCATTCCGACCAACATGGCCGCCGACTGGTATGAGCAGGGCTATCCGTCGGAGGCCGGAAGCGCCGGCGGTCCCGGGCAATAAGGTTCATCGCCGAGCGGCGAAGCCACAAAGAAGCGGCCAGATCGTCGGGAAGGGTGACCGTAATCTGCATGAACTCAGCCTGGCGCACTTGGTTAAGCGAGACTGGAAGCCGGTTGCACTCGCGCCGG
>DATMNI010000192.1:0-18729 GCA_035570275.1 Candidatus Acidiferrales bacterium | reverse complement strand
CATCTCAACGTCGAAAAGGGTACGGAATTCTGGGGATTGGGCTGAGCGCACCGGCATAGGGGGCGACTGCGCCAGCAGCCCGACAGACCAACTCAGCCATCGAGGAAGAAAATGTACCTCATTGGGTCTGCGCCTGCCGCCCATTCGCCGAGCCAAGCCATCTCGGATGGCCCGGCTGGGACGCCCTTGCTACCTATAACTATGCGGCGCGAACTATACGGCGCGGCGTGCAGAGCGCGGGGAAAACCGGCGCGAGTATTTTGGCGTAGTCTCGCGGCGCATGGCCGCGGCCGGCATCTCGATCACGGGAGTCACGCCATTTACTGCCCGACGGGTCATCCTCACACCGAGCGTGCGCTCAATGCGCGAGACTTCATTGCGCTCCTGGCGCGTCCCGAAGGTGGACGCCGTTCCACGAGCGCCGGCGCGGCCGGTACGGCCCACACGGTGAATGAAATCTTCCGGCACCTGCGGCAGATCGTAATTGATCACGTGGGAAATGCCCTCGACGTGGATGCCGCGCGCCGCCACGTCCGTGGCCACCAGGACGCGGTAGTAGCCGTCCTGGAATCCCTTCAGGGCCTGATTGCGCTGGCTTTGGCTGCGGTCGCCGTGAATGGCTGCGGTTTTAAAACCTGCCTGGGACAGCCGCTTCGCCAGACGGTCGGCGCCGTGTTTGGTGCGGGCAAAGACCAGGAACGAGCCCTGTTCTTCAGCCAGCATCGTAGTCAGGAGGCCGAACTTGCCGTCCTGGTCGACTTCGTAGAAGTGCAGGTCCACCTGCTCCACGGGCTTGGTGATGCAGCCGCACTCAATGCGCACGGCATCCTTCACTTGCGTCTCAATAAGGTGCTTGACCGAGGTTTCGATGGTGGCCGAGAAGAACATCGTTTGGCGCTGTGCAGGCGTGGCGGCCATGATGCGTCGGATGGTGGGGAGGAAGCCCATATCGAGCATGCGGTCGGCTTCGTCCAGGACCAGGATGCCGACACCGCTCAGGCTGACCAGTTCGCGGCTCAGAAAATCGCACAGCCGGCCCGGCGTGGCGATCAGGACCTGGGCGCCCTTGCGGATGCCCTGCAGTTGCGTGCGTTCGCTGAGGCCGCCGACCACGACGGCAGCGCGGATACCCGTGCCCATCGACAGCTTGGCAAAGGTTTCGTTGATTTGGATGGCGAGCTCCCGCGTGGGGCTCAGCACGAGGGCTCTAACACCGGACTTGCCGGGTTGGTTGAGCAGGTTTTGAATGAGCGGCAGAACAAACGCCAGTGTTTTCCCGGTGCCGGTTTGCGCGGTGGCCACCACATTGCGGCCAGCCAGCGCCGGCTCAATAGCCTGCGCCTGCACGGGGGTGGGTTCGGTAAAGCCGAGTTTGTCGAGGTTGCTCTTCAGTTGAGCGGACAGGGTGAGTTCAATGAAACTTTTCATTTATCGTTAAGTTGTTGAGAGGAAGGTGATCAGCGAGCCGACTACCATTATCGGGTCAGAGGGGTTTGCGGACTGGCTTCAACTACTGCTTGCAGTATACCGCATTCCGGGGCGGAGTGGTTAACGGGCACCGGAGTCGATAACCTTGGTACGAAGAGCCGCGGTACGAAAAGCAGCTACGAAGGGCAGCCACGAAGGGCAGCCACCATGTTTGGACCCGCGACTTCCGGATGTGACCTGCCTTGCTCCCAGTTCCTCAGCGTGGCTGGCGGGAAGCCAAACTTGGTCGCGAATTGCGCCTGGCTAAGTCGCATCTTGAGCCGAACCTTTCGCACATCGACCTCCGGCACCTGCACCAGCGTCACGCGCACGTTGTCATTCTCGCCCTTGGTCCATGCGATCGCCTCTGCAAACCCTTGGATGACTGCTCTCGCCAACGGTCTGGCGCTTACGCTCGCGCGCGGCCTTCTTCACGGCCGGTTTGGATGTCTTTTTTGTAGCCATATCGGACTTCCTATGGCCTCCTCGGATACCCGGCCACCAGTGCCGGGACCAAGCTTCATCGCGTTCCGTTCGGCCTTATTGAGGTTCCCCTTGCGGTTCGCGTATTCTGGAAACCGCTTGCTGACGCGCGCGGCTCCGATCAGACCGACGAACGGCTCCGATCAGAGCCATGACCGTCAGGGAGTGGCATTCGCGCCCTATGCTTTCTTGGCCGCCAGACGAGTGGCAAACTTGGCGACGTTGATGATGGCGCGTTCATGCGTGCCCTCGCCGATCTTTTCCTTCTCGTCCCAGGCGTCCACTCGAAACGTAATGCGGCGGCCGTCCACTTGCGTCACCTCCGCCAGAAACCGGACACTCATCCCTATCGGCGCCGCGGCTAAGTGAGCCACATTGACGTGCGTGCCCACGGTATCGTGGCCCGGCTCCAGCAGCGGCAGCACGGTGTCCCGGCAAGTCATTTCCATGAACCCGATCATGTGCGGCGTGGAAAGCACGCGCGGGCCGTCGGTGCCCAGAAAGGTGATGGCAATGTCGGTGGTCACCAGGAGCTTGCGTTCGCCCTTGGCGCCGATGGGAATGGTGGCCATAAGATCGATCTTACGTCATCAATCTGCGCCATCAAGCTACGCCGAGGCCAAGCCGGCCAGAACGCCGCGCATATAGGTCACCGAGCGCAGCGTGCCGGGAAGCGGATCCTTGGCGTTGATTTCGTATTCCAGGTTCACGCAGCCCTGGAAATTCATTTTCTTGAGCTGCTTGAAGATGGCCGGGAACGGCATGATGCCTTCGCCGACGTCGCACTGGCTGCTGATGGCCTTCTCGCCGGAGGGGCTGTCCTTAAAGAAGCGCAGATCCTTGACGTGCATCTCGTAGAGGCGATTGCCGGCGAGCGCAATGCTCTCGACGACATCGACGCCGGTACGGGCGGTGTGGCCGACATCGATGCAGAGTCCGACCAGCGGGTCCATGTCCTTCACCACTTCCAGGACCGACTGCGGCGAGGGGAAATCCTTCTGTTCGGGGCCGTGGTTGTGAATGGCGAGCCGGATTTTATATTCCTTTGCGAACTTTTCCACGGTCTTGATATTGGCGCGGGTGGGAATGCAAACCGTCTGGGAAAGACCGAGATTCTTGACCCATTCGAAGCGCTGGCGGATATCGTCGGGGTCGTCTTTCGGAAACGAGAGATTGCCCACGCTCACCACCTTGAGACCGGCTGCGTCGAACTCGGCCCGCGCCTGCTTGAGCGCTTCGGGCGTTCCCGGGAAGGGAAAGTGGACGCCATCCTTGACGCCAACCCAGGGCGATTGGACCGCCTTGAGCATTTCGATGCATTTGGCGCGATCGAAACTACGGAAAGTATAGGTGGCGATACCGAGCTTGATGCCCCACGGCTCAGGCTCAATTTTGGCGGAAGCTGGGGTGACTCCGGCAGCGCTCAAACCCGCAAACCCGGCGGCGGCACCCAAAAAACCACGGCGCGACGTTTCCCTCTTCATCTGCATAGATCCCTTTCTCCGAACTTCCAATTCTACTCCCCCGGCGCCGGGTTTTGTGCGGAGGCGCGCAGTGGACCTCATCTTGCACGTATATCGAACGAAGGAGTTCACATGTCTGCAAAGAATACAGCCGTATTCGGCATCTATCCCGACCGGTTAGCAGTGGAGGAGGGCGTGGAGCACTTGCGCCGGGCCAGTTTCCGCAGCACCGACATTTCGGTGCTGTTTCCGGAGAATATGGGAACCAAGGATTTTGCCCACGAAAAAAATACCAAGGCGCCGGAAGGGATGGCGTCGGGAGTGATGGCCGGCGGTATCGCGGGTGGAGTCCTCGGCTGGCTGACCGGCATAGGGGCGCTGGCCATCCCCGGACTGGGGCCGTTCCTGGCTGCCGGACCAATCGTAGCGGCGCTCGCCGGCGCCGGCGCGGTCGGGGCTTTGGGTGGAATCATCGGCGCCCTGGTCGGTATGGGAATTCCGGAGTACGAAGCGCGCCGGTACGAGGGACGAATCCGCGAAGGCGGCATTCTCCTCTCTGTACACTGCGACACCGCGGACTGGGTGCCGCGCGCCAGGCAGGTGCTCATCTCGACGGGGGCGCAGGACATCGCATCCGCCGCCGAAAAGCACGGCGATTTCGCCAATGCTGACAAGCCCATGCCGCGCGTGCGCACCATCGCCAGCGGTGCCGCGGCAGGCGAAGGGGAACTGTTGGCAGAGGGTGCGCCGAAGCTGAAGGAAAGCACGGCGACGGTGGAGCGGGACGAGTGGTAGGATGCTGCCGGAAAGCACGAGTTCCGAAACTGCCGGGCCCACGAAACCGCCGCACACCTCGGAGCAGGGCCAATACCCTGGCTTGCATTCGAAAGTTCCCACGGTGTGCGGCGAAAGCTCCAGCCGTTACACTCCCACGAAGTCCCAGATGCTCTTTGGTGTCTCCCCGCGCCATCGGTCCACCAGATGATCGTGCTGCTTGCGGAACCGGGCTGATCGAGTGGGTTCCGCTGGCGGCGCGCGGTAATGGTTCTCGTTCTGCTGCTTGAGGTGGCCCATGGTAGCAAACAGGCCGTCGCCGTAAGCAACAAATACATACCGTCTTACATTACATACCCTTTTGTCCTTTCTTCAACCGCCGATACCGCTGCCTCTTCAGCACTCCTTCGATTCGGACAATTCTCACGTTCACAATTCTCACGATTGCCGCCCACCCACGAGTGTGGTAGGTTCCCGTGATATGAAGAGCCCCGTTCTCAGCCTCCTGGTTGCGTCGTGCGCCTTCGCGCAGAAGGTGGAAATCGAGTCCGATCAAGCCGCCGATTTCTCCTCAAGTCTTTGGCCATCCAGCAAGGCCGGTTGAACAGCAGGAACCCCTAGCTGAACAACGACCGGATTCGCAAACGCCTGGGCGCGGACATCCAGAAACACCTCGAGGCGAAGGGCCTCTCCTTCGTGCCAACCGGTCCGGCCGATCTCAACGTCTGGTACACGCTCGGCGCCGTGCGGAAAAGCGAACTCGAAGCATACCCTGCGGGCTGCCGCAAGTATCCGCCGAAGGCCAGGTAGCCGGTCCGGCGCGCGAGCGCGCACGGGCTGGCCAGGACGGGCCCGGCGAGCACGGGCTTCTTTTTTCGGGCATGGCCACGGCGTTACAGCGGGATGTTGCCGTGCTTCTTGCGCGGCATGGTGTCGACCTTGTTTTCGAGCATGCGCAAGGCCCGAATCACGCGCGGCCGGGTTTCGTGGGGTTCGATCACGTCGTCCACATAGCCGCGCTCAGCGGCCACGAAGGGGTTGGCGAAGCGGTCGCGGAATTCCTCGATTTTCTGCCGGCGTACCGCAGCCTGATCCTCCGCCGCCGAGAGTTCGCGGCGGTAGACGATGTTCACGGCGCCTTCCGGGCCCATGACGGCGATCTCCGCAGTGGGCCAGGCCAGGTTGACGTCCGTGCGGATGTGCTTGGAACCCATCACGCAATAGGCGCCGCCATAGGCCTTGCGCGTGATCACTGTGATCTTGGGTACGGTGGCTTCCGAATAGGCGTAGAGCAGCTTGGCGCCGTGACGGATGATGCCGCCGAACTCCTGCGCGGTGCCCGGCAGGAAGCCGGGAACGTCTTCGAAGGTGAGGATGGGGATGTTGAAGGCGTCGCAAAAGCGCACGAAACGCGCGCCCTTCACAGAGGAATTGATGTCGAGACAGCCGGCCAGGAAGGCCGGCTGATTGGCCACAATGCCGATGGACCGGCCGTCCATGCGGGCGAAACCGACCACGATGTTCTTGGCCCAGTGCTCGTGGACTTCGAAGAATTCGCCGTCATCCACCACGCGCTGGATCACGTCCTTAATATCGTAGGGCTGGTTGGATTCCTCGGGCACGATGGTGTCGAGCGCTGCGTCCATGCGGCTGGCGGGGTCGTTGGTGGAGCGGCGCGGCGGATCTTCGCGATTGTTCTGCGGCAGGTAGGTCATTAGTTCGCGAATCATGCGCAGGCATTCGCCATCGTTGGCGGCAATGAAGTGGCCCACGCCGCTCACCGAATTGTGGGTCATGGAGCCGCCCAGGGTTTCCTTGGTAACGTCTTCATGAGTCACGGTCTTGATGACATCGGGGCCCGTCACGAACATGTGGCTGGTGTGTTCCACCATGAAGACGAAGTCGGTGATGGCGGGGGAATAGACGGCGCCGCCGGCGCAGGTGCCCATGATGGCGGAGATTTGCGGAACCACGCCGCTAGCGAGCGTGTTGCGCAGGAAAATGTCGGCATAGCCCGCCAGCGAGACCACGCCTTCCTGGATGCGCGCGCCGCCGGAATCGTTGAGGCCGATCACCGGCGCGCCCGTCTTGAGCGCCAGGTCCATGATCTTGCAAATCTTGAGCGCATTGGTTTCCGATAGGGAACCGCCGAACACCGTGAAATCCTGAGCGAAGACGTAGACCAGCCGGCCCTCGATGCGGCCGTAGCCGGTGACGAAGCCATCACCGGGGATGATCTGCTCGTCCATGCCGAAATCGCGGCAGCGGTGGGTAACCAGCTTGTCGATCTCTTCAAAAGAGCTTTCGTCGAGCAGCAGTTCGATACGCTCGCGGGCCGATAGCTTGCCTTCCTTATGCTGGCGGGCACGGCGCTCGGCGCTACCTCCCTGCTCAGCGGCTTCATGGCGGCGGTGTAGTTCTGGGAGGCGGTTCATCGGGACTATTGTAACGGCTGCCACACCCCTTGCATATCGACAGAAGCTCGGTAATCTATCCTCGGTAACCGATTTGAGTAAGCCCGCCGATCTGGTCCAAGGCACCTTCGATCTGATGCTGCTCAAAATTCTGGCGCGCGACGCGGCTTGATTTCCAGGGACCCAAGCCGCTTCGGCTGAGCCTCGTGCAGCGGCCTCTCAGGCTGCCATGATTCCAGCGAGGACGAGGCTCACTCACCGCCCCACTGGCTCGGCGGCTGGAACGGCTGCTTGCGCTTTGCGATCAGGAAGAACCCAGCGGCGCCCGCCACGCCGAACATCACCAGTACACTGAGACCGAGGCAGATTCTTCGCTCCGCGCCGCCGTCGAAACGCAAGTCGATCCGGCAACGGCCGTCGCATTGCGGGTGCAAGGTGAGCAGACCGATTCCGTCACGGGTCACCAACGCGGGCCGGCCATTGGCCGTTGCGACCCAGCCCGGATCGTAAGTCACTT
This sequence comes from Candidatus Acidiferrales bacterium, assembly GCA_035570275.1. Classification (GTDB taxonomy): domain Bacteria; phylum Acidobacteriota; class Terriglobia; order Bryobacterales; family Bryobacteraceae; genus DATMNI01. Next base: position 11,611 of record DATMNI010000192.1, on the reverse strand, counting down.
GCACCGCTACCACCTGGCCCGGATGCAGCTCGGTGGCGATGCGGGCATATGTATTCGACAGCCAGGAGAAATCGGCCACTGGAAGCGCGGGATTGTCCATCGCCGCCACGAAGCGCGCCACGCCTTCCACATCCAGTCCGTGGATTGGCGGCCGCTCGACGGCGGCATCGGCTGGAATAACGTGGGCCAGCGATTTCGAGCGTGCCGGCACACCGTAGATGGAATCATCCTCGTCATGCCACAGCAGCGGAAGCACGCCGTCGAATTTGCGGGGATTGCGGAAGGGGTGGAACTCCTCCCTGCTCTTCGGCCCCGGCACCGTGATGGCGTGGCAACCGTAGGCCTTCAGCCAGAGGATGGAATACTCGGCGTCCCGGTCCAGGGCGTTCTGGCCCGAGTAGATGGTGTACGCCGCGATTTCGACCATCCAATTCGGCGAGAACGGGTCGGGGGCGGAACTGAGTTGCGGGTTATCGGTGAAGACGTTGAACCAGGAGCCCAGATCGCCCGAGACCATGGTGCGGAGGCCCTTGAGATTGGCGTCAATCCACCGGGCGGTTTTGTATTGGATGGTCGGGGTGATGTCGATGGAATGGATGAGGCCGCCTGCATACTCCCGATACCAGACCGCCTGCCAGGCCAGAAACGCCAGAAACAGCGCCAGAGCGCCGGCCCGCACGCGGGGATGCGCCCGAGCCAGCAGGTGGCGGGCGCCGAAGACGAAGGCCAGGCAGAGCGCCATCTCCATTTCCAGTTGATACCGCCAGGGCTGCGGCAGAATGGCGATCCCGGCGTAATAGGTCAGCGTGACTACAGCGGTAAAGACGTAGGCGAATTCCACGGCAAAGCGGTCGAACCAGTGGTTCCAGCGGCGGGTGAAATACCAGATGGCGGCGCCGCCCGCCAGAACCAGAAGGCCGGTGCCGATCACCCGCGGCGTGTAATGGTAGTCACCTTCCACCATCAGGGAGTTGGTGCGGATGGTGCGAACCAGGCTTGGCGTGAGGATGGGCGAGATCCACAGGTACGCGGCCACGCCGATACGTGCCAACCGGGCCAGGCCGCGAACGCGGGCGCCGGGCGGCTGCACGGTCACCAGGATTGCGATGCCGACCGCCAGGTCCGCCGCGGCAAAGGCGTTCGTCAGGACCATAGCGCCCAGCAGGATTCCGGCCGCCACGCTCCAGACGAATTTCGGGCGCGCGATCGCCAGCCACGCACACAGCAGAGCCAGGGGCAGCAGGCTCAGCCCCGTGTTGTGGTTGCCCTCGCCATAGTGCACCAGCGTCTGCAGCCGGCGCGCGTTGTGCCAGCTTCCGATATCGTTGCGCACCGCCGGCAGCAAAAGCGAGGGCGACCATAACGAGTAGACAAGGCCGCTGAAAAAAGCGGTGTGCAACAGTTTCGAGGCCTTCCAGGCGAAGAGAAACAGGCAGACCGGCCCCAGGCAGTAGAAGCCGGCGGTGACCGCATGATAGGCGAGAGCCGGGCTGCAATGGAGCGCTTTCGCGACCATGGCGACGATGACCTGCAACAGCGGGAAATAGGTGTTTTCGAAGGGCACCCCGTTGAGCCAGAATGGAAACCAGCGGACATCCGGCCACCGCTCGGCCAGAAACCGGCTGATTGCCATGAATGCGCCTTCGTTGGAGCTGGTGTGCTGAGTGAACTCAGTGTAGAAGAGCCGCCGCGCGATGGCGAAGTTGACGGCGAACAGCAAGACGGCGTAGAGGTATGGGAGCCATTTGGAGCCGCTCTGGCGCTGGCCGGTTTCCACGCTCCAGGTGTAACACAGAAAATATTTTTGCCAACAGTAGACAAACAGATCTTAAATATGTATTATTAAAGCAACTACAGAAAGCATCCCTGTGGCGGTGAGTCCCCTCCCACCGCCAACCTTCTGAGTGCGGCCCCGAGATACCCAATCTCGGGGCCACCATCCTTATCCTCACCAACTTGCTCACGAGGCGCAGCCGGCATACCCATCTCCCATCTCCCATCTCCCATCTCCCGGCTCCCATCTCCCTGGCACTCTTGCCTGTCACCCTTGCATATAATGTCCGGTATGTTGAAACGGATCGGTCTTGCGGCCATAGCCATCTGGATCGGCGCGACCTGCGTTCAGGCCCGCGTCACACGCATCGTCGTCGAGCACCGCGAATCCCCGGCCTTTGGCGGGCAGGCGTTCGGCAAGGCCGGCCAGTACGAGGTGCTGAGCGGCCACTTTTTCGGCGAAATCGACCCCGCGGACCCGCACAATTCCATCATCATGGACATTCGGTTCGCGCCGCGCAACGCCCACGGCATGGTGGAATATTCGGCGACGTTTGCGCTGTCGAAACCGATCGACATGTCCAAGTCGAACGGCGTCCTTTACTACACCGTGTCCAACCGCGGCCGGGGTGCTCCGGTGGCCTCTGACGACGGCCGCGTCAATCTTCTCAGCGGATGGCAGGGTGATCTTCCGCAGCGGCCGGATGCGCAGACCATCGTGGTGCCCGTGGCGCACAAGTCTGATGGCTCGCCGTTGAGCGGACCGGTATTGGAGCGCCTGATCGACATCCCGCCCAACACCACCACCATCGACCTGGGGGCAACGCCTTACGTGGGCCTCACCTACCAGCGCCCGCTCACGCTCGATACCGCCAGGGCCAGCCTCACCCGGCGTGCCTCCCAAAATGCGCCGGCCGCCGTCTCTAGCGGCGATTGGGCCTTCGCCGATTGCGGCACGAAGCCCTTCCCCGGCGTCCCCGATCCTTCGAAGCTATGCATGAAGGGCGGATTCGACCCTGCTTCCGAATACGTGCTGGTGTTTACCGCCAAAGACCCCCTGGTATTGGGCATCGGCTTCGCCGCCACCCGCGACCTGAATTCGTTCTTGCGCTACGCCGCGCAAGACGATACGGGTGCGCCCAACCCGCTCGCCAGGCACCTCAAGTGGGTGATCAGCCGCGGCGATTCGCAGTCCGGCAACTTCATCCGCAGCTACATTCACCTCGGTTTCAACCAGGACGAAGGCGGGCGCATCGTGTGGGATGGCGCCAACCCGCATATCGCCGCGCGGCAGCTTGCGCTCAACTTTCGGTTCGCGGTCGCCGGCGGTTACGCGGCCGGGTATCAGCCGGGTAGCGAGGGCGTGCTCTGGTGGAGCGATTACACGGACCGGGTGCGGCGCCGCCCCTCGGCCGGATTGCTGGACCGTTGCCGCGCCTCCAACACCTGCCCCAAGATTTTCGAAACCTTCGGCGCGCTGGAGTTCTGGTTCCTGCGCGAGTCGCCCGGCCTGGTTGGCACGGATGCCAAATCGGACATTCCGCTGCCGCCCAACGTGCGACGTTATTTCTTTCCCGGGACAACCCATGGCGGCGGGCGGGGCGGTTTCAGCACCGCGGCACCGCGGCCGCCCAATGGTTGCGTGCTTCCGGCTAATCCCAATCCGGAAAGCGACACCATGCGCGCCCTGACCGCGGCTTTGATCGACTGGGTCACCGTGGGAACGGAGCCGCCGCCGAGCCGCTATCCGCGCCTGGATCAGCGACAGCTCGCGCCCGCCACCAAGGCTGCCATCGGGTTCCCCAACATTCCCGGGGCGCCTTCACCCGACGGCCTGGTGAACCCGGTCTTCGATTACGACTACGGGCCGGATTTCAATTACAACGACCAATCCGGCTTGATCACCAAACAACCGCCCGCCATCCGGCAGGTGCTTCCGACGCTGGTGCCGAAGGTGGATGCGGACGGCAACGACGTCGGTGGAGTGCCTTCGGTGCTGCGGCAGGTCCCGCTGGGAACCTATCTCGGCTGGAACATCACGGCTGCTGGGTTCGACAAAGGCAAGATCTGTACCTTGAACGGGGGCTATCTGCCGTTCGCCGGGACCAAGGCGGAACGCGCGGCCGCTGGCGATCCGCGGCCATCGCTCGAAGAACGCTACGGCACCCACAACGCTTATGTGGATGCGGTGAAGGCCGCAGCGGAAAAGGCCGTGGCGGAGCGCTTCCTGCTGCGCTCCGATGCGGACCGCCTGATCGCGGAAGCCGCAGCCAGCGACGTTCTGGCGGGAAAGCCATGAAGGTTGGCGCTGCTGCTCCAGGTTGGCCGGTAAGCGCGATCCGGGCTGCGCCACGGAGTTCCTCCAGGATCTCGCGAACCGCCTTGCCAACCGCGTGCAAATGACCACTGACGGGCTCAAGTGCTACCTCACGGCGGTCCCGGAAGGCTTCGGCTCAGACATCGACTACGCGATGTTGGTGAAAGTCTACGGCAACGACACCGTAGAGGGCGAGAAGCGCTACAGCCCGGCCATTTGCTCTGGCTGCAAGAAGCAGAACAAGATTGGCGACCCCGATCCTGAGTTCATTTCAACCAGCGTACACCGCAGCCGCGCATGGCTGGTGCCCTCCGGATTCGCAGGTCTACAACGAGCCACGGGCCGAGAACGCATGGAGCCGCTTGCTCGCGCTGTGCGGAAAAGCTCTGGCCTGAACATCGAGTCTTCTGAGCTTACGGACGCCCCAATGCATACCAGACTACGAAGTCGGTCATGGGCGGCGCTGCTCCCAGTTGGCGCATCCTGGATGCGTTCTGGCCGCGGTGATGTTGGCTGTGCGTGAGCGCCTGCAGCAACAGCACGCCGGCCGGCGCCGCAAACGGGCCATTCGGCCCGCGGGGCAATGCAATCATCCTGGCTAGATCGGCGGACCCCAACGCCGCGGCCAAGTCCGCATGGGCCTTCTGCATGGCGGCTTCGAGCTGGTCGATCGAATCGACCTCCTTCATGCCGGCAGCGTCCGGCGTCTGGCCGCGTGCCAGGGTGGTAAGCATCTTCAGCGCCGTAACCATATGGTTCAGCCGCCTGCGGATTTCGACATCTTCCAGCAGCGCGGCATTCTCACGAATTGCTTTCCAATGCGCCATATCGGCCCATGCCTGATGACGGGCCAGGTCCAGCAACATTTCCGGGTTCATCGCGTTCGCTCCTAAACTCCAGTTTCGCTTTTACCAGATATGTTTACCACGATATGCGAATTGGAGATGTCGAAGCAAAGGGCTGGTACGAATGGGCGTCGCTCACGTGCTGAAAGCGGCGCATCGCCGGCATTCCACACTTCATCGTCAGTGGCCGGGCGGGGCGAATGACGCGCAAGCAGGAACTTGGACCGGCGCGCGTTTGCCGGAGCCCTCAGTTCCCGTTTGCCGATAGAGAGTGTTCTGGTTGACGAAGTGGCATCTCTTTTGGGATAATGAATATGACAACTGGAGGTCTGATGTACACCTATTCTGCCAAGCCCAGCACAATCGAAGAAGTACAAACCACAATTGAAAACTGGTTTGGCACTCGCTACAAGGAAGCGAAACCGTCGTTTTCTCTCCAGTCTAACCATACCGGGCTCAACGTGTTCATTTCACACTCCGCTCACCACGACTTGAAAGTCGAGATTATTGAGCGTTGCTTGCTCTTTCAAATCAAGCACACGAGGCTTAACCTCGATCTCGAAGGATTCCTGCTTCGCAGTGCCTATGAGGACGAGAAGTTGCGCCTGAAGATCGAGCGCGACCCAGAGCTAGAACATCGCCTGTTGGTTTCGATATTGAAGCAGTTTAGAAACACCAAACATCCAGCTTTTTACACTCGAATCCTCAGGGCGGTCAAAGACCTCGAATCTGATCTGACAAGCACTCTGATCGATGAGGCGACTGCCGCTCCAACGGATAACCTCGTCATGTTTGAGGCCCTCAGTTCAGCCCCTTGGGTGTCGGCGTTAGCAGCTCAAGATCCGATTGTCGCTTCGAAGCTTCGAGGACTTGAGCTTCGGCAGGAGATGCTCAAGAAGGCCGAAGGTGTTCTCAGTTCCGGAAAGGTTGCTGAACTGTTGAAGCTTTCTCGTCAAGCGGTCGATAAGAGGCGAGCCGCAAATCAACTTCTTGCATTGACACAGGGTAGACGTGGGTACAGTTATCCAAGTTTCCAGTTTGAAGACGGAAAGACAATCGACGGTCTAGAAGAAGTGTTGAGAAATCTCAGTGCTCTCGATTCCTGGATGCAGCTCAGGTTCTTTACAAGTCCTCACGAAAGACTTGGGAATATGGCGCCAATCGAGGCGCTACGGATTGGAAGAGTTAACGACGTGGTGAGGGCCGCGAGGGGATACGGTGAACAAGGAGCAATGTGATCGACCCTCCGGGCGATCATCCGCCGCCCCACACGGAATTGGCCGCTCAACATCCAGTGATCTTCACCGTGCCGGCAGGAGGCGTTTTGTACCGGCACCATCAGAAGATTCACGACCCCGTATATTTCGGCAAGAAGGGCGACTATCGCTTCGATGACCCAGACTGTCGCCGCACCTGCCTCTTCAACAAAGCTCGTACGGGCACCCTTACGCTACGCTGGCGGTGATGGGCGAATCGCCCGCCCCGCCGCGCTACCACTCTACCGGTTCATCGAAACTTCTCGTTCGCATCACTCCGCCATTTGCCGCACGGTCTCCAGCAGCACGTCAGCGCCGCGCGTGCAGTCCTCCCACCGGCTCAGCTCCTTCGGAGAGTGGCTGATGCCGCCCACGCTGGGCACGAAGATCATGCCCATCGGGCCGACCTTCGCCATCATCTGCGCGTCGTGACCAGCGCCCGACGGTAGCCGCCGCGATTCGAGACCGAGCCTGCCACAGGCCGCCTCGATGGCCTTCTGAATCTCTGGTGTAGCCAGCGCCTCGTCATGATGCGCCGCCGGCCGGATCGTAATCCCGGTCTTGGTCTGCTGGGCGATTTCCTGGGCGCGCGCCCGAAGCTGCTCGGCCAGCCCGGCGATCTTTTTCGACGACAGGTCGCGCAGTTCGATGGTCAGTTGCACCGCACCAGGCACGATGTTGGGAACGTTGGGGCTCACGGCGAGTTGGCCGACCGTGCCCACCTGCCGGCCCGGTTCGCGCCGCACCGTCTCATTCACGGCCACCGTGAGGTACGCCGCCGCCAGCAGCGCATCCTGCCGCTGCGGCATCGGCGTGGTGCCGGCGTGGTTGGCGAAGCCTTCGATCTCCACCTCATACCGGTCAATGGCGACAATGCCTTCCACCACGCCGATAGGAATGCCGGCCTGCTCCAGGGTACCGCCCTGCTCGATGTGCAACTCCACGTAACATCGGTAGGCGCCAGGTCGGATTGGGGCTTCGCCGACGCGGTCCGGGTTGCCGCCCACCTTCCGGATGGCGTCGGACTTTTTCACGCCGTTCCACACCTTGTTCAGGTCCCCCGGCGCCACGCGGCCGACGGCGGCGCTGCTGCCATCGAGGCCGCTGTTGTACGCCGCGCCCTCTTCATTGCACCAGACCACCACCTCCAGCGGACGGCGCGTGGCGATGCCCGCTTCGCTCAACGTCTGGATCACTTCGATGGCTGCCAAAGAGCCGAGGTCCCCGTCAAAGTTCCCGCCGCTGGGCACCGAATCGATGTGGGAACCGAACAGCACCGGCGCCAAGGTTGAATCCGATCCGTTGCGGCGCGCGAAGATGTTGCCTGCCGCGTCGATGCCCGGCTTCATGCCCGCGCCTTCCATCAGGCCCATCACGTAGCGGCGGCCGGCAACGTCGGCTTCCGAATAGGCCACCCGGCTGACTCCGTCGGCGAACGTGCCGCCGGCGGGGCGGCCGTAAACGCTTAGCGCTTCGATGTGCTGGCGCAAACGGGCGCCGTTGACGCGCGGTTGGGCGGGCGCAGCCAGGGCCGAGACCGCAAGCGCGGAAGTGAAGTGGCGGCGGGTCATCATGGTCATACCATCTTCGCAGCTTCGCCATGGGCCCAATTGATCCGGCCGAGGCGCCCACGTGTCCGGACGCCAGCTTAGTACACCGTTTCAGAAATACGTCGCGTATTTCGACGAAACCGCTCCCTCACGGTCGAGCGACAAGTCGCGGCTCTGATCGGAGCCGCGCTCTGATCGGAGCCGCGCGCGTTAGCAAGCGGTTACCCGATACGTCGGCGTATTTCTGAAACGACCGGCTTAGTTACTTTCCGGCGCGGCCGCCTGCGGTTATGAGGTCCCGCCGGCAACCGCGGTGCGCGTCGGCACCAGCCGCCCCACCCCAACTTCCTGCTGGTCGCCCTGCGGCCCGGCCTCGTGGTACTCGGCGTCCTGATTGACGCGCCACACATCGTACAGTTCGCGGTCAGCCAGTATGTTCTCAGCCGAAAGCAGCGCCGTCATCATCGCGTGGTCCTGATTGTTGTACCGGTGCATGCCGTTGCGGCCCACCAGATGCAGCGTCGGAAAGTTCTCCTGGAGTGAGTCGCGGACCGTGGCCACGTGGGCGGCGTAGCCATCGTCATAAACCGGATACGCCTTCGGCTGGCGGATCACGCAGCCATCCACCACGTCTTCGGCGCGGCCAAGGCCGATCTGCTCCAGCTCTTTCTTGGCCAGCGCGATCAGGTCCTCGTCGCTTGTCGACCACAGGCCGGGCCCGCTGTTGCAAAAATACTCCATACCGTAACAGGCGTACGCCGGGTCGGGCACCATGTCCGGCGACCAGGACTTATAATTCTGGACTCTCCCCACCTGAACCGACGGCTCGTGGATGTAGATCCAGTTGTCGGTGAAAACTTTCCGGTCGCGGAGAATCAGCCCGACCGTCAGAAAGTCGCGATACCGGAGGGCCTGCGCAGCCTGCAGCACGCGGCCGGAAACCGCGGGGCGCAGTGCCGCCACGAACTCCTTCATAGGCGCCGACGAGATGATGTGAGTGGCCTGCACGGTTTTGGTTTCGCCGCCCGCGGTGCACTCGATTCGCCACGTCCGGGACGCGGAATCCCAGCGGCAGGACCCGACCCGGTGCCCGAGCAGCACTTCGCCTCCCATCTGCCGGACGCGCTCCGCGCACCGCTCCCACATCATCCCGGGCCCGAATCGCGGATAGTGGAACGAGTTGATGAGCGTCTTGATCACCTCGCCCTTACCCGCGGAAGACTTCGGCAGCACCGCTGCCATGATGGCCGAGCTGATAGCAGACCACAAGGACAGCCCTTTGATGCGCTGCGCGGCCCAATCCGCCGAGATTTCTTTGCAGCTCATCCCCCAGACCTTTTCGGTATAGGTCTTGAAGAAAATGCGGAAGAGCCGCGAGCCGAACTGGTTGGTGACCCAGTCTTCGAAAGATTTGGGATCCTTCTCCGGAAACCCGCGGGCTTTGAGATACGAGAGGACGCACCTTGCCGATTCCGCCACGCCCAGATTCATCAGCGCTTCCACTGGCTTCAGGGGATACGAGTAGAACCGGCCGCCATAAAGAATCCGCGACGACCGCGGCCGTTCCAGCAACTCATCGCCCAGAAGTTCTTTCCACATCGCATTGACCCGATCGGATTTCGAAAAGAACCGGTGGCCGCCGATATCGAAACGGAAGCCTTTGTAGTTGACGGTCCGCGAAATGCCCCCGACATATTCTTCGTCGGCTTCCAGCACTTGCACGGACGCACCGTGCTTTGCCAGATGGTACGCCGCGGTGAGGCCGGCCGGGCCGGCGCCAATGATCGCCACGTCAGCCATTCAGTGCCCGTCCTTTGGATAAGGTTCGAAACATGCTCAGGCCCAATCCTCCCGCGGATTCGGCGGCGATTCCATGCTTGCAACGCTTAGGCCCCCGGTGTTAACCAAAGTGAAGAGTGCTAACCAAGGTGAAGAGTGCTAACCAGGGTGAGTAGCGCCAAGGTTTCGACGATGCGCCCGCGCCTGTTCTATTGCGATCACCACCCGATCCCGCTGCCCGCGGGGCATAAGTTTCCCGCGTCGAAGTACGCCCTGCTGCGCGCCGCCCTGGAGGCCGGCGGATTCTACGCTCTGGAGCCGGCGCCGTTGGCGGATGCAGCCACTATTGCGCTGGCGCACGACGCTGGGTACATCCGCCAGTTCCTGGACGGCACGCTGGATGCGCGAACCATGCGGCGCATCGGGTTTCCGTGGTCGGAAGCACTGACGCGGCGCACCTTGGCTTCGGTGGGCGGCACGCTGGCGGCGGCCACCGATGCACTGGCGTCGGGCTTCGGAGGCAATCTCGCCGGCGGCACGCATCACGCCCACCGCACGGAGGGTGCCGGCTTCTGCGTGTTCAACGATCTGGCGGTCGCCATCCTGGCACTGCGCCGCGACGGCCGGGCCCGGCGGGCCGCGGTGCTCGATCTGGACGTCCACCAGGGCGACGGCACCGCCAGCATTTTCGCCGGCGACCCGGACGTGCTCACCATCTCCGTTCACGCCGAGAACAACTTCCCGTTTCGCAAACAGCGCAGCCGCATGGACATCGGCTTGCCCGATGGCACAGGTGATGAAGTATACCTGTCGCGAGTAAGTGATTTATTGCCCAACGTCGTGGATTTCCGGCCGGATGTCATCTTCTATCAATCCGGCGTGGATGGGTTGGCCGGCGATCGCCTGGGACGCCTGGCGCTGACCCACGCGGGGCTGGTGGAACGCGACCGGCTCGTCTTCGAAATCAGCAGGTTGCATCGCATTCCCGTGGTGGTGACCCTGGGTGGCGGTTATGCCGACCCGATTACCCGTACAGTGGAAGCGCACGCCAACACCTTTCGCACGGCTGAGAAGGTCCTGGGATGGCGATCAGGCAATTGCAACCAATGAGGGGGGACGGCGCGTCCTATTGATAGTAAGGTTTCTGCGAGTGGTTCCGTGGGGAGACAGGTTTTTCCGCGGACCAACCCGGCGGGCGCTAATCCTCCGAGCGTCCGCCGGTTTTTGTTTCTGTGGCACAGTGGGCTTCGCCGGAAGGTGAGCCTCAGCCCTTTTTCGACTTCTTCAACACGGTCTGAAGCTTCGCCGCCAGATCCTTGCTGCTTTTCGAATCCGGCACGTTCTTGAGCATGTCCTGGGCGCGCTGGCAGAAAAGCATCATCTTTTCCGGATCGTCGAGCTTCCGGGGGCCGTAAAGTTGCGATTCGTTGAACAGCGTTTGGGCCATTGCCAGCCGGAGGGCCGGGCGGGCCACCTTGGCATCGGGCGCCTTGAGGATGGCTTCGGTCCTGGCGGTATCGTCCGGGGCGCCGGCCACCCGGCAGGCCGCCAGCAATACGCCGCGTTCGATCGCGCGTTTCTGCGCAGACTCTGCATCGGGCGCCGTCAGCACGACGCCGTTCGCCACTTTCGTGAGCGCCGGCACCGGCGAGGCAGTGCCCACCGGATAACCAAATGCCAGCGGGAAGGTATCGCCCTGCACTTTATCCGTCTTGGCAGCGTTCTCGGCGAACTGCAGGGACAGGCGGTTTGCCAAACCGCGGTAGTCCCGTAACGATCGCCGGAAGGCTGTTGGGTCCGACTTATTGATCCGGCCGCCGATTTCATAGGAGTCGGCCAGCTCCGTGTACCCGGAGGCCATTCCGGAGCTCAACACGAGCGACCATGTCAGGGCGCGTGCTGCGAAGTCGCTATCGCCGGCCAGAATCTGGTCCAGATGGTCCAGCGTCTTCAGGTAGTCTCCGGCCTTGTAAGTTTCCCCGGCAGCCTGCCAGTAGAACGCCGGGGTTCCCTTCGCCGGTCCGGCCGGCTCGGACGAACAGGAAGACAGAATTGCCAGCGCCAGTACCGGGGCGCTGAACGTAAGACAAC
>DATMNI010000191.1:0-4435 GCA_035570275.1 Candidatus Acidiferrales bacterium | reverse complement strand
CTCCCGACTCTTCAATGAGTCAGGGTATAATAAGTCGCCCTTATGGAGAAAGCCTGGGTCCGTCCAGATATCGCCTCCCAGGCCCGCATCACGCGACCAGCGCCAGAGACCGCACGACCATTCGGGCTATTGATGCGCCAGTCAGCATGACCCACTAACCGTAGCCTAACAGGCCCCTGAAAAAGTCGGCTGACTGACGATGGCAGCCTACGACCTCATCCGGCTGCCCAAGCTACTCGGAGCGTCCGCATGACCAGCGGAAAGATGGATTCGATATCGGCCAATTGCCTTAACTGTCGTCAGCTCATGCGCAACGACAGCTCACAACGCGTCGTCGGCACGAATTTCAGCGGCCTGCTAAAAGCGGTTGCCGGCCGATTTGAATCGGTGGGCTTCCTAATCTTACTGTGTCACAAACGTGTGGCTGTTACGAGCCGCGCAGCAGGGGCAACGCGATAGCATCGTAACGAGAGCGGCCCCTAATCTCCGTCGCATCGTTGCGATCGAGTTTGGGACGTGGCGTTCAGGCCGCAACGGCGGATCCTCTGGGCTGGTAACCTTCGCATAGGGCAAGTTGCGGGAAAGGCCTGGCGGCATGATCTGTTGAGGGGGGAATCGTCTCCCGCTCGGGGAGACGAGCGTGCGTTCGGATCGCCCTGAATGGCCAATATTTGCTGGGTTTCCCGACAAGGGGCTTCACCCCCTGGGCTACACTTTGGGCTACTTCGGACGCGGCTCGATCCGGTCGCGCTCGGGCGGCCTCGGCCGCGGCCCACGGTGCTGGTGGCCCCGGCGGTCCGGCGCGCTGATGGGGCTTCCTGGCGGGCCCTGGCGGCCACGCCCGGCACCTGCCCGGCGCTCCCGGCGCAGCTATTCGGCTGCACCCATCTATCGGAGAGCCTATCACTGACGCGGGGCAGCGAGCGCTTGCCGTTGCGCAATCGCGGTTCTCGATCTCAGCGCCGAGCCCGGAATCGTCGAGCACTGGAACCAGCGCTTATCACCGGTGCCGGAGGTACCCAAGTCGGGCAAGCCCACTGTCGAGCCTGTCGCGCGGCGTGCCGTGCGGTCCTGACGCGCCCTCACGCGGCGGGTTACGCGGCCGGTACCACACGCAGACGCACTGAAAGCGGAGCTGATTGATCGGCTACGGCAAATAGAATTCATGCCACTGTTGGACAAGTGTGTGGCAAGACCTGGCCCGCGAGCACAGTCCCGTCGGACGCTCGACCTTCGAGGCGATTGGTCCGGTGAACTCCCGACTTCGCATCCACCGGCTGTTAACCGGTTGGTCGCTGGTTCGAATCCGGCCCGGGGAGCCAACACAATCAAACACTTAATAGTCCGATAAATTTCCAAAGGAAGCGCCCGGGTACGCCAGGGGTACGGATGCCAAAAATGGTTGTACTCACGCCGGGACGCACACGACCCCCACTCGCAGCGGTTCCCGATCATGCGTCCAGCGATGGATGCTGTAAGCGTCGGTCCTTCCCTCACACTTCCCCGACGGAGGGGCCGGAACCCCAGCCTTTGCCTCTCCGTTTGGTTTGGGGTTCCCATCTGCCGCCTCAGGCAGCATCAATCCGGTTTTGACTTGGCGTTGTACCGGGCGCGGGCTTTGGCCTGAGCCTTCCTTCCGGCCTCAGACTGGCGGTATCGCTTGGCTGCCGCCTTACCCTTCTCAGACTTCTTGTATCGAGCACGGGCCGCCCTGCCCTTGGCGGAATGCCTGTAGTTGGCGCTAGCCGCACGGCCCTTCGGAGTGCTCTTGTAGCGCGCCTTGCGGGAGACCATCGGTGTTCCCTTCGCGAGGCCGCCTCAGTTCAGTGGCCCCTTTTGAATTGGCGAGTGGTCTTTTTAAGGATGGCACATAAGTTGCTTAGAGAGGTGCCTCCTTGGGCGTTTTCCTCCCCAAACTCGGGCCGCCTTCAATTGGCGGCCTTTTTCGTTCGTGCAGTGACAGATCTATACGATGTCGTGGTGCAGCAGCCGGACCCCAATTGGACGCGATGGGGCTGGGAAATTTATTGCAACGGCCAGCCGCTACCTGTCCGGTTGCGAGGTGGCAGCCATCCGTCCAAAAATGTCGCCGAAAGGGCGGGTGCGAAGGCCCTTCGTGAATTCTTGGCGGGCCTCCAACGAGAGCAAAAGGATTGAAGTCCGGTGCCGCTTTTTCAACCATGACAAAATTGTCATCTTTCGATAAATTCTTTCGCGGCGCTTCTCCGACGAAAGGCGCCCCTGTGTACCGGGACCCCAGCCTTTCCTCCAGGGAGGTTGGGGTTTCCCGTTTGGCCGCCTCAGTTGGCGAGTGGCCCCTTTCGCCCCAAAGGGGCCATCGCCCGGAGCAGCAATTGAACGGCCCGGCCCAGCGATGCAAGGGGCCCTGGTCGCTATCTTCGAGGTCGAAGCCTTTCGCCCGGAACGCGCGGCGACCCGAACCATCAACTTCTTCCATGGCCTTCATTCATTGAGGCCCCCACCGACGCATTTTAGATAGCCGCGCCCTCCAAACGGGGCCACCGTTCCAGCAATGAGCAGCGTCCTCTGGAACGTAAGGCTCAGAATCGAACGGCATATCCGGGAGAACGCTCAAGACTTGCCCGCGCCGAGCGGGGCTTTTTCACGCTGACATCTCCGCTTTGATCCGCTGATTTTACCCTCACGAAGCAAGGGCGTGCGGTGCTCGCGGGGCTGCTGATGGAGGACGACGAGTGGCCACCAGATGTGCGCTGTGATTAATCGCATTGTTCAGAACGGCGCGCTCTGACTAGGATGGCCGGATGGACCTATTCACGGGCATCGGCGAGAACTCGATATTAGACCTGATCGTCGCACTGCTGCTGATGGCGCTGTGGGGCAGCACCATTGTGGCCATCGACCGTTGGGTATGGTCGGATCGATATCCCGCATCGCGCCCTCCCCGGTAACCCGCTATCCGGCGAGCGCACGCCGCCCCGCACATGAACTTGGCATGCGCTTGATACAGAATACCGCCGGATGGCTGTCGATCGATTCCGCCCCTTTGGACGAGGACGTGGCGTTGCTTGTGACTGACGGTCCAAGCGAGCCCTACACTTCCCAGCAGGCTGACCGCGGCCGGCTGGGTGAGTTCGAGCAGGGGAACGCCGTTGGCGGTGACGCCGGTGAAGTGGAAGCCGTACAGAGCTCCGCGACACCGACCTCCCCGAAAAGGAAGATGACGCCTCGCCGCTTTCCGCCCCCCTGGCGTGCCGACAAGATACCCGGCGGCTACGTCGTCCGTGACGCCAACGGACAGGCGCTCGTCTACCTCTATTCCAGGGACAGCGAGGCCGAAGCGAGGCAGCCAAGGTGCTAACCAAGGACGAGGCGCGGTGGTTGCGCAAACGGGACGGCGACGGCTGAGCCCGTAAAGCCGACGAGATTTAGCCGCAAGCGGCACCCGGCCGCGCGTCAGCTTGTCTCGCGACAAGGCGCCCCAATGGGCCTGCGCCCTGCCGTGATACGATCCTCATGCGGGTCCGGATTTGTCACTCAATGGCGCGTGTTGCCGTGTAAGCAAGATGACGCCCGCCGTCCAGGATGACACCCCCTAAGCTAAGCCCCCCGTCATCTGGGGGCCCCCTCTGGCGGCTTTGACGCGGTCGCAGCGTGCTATCCTTGCCACATGGCAAAGCCGCCTTTCGCGACGACTTAAAGGCGCCGAGGCAAAAGAGGGGCGAATTCCATGAATAAGATTTTGTTGGGACTCGGGTTCGGACTGGTGCGAGTTGACACCGTCACGGCAATTGCAGCGATGCTCGCGCTGAGCACGACATGCGCAGACGCCGCCAAGCGGCATGTCGGTCGTTTTGCGACTCATGATGTCAGAGTCGTGCCGCTCCGTGTCGCTTTTGAACCCTCGTTGTACTGGATGTATCGCCTTTGCAGTCCCGCTGCGCTCGCCGCCGATCCGTATACCGTCTGTTTTCCTGTCCACAGCGTGCGGCCGTACCGGGGGCGCGATCCTGACGTTAACATCCGCTTCGACTTGCGGCGTAGGCGCTGATTCGCTGGGGAAGAGACCGGCCGATTGGACACCTGAACATCGTGCGGCCGTGACGGCCGGCGTGCTGCTCAAGGACGAAGCTCGCAGGATCGCCGTCAACGTCGCGAGGTTGCCCGAGCTCCTCGGCAAGCGGGACAGCGACGGCTGAACCGGACAAAAGAAAACCCCGCAGGGGGGCGGGGCCAAGGACCAATTCAAGGCGTTGTCAATGTACATCGCGGGCCGGCTATGGCCTACTCCGGGTGATTACCTGTGGGGCCTCCCGCGTAAGATCGTCGGCGGCTATATCGGAATCGTGCACGGCTTCACCTCGATTGATACTTCGACAGTTGGCGGCGCGGTAATTTCGCAGCGCTCGCGGATCGCCTTCGGATCGGCTGGGATGATGTACAGCAACCCTTTCAT
>DATMNI010000190.1:0-30072 GCA_035570275.1 Candidatus Acidiferrales bacterium | reverse complement strand
CGACTACTTCGCGGCAAACATCGGCGACCCGGACGGATACAACATCGAGATTGCCTATAAGCCTTGGCTCTACAAATAAAAGGTACGAGCCATCTACCCATCTGAGGCCAGCCGCCATAATCCGGCCCTTGGCATTCCCGTTACGGATCAGGCTTCGGAAACCGCGTTACGCTGCGCGCTTATGTAGCGTCGCGAGCTGTTCGACGTTGACTTGTCTCGCGGGAAGAGTAGCGTGATGCCCGGTGATTTTGAAAGAAAGTGAACCGATAGGTACAGATATTGTTGAAAGCAGCGCAACCAAGCGTGAAGGAGCATAGCAATGCCTAGACTCGAAGGAAAGATCGCCGTCATCACGGGAGGAAGCAGCGGAATTGGCCTCGCCACCGCCAAGCGCTTCGTAAAGGAGGGCGCCTATGCCTTTATTACCGGCCGCCGGCAAGCCGAATTGGACAAGGCCGCGGCTGAAATCGGCTCAAACGTCACCGCCGTGAAAGGGGACGTTGCGAACCCAAATGACCTTGACCGGCTCTATCAAACGGTCGCGGCCAAGAAGGGCAAGCTGGATATCCTGTTTGCGAATGCCGGAATTGCTGACCCGGTACCCACTCCCGACGTTACGACCGAGCACTACGACAAGACCTTCGGCGTAAATGCCCGGGGCGTTTACTTTACCGTGCAGAAGGCCCTTCCCCTGATGAAGGACGGCGGTTCGATCATTGTTAACGGCTCCGGCGCCTGGCAGAAAGGTGTCCCGATGTATTCGACGTATAGCGCCACGAAGGCGGCCCTGCGCTCGTTTGTCCGCACGTGGACCGCTGAGTTCGCGGGCAAGGGCATCCGCGCCAACATGGTCAGCCCAGGCCCGATCGAAACACCGCTTCTCGAAGCCCAGTTCGGCCCGAACGTCGGCGCGATGAAGGACCGGTTCATCGCCATGACGCCACTGCAGCGGATTGGACGGCCCGAAGAGATTGCCTCGGCCGTTGTGTTCCTGGCGTCCGACGAAAGCAGCTTCATCACGGGCGTCGATCTGCCAGTCGACGGCGGCACCGTAGCTGTGTAACGATGAGTACCGGAACGCCGCATCGCTGCAGCTGGGCAGAAGGCAATCCGCTTCTTCGCGCCTATCACGACGAAGCATTGGGGCGTCCCGGAGTAATCTCGCCATGCGCGACGCCGGCGAGGATTTCTCCACCTTCATCTGAGAAATGGTGGGCGGCTCCCCCATCCGGAACAGCGGCGAGGTCTTTGCAAAGACCCCGCTTTCCGAGGAAATCTCAAAGGCGCTGAAGAAGCGCGGGTTTAAATTCGTCGGCCCGGTCATCGTCTATGCCTGGATGCAGGCGCTCGGGCTGGCGAACGATCACACGTCGGACTGTTTTCGCAGAACGGCTGTCCATACGATGGTGAAGCAGTGGCGACGCTGAGGGTGAGCGCCTCACGTCCGCCGCCGCGGATGAATGCATCCATGATCGCCGCCTCAAAAAACGACAAGCTCAGCGGCTAACGTCCGCGACGGTCGATGTCAGTGCGTAGTCAAATGTTTTTGTACCGTTTTTGTACCAGATGTCTGCTTTTGGTGCTTTTGACGACTTTGCACGACTTTGTAGAATCAATAAGTTGTGAGCCTTCAAAAATATGTCAAGTTCGTGGTTCGAATCCATGCCGGGGAGCCACACCTTTTGTTCCATTGGCTTAGATAGAAATTTTCGCGCGGTTGTACGTAATTGGTTCCGAGCGTTGATGTGCGTAAATAGCTGATGTACGGGTGGTTGAATTCTTCATCGCTTCTTCCAAACCTCCTTGCTGTATTCCTCGTGCTTCATCACGTGACGGGACGTATACCTTGCTGGTTCGATAGTTGATGTACGCCGCCAAGCGATACTTGTTTCCGCCACTGTTGGAAGATCGTGAACTCGCCAACCGCATCCGCGTGTGGATACGTTTTGCACACATCCACGAGACTGGTCCACCGCAATCGCTTTGCAGTCCGATACCAGTCGTCAAGCGGCGTCTCCGCGTCCTTGAGAGCGTCCGCGAACTCCGGAAGGGCCTTGCGGCTGATTACGCCACGTATACTCTCAAAATGAGAGCGCGTTTGTCAAGAGAGCTGAGGGCGCCTGGCCGGGTTAACACTAAATCCTGTGTTTTGTGTTGATTAGGTGGTGAGCGCGGTAGGAATCGAACCTACAACCTACTGATTAAGAGTCAGTTGCTCTGCCAGTTGAGCTACGCGCCCGTCCGAGGAAAACTTTTGGAAGATGGCGCGACTCTCGCCCCGCCAAGTTCACAGTATACCATCCCGTGTTCCGTTGTCACGGCGCGGATTTCGGCGCCGGCAATCGAACTCCGGAACCGTGCCAACCCGGCCGACCTGACGGTTTGAAAAGCTACGCTTTGACCGTAAATCGGAGCCCGAGGCGGATTAGCAATCCGCCGCGGATTGGCCCACAATTCAGGCCTCGGGCGGCAACGACGCGGCGGCGATCTGCACGATGTCCAGCAGCTTTGGCGGCGTCTGGGTGACGGCGCCCAGCGCATCGCGAAACATGGTCTGGCAGAACGGGCAGGCCGTGCCGATCACCGAGGCGCCGGTGGCCACCAACTCCTCCACCCGCTCAATGTTTACGCGCTTGCCCTTCTCCTCCCCCAGAAACATTTGGCCGCCGCCGGCGCCGCAACAGAAGGAACGCTCGCGCGCGCGGCGCGGCTCAATGGCCTCACCATACCGGCCGATTACCTGGCGCGGCTCCTCGTAGACGTTGCGGTAGCGCCCCAGATAGCAAGGGTCGTGAAACACTACGCGCTCCCGCCCCCCGTTCTCCGCGTGAATTCCCGGCGTCGGCAGCCGCGACTCCAGGCGCGCCAGCAATTCACTGTGATGCTCGATGGGGAATGTGCCGCCGGCCTCCGCCCAGTCGGTGCCGATGGTGCGCACGCAATGCGGGCAGATCGAAACCATCTTCCCTACCTTGGCGGCGCGCAGGGCCTCGATGTTGCTTTCCGCCACCTGGGAAAAAGCCAGGTCGTTGCCCAGCCGGCGGGCCGGGTCGCCCGTGCACTTCTCCTTGCGCAAGACGCCGAAGGTGACGCCGGCGTGGCGCAACACGCGCGCCAGCGCCAGCACGATCTCGCGGCCCTGTGGATCGTAGGCGCCCATGCAGCCCAGCCACAGGCAGTACTCCTGGGTGCCATCGTAAATCGGCAGTGCGCTCTTTTCGATGAACTTCTGCCGCTCGCTGGAGGCGAAGCCCAGGGCGTTGCCGTTGCGCTCCAGGTTGAGGAAGAGCTTGGTGCCGTAATCGTTCTCCCACTTGCCGGTGTTGACGGCGCCGCGCCGCAGGCCGATGATCATGGGCAGGTGCTGGATGCCCACGGGACATTGGAACTCGCAGCCGCCGCAGGTAGTGCATTGGAAGGCGGCCTCCTCGGAGATGTGCTTGCCCAAGAGCGCGGCTTCGCCCGCCGGACCGAACTCGTTGAGATAGCCGCGCAGGCCCAGCACAATTTCCTTGGGGTTGAGCGTCTTGCCGGTGTTGTAGGCCGGGCAGTGCTCGGTACAGCGGCCGCACTCGACGCAGGAAAAGGCCTGCAGCGCGTCGATACGGGTGACGTCCTTGCCCGTGTCCAGGCCGAAGTCCTCGTCGCCAGCGAGCGGCGGAATGCGGCTGAAGCCGGCGCGGCGCAGGAATACGGTCGCCGGGCTGATCACCAGGTGGAGATGCTTGGTATGCGGGATCAGCGGAAGAAAAGTCAGCAGCGCCAGCGTGTGCAGCCACCAGTTGGCCTGACCCGGGATCGATTCGTCCTGTAGCCACCATACGCCCGCGAGATAGGTAACCATCAGGGTGAAGATCAGCACCGCGATGAAGCCAGATTCCGGCGACACATGGCCCAGCCAGACGGGCCGCACAACGAAACGCCGCACGAACAGGCCCGCGATGGAAATAGCCACGGCCACGGCCCACACCGCCACGAAGCCGAAATAGAAACCGCCGAACGTGGAGTCCGCCGATAGAAAACGGGCGCCGAACGGGGTGGCAATGTGGTTCACGGTGACCAGACCAAACGCCAGAAAGCCCCAGAAAACGAATGCATGCGCCAACCCGGCCATGGGCCGCTGCTCGATGACTTTACCTTGCAGCATCACTTCCCAGACGAATTGCCGGATGCGCGGCCCGACTGGCGCAACCTGGAAATCCGGCGTCGCGCGAGAACGCCGGATCACGTCCAGAACCTTGCGGAAGCGCCACCAGAAGAGCCCGAGAGAAAGGGCGAGAAGAAGAATCACGACCGCCCGTTCGATCCACGATGCGTCGGCCATAGCTATCAGTACTTGACTGTAGCATGTGGATCTGCGGCATGTGGATGCGAGAGTACTGCACGAGAGTACTTAAATGATCCGGCGGCATATGGCGACCGGTGGGATTAGTTACAATGAGGGATCGGAGGGACTTTGCGCACTGTCGTTTCCGGCGCTGCCGGGTTTATCGGGTCGCATATGTGCGACCGTCTCCTATCGGAAGGCTACTCCGTTCTGGCGATTGATAATTTCTTAACGGGCAGTTCGGATAACATTGCCCACCTCGAAGCCCACCCGGGTTTTCAGTTTCTGGAGCGCGACATTACACAGCCGCTCTCCATCGATGGGCCGGTGGACTACGTGGTCAACATGGCTTCGCCGGCCAGCCCCAAGGACTACCTGGAGTACCCTATCGAGACTCTCGACGTCGGCTCCGCGGGCACGCGAAATATGCTGGAGGTGGCACGCCAGAAGGGTGCCCGCTTCCTGATTACCTCCACCTCGGAATGCTATGGCGACCCGCTGGTCCATCCCCAGGTGGAGACTTATTGGGGCAACGTCAACCCGGTGGGACCGCGCTCCTGTTACGACGAAAGCAAACGCTTCGCCGAGGCCCTCGCCATGGCGTATCACCGGAAACACGGAGTGGCCACCAACATCGCGCGAATCTTCAACACTTACGGGCCGCGCATGAAGCTCAATGACGGCCGCGTGGTGCCCGCGCTTCTGGACCAGGCTTTGCAAGGCCGGCCCATGACGATTTTTGGCGACGGCTCGCAGACGCGCAGCTTCTGTTATGTGAGCGACCTGGTGGACGGCCTATACCGCCTGATGCTTTCCGGCGAGCGGTATCCGGTGAACCTGGGCAACCCGCTCGAGATGACCATTCTGGAGTTCGCCGAACACATCCGGCGCCTGATGGGTACGGGGTCTAAAATCGTGTTCCAGCCGCTGCCTGAAGACGACCCCAAGCGCCGCAAGCCGGATATTAGCAAAGCCCGGAGCGTGCTCGGATGGGAACCAGTCGTCACGTTGGACGATGGCCTCCGCCGCACGGTGGAGTATTTTCGAAGCGCCTTGACGTCTGCCGGGCCGCGGCTGTGAGGCGCCAGGGGCGCTGGTTTCGCCACGAACCGGCGGCCTTTCCTCACCGGCGGAATGCTGCTAACGCCCGCGGTAAGGCCGTTTCTTCACCGGGGCCGTCGGTGCGGGCATCTTAGAAGATATGCGCGTGGAAGATATGCGCGCAGATATGCGCGCGACACGCCACGCTACACTCGAAGTATCCACCGGTGAATTCCAAGAAAGTAATCATCGTCGGCGGCGGTATCGTTGGGCTGGCCACCGCCTACCGATTGGGACAGCGTTTCCCCGGCGCCGAAATCACGTTGCTCGAAAAGGAAGATGGCGTCGGCCGGCACCAGACCGGCCATAACAGCGGCGTGCTGCATTGCGGGCTCTACTACAAACCCGGCTCGGTGAAAGCGCGGCTGGCGGTCGCCGGCATTCGCCAGATGGTGACGTTCTGCCAGGAGAACGGGGTCGCTCACGAAATCTGTGGAAAGCTGGTGGTGGCGGCCGATGAGACTGAGGTCGACCGGCTGCGCGCGCTGCAGGAACGCGGCGCCGCCAACGGCCTGGAAGGCCTGCGCTGGCTGGATGCCGATGCCATGCGCGAGATCGAACCTCACGTGGGCGGCGTGGCGGCGTTGCGGGTGCCGCAGGAAGGCATCGTGGACTACCCGCAGGTTTGCGACGCCCTGGTGGCCAGGCTGACCGCCGGCGGCGCCGAGGTCATCACGGGCGCGCGGGTGGACCGCATCCGCCAGTCCGGTGCCGGATGGGTCTGCGAAAGCGCGGTGGGCGAGTACCAATCGGATTTCCTGATCAATTGCGCCGGCCTGCATTGCGACCGCGTGGCCGAACTGGCCGGCGAGCGGCGCGACATGCGCATCCTGCCCTTCCGCGGCGAGTATTACCAGATCCGCCCCGAACGCCAGAGCCTGGTGCGCCACCTGATTTACCCTGTGCCCGACCCGCAGTTCCCCTTCCTGGGCGTGCATTTCACGCGCCTCATCCACGGCGGCATCGAGGCCGGGCCGAACGCCGTGCTGGCCTTGGCCCGCGAAGGCTACCGGAAATCCGATTTCAACCTGGCGGATCTGTACGACGCCCTGACCTACGGCGGGTTGTGGCGTTTCCTGCGGCGCTACGCTGCCATGTGCTGGTACGAGTTGCGCCGCTCGTTCAGCCGCGAGCTGTTCTGCGAATCGTTGCAGCGCCTGGTGCCCGAAATCGAGCCGGACGATTTGGAGACGGGCGGCTCCGGCGTCCGCGCGCAACTGATTTCTCCCGAAGGCGAACTGGTCCAGGATTTCCAGTTGATCGCACGTGCGAACGCCCTGCACGTGCTCAACGCTCCCAGCCCGGCGGCCACGGCGTCGTTGGCGATTGGGGCGGAAATCGTGTCGATGCTGCCGGCGGACTAGTGTGGGGCAGGTTGTTAACCTGGTTGTTAACCTGCGGCGGGTTGGCAACCCGCCTGCCGCCCGCTGGGTCGGGCAGTCCTTCGAACTAATTAGATTATTGAGCCACGTGACGTTTTTGAACTTTCATCGGGGGCCGCCACCCAGCTTGCTGGCGTGCCGACGCCATATTTCCGCAGCCCGCTTGCGGATTATGGCGTGAACACACTCGACCTCAGACTCAGGGAAGAGGATTTAATCAAACCTCAGTTTGGGTTGTGGACTAGTTTTTGAAATCTTGGCCTTCAATTCAACACGTGGTGCAGCTTCGATGGAGACAATGATGAAGTTCTGCCGCTCCTGGTTCCCCGGCACGAATAGTGCCCGGGGGAGATAAAATCGTTACATCTTTACCCTCCCGAGGTGCTCGTTCGGACAGGCTGGGCGCCCAGCGACAGTCGAGCTGCGCTTGATGGCCTTGTGCCTGCCTCTTGGCCTGACCCACGTCATTTGAGCGCCGCGCCTTCGCGCAATTCGTCGCTGGCGCGGCGGACCACGCGGTCGCCGGCGTGAAGGTTGCCGGTTACTTCGATCGCATCGCCATCGGCCGCGCCCTTCCTCACGTCGACCCACTCTGCGCGGCCGGCCTTTTCGCGGATTACGAACGTGCGCTCACTGGTGGTCACCACGGCGGTCTTCGGCACCATCAACGCCGGCTTCGACCGGCGGACCGGCCACCCAATCTCAGCGTACATACCGGGCGCCAGCGATAAATCGGGGTTGAGCACGTCCAATTCCACCGGCATGGTGCGGGTCTTGGCTTCCAGCATGTGGGCAGGCCGGGCCACCGAGGCGGAATAAGTTATCCCAGGGTATGCGGGGACACGAAACTGCACCCTGGCGCCGCGGACAATGCTGCCGGTATCTTCTTCGGGGACGGCGGCGATGAGGCGCAGGTGAGAGATCTGCTGAACCACCAGCAGCGGCGAATCGTTTCCTGGGCCTGCGAGCGCGCCGGGATGGACCAGGCGATCGGTGACTACGCCTGCAAAGGGCGCGGTGATTCGGAGGTAGGCCTGCAGATCCCTTTGCGCCTGCACCGTGGCCTGGGCCGCGCGGACGGCCTGCTGACGGGATTCCACTCCGGCTTGTAATGCCTCGGTTTGTTTTTGGGCCTGGATGAGCTCGTTACCAGACACGGCGCCCGGTGTTTCGGCGGTCTTGCGGAGGCGCTCGTAGCCGCTGGCGGCGGCGGCCAGTTGGGCTTCGGCTTGGAGACGGCTGGATTCGGCGGCGTGCACTTGGGATTCGGCCTCCGCAATGCGGGCGGCCAGTTCCGGTGCGCTCAACTCCACCAGGAGGTCGCCTGGCTTCACCTGGCTGCCGCGGTCCACCAGAACCCGCTCCACGTAACCGGCCACCTTGGCGTGGAGCGAGACGCTCAGGAACGGCTGCAACTCGCCCGGCAGGTCGACGGTTTTCGATACCGGGCGCGAGACCACCGGCACGAGTTCGACGGTTTGCGGCCACGCCGGCGGAGCCAGAGCCACAGCCAGGGCCAGGCACAATGCAGGCTGCCAGATCTCACGTGGGACAGACCATCGGTCTTTGTGGTCCGTCGCGGCCCCTGGAATTTCACGATGCCCCAGGCAGCAGGCCACAAAAACTGATGGTCTGTCCCACGTCGGCTACTGCTACAAATCGTAAGTGGACAGGGTTTGGTGCGCGCCGCAGCCAGTTCGGCCTCGGCGCGAGACTGATCCGCCCCGGGCCGCAACTGGGCCTCCACTAGGGCGCGGATGGTTTTCAGCACCACCTCCCCACTGTCCACTCCGGCTTGGGAAGCGCGGACCGTCTCCTGCGCCGCCGCCAAGGTGAGGTAGGCGTCGGCGGTAGCCAGCACCACCTCGAATCGCGTTCGCTGCAGGGCGGCTTCGGACTGGGCCTTGGACCCGGCGGCCGCCGCCACCGCGGCCCGCCGCAATCCAAAATCGAAAGGCTCCCAACTTACCAGCGTGCCGATGGCGGAGCCCCACGCGGTGCCAAGGTTGTTGGTGCCCAGCACCGGGCCGGAGATGGAGGGAATCACACTCTGCGGCAGCAGCATGCCGAATACGTTATTCCGCGTGGCTCGATTGAGCTGCGCAGTGGCGTCGACCCGCGGCAGGTAGGCGGTGCGCGCGAGTTGGATGCCGGCCGCCGCGGCGTTGATCTGTTCTTCGGAAACCCGGATGGATGGATAGTTCCCGAGCGCCGCTTCCACGGCCTGGGGTAGCGTCAAGGGCTGTCCCCCGGAGCGCAGAAGACACAGCCAGCAGGACCAGGGACTGAACCAGCTTCACTCTTCGTCCTCGATGAGTTCCCGAAACAGTTCCCGCACCTTGCTCTTGGCCGCCAACAGGGCCTTTCGCCCCTGCGCGGTGGCGCGGTAGACCTTGCGCAGCGATTTGCCGTCGCGGCGTTCGGAGGCTTTCAGGTAGCCCTTTTCTTCCAGGCTATGGAACAGGGGGTAGAGGGTTCCGGGGCTGATCCTGTACCCATGGCGGGCCAGTTCTTCGGCCATGCCAAGCCCGAAGATCGGCTCTTTGACCGCGTGATGCAGCACGTGAAGCCGGATCAGCCCGGAGTACAGGTCCCGATCGACGATAGTATCGATCTTCGTTTTCGACATTCGATTACGAAAAACTTAGTGTAGGGTCTTTGTGGGGCAGGTTGTCAACCGGTTGTCAACCTGCGGCGGATTGTTAACCCGCCCGCGCGATGCGGCAGCGAGCCAGGGTTGGCGGCGTTGCCAGCAGGTGCGGCAGGCGGATTGCCAATCCGCCGCAGGTTAACAACCTGCCCCGCATCACGACGCCCACCGCATCCCATATAATTCTCAAGGGACCCTTATCATGCAACCTCAGGGCGATTACCTTTCGCATCTCCTGCGCCAGGGCGATATCGGCTGGCTCACCCTGCTGGCCGGAATGGCCGCGGCCTTCGGGCTGGGCGCCGTCCACGCGCTATCGCCGGGCCACGGCAAAACCATCGTTGCCGCCTATCTGGTGGGCACCCGCGGAACTCCCAAACACGCTGCTTTCCTGGGCTTCATGGTCACCTTCACCCATACCATCAGCGTCTTTTTTCTGGGCCTGGTGACGCTCTACCTCTCGCGCTTCGTTTTGCCCGAGAAAATCACTCCGGTGCTCGGCGCGGTCTCCGGAATCTCCATCGTATGGATCGGCGCCAGCCTCTTGATCAAACGCATAGTCAATGCCCGCCGCCCGACGGCCCTGGTGTCCAATCCACTGCTGCACGACCACGGCGATGGCCACGTCCACACCCACTTCCCCGATGAGGTCAGCATGGCCGGCCTGGTCGCCCTGGGAGCCAGCGGCGGCCTGGTCCCCTGTCCCACTGCCCTGGTGCTGCTGCTGACTTCCGTGTCACTGGGCCGCATCACTCTCGGCCTCACCCTGTTAGTCGCCTTCAGCGCCGGGTTGGCCGTCGTCCTCACCGCGGTCGGCCTCATCGTGCTCTATGCCAAGCACCTCCTGCCCGAACGCGAACGGGCCGCGCGCAGCAAAGCTTTCCGCTACCTGCCGATCGCTTCCGCGGCGGTGATTGTCTGCGTGGGTTTGATGATGACCTGCGTATCGTTGGGATGGATCAGGCCCGAGCGGCTGCTCCCGGGCCTTTCCGGCTAGCGTGCTTGAATTTGCGAATGTGATGCGAATGAGTCAGGTTTCTTTTGACCGGAGAGACGCCGAGACGCGGAGGAGGTTGCCGAGAAGAGGCACTTTAGCAGGCCTTGCACACCGGTAGGGTTGCCGCCCTTTACGCGAGGTTGGAGGGCAGAGGAAGCAGCCATTGGGTGCGCTATCCGGCACGCGGCGGGCGTACAAGGTCTGGCCTCAATCATCCACAAAGGCTTCGCAGCGTCAGCATGGGAGTGTCTCTGCTTCCTGCGCGCCAACCTACACGGGATTGTCACAAACGTAACAGTTCACGTACCCCATTCGATTTTGCTGGACTTTGCTCGAAAGTATGTCAATTTAGCCTGGATGAATGCGAGAGCGTCTCGCCGCGCAAAAGGGAAAAGGGCAGAGGGGAAGGGCTATCGGCACTCTAACCAACCCAGTCGTGAACAACTGCGCCGGAAGAATGATCGGCTGCTGCGAGAGAACGAAGAACTCCGCCGCAAAGTAGCCGAACGAGAACGGCAGATTGCCGAGCGCGAAAAGCAAATCGCAAACGCCGAGAAGCAGATAGCGGATTTGGAGCGCCAACTGGCGCTACGCAAACAGAACTCCACGAATTCGTCCAAGCCGCCTTCGTCCGATGGACTGGCGGGCGAGCCGCGTCCACGGGGCCGGCGGAAGAAGAGCCGGCGGAAAGCGGGTGGCCAGCCCGGCCATCATGGAGCGCATCGGCCCCTGGTACCGCCCGAGCGAGTCAACGAGATTCGGCCCGCCCTGCCGGAACAGTGCCAACACTGCCGGCATCTGTTGCCTGCGCAGGTTGAGCAGGTGCAGACCACCGGCACCGTACAGCGCCATCAGGTGACGGAGTTGCCGCCTATTCAACCTCGGATCATCGAATATCAATGCCATCGCGTGATCTGCCCAGAGTGTGGCCAGAGCACGCCAGCGGAGGTGCCGGAGGAAGCCACGGGGCATTTCGGCCCGCAACTGGCAGCCTTGATCGCGTATCTGACGGTAAACTGCCGGATGCCGCGTCGCGTGGTGGAAGCGCTGCTGGGACAAGTACTGGGCATCGAGATCAGTTTTGGGGAGCACGCAGAAGTGCTGGGAAGAAGCCAGCCAGGCGGTAGCCGCGCCGTGCCAGGAACTGGAAGAACAACTGAAGAATGAGCCCGTGTTGAATGTGGATGAGACGGGTTGGCGGGACAACGACGCGCGGCAGCGAGGTGCTGGTTCGCCTGTTGGGGGCCGTCTTTCAGGGTGTTCTGTGCAGCGACCGGTTCAGCGCGTACTTGAAATATCACGCCGGTACAGCGCAGTTCTGCTGGGCACATCTGAAGCGCAATTTGTTGGGGATTGTGGAGTACACCAAGAACAGCACGGTGGAGCGATTCTGCCGGGACGCGTTGGCCGAGCACGCCAAACTGTTCCGCCTCTGGCACACGTTTCGCAGCGGCCAAATCGATCGACGCCAACTGTGGCTCCGTTCGATCCGCATTCAAAAGCGGATTTTCGCTTTGGCCGAACGGCATCTGACAGTCCCCACCGCGAGGTCCGCAATCTCGCCACCGCTCTTTTCGAACACAACGAACGGCTGTTTACCTTCCTCGAGCAGGAAAGCGTTGAACCGACCAACCACAGCGCCGAACGGGCACTCCGCCCCGCGGTGCAGTCGCGGAAAATCTGTTTTGGCAATCGCAGCGCCCAGGGGGAGTTGGCGACGGCCCGATTGCTGACGGTCTCCGAAACCTGTGATCGTCAAGATGTCAATACTCTGACCTATCTCTCCGCCGCGATTGCCTCCCATCGCCGCCGTCAGCAGATCCCCTCTCTGCTACCCCGATAGGTACCAACTGAACTGTTACGACTTCGGCGTGTCGACGAAGCCAGCCTTTCACTGTGAATACTGGCATCACACGGCCGCGCTCGTCGCGATACTGCAGTAGGTTCCTGCGATCGAGCCATTGAGCGGCGGCGAACCGGCCGAGCGCCATGGTGACACCCACGGCGAAAGTGCGGCTGCACCTTGCGGTGATCCTCACTTAGGTACGATCGCAACCGCTTCAACTTCGAGCAGCATGCCCGTGCCGAGGCCCGCCTGCACCAGCGTGGACGCGGGCGGGCGTTCCATGTCGAGGTACTCGGAGCGCACGCGCCGCAATTCTGCGGTGTTGCCCATATCAGTGACGAAATAGTTGATCTTCACGATGTCCTTGAAGCTTGCTCCGGCCAGCGCGAGACATCGCTTCAGGCTCTCGAACGTGTTGCGGGCCTGGGTGTAGAAGTCGGGCGGCACCTTTCCGTCGTCCGCCGCACCGCCTTGGCCGGAGATGTAGATCATCATCCCGGGAGGAGATGTCACCACATGCGTGTAACCCGGCGGCTTTTTGCCGCTGGCATTCAGAAACTGTTTGGCCGATTTCTTCGGAGGCAACGCTAACAAGCCGAACATCAGCCCGGCCGCGAGCCCTCCGGTTATGCTCCAGAGTGTCGTTTTCCTCACGTAAGAAGAATACTACGGCTCCGGCGGTGCAGAATACTCAGATCGGCTGCTGACCAAGGCCAGGTCCAAGACCGTAACGACCGTCTACGCGAGAAGAACGTGACGTGAAACCCAACGACGACCGGGAGTTGACGCTATGGAGCGACCGGGAGGTAACCTTCTGATCTCGTAAGCTCGTTTACGCAGCCGAGCCGCTGACGGGGCAGGCGAGCGGAGTTGCGAGGGCGGCACCGTTTTTTGGAATTCGTGCGTCCACGCGTTTAGCCGCCCGACGCAGTCGTCGCGGATCAAGTCGCTGGCAGTAGCGTCGAAGATGTTTGACGGGAATCGCCCGCCTTCAGTAATATGACGTCGAAACACTCTGAGGGGAAGGAGTTCTTATGGCCGCCGTTCTCACCCGCCGCCACTTTGTGGCCGCGGCATCATCACTGGCCACTCTCCGCGCGGCGGGGAGTTCAATGAAGCTTTCCATCACGGTTCGGATCGCCGAAGCAGCCGGATCCAACCAGAAAACCACGATGGGCTTTGAGGAAGTCGTCGCCATCGCGAAGAAGACCGGCTACGAGGCTATCGATATGCGGGCTTCGCAAGGCGGCATCCAGACTCCGAAGGAAAAGCTGCGCGACATGCGCAAGGCGCTAGACAAGTACGGGATCAAAGTCTCCTGTGTGACGGGCGATTTCGACGTGCCCTCCAACAACGACAAGGCCCCGGACGGGTTGCGAAATATCGGGCCGTACCTCGACGTGGCCGAGATCCTGGGCGCCGACTTGATTCGGATTGGCATGAAGAAGGAAGAAGACATCGCTGCGGCCCAGCGGGCGTGCGACCAGGCGCGCGAACGGAAGATCCGGCTCGGGCACGAGTCACACCAGGGGACCCTCTTCGAGACCGTCGCGGGCTCTCTCGACATCCTGAAACGGGTGAACCGGCCCAATTTCGGGCTTATTTATGAGGCGGGCAACTGGATGGTTACAGGGCAGGATTACGGTCCGGAGACCATCAAGAAGTTCAAGCCGTGGATCTTGAATGTTTTCATTCAGAACTACCGGATCACCCCGAACGGCAAGTCAACTGTGGCCACGTGGACAAAGGGCCCGGTGAAAGTCGACCTGATCGGGTCTTGGGAGGGGGGCGGAGTCGATTACCCCAAGGTGTTCCGAGCGCTCCATAGCATCGGCTACAACGGCTACGTCACGGCATTTGCCGCTTTCAGCTCGTTCGCCACACCGCAAGAAGCGGCGGCTAAGAGCTACGAGCACTTGAAACCGCTGGCGACCAAAGCCTCCTGAAGTTCATTCTCTCTAGATGACCATGGCGCGAAACTGGCAGTTGCGATGCGGCAGGTTGCGCCCGAGGCGGGTGGGCGCGCGTGTCGATCCGGACGGGTATGCGCGCCGATACGACGCCGGCGACGAGCGGCTCGGCGAGAGTGGACGCGACGGCCACGGTGAGGCCGGACGCCGCGCGCTCGCCGATGGGGTCTGCTCTGCGGCCTCCTCTGCGTCCCAGCGTATCCGCGGTGCATAGAAACTTGACCTGTTCGCGTCAGATTCGCAGGTTCAAAGACACTGGCCCGACTTCCGCCCACCTGGCTACCGGCGGACCTGGCCGCCGCGGCCGCCGAAAGGTGCAGCCGCCGTGGAAGGCGGTGCGAACTTCGGGTCCAGGATCTTGGCGATCTCGTCGCGCGAAGCCTCCAGATGCGATTTGGTTTCGTGGTCGCTGGTCTTGGCAATGGACGCGGTAATGGCAGCGCTCAAGGCGTGCAATTCGCTGCGGTAGAGCGGCTTCTCGTCACCGCTGGTGGGCGGGCGCGGGGGCGCTCCCCGGCCGCCTTCGGTCGGCGGCAACACCGGCGTGGCGGCCGCCGCCGGGGGCGGGTTCAACTTGGTGTTCACCTGTTGCAGGTAAGAGCGCTGCAGTTCGCGGCGGAAGACATCGATCTTCACCTGCGGAGCTTCCAGTTCCCGCCAGATGCCCTTACGGACCGTACCCAGGAATTCCACCGGCGAATAGGCCAGTCCACCATCCAGCGCCTCCTGCTCCACCAGACGGGCAAAACGCGCGCTGTTGAGCAGGTTGGCGAGCACGCGGTTCTGCGCGCCGTGCACGCGGTCGATGGCGCCCACAGCCTCGATGCGCCGCAGGATTTCCTCGTCCAGCATCCAGTTCGGCGTGGTGAAAGCGTTATCCAGCAGGAATCTCACCGCGGCCTGCTGGCGGTCCTTGGGGATCAGGTTGAAGATGCGGCCCTCCTGGCCGACGGTCTTTTCCTGGCTGTTGAATCCACCGATAATTCCGGCCACGTGATTCATTTCGGTGGACCATTGGCTGACCATGCGGCCGTACAATTCGGAGAGCTCGTTGTAAGTGTCGCCCTCCTTGTAAGCCGTAGCCGGCATCAGCATCTTGGCCACGCGCTGCAGGTTCTTCACACCCAGCGCGGTGGATTTGACGGCGTCGGCATCGCCCACCGCCTCGGTCTCCTCGCCCGGATCGGCACCGGCCGAATTGGCGGTCGAGAAACGCAGCCAGGGCTTATCGTCCTGCTCCTTCGCCCATTTGTGCAGCGTCGGCTTTTCGTCGTCCGGCGTCCTGGCGCCGGCGATCGGTGTATAGCCCCACTTGGTCGCCCAAACGTCGTACGGCCCGATGCGCGGAATCAGGTCGGCCACATCGATTCCATCTTCCGGCTGCGCCACGTAGTTGAAGCGCGAGTAGTCCATGATGGAAGGCGTGTGGCCCATGGTGTGGACCCACTGCTTATCGCGCACCTTCTCCTGCGGGTACATCGAGCTGGCCTTCATATTGTGTTGGAAGCCGAGGGTGTGGCCCACCTCATGGGCCACTACGTATTCCAGCAGCCGGCCCATCAGGTCGTCCGGCAGCGGCAGCTTTTGCGCGCGCGCGTCGAGCGGCCCGGCCTGCACGAAATACCAGTCGCGGGCCAGGTTCATGACGTTGTGATAGAACTGGATGTCGGCGTTGAGAATCTCGCCGGTGCGCGGGTCGGAGATGTGCGGCCCGCTGGCGTTTTCGGTGGTGGAGGGCAGCCAGCGAATCACCGAGTGGCGAACATCTTCCGCGCTCCAATCCGGGTCCTGCCGCGGTGTGGGGGCCGGGTTGGCGATGATGGCGTTCTTGAATCCGGCGGCCAGGAACGCCTCGTTCCAGTCTTCCACGCCTTTCTTGAGCCACGGCACCCACTTGGTCGGTGTAGCGGCATCGATGTAATAGACAATCGGTTTGACCGGTTCGGAGACCGCGGCTGAGGGGTCCTTTTTCTCCAGGCGCCAGCGCGCGATATAGCGGGTGTTTTCGGTCTTGTACTCATCGCGGCTGTAATCCTGCGTGCTGGTGGTGAAATAGCCGACGCGCTCATCGAACAGGCGCGGCATCATGGGTTTTTCGGGTAGCCTCACCATGCTGTGGTGCAGCACCACGGTGGCGCTGCCCGGGCGCATCTGGCCGCCGCCAAGCCCACCGCCGCGTCCGGCGGTTACGGCGGCGCCCCCCGCGGTGCGAGTGTATGTGACGGTAACTTCGGCCTCCACGTTGTCTGGGTATGGGACGATGCGTTCGACGAACGTGCGGCTGGCATCCACGGCGGTGGCGCCCAGGCGCTGGCGCGCGCTGAACTCCTGGAGGTCGCCGGTGAAGAGACGGCCGACTTCGACCACCGGCGAACCGTCCTTGGCAAACGCTGCGACGGGCAGCGATATGACGATCGAGTCATTGTTGGCGGCCTTGACGGCCATGGCGATCGGTTCGTCGGGGTTCGCTACCAGGCCAAAGTTTACGTCCAGGAGCAGGACGCGGTTGCCCTTCAGTACCCACCGGATCACCTTGTCGGTCAACTGGCCGCCGCCGTAGCCGGTGCCGAACGTGGTCTTGGCAATCTGCGAATTCCAGAGGAACTCCTTATTCAGTTCGTTCTTGGGGATTTCGTAGTAATACCGCTCCTTGATCTGATGCACCGTGAAGAGACCTTTGGTGGTCTTGGCGTCTTTGGTGATGACGCGGTCGTATGGCTGCGGGTCGGGTACGGTAGCGGCAGCACCACCACCCCGGCCGCCGAATCCACCACCCGCCGGTGCCTGCGGCGGCGGTTCGTCCTGAGCCAACAGCGCCGCAGCCGCCAACAGGACTAATAGTGGGCGGAAAAGAATTCGGTGCATCTTATCTCCTTTACCAAACGGGATAGCCTATGTTAGCAGTGAAGAGGTGACATGGGGCACACGGTCGATAACCCATCATGCGGTCACCCCCGATTGTGACATTGGCGGAATGATCTGGCAGCCGAGGGATCGGAGTTCTGGGCCAGGCGCAACAGCCTGCCGATGGGTGTGTAAAGCCGCAGCGATGCTGGGACGCAGCGTGGCCATCTGCTGTTCGATCAGCGCCAGCCGATCCAAGAAAAGTTGCGCGGCCGGCGACCCGGTCCACCTGCTCCAGAAGTTGGCGCATCGCGAAACTGGCAAAGATCTTGCGGCTGCTTGCGTGGTCGTCCTGCGCGGCCGTCATCGGGGCCCCCTCGAAGTACTCTTCGGAGGAATCGTCCAAAACTTTAATGCAGCGCTGTTCGCGGACACCTAACGGGACAGCCCCAGCCAGCCGATATGTAGGATGTGCGCACCATTTCGCCAGGAGCCAGAGTTTATCTCGTTGTTGTGTGGGCCGCTGCCGCCTGTGTTCTGGCCATTGGCATGCACACCTGGCCGGCGCCTTCCGCCCCGTTCTGGATCTGTGTGCTGGGAGCCCTGGTTTTCTCCAACATGAAGGTACAGGTGCCCGGAATTACGGGGACTATCTCCGTCAACGACCTCTTTTTTCTCCTCGCCATCATCGAACTGGATCTGACCCAGGCGCTCGTCATCGGCTGTGCCGGAGCCCTCACGCAATCGCTCTTCCGGGCGAAGAAGCGTCCCCAGCCAATCCACTTCTTCTTCAATTTCGCCAACATCGCCATTTCGCTCTACTCGGCCTATCTGGTGTTCCACTGGGACGTGCTCCCGCGCCTGGGCGCCCGCCTTCCCGTCCAGCTCTTTCTCTCGACGGGCGCGTTCTTTCTGGTGAACACGTCGCTGACGTCGGGCATCATCGCGCTTACCGAGCGCAAAAGGCTCCTCTCCGTCTGGCGCACCGGTTTTGCCTGGACATCCGTACACTACGGTGTGGCGGCGGCGCTGGCAGCCATTATTCATGTGGCTACCAGGCTTATGGGCTGGCAGTCCTGGATACTGGCTTGCCCGGTCCTCTACCTGGTCTACCGGTCGTACAACCTGTATCTGGATCGGACTCGCGAGGCCGCCGAATTGTCCAAAGCCAAGGCCGCCGCCGAGGAAGCCAACCAACTGAAAACCGCTTTTCTGGCGAATGTCAGTCACGAGATTCGTACGCCTATGAACGGCGTGATGGGCATGGCAAGCCTGCTGCTGATGACCCGGCTGAGCGCGGAACAGAGCGAATATGCCGAGACGATCCAGCGTTCCGCCAGTGCGCTCCTGGTGATTGTTGACGAGATTCTGGAGATTTCGCGGATCGAGTTGGGACATGTCGAGCTCCGGCCGGAGCCCGCGGATCTCCGCAGCCTAATAGCAAGCATTGTGCTCCTGCTGGAGCCAAACGCAAAGTCCAAGGGCATTGCTCTCCGATGTGCGTTCGAGCCGGAGGTGCCGCGATTGGCTGTCTGCGACGCCGGACGAGTTCGTCAGGTGGTGCTGAATCTCGCCGGGAACGCCGTGAAGTTCACCGACCACGGCTCGGTGGACGTGCGGATCGGTATCGTGCCAGGCGAAACGCCGGACGTGCGGCCGCAAACCGGGCCGCACACCGCGCCGCACACCGGGCCGTACACCAGCATGTTGCGCTTTGAGATCCGCGACACAGGTATTGGGATCGAGCCAGGCGTTCAGGGCCGGCTGTTCAAGCCTTTCGTGCAAGCCGACGGATCGGCAACCCGGCGCTTTAGCGGCACCGGTCTGGGGCTGAGCATCAGCCGCCGGCTGGCCGAGTTGATGGGTGGCAAAATCGGTCTGGTCAGTAAGCTCAATGAGGGGTCTACTTTCTGGTTCACCATACCGCTGCAGCCGCCGGACGTGCAGGCCCCGGATCGCCCGGAACCCCCCGCATTCCCGGAGACGCTCCCAGAGACGACGCCGCCAGAGATTTGCCCGCCGGTTTTTCACATTCTCGTGGTGGATGACAATCTGGTCAATCTCAAGGTTACCAGGAGCATTCTCCAAAAGCTGGGGTGCCAGTGCGTGAGCGCCGAAAATGGAGTGGAGGCGTTAGAGGCACTGTCGAAGGCAACCTTCTCCGCGGTTCTGATGGACTGCCAGATGCCCGTGATGGACGGCTTCGCGGCCACCGCCGAAATCCGGCGGCGCGAAGGCGACTCGCTCCACACTCCCATCTTCGCGCTTACGGCCAACGCCATGGATAACGACCGCGAGCGATGCCTGGCGGCGGGAATGGACGCCTACATCAGCAAACCGGTAGGCGTCGCCAAGCTAAAGGAAATGCTGCGCAGTGTAGCAGCGGCGGAGGGGAGCCGCAAGGCATGATCCTAAGACTGTTGCGAGCGCTCTCGGGCGCAGTGTTGACGTTGCTCCTGGGCGGCCTGTTAGCCGCTTTGCTGGTCCGTCATGCGCCAGGCTTCGGAGCGGACGAGATTCTGCTGGACGGAAGGATGGGCGCGCAAGCGATTCGCCAGATCCAGGAGGCCGCGCTTAATGAGAATGCCTTCTCCTTCTATGGGCGTTACCTGCGTGGCCTCGGTCACGGTGGGATGGGAGTCTCACAGGCCTATCGTCTGCCGGTTGCGGAACTGGTGCGTCAAAGGATCGGCCCCACCTTGAGTTATGCCGGCGCGGGCCTGCTGTGGGGATGGGCGGCGGGTATGCTTTTGGCGCTGGCAGCTTGTCTTGCGGGCGAGACTCAGCATCTGGCGGCCCGGGTGGCGGCTTCGGCCTTCCTCTGTCTGCCATCGGCAGCGCTAGCCTTGATCCTTTTACTGGTCTGGCACCCGGCCGACCGGGGGCACGCCGTCGAAGCCGCGGTTGGAATCGCCATTTTCGCGCGGGTCCTGCTGGCCGCATCGGCGGTGCTGCGGGCCACGCGCCTCGAACTCTATCCGCTCGCCGCGCGCGCCAGGGGCGTGTCACGCTTTCGACTGGCCGCCATTCATTTGATGTGGCCGTCGCTACCCGCGGTGCTGAATCTTCTGGTGGTTTACATCCCGGTGACCTTCGGACTCGCCGTGGCTTTGGAAACCTTCTGCGACGTTCCGGGTCTGGGGCAGCTCGCCTGGCTGGCGGCGCAACAGCGGGATCTGCCGGTTCTGGTCAGCCTGTCGATGCTGGTCCTCGGAGTTACCGTGCTTTGTGGATCGATTAGCGGAGTGCTTGGTCCCGAGGCAGCCGTATGAATACCGCATGGCGGATTTCGGCTGCCGGGTTTCTGCTGTTGCTGGTTCTAGGGGCGGTGGGTGCTCCATGGCTGGCGCCCGCGGGTTACGCCGAGCAGTTTCGGCAATCGCCACTCCAGCCCCCTGGCCGCGGCTTTCCGCTGGGCACCGACGAATTAGGCCGCGATCTGCTGGCCCGCACGCTTTACGGAACCCGTGTTTCGCTCCTGTTGGCCACGGCCGCGGCGGCACTGTGCACGCTGGCCGGGTCGGCCGTGGGCGTGATCGCCGGTTTCACTGGAGGCTTGGCGGACGCCATTCGGTCCCGTTTTTCGATACTGCTGCAGTCGTTGCCATGGATGTTCCTGGTTCTGGCCGTACGAGCGGCGCTCCCGCTGGACTTGCCTCCGGAACAATCCGTGTGGATTACATTTGCGGCGCTGGCAGCGGTCGGATGGGCGGCGCCGGCTCAAGTGGTCGCGGCATCGGCGCGCGGCTTGCGGCGCTCCGATTTCGCGCTGCGGGCGCGAGCCGAGGGCGGAGGCACAATGCAGGTTCTCTTCCGTCAGGTTGCGCCGAACCTGCGAACCGCCGTCTTCTCTCAGTTCCTGACGCTGCTGCCGGCGTTCGTGTTGAGCGAGGCTACGCTTAGTCTCTTGGGTTTGGGCGTCGCCGAGCCTCTGCCCTCGTGGGGTGTTCTGCTACGGGGGCTGGAAGACCCGGCCGCGGTTGCCGGCAGGCCCTGGAGACTGGTTCCGCTGCTGCTGCTTCTTCTGACCACGGCCAGCATGCAAATCCTCGGCGCCAGGCAGGTACATAAAACATGAAACGCCTTTTTCTTGCACTGATCGTTCTGGCACAGATCGCCATCGCTACCGCTCATGCTTCGGCGGAGTGGGGCGGCCAACTGAAACTCTGCATTTACTCCGACCCCAAGACGTTCAACCCGTTGCTGGTAACGGAGCAGTCCTCCGATACCGTGCGCTACCTGACCGGCGGCAGACTGCTGCGTTTCAATCGGGCGAGCCTGGCGCTGGAGCCCGAACTGGCGCGGACATGGACGCTGTCGAAGGACGGCCGCGAGATCCGCTTTGAGATCCGCCCGGAGGCCAGATTCTCCGATGGAGCGGCGGTAACCGCGCGCGACGCGGCGTTTACGTTTCGTGCCCTTCTCGATCCGGCCCTGCACGCTCCGGACGGCGAGGTGTTCCGCGCCGGGGGCTCGCAAATTACCGTCGAAGCGGCTGCCGAACGCACGTTCGTGGTTCGCTTTTCGAAGCCCGTCGCGGGCGTGGAGCGGCTCTTTGCGGCGGTAGCCATCGTGAAGGAAGGCTCGCTGGCCCCGGCTTCGAAGCCCGTGGAGATGCCCGTGGCCGGGCCATTCCGCATCGCGGAATACCATCCGGGTTCGAGCATCGTCCTCGAACGCAATCCGTACTACTGGAAAACCGCCGGCGGCAAGCGGCTACCTTATCTGGACTCCGTCCGCCTGGAGATTCAGCAGAACCGGTCGATCGAGATGGCGCGCTTCCTGGCCGGTGAATTGGATCTGATCGACAACGTGGACCCCGAGAGCTTCAGCCGTCTCTCGGGACGCCCGGGAATTACGGCAGTGGATGCGGGACCCTCGCTCGATTCCGAACAGATGTGGTTTAACCAGGCGTCCGGGTCGCCCTTACCGGACTATAAGAAGCATTGGTTCGCGCTGCGGGAATTCCGCCGCGCCGTTTCGAGCGCCGTCAATCGCGAGGATATTTGCCGGCTGGTCTTTGCCGCGCACGCCTCACCCGCGGCCGCCATCATTCCGGCTTGCAACCGGAACTGGGCGGATAACCGCTTGCGCCCGCGACCCTTCGATCCGGCTGAGGCCCGCCGCCTGCTGGAATCCGTGGGCTTCCGCCTGCAAGGCGGCGTGCTGCAGGACGCGGGCGGTCATCGGGTGGAGTTCTCCATCGTCACCAACGCCGGCAATACCGGGCGCGAGCGGATGGCCGCGCTAATTCAGCAGGATCTGTCGAAGATCGGCATCCTCGTGCGCGTGGTCAAGCTCGACTTTCCTTCGCTGATTGAGCGCATTACCCGGACGTTCGATTACGAGGCGTGCCTGCTCGGCCTGGTGAATGACGACCTGGACCCGAGCTCCCAGAGCAACGTCTGGCTCAGCTCAGGCCCGAACCATCAATGGAATCCAAACCAGAAGACGCCGGCCACGGAATGGGAGGCGGAAATCGACCGCCTGATCCGAGTTGAGAGCACGGAAGTGCAGCCCGCCGCCAGGAAGAAGGCCTTCGACCGCGTACAGGCGATCGTTTGGGAGCAGGAGCCCTTCCTGTATCTGGTGGCGAAGAACGCGCTCTCGGCGTACCGCTCGGGTCTCGGCAACGCGTCACCCTCGCCCCTCTATCCGCGAATGTATTGGAACGCCGACCAGCTCTATATCAACCGGAGCCGGCGCTGAATGTCTTTACTCGAAGTCGCCATCACGGCACGATATCACGGCAAAGCGCCCGTCCTGAACGATGTGCGCTTCTCGATCGAACCGGGCGAGTCGTTTGGGCTGATCGGCGAGAGCGGCGCGGGGAAAAGCACGGTAGCCCTGGCGGTCTTGAACCTCCTGGATTGGGCTGGCGGCCGGGTAACCGGCTATGTGCGGTTCGCTGGGCAAGACCTGCTGGTCATGCGGGAGCGCGAGTTGCGGCGAATCCGCGGACGCCAGATCGCATACGTGCCGCAGAGCGCACTGGCGTCCTTGAACCCCGCCCTGTCGGTGGGCGCGCACTTCCGGGAGACATGGCGGGCCCACTTTCCGGACGGCTGGGCCGCGGCGCGCGGCAGGGTTTTCGAATTGCTGGAGCGTGTGAACCTCCCGGCTAACCTGGACTTTCTCAATCTGCGTCCGCGTGAATTAAGTGTAGGCATGGCGCAGCGCGTTGCCATTGCCCTGGCACTGCTGCACGGCCCGTCGCTGCTGATCGCCGATGAACCATCGAGCGCCCTGGACCCGGTGACGCAGTCGGAGATCATGAGGCTGTTTCGATCCGCCAACTCAACTGGCATGGCTCTGCTCTATATCTCTCACGATCTGCCGTCGGTAGCGGCGCTGTGCGGCCGCGCGGCCATACTAAACGCAGGCCGGATCGTGGAATCCGGCCCTTGTGCCGAGGTGCTGCGTGTCCCGGCGCATCCTTACGCTCGCCGGCTCGTGGAGAGTATCCCGCCGTGGCCGCCTCCGGCCTGGCGTTCTCCTATTTCTCTCCGATAGTAGTGGCGCTGGTTCCCCACATGGCCGACGTGCCCCACATGGCCGAGGTTCCCCACATGGCGGAAGTCCCCCACATAGCGGAAGTCCCCCACATCGCCGAAGTCCCCCACATGGCGGAAGTCCCCCACATCGCCGACGTACCGGCCGGACCCGGCGTACCTCGCGTGCCCAAACCATTCCATTGGGCGGCCGATCCCCAGATGGTGGCGCTGCCCGTAATCGCCCCGGTAAGACCACTCAGCAGGCCCGAACCCGGCAGCAGAACGCTGTTGCCCCAGACCATACTGGAGGCCCAATTGCCCGACTTGGCCCAATTCGCGAGCAGACCGGGAACCAGGGACGCCTGGTCCCCGACGGTGTCGTAAGTGGCCACCGGCGACATAGCCGCTTCCGTGAGAGTGTCGTGGTTCATGAGGGCGGCGTAAATGTCCAGATATCCGGCGCCTACTGTGAAGATGTCGTAGTAGCTGGAGAACATGGCCCCCGTCACGGTGTCGGTAGCGATGGAACTTGACGGAAAGGCTTTGTACGCCGTTTTCATCAGGCGGGCTTTCACGGTGTCAGGCGACAAAGTCCGATCCTGCTGCAGCAGAAGCGCGGCCGCGGCGCTCACCATGGGAGCGGCCATACTGGTGCCGTTCATCATAATGTAATTCGGCGAGCTGCCGGTGCTCTGTCCGTAGACGGCCGGGCTGATCATGTTCTGAGGCGCCTCCGCGGCCAGCGTCGACCCGGGCGATAGGATCGAAATGATGCGGTTACCGGGGGCCACCAGGTCCGGCTTAATGATGTGGTCGATCGCCGTCGGGCCTTTCGAGCTGTAGCTGGCGATTTGATCGTCGGACCGCTGCGGCGTATCCATGGGCTTCATGGCGCCGACGGTAATCACGTAGGGATCGTTGGCCGGCGACAGGATGGAGCCATAGCCGCTCCTGCCCGAGTTTCCCGCGGCCACGACCACCACGATTCCCGCCTTCCACGCCTGCTCGACCGCGAGACACAGCGGATCCACGGCATAACTCTCCACCACCGGTCTGCCCAACGACAGATTGATGACGCGAATGTTGTAAGTGTCCTTGAGCTGAATGGCGCGGTCAATAGCGGCGATCACAATCGAGTCGGAGGATGCGCCCAGTTCGTCGAGCACTTGCAGGTCGATCAGGTTTACGCCCGGTGCGATGCCGCCGAATTTGTTGGGCGAGCCGTTGCCGCGGGAACTGGAGCCGTTTCCGGCAATGATCCCCGCCACATGCGTGCCGTGGCCGAATCCATCCCTCCGCGTACCGTTGAAGATCTCGCTGTACACAGCTGTCCGAAGATCGGCACCGTGCGTGATGCCGCTGTCAATAACGGCCACACCGACCCCGGAGCCATCCAAGCCGAGACTCCAGGCGGCGGGAGCGTTGACGGCGAATTCATAGTGATCGGATAAGATGCTCACCGCACGATCGGGACTGATGTAGGCTACGTCGGGCGATGCTGCCAGCGAGGCCACAGCGGATGCCGGAAGTTGAATCGTCTGCGCACCGATCAATGGGATGTCTTGAAGTTTCTTCCCCTTCACGCTTGTAATCAGCCCGTCCAGCGAAAGCACGCCGGATTTCCGTTGAACGATCACGTTCACGGTGGAGTTCGGGTTCACGTTTTCCAGGTCGTGAGCGATTTTCTTATCGGCATGCGCTACGGCGGCGGCCAGCGTTCCCCACAGCAGCACGGTTGTAATTGTTTTCTTCATGGTTCTCCTGCCGCCTCTATATGCACACTGGTTGCCGATGGTCGAACCTTTTGGATACAACGGCTTGGCGGCAAGCTCGATGGAGGGCGCGGGACACAA
Source organism: Candidatus Acidiferrales bacterium (assembly GCA_035570275.1). GTDB lineage: Bacteria > Acidobacteriota > Terriglobia > Bryobacterales > Bryobacteraceae > DATMNI01. Next base: position 4,608 of record DATMNI010000190.1, on the reverse strand, counting down.
CGCCCACGTCTTCTGGCTTTTCATTAGAACTGGAAACCCGTCCATGGAGTCGCGGCTCGCTAACATGCTGAATCGCCTGGCCGTGTGCGCCGACAGCGGTTGTCCGGACAGAAGGAGGCAGCGGTGGGCCAAATTGTCTCGCGATGGGCGGGCGGGGCGCTGTTTGGCGCGGGGTTCTTGGTGCGGAGTTCCTTGCTCTTGGACGCCATCGCTTACGAAGCTCGGACGCCCCGGCAGGAGGGCGACCTCGCCAGCGCGGGCGGACTAACAATCGCGACGCGGATTAATTAACAATTGCGGGCAGGCGGATTATCAATCCCGGCAGGCGGATTAACAATCCGCCGCAGGTTAACAACCTGCCCCACAACCTATTTCGCGCCGTGCTCTCTCAAAACCCTGGCCGCGTCTGCGAATCCATTCGCCAGCGCAGCCTGCAGCGGTGTGATGCCGGCCTTGTTCCTGGCATTCACGTCGGCGCCGCGATCGATCAGCAGTTCGACTACTGCCGTCCTCCCCCATGAGGCCGCATGGTAGAGCGGCGTAGCTCCGGATTCTTCATCGCGCGCCTCGCGGCCGGCGCCATGGTCGAGCAGCAACGCCACCAGATCGCGAAAACCGCTCAGCGCGGCCACGGCGACGGGCGTTACCCCACCGTTGTCGCGGGCATCCACTTCCGCCCCGTGCTTCAACAGCATGGCGGCAAACGCCAGATTGCCCTTCAACGCCGCCTGGTGGAGAGGCGTAGCGCCGGACTGGTCCCGGGCGTTGACATTCGCGCCCTTCGAAATCAATAGATCGGCAATATCGGTCTGACCCTTTAGGGCGGCTTCGTGCAGCAGGGCGCCGGTGGAATCGGCGCCGGTGGAATCGCCACCGGGCGTCGCCAGCAGTCCGACTACGTCCGTGTGTTGGCCGCGGGCCGCGTTCTCAAGTGGAGTGGCTCCGCTGCGGTCGCGCCGCTGTCGGTCGGCGCCCTTGGCCAGCAACAGCGCCACCACCTCGCGATGGCCTTTGGACGCGGCTTCGCTGAGCGGCGTGGCTCCCGTCTCGGGGTTCTCCTCGTCCACCCGCGCACCGTGCGCCACCAGGGCATCGGCGATTTCCCGTTGCCCGTGCAGGGCAGCCTCATCCAGCGCCGCGGAACCGGCATGGTCGCGGGCGTTCACCTCGGCGCCCTTTTCGATCAGCAGGTCCACCAGTTGACGGTAGCCGCGGTCCGCGGCCAGGTGCAGCAGGGTGGCGCCGGAGTTATCGGCGGCCTTCGCGGCGGCGCCGTGGGCCAACAGCAACTCCACCATCGCGCGGTCGTTCTTGATGACCGCGTAGGCGATGGGCTGCGACCCGCCTTCCGCATGACGCGCCTTCACGTTGGCGCCGTGCTCAATCAGGTAAGCCGCGATTGCCAGGTTGCCGTTCCAAGCGGCATCGTGCAGCGGCGTGGCGCCCAACCGGCCGATTTGATTGACGTCGGCCCCACGCGCGATTTCCTGCCGCACCGCCTCCAGGTCGCCCGCCTCCACGGCGTCGTGTAGGTCCGCGGCCGGAAGCAGCGGCGCCCCAATCATCCAGGCGGTAAACATCCAGCCGATCGGCCGCCAGAACCGATCAACAGGCCACCAAAACCGCTGGCCTGTCCCACCTCGAAACCTAGCCCACGTACTGCACCTCTTCTTCCAGTTCGATACCGAACCTGCCGCTCACCCGCGACTTCAATTCGCCGATCAACCCGCAAAGCTCGGCGGCCGTCCCCGCCCCGGCGTTGTAGATCAGGTTGGCATGATAGGTGGCCACGTGGATGTCGCCGCGCTGCGCGCCTTTCGCGCCCACCTGCTCCAGAAACCACGCCGCCGGCACTTTGCCTTCGCGAACCGCCGAGGGCGGCACCTGGGCCGCCACCTCAGCCGGCAGTTCCTTCAGCAACAGGTTCTTGAAGATGCTGCCCGCGCACTTCATCGTGACCGGAAACTTTTCGCTGCGAACCTTGACGATATCGCCGGAGGTCTGGCGCAGCGTCTCCGCGTCGGCCGGTTCCAGCAGCAGTTGGGTAGAGAAAATGATCCAGTCCTTATGCTGCTTGAAAACGCTCTCCCGGTATTGAAACTCGCACTCCTCGTTGTTGAACACGCGGACCGCGCTGCCGTCATAGAACCGGACGCTGACCACGCGTTCGGAGATGGAATGGCCGTAGGCCCCGGCGTTCCCATAGACCGCCGCGCCCACCGAACCCGGAATGCCGGCCAGCGTTTCGAGGCCCTTCAGGCCGCGCTCCACGGTGTAATCCACCAGGTCCTGTAACACCGCGCCGGCGTCGGCGATCACGCGGCGGTTGGCGGCGAACAGGCTATCCGCGCGGTAGCGCAGCACGATGCCGCGGAAGCCCTGGTCGGCAACGATGAGGTTGGTGCCGCCCCCGATCACCATGGTCGGAATGCCGCTGGCGTGCGCTGCCGCGAGCGCGGCGATGAAAGCCTCGGCGCTGGCGGTCTCGGCGTACAGATCGGCAGGCCCCCCGATGCCGAATCGCGTGTGCAGGGATAGCGGAGTGTCGCGGGAAACGGTTAAATTAGGAATCTCGGTAAGGCGCGCATGCGTCTCTTCCGCGCTTGGCATCACCTCAATTATAAAGGGAGGCATTTTCATGCGATCCGCATTAATGCGAACCGTATTTCCGGGCTTTCCGCCAGAAGGCCTTCAATTCCTGCGCAGCCTGGCACGCCACAACAAGCGTGAATGGTTCCAGCCGCGTAAGCCGATCTTCGAAGCCCAGGTAAAGCAGCCCATGCGGCAACTGGTGGAAGCAGTCAACGCCGCCATGGCCGGCTTCGCCCCGGAATACGTCGCCGATCCGGACAAAGCCATCTTCCGCATCTATCGCGACACTCGGTTCAGCAAGGACAAGACGCCGTACAAGGACCACATCGCCGCCAGTTTTCCACGCCGGGGCACGCCCGAGGGCGCGGGTTACTACTTTGCCGTGTCACACAAAGAGGTCGCCATCGGCGGCGGGATCTGGATGCCGGCGCCAGGAACGCTGTTGGCCATCCGCACTCACGTGGGCGGGCACTACCAGGACTTCCGCCGCATCGCGCAGGCCCGCGCCGTGAAGCAGTTGTTCGGCGAAGTGCGGGGCGAGCAACTCTCACGGGTCCCCAAGGGCTTCGACCCCGTCCATCCGGCGGCGGACCTGCTCCGCTTCAAGCAGTTCCTCTTGTACGTCGAACTGGAGCCTGATCTTGCGACCGGGCCCGAGCTCTATGCGGAGATCGTGAAGCGATTCCGCGCCCTGCGGCCGTTCCTGGAGTTTCTGAACGCCCCGCTGGCGCAGAAGAAAGTGAAGATCGACCCCAAGGATCTGTTCGCGTGAGCGATGAGGCGGTTATCCCGGCCGCCACAGAAACAAGCTGGAGCTTGCCCACCTGGCGGTAGTCTGTTTGACGCCCCTTACACGCGCTCTCGTTGCGAACTGTAGCCCACAGGGAGCAGAGCAGGCTGTCCGTGTGAAGCACCAGGAAATCGGCCAGATACGTCCCCAGCACGTCGCATTTGGCCATTTTGGGTGACGATCCGGGAACTAAGATTTTTATAGTTGACGTAAGATTTTTATAGTGGTACCTTTTTCCAGATGCCTTCACGTTCCGATAGTTCTAACCCCGATCCTCCGATGCCCACTGCCGCGGAAGCCGATATTCTGGCTGTCCTCTGGCGTCTGGGCCCGGCCACCGTTCGAGAGGTACATGACGCCCTGGAGAAAGACTGCGGCTACAACACCACGCTCACACAGATGCGGCTGATGACCGATAAGGGCCTTTTGGTCCGCAGCGAACGCTTTCGATCGCACGTCTATGAACCCGCGGCAGCCAAGAACCAGATGCAAACCCGGATTGCTGGAGATCTTCTGAGGCGGGTCTTTGGAGGTTCGCCCAAAGGACTGATCATGAGCGCACTCGGCGCTCAGCCTACCACTTCCCAGGACCGGGCGGAGATTCGCCGGATGCTCGACGAACTGGACGGGAAAAAGAGGAGGGCCAAATGAACGCAATTCAGGTCCTCGCGACGCAGCCGTGGGTTGAGCGCCTGGGGATGACGCTACTCCACTTTCTTTGGCAGGGCGCGATCATCGTCACCATTTATGCCGCCGCACGAAAGTGGAGCGCACGAACCTTAGGCTCGAACGGTCGCTATTTTCTCGCTTGTGCGGCACTTACGGCGATGGCCATCGCCCCAGGGGTGACCTGGATTCTGCGGCGCGGGCCGTCGCCGGAATCCGTCGCCGTCACCTTCACGGCGCCCATGTCCGCCGTTCCCGGGCCCGCCAGATCCATGTCTCTATCGCTTCCGATTGATGCAAGTCGCGCCATGCCTGGGGCGTTTCTGTCCTGGGTGGTAGCGTTCTGGTTTACCGGCGCGACTGCCTTCTCGCTGCGCCTGCTTGGTGGCTGGATACTCGCCGAACGTCTTCGGTCCACAATGGTGCGTCCCGTTTCTGCCGAATGGCAGCGGACCCTCGACAGGCTCAAGACCCGCATTTCTGTCTCCCGGCCGGTCCGCTTGCTTGTGTCGGGACGGCTACAGGCGCCGGCCGCCATGGGATGGCTTCGGCCGATTGTG